>NZ_BAABGX010000007.1:0-3870 GCF_039541795.1 Nibribacter koreensis | reverse complement strand
GGCTACCTACTCTCCCGCGTGTGACCGCAGTACCATCGGCTCGGCGGGGCTTAACTTCTCTGTTCGGAATGGGAAGAGGTGGACACCCGCGACATAGCCACCATTATCTTGAGTATCTCTACTACTAATGATGTGGGGGGTTCGTTTGTCATATTGGGTTGAGAGAAGGGTCACTAGGGTACGCGCGGTGCGGCGCGGAAGCCTCCGGGCAATTAGTACGGCTCGGCTGTGCTGTCTCCAGCTTTACACCTGCCGCCTATCGACGTGGTAGTCTCCCACGGCCCTTGAAAGATATCTCATCTTGGGGTGAGTTTCGCACTTAGATGCTTTCAGCGCTTATCTCATCCGAGCGTAGCTACCCTGCGCTGCAGCTGGCGCCACAACAGGTCCACCAGAGGCTCGTCCATCCCGGTCCTCTCGTACTAAGGACAGGTCCCCTCAAATATCTAACGCCCACTACAGATAGGGACCGAACTGTCTCACGACGTTCTGAACCCAGCTCGCGTGCCACTTTAATGAGCGAACAGCTCAACCCTTGGGACCTTCTCCAGCCCCAGGACGTGACGAGCCGACATCGAGGTGCCAAACCTCCCCGTCGATATGAGCTCTTGGGGGAGATCAGCCTGTTATCCCCGGCGTACCTTTTATCCTTTGAGCGATGGCCCTTCCATGCGGAACCACCGGATCACTATATCCGCCTTTCGGCCCTGCTCGGCTTGTGGGCCTCACAGTCAAGCACCCTTCTGCTATTGCGCTCTGCGCACGGTTACCAAGCGTGCTGAGGGTACCTTTGAAAGCCTCCGTTACTCTTTTGGAGGCGACCACCCCAGTCAAACTACCCACCAAACACTGTCTCCCATCTTAGAGATTAGGCTCCAAGTAACTCAAGGGTGGTATTTCAACGCTGCCTAACCGACGCCTGGCGACGCCGGATCAGAGGCTCCCACCTATCCTACACATGAGTTACCCAGAGTCAATGTTAAGCTATAGTAAAGGTGCACGGGGTCTTTCCGTCCCGTAGCGGGTACTCGGCATCTTCACCGAGACTACAATTTCACCGAGCTCACGGCTGAGACAGCGCCCAGATCGTTACACCATTCGTGCAGGTCGGAACTTACCCGACAAGGAATTTCGCTACCTTAGGACCGTTATAGTTACGGCCGCCGTTTACCGGGGCTTCGATTCAGAGCTTCGCCTTGCGGCTAACCCCCCCTCTTAACCTTCCGGCACCGGGCAGGTGTCAGGCCTTATACCTCATCTTTCGATTTCGCAAAGCCATGTGTTTTTGTTAAACAGTCGCCTGGGCCTTTTCACTGCGGCTTCTCCAATTGCTTGGAGGAAGCGCCCCTTCTCCCGAAGTTACAGGGCCATTTTGCCGAGTTCCTTGGCCGTGATTCACTCGAGCACCTTAGGATTCTCTCCTCGACTACCTGTGTCGGATTGCGGTACGGGTAGCGTGACCTTGAACGCTTAGCGGGTTTTCTTGGGAGCATGGTTAGGGCCGCTATCCCCTTGCCCGGGGGCTTGGGGTACTATCGCATTTCAGCAGGGTCGGCGTACTTGACTACCGTCCCTATACCTACGTGCTTCAACCTGGTATTCCGTCACCAGGCGGGCCTTTCACTTCTCCGTCACCGCATCACTGGGTCACGCTAGTACTGGAATATTAACCAGTTGTCCATCGACTTGTGCTTTCGCCTCCGCCTTAGGACCCGACTAACCCTGATCCGATTAGCGTTGATCAGGAAACCTTAGTCTTTCGGTGTGCGGGTTTCTCGCCCGCATTATCGTTACTTATGCCTACATTTGCTTTTCCCTACGCTCCAGCGCCCATGACCAGGCGCCTTCACCGCAGAAGGGAATGCTCCCCTACCACTGTAGTAAACTACAATCCGCAGCTTCGGTAATATGCTTGATGCCCGATTATTATCGATGCCCTGTCGCTCGACCAGTGAGCTGTTACGCACTCTTTAAATGAATGGCTGCTTCCAAGCCAACATCCTGGCTGTCTAGGCAACTGGACCTCCTTTGTTCAACTTAGCATATATTTAGGGACCTTAGCTGGCGGTCTGGGTTCTTTCCCTCTCGGCCTGGGACCTTAGCACCCCAAGCCTCACTGCCGAGTATGTCTCATGGCATTCGGAGTTCGTCAGGATTCGGTAGGATTTGACTCCCCCTAGTCCTATCGGTAGCTCTACCTCCATGAGACTCCACCTCGACGCTGCCCCTAAAGGCATTTCGGGGAGTACGAGCTATTTCTCAGTTTGATTGGCCTTTCACCCCTACCCTCAGGTCATCCAAAAGCTTTTCAACGCTAACTGGTTCGGACCTCCATTGCGTGTTACCGCAACTTCATCCTGCCCAAGGGTAGATCACAAAGTTTCGCGTCTACCCCCCCTGACTGTGCGCCCTGTTCAGACTCGCTTTCGCTGCGGCTCCGTGCTTTAAAGCACTTAACCTTGCCAGGGAGGAGTAACTCGTAGGCTCATTATGCAAAAGGCACGCCGTCACCCCACGAAGGGGCTCCGACCGCTTGTAGGCGCATGGTTTCAGGTTCTATTTCACCCCCTTATTCAGGGTACTTTTCACCTTTCCCTCACGGTACTGGTTCACTATCGGTCTCTCAGGAGTATTTAGCCTTACCGGATGGTACCGGTGGATTCAGACGGGATTTCTCTGGTCCCGCCCTACTCAGGATCCCACTAGGGCCGAGAAGCTTTCGCTGACGGGGCTCTCACCCTCTGCGGCGCGCCTTCCCAGGCGCTTAAGCTTCACTTCTCGGTCCCACGTCGTGGTCCTACAACCCCAAGGTCGCCGTAACGACCCTGGTTTGGGCTCTTCCGCGTTCGCTCGCCACTACTTGCGGAATCATTGTTATTTTCTCTTCCTCCGGGTACTTAGATGTTTCAGTTCCCCGGGTTCGCCCACCCTAAGGTGTGACTGGTCTTCAACCAGCCGGGTTGCCCCATTCGGAGACCTCCGGATCGAGTCGTATGTGCCGATCCCCGGAGCTTATCGCAGCTTATCGCGTCCTTCCTCGCCTCTGAGAGCCTAGGCATTCCCCATGCGCCCTTCTTAACTTCCTAGCGCCTGCGCATTGCTGCGCGGCGCGTACTCTAGTTTGTTTTCTCTCTTCCCAATATGTCAAAGAACCTCCCCGCCCTCCGCGCAGACATCGCTGTCCGCCCCTCGGGCATGTGCGGCAGGCACCCTTCCGGTCCCTGCCTTTTTCTGTCAGTCGCGCCGCGACTCTGTCGGAGTGTGGAGAATAACGGAGTCGAACCGTTGACCTCCTGCGTGCAAAGCAGGCGCTCTAGCCAGCTGAGCTAATCCCCCAAGTATCTTTAGAGTGGGCCTGCGTGGACTCGAACCACGGACCTCTACATTATCAGTGTAGCGCTCTAACCACCTGAGCTACAAGCCCAGTGAACTGGGCCTCCGCACGCTTCCTGACGAGTGCTGATGCTAATGCTTTCAAGTATGATTTAAGTAGGGGGGATAGGAAAAGTTGAAGCGGGCCGCGCCGAGGCGGCGTCTCCAGAAAGGAGGTGATCCAGCCGCACCTTCCGGTACGGCTACCTTGTTACGACTTAGCCCCAGTTACCAGTTTTACCCTAAGCGGCTCCTTTGACGGTTACCGCCTTCAGGTCTCCCTGACTTCCATGGCTTGACGGGCGGTGTGTACAAGGCCCGGGAACGTATTCACCGCGTCATTGCTGATACGCGATTACTAGCGATTCCAGCTTCACGAAGTCGAGTTGCAGACTTCGATCCGAACTGAGAGCGGCTTTTTGAGATTGGCATCCTGTCACCAGGTAGCGACCCTCTGTACCGCCCATTGTAGCACGTGTGTAGCCCTAGGCGTAAGGG
>NZ_BAABGX010000006.1:0-1016 GCF_039541795.1 Nibribacter koreensis | reverse complement strand
CACATGCTCCACCGCTTGTGCGGGCCCCCGTCAATTCCTTTGAGTTTCACCCTTGCGGGCGTACTCCCCAGGTGGATTACTTAACGCTTTCGCTAAGACGCCGACGGTCTATCGCCGACATCGAGTAATCATCGTTTACGGCGTGGACTACCAGGGTATCTAATCCTGTTCGCTCCCCACGCTTTCGTGCCTCAGCGTCAGTTACAGCCTAGTAAGCTGCCTACGCAATCGGTGTTCTTGAAGATATCTAAGCATTTCACCGCTACATCTTCAATTCCGCCTACCTCGTCTGTACTCAAGCCCCCCAGTATCAATGGCAGTTCCGCGGTTGAGCCGCGGGCTTTCACCACTGACTTAAGGGGCCGCCTACGCACCCTTTAAACCCAATAAATCCGGACAACGCTTGCACCCTCCGTATTACCGCGGCTGCTGGCACGGAGTTAGCCGGTGCTTATTCCCCAGGTACCGTCAGTTCCCCACGCATGGGTGTTTTCTTCCCTGGTAAAAGCAGTTTACAACCCAGAAGGCCTTCATCCTGCACGCGGCATGGCTGGGTCAGGCTTCCGCCCATTGCCCAATATTCCCTACTGCTGCCTCCCGTAGGAGTCTGGCCCGTATCTCAGTGCCAGTGTGGGGGACCGTCCTCTCAGAACCCCTAGCCATCGTAGCCTTGGTGGGCCGTTACCCCGCCAACAAGCTAATGGCACGCATGCCCATCTCCCACCGATAAATCTTTAACCCTCTTCAGATGCCATCGAAGGGTGTTATGCGGTATTAATCCGGATTTCTCCGGGCTATCCCCCAGTGGAAGGTAGGTTGCATACGCGTTACGCACCCGTGCGCCACTGCCCATTGCTGGGCCGTTCGACTTGCATGTATTAGGCCTGCCGCTAGCGTTCATCCTGAGCCAGGATCAAACTCTCCATTGTAGTAGATTGTCTGACTGGTCTCAATTACTTTAATAATAAAGACAGTCGGTAATTTGCTTAAGACCGACCGCCTCGCTTGGACCTCAC
>NZ_BAABGX010000005.1:0-38802 GCF_039541795.1 Nibribacter koreensis | reverse complement strand
ACCATTCTATTATCAGATACCTTCTGCAGTTTATCCATAATTGGGTGTGTTAGAGTTCAATGCAAACATAAAGATAATAATTAAAGCCGTACTAATTTTTTTTTCCGTACGGTTAAAAAATGGACTGTAGTACGGTCAAGGACTGTGATACGGTTATAACTGGACCACAGAACGGTAATGGGTGGACGGTAGTACGGTTAGGACTGGACTAGAGTACGGTCAATGGGTGGACTAGAGTACGGTTTCATCCTTGTAATTACCTTTGCTTCACTTATTTACAGCTATTGTAAAATATTATAAATAGATAAAGCAGAATTAAAAAGGCTAAAAAGCCTAATTCTTTTTATTGGTTTCTATATATATTGCTGATTTACTTAGGTTTATGCACTTTCACAACACAGGATATGTCTATACTCCTAAATCAAGACCGTACTACAGTCCAGTAGTAACTAATTACACTTTAATTAAACCTTATAACAAGCTGTAACTTAAAGATCGCTGATTTTGCGGTGGGTGGACCGTAGTACGGTTATTGATACAGTTGACACAGAATGTTATAATCAAATTTATATAATATGTTATTTAAACTATTGAAATTCAGAGCTTTAACATGAAGCATCGATATGTTGTACAGAATTTACCTGTGCTGGTCTTCATCACTGGATTTCAGTACGGTTAACTGATTCAGTAGTGGTGTTATTTTGCAACCAATCATTCATCGAAATCTCTAACACATAATCGTGCAGGATATGCTTCCTGACGCGTTTTCAGATCATTTGGACGACTGAGCCGTCACTCTTTCGCTGTGCCTGGGTTTCGTTACGAAAAGACGTCGGGGAGTAACCTTAGAAAGCCTAAAGTCGGACACGGATGATGCAGGTGTTGATTTTGGTTATAGGAAAATGACAGGCAGGCAATTATAGCAAATTGATCTCACATAAAAAGTGGGGCGGGAAAACCTCCCGGATAGGGTTTTACCTGAAGCCGGCGGGGCCTAGATCCGAGCCTCTCTGAGGGTATTCTATTTGCCTTCGGGCGGCTTCGCGCCCGGCTCCCGAAAGTCTTCCTTCTGGTGGGGAAAGCCGCCGGGAAACGGCGTCCGCCGCGTTTTTGCATCAGTATGCAAGTGGGGTTAGGCCCCTTTAGAGGCGTTTATCTGGCTGCATGGATTAAGCCCGGGAAATCCACGGGAAAGGAGTTGCCCGGCGCCGTTTCCGGTGCCCTCCCCAAGCGGTGTTTTCTCCAGGGCAGGCCGCCACAATTTGTGGCGTCGGCGCGACGGGCCCATGCCACCGGGAAGGGGCTCCCGGCCGGGTTTTGGAAACCCAGTCAAAGGGCTTCCCCCATTGCCCGGGGCTGCGCCCGGCGCATTTTCGGATGACCCGTTCTCCCTGGGCAACCCTTTTTTGCTGGCCCGTCCTCGGTTCTGTTTTCCGTCCCGGGCCCGGAGGCACCTGCGCATGGGCTACACCGAAGACCCTGGGTTTTGGCTGATAGGATTAAGCGCTTCAAATAACGGTAGGGGAGGTGCTCTGAGCCTGTAGTCGCAGCGGTAGGGACGCCTATGAGGAGGGCCTCTCAGCCCTCCAGGTCGGAGAAGAACTCGGCCAGGCCCACCCCGTGTATGTCAAGGATCCGCAGCAGGCTGGACATGGTCAGGTTGGCGCCCTTCTCGTGGCGGCCGTAGCCCACCCGGGGCAGCCCGTGGTCGAAGGCGAAGCTCTCGTAGGAGCTGTAGCCTTTTGTTACCCTGAGTCTCTTGATCTTCTCCCCGATGGCCGCCAGCCTCGGGTCCGGCTTCTCTTCCTTCATATCGCCTGTTCGGTTTTGCCCGAAAGTCCGAAGCGGCGCCCTTATAATTTACCTAACGTATTAAACATATTATAATACCCATATTATAATATGTTTTTATCTCTTGTTTAGTAGCTTTGGCAAGCGGCCTACTCCGGGTGGGGTTTTGCCGGGAGACCATCTAACCTAAAAACCAAAAAACATGAGAACCACAAAAATGCTGATCCTTCTGCTGACCATCATTGCCTCGGCCCTGTCCTCCTGCGGGGATACGGAGAAGGACCCCGAGCCTTCCAGGGAGGAGCTGCTGACGGAGCGGGAGTGGAAAGTGAGCAGGGTCTACCTCAACGGGCAGGACGTCACTAGCCGGCCGGAGATGGCGTCGGTCCGCGGCACCCGCGCAAGCTACAGGATGGGTGGCACCTACACCGAGACGTCCGGCAGCGGCGCCGTGACGGTCGGCACCTGGCAGCTCTCGGCCGGCACGCTCACGCTGAGGCCGGTGACCACCCAGGAGGAGAGCTGGCGGGTGGAGGAGCTGGGGAAGGGGAGGCTGACCATGAGCACGACCCTCGTTATGCAAGACGGCGCCTCCGTGCTGTTCAGGCTGGAGCTCGTCCACGTCTGAGAACAATCTTACCTCACCCGCTTTCTGCAAAGGCTCTGTTACACTTATGGTGTGTCCGCTTCCCTGTACCTGGCAGGCAATCGCCTGAAAGTATAAAAGGTAGTTGAGGTCGCCTCCAGTATCTGAAGCGAAAAATCCTGCAGCTGTTTCTAAAGGCCGTCTAAGCATAGGTTAGACGGCCTTTCTTCCCTATATTGAAGCCTTTATTTGACAGCCATTCAACTTGTGATCAACTGACATCCCAAAGGTTAACCAGTCTATGCTAGATCTCCCCTGTGTTGTAAGATTCCATTCGGATAGGATTGCCTTGCGGGCCAAACCCGACCTGAGAAATAAAATCATCGAAGGACAGGATACCAGAAAGTTACGCAGTGTGGTAAAAGGGATTCTTCTTCTAGAGCAGCTAGGGAGCGGCGAGGGCAAAAAGTCTTTGCTGGCCACTTTGAATGACCCCAGGGAGATCTCCGCTGCGGGCCTGGGCAGAATCCGACACATCAGCACGAAGGGTAAAAGCACCTTCGCCGTCCTAACGGAGCACCTCATACCCTATGGGGACCTTTCCTCCTCCAGATTCAGTGTCGCCCAGGTATCAAAGCCATTCATCGTCAGGAGCCATAGGATCGAAAACGGCATCTCCACCCATATGGAGATCGCCCCCTTGGACCATCTGGAGGATTTCCTTCAGGGCAAGAAGGTGACTTTCACAGAAGTCACTTTCCATGATCCGGTTGTGACGTACGTGGTAGAGAGTGGTACCCTTCTGTAAGTGGGAGGGAAGCCCTACATGGAAGAAAAGCGTTTTTGGATTTTATTATCATTTAATCACTTACTTCTTCTCTTATCTGAATATTAAGGAATCAATAGCATTAAAGAATCCTATATAATAAATGAGAGCACTATTAGATACTAATATTATTATCCATAGGGAAGCGGCCGTAGTAAGGAATGAGGACATAGGCCAGTTATTCAATTGGCTGGATAAGTTAAAATACACCAAAGTCATTCATCCCATATCTGTTGATGAGGTTAACAGACACGGTGAGGAAAAGGTAAAGAAGTCATTCGCCATCAAGCTAAGCTCTTACAACCTCATAAGAATTCTTGCCCCTCTCCATGCAGACGTGGCAAAGGTTTCTAAAAAATTTGACCACACACCCAATGATATCAATGATTCGCATATCCTAAACGAGCTTTACGCAGACCGGGTGGATATTCTGATTTCAGAGGACAAGAGAATACACCTAAAGGCGGCTGAACTGGGGGTTGCTGAGCGTGTGTTCAAAATTGAGAGGTTTATTGAGAAGTGTCTTGCAGAGCACCCTGAGCTGACTGACTACAAGGTTCTGGCTGTTAAAAAGGAACATTTTGCCCATATCGACCTTACCGACGAATTCTTTGACTCCTTCCGAAGCGATTATTTCGGCTTTGATAGGTGGTTTGATAAAAAGGCCGAAGACATTGCCTACGTCTGCTATGCCGATGGGAAAATTTGCGCCTTCCTTTTCCTGAAAACGGAGGGAAAGGAAGAACCATATGACATAACCCCTCCTTTCCCCAAAAAAAGAAGGCTAAAGATTGGCACCTTCAAAGTGACACTCACAGGATTTAAACTGGGTGAGCGGTTTCTAAAGGTCATATTTGACAACGCTCTTTCCAGGGGAGTGGATGAAATCTACGTTACTATCTTCCCCAAGCGCCCAGAGCAGCAAAGGCTGATTGACCTATTGGCAGAATGGGGTTTCACTCTGTGGGGAAAGAAAAACACCAGAACAGCTGACGCTGTGGAGGAGGAGAATGTTTATGTTCGGAATTTTTCTCCTCACATTAATTTGGCCAACCCTAAATTTTCTTTTCCTTATATTTCTAAAAAAGGCAGGGCGTTTATTGTGCCCATTTACCCTGAGTATCATACTGAGCTTTTCCCCGATTCTATTTTAAACAATGAGTCACCTGCTGATTTTGTTGAGAATGAACCACATAGGAATGCTTTGAGCAAATCTTATATCTCCCACTCTCCGGTAAGGAAGTTTGATAAGGGAGATGTTATAATTTTCTACCGTACTGGCGGCTTCCACAAAAGTGTGGTTACAACCATTGCGATAGTGGAGAGCGTAATCAATCCTGTTGCAAGTGCGGCCGATTTAATCAAAATTTGCAGGAAGAGAACGGTGCTTTCGGATAAAGAACTAATGGAATATTGGAATTACAAGCCCAATTACAAACCATTTGTCCTTAACTTCTTGTACACCTACTCTTTTCCAAAGAGGCCAAACATGGCAAAACTTATTGACCTAGGAGTGCTGGCTGGGGTCGGCGATGCCCCCCGGACCTTTACCCAGATAAGTTGGGATAAGTTTGAAACAATACTTAAAGCGTCAGAAAGTAATGAAAGTATTATTGTCGATTAAGCCAGAGTACGCAGATAAGATCTTTGAGGGGGAAAAGCGATATGAATACAGAAAGAGCATTTTTAAGAATTTATCTATCACCACTATAGTTGTTTACGCTTCATCCCCTGTCCAGAAAGTTATTGGCGAATTTGAGATAAACTCGATTCTGAAGGGGGACAAAGAAGAACTATGGCAACGGACCAAGCATCAGTCTGGCATTACGAAAGGTTTCTTCGATGAGTATTTCGCAGGCAAAGAACAAGCTAATGCCATCGAAATCAAAAGTGTGAAAAGATATGAAATCCCTAAATGCCTAAAGGGGGATTTCAATATAAATTTTGCCCCTCAGTCTTTTCTGTATCTATCTGATCTCCATATTTAATTGACTAAATATAGAGATCAGATTAAATGAATTGATTGATAATATGGAACTCCATTAAGCTGCGAGAGATCGCAGCTTTTTTTCGCTAGCGCTTTTTTGACAGACAAACCTCCTACTGTTGAACATAAGACTCGCTATCGGACTTGATTAGACAAAAAAGGAGAGCTTCTGCATGAGGCTCTCCTTTTTCAAACAGACGAGGTTTAGAGGCCAGCCTTCTATTGCTTGTTCTCTTCCAGCCAGGTGTCCATCTGTTGCTTTTCCCTTTGCTGGTCGACTATGATTTTCTGCGCCATCGCCCTCAGCTCCGGTGACTTCGCGCCCGGCAGGTATGCTTTCGCCATGTCAATGCCGCTCTGGTGGTGTATTCCCATCAGGGCAGCGAAATCGTGGTCAGTAGTCCCTCCTTTGGCATGCTCCATACCCGCCATAGAAGACTCCATTGAGCCCAGTAGTCTCATGGACCCCGCCTTGTCCCCGGACACGGGCTTGTGGCTGTCCACAAATTTATGAAGCTTGTCCTGTTCCTCTTTTTGGGAGGCCAGGGTTTTCCTAGCCATGTTTACCAGCATCGTGTCTTGCCCGTTATCGGCCTGCTCCTGGGCCATGGAGAGGGCCCCTGCGTGGTGGATGGCCATCATCCTGGCGAAGTCATGGTCAAGGTCCCCCGTCATCTCCATCTTCTGCATGGCCGCCATGTTCCCATGCATGAGATCCATCATCCTGTTGGACCCGGAGGCCGGCATGCCATGCCCCGAACCGGAGTGTTCCTCTGTTTGGGCGGCGGATGTCGATTCCGCTTTCTCAGTGTTCCCGCTGCATGCGAAGAGGGACAGGGATATCCCGAAAGCCAGCACTGCACACTTATTATTCAATAGGTTTATTTTCATGTTCTATGGAAATGGTGTCAGTGGATAAGAGCTATCTATGCCAGATGCCCATTGGGCATGTATACGACCTGAAAACCAGCGGGTTCCTACGTAAAAGATGAGAGGGTATTTAGGGCTGGACCGTGACAGTGCTCTGGCATCAGCAGGCTGATAGGCAGTGCGTTAGCAAGGAATTCCCGGTCCTATCAAGCATTTAGGCCCAGTGAAGTTGCAGGATCCATATTGCCAAAAACAAAGAATTTCTAGGTAATCAAAAAATAATAAGCTTTTCTAGAAGTTCGAGCCGAATACTATTTAGCTGAATCGTAGCACGCTTATTTCAAAATATATTGTTCTATGCATTGATATGGTTTTTACCCGCCTCATCATTAACGAAGCATGTTGCGGCCTGACCGCTGTCCAGGTAAGCAGAAGAGTAGCTGTCAGAGGGGCCGTCCACAAACAGCAAGGTACGGCCTTTGATAGTATTGATGATTGGCTTGTTGAGTTCCGTAGGAAGCGCAGGGCATCCCTGGCTCCGGCCAAGCCGGCCAGTAGCTTTTATAAAGCCTTCGGAAGCATAAGGAGCCCCATGGACCACCACAGAACGGTCTAGGGCATTGGTATTAAAGCCGGCATCCAAACCTTGAAGTTTCAGGGAGTAGCCGTTTTTACCCATATAAGTGTCCTCAGTCAAGTAAAAGCCAAGGCTGCTCTGGAAGGAATTCACGGTATTGGAGAAAGTCGAGGCATATTCCAATCCACTGCCCTGCCCATGTGCCACCCATGTGTTATAGACTACTTGGTTGGTGGACAAGTCAATAACCCATAAACGCCGGTTTCTGCTGGATTGGTTGAAGTCCACAATTGTGATCAGGGATTTTTCCGAAGATAACCTATTTGCTGACATCAAGTTGTGATAGCCTGTCACGGCTTTCCGAAACGTCTCAAGGGAAAGGCCCTGATCCGCCAAACCTGCCGCCGCATAGGTGTTTTCAATATATTGGCCAAACACCTGGTCCGCAGAGAGAAGGGGCTTAATTGGGTTATTAGCCTGCTCCGTCTCGGATACTTTTAATGGTTCGCCAGAAGGAGTCGTCACCTGTAGAAAGGCGAATCCCGTGCAGAAGGCAATTACCACAGCAGAGAGGAAAAATGAAAAGTATTTAATGCTGGTTTTTCTTGTCATGGCAGGTTCTGTTTGCTATCGGTAGAACATCCAAGCGCATAATGATTGTTCCATTGCAGAAATTATCCGTCAGGTCAATAGGGTAAGCTCTGCTACAACTCTATTGGAATTTGACCAGTCTATCCATCCTAGTAAGAAGGTAGCGGGTGAATGCCTAAGCGTCTAGAAGGAAAGGAGAGCTATTCGCTTAAAAATCAAGGCTGACACAAGCCAGGACTTAGGAAAAACCTACACCGCCTGCCGACGTATCATTTACATACTATTCTAATTGCTCTAAAAACTATGGAAAACCACAACCATCAGCAACTCATCGAAAAATTATTAGCCTGTGCCAGCACCTGCGAGATGTGCTTTTCCCATTGCCTTTCTGAGGGGGGGATGATGGCCCAGTGTGCCCAGTTGGACCGGGCTTGCGCAGACTCTTGCCGCCACGCCATAGCGCTGTTGCAAAGCCAATCGGCAATCGGCCATCAGTACCTGGTCTTGTGCGAAGAAATCTGTCGCCTGTGCGCTGAGGAATGCGGCAAGCACCAGGATGAGCATTGCCAACGGTGTGCACAGGCTTGCCGAGAATGCGCTGAGGCCTGTCATGCGCATCATGAGCAGATAACCCAGAAATAAACCCAATATCCTTGCGCTTTTGACCTACTCCCCTGGAACAGGGAGAGGTGGCGGTGCTTTATTTTATATAGGGCACCGCCAACGCTATAAATTGAATCTTCTTCCGTCTATGTCGAAAGGCCACGCAGTTTCCCCAGGTAGTCAGAATAAATCCCGTCTAAAATGGGTTTTGGGTCTTACCTTACTATACTTAATTGCTGAAGTCATCGGCGGTATCTGGACCAAGAGCCTGGCCTTGCTGGCGGATGCCGGCCACATGCTAACGGATGTGGGAGGCCTGGCTTTCGCCTTGATTGCCATAAAGCTAGCCGAGCGTAAAGCAACACCGGAGAAAACGTTCGGGTACTACCGGGCCGAAATCCTGGCGGCTTTGGCCAATGCGGTGATATTGATTGGCATCTCGCTCTACATTTTGTATGAGGCATACCTACGCTTCAGGAACCCACCCGAAGTGGAAAGCAAGTCTATGCTGGTCATTGCCAGCATAGGACTGGTGATTAATCTGGTGGGCATGTATATCCTCAGGAAAGGCTCCAATGACAGCTTGAACATGAAAGGTGCCTACTTTGAGGTTCTCTCAGACATGCTGACTTCAATAGGCGTCATTGTAGCCGGGGTGATAATGTGGACCACCGGATGGTACTATGCTGATCCTATCCTATCTGCCGGAATTGGATTGTTCATACTACCCCGCACTTGGATTCTCCTGAAAGACGCAGTCAGCATTTTACTGGAGGGAACTCCGGCCGATGTCAACCTGGGCTCCTTGCGCGAAGCAATGGTAAAGTTGCCAGGGGTAGCCGATGTGCATGACTTGCATGTCTGGTCGCTGACTTCCGGCGTGAATGCTATGAGTGCACATGTGGTTCTGCAGGAAACAGCGGCGGCTAATGAAGTATTAAAATCCATCGACGATCAAGTTAAGAAGTCCTTTAAGATTAGCCATACTACTATTCAATTAGAAACTCCGGACTACCAAGAGCAGGAAACGCACCTTTGATATTAAGTTGATAAAAGTGGGATAGTTCATCCTCACGACGGAGGTCCAACTCTTGCAGGGCTATGCTAAAAACATGAGGCTATTATAATAAAACAAAAGTGGTGCTTTCATTAGTTTTGAGATGTGTGGATCATCCTCTAACCATGAAAGCACCACGACTATAAACCTGTTATTTATACGTTTTTCGGTTTAAATTTTCAATACGTATCAAATATGAATGGCGCGGTTAGCCACGGCAAGGCAAGCCTCTTTAAGAGATTCATAAAAGGTGGGGTGCCCATGGGACATCCGGGATATATCCTCTGCCGAGGCTCGGTAGCTCATGGCTGTTACCGCTTCCCCAATGATGTCACTTACCCGAGGGCCGATCATGTGAATGCCCAGGATTTCGTCGGTCTGGTCATCGGCCAGCACTTTTATCTGGCCCTCCAGGTCATCGTTCATCCGGGCGCGGGCATTGGCCCGGAATGGGAAAGACCCCGTGCGGTATGCTCTTCCACTGGCTTTTAGCTGTTCTTCAGTATACCCTACGCTGGCCACTTCGGGCCAGGTGTAGACGATGCCTGGGATGAGCATGTAGTCCATGTGCGGTTTTTGCCCGGCCAGGACTTCGGCTACAAACACCCCTTCCTCTGAGGCCTTGTGCGCAAGCATTGCCCCCTTGACCACATCGCCAATCGCATAGATACCGGGCACACTGGTCTCCAAAAACTCATTTACCTCAATCCGCCCGCCTTTATCGGTTTTTATACCCACATTTTCCAGTCCCAAACCCTCAGTATAGGGCTTCCGGCCCACGGCCATCAGGCAATAGTCGCCTTCCAGAGCAGTCACTTTGCCGGCAGTATCCTCGGCCGTCACGGTCACCCCTACGTCCGTACTTTGGGCACCGGTGACCTTATGGCTGAGATAGAAGTCCATGCCCAGCTTCTTCAGTGACTTTTGGAGCTCTTTGCCCATAGTTCTGTCCATGCTAGGGATGATGGCATCTGTGTATTCCATCACGCTGACCTTTGATCCAATGCGGGCATACACGGACCCAATCTCCATGCCAATCACCCCACCCCCTATAACAATAAGATGTTTGGGGATTTCGGGTAAGACAAGCGCCTCGGTCGAGGAGATGATTCTCTTCTTGTCTATTACAATATCGGGCAGAGAACCGGGCTTTGAACCTGTGGCCAAGACAGTATACTTAGTCTCAATGGTAGTGGAGACTCCGTCAGTACCATGGACGCCGATGCTTCCTGGGCTCAGCAGGGTGGCCACGCCCTGGATTACCTCTATCTTGTTTTTCCTCATCAGGAAGTCAACCCCAGCCACGGTATTCTGCACCACGTCATCTTTGTGGGCTAGCATCTGCGGGAAATCCAGTTGCAGGTTTTCCAATCTGATGCCGTGGCTTTGGAATTTATGCTTGGCATTATAAAAATGCTCAGAGCTGTCCAGGACGGCCTTAGAGGGGATACAGCCCACATTCAGGCAGGTGCCGCCCAAGGTGTCATACTTTTCGACCAAGGCTGTTTTGAAACCAAGCTGGGCACAGCGTATAGCCGCCACATAGCCACCTGGGCCAGAGCCTATAATCGTAACATCAAATTTATCCATGTCAAATAAAGCGTTAAGAGTTTATACTACCTTGTAGAGTATGAAGGAACCCAAGCCTTGCCAACGCTATAGCTGGTAGTAACTGGTAGGCGGTGTAAGGGTGGGAGGCGGGCAAGACACCATTTGCATCAGGTTAACCTCTATGTTGTTAGCCAGCGTAGTCATTGGGGTATCAGTGGGCATATTCTCAAAGGGGTCCTGCATGAAAATGGCGGTTTTCTCAATCAAAAAGAAAATCCCTGCGAAGAGAGTTGTAAGGGCTACCTCCATAAGGATAGAATAGTCTGTCAAGCCGAGGGGTAGCAAAGTGACGAAAATCAGAATCAGGAAATGAAGCAGTGTGCTGTAATTACCCGGGAATATTGTATTCTTTATCCGTTCGCATTTTCCCATAGACTCAACAAGTCTGGTAATGGTACTGTCTATTTGGATTTGCTGGAATGGGTTGATCCATCCTGTTTGATAAAGCTGCCTCACTTCCTCAGAATGTTTAAGTAGTAGGGCGTTGGGAATGTTCGATTGATGCTCAAAGTCACTTGAGTACTCTTTAACCTTTGCCGAGTGGGGGAGTCTTCTTAGGCTTTCACCAAGCGCATGGCACCAGGCTGCCTGTCTTCTGGCAAAAGAGATGGCGGTCTCATCCTGAGGATCACTTACAAAGGTCTTCACCTGTCTAATGAGGGACCTTGAGTCATTTACAATCGCTCCCCATATAATCCTTGCCTCCCACCAACGGTCGTATGATTGATTGATTCTAAAAGCTAGCAGCAGAGAGAGAGAAGTGCCTAAGAGTGTAGGGATTGTCAAGGGGACAATGGTTTCCTCTAAATAAGAATGATGGTCCAGGATGCCAACTGCGGATGAATAGGCTATTATTGCGACAAGCTCAAACTTAATCTTGCTAAGCAGCAAGCCGAATGGGATTTTATTTGTAATCAGCATTTTAATGGTCTATTAGCTGGTAAGTTTCATTGTTAGGACATATTCCACAATGAGAGCAGGGCTATTCTGCAAGGTCAAAAGCTTTAGTATGGTAAAACACCTGCTAAAGCATAGATAGTCTTACCCATAAATAATATGTATCTGGTTAAGGCTATGCTATTCCTAGGCGCCTTTCTGTTTAAGTTGTTTCTATTCGAATCAGCGCAAGAATGGCTGCCGCTCCAAACAGTAACGACAGCCATTATCCCATGACAAAATCTTGATAGACTCCTTGACCCTGTACAGAAAGGCTTAAAATTCTAAACAGATGTTTTGGATATCCTATACTTTCATGCGCTGTATCCGCACCGCATTCAAGATGGCTAGCAGGGCGACGCCCACATCGGCGATAACGGCCTCCCACAGGGTGGCGATTCCCCCGGCACCCAGGGCCAGCACGATTACCTTGACAGTCATCGCCAGGATGATGTTCTGCCAGACGATACTGCGGGTTATCTTCCCCACCTTTATGGCTGACACGATCTTGGACGGCTGATCGTTCTGGATCACCACATCGGCGGTCTCTATGGTGGCGTCACTGCCCAGGCCCCCCATAGCGATCCCAGCATCAGCCAGGGCCACCACCGGCGCGTCATTCACGCCGTCACCCACAAAGGCGATGTGCCTGCCCTGGTCCTTCAACGCCTGCACCTTGGCCACCTTGTCCTCCGGCAGGAGGTTCCCAAAGGCAGTGTCAATGCCCAGTTTCTTGGCCACCTCATCCACCACCGTCTGCTTGTCTCCGGAGAGCATCACGGTCTGGATGTTCAAGGCATGCATCTCCCTGATAGCCTGCACTGCGTCCTCCTTTACCTCATCCGCAATGGTGATGTACCCGGCGTACTGACCGTTCACCGCCACCACCACAATGGTGTTGACGATGCTATCGACCTCCGCCGGGTAGGGGATGTTGAATCTCTTCAGGAGCTTGGTGTTACCCGCCAGCACCTGCTTCCCATCAATAGTGCCCTTAAGCCCGTGGCCCGATATCTCCTCCACCTGCTCAATTCTGGACACCTGACTGGTCGGGGCCCCGGCGAATTCCGCTATGGCTTTGGCGATCGGGTGGGTGGACTGCGTCTCAATGGCGGCTGTCAGATAAACAAGCTCTTTTTCCTCCAGGCCGTGGGCCACCACCTGCTGTACCTTGAAAACACCGTGCGTCAAAGTGCCGGTCTTGTCCATCACCACCGCGTTGACCCTGGTCATCACATCCAGGAAGTTTGACCCCTTGAAAAGGATCCCATTCCGGGAGGCCAGCCCTATTCCCCCGAAATAGCCCAAGGGAATGGACACTACTAATGCGCAGGGACAGCTTATCACCAGGAAGACCAGCGCGCGGTAAAACCAGACATTGAAGTCATAGCCGTCCATGAGGAAATAAGGCACCGCGCACACGGCCAGGGCCAGAAAGAAGACGATGGGTGTGTAGACTTTGGCGAATCGGGAGATGAAGAGCTGGGTCTGCGACTTCCTGGCCGTCGCATCCTGTACCATCTCCAAGATCCTGCTCAGCTTGCTGTCCTGGAACAGGGAGGTGACCTGGACCTCAGCCACGGTATTGAGGTTGATCATCCCCGCGTACACTTTCTCCCCCTTCGCCTTTGTGTCGGGCTTGCTCTCACCGGTCAGGGCGGCGGTGTTGAAGGATGCCTTATCTGAGAGCAGGTCACCGTCCAAGGCCACTTTCTCCCCGGATTTCATCTGGATGGTCTCCCCTAGCTGCACCTCTTTGGGGTCTACTACCATGGCGGTTCCGTTCCTGATGACAGAGACCTCATCGGGGCGGATGTCCAGCAACGCCTTTATACTGCGCTTGGCGCGGTTCACAGCCGCGTCCTGGAACCACTCCCCTATGGAGTAGAACACCATGACGGCCACACCCTCACTGTAAGAGCCGATGGCAAAGGCACCCAAGGTGGCAACGCTCATCAGGAAGAACTCATTGAAGAAGTCGAAGCGAATAGCCTTGCGGAAGGCGAGGTCCAGCACTTTATAGCCCGCAAGCAGGTAGGCGACGCCGTAAATGGCAAGGCCCAGCGGAGCGGATGGGACATAGCCGAAGCCGTATTCCAACGTGAGCATAGCCACCAGGACGGCCAGGGACAGCAGAAGCGCCCAATGGCTTCTCCACCCTGAGGATTCCTCCCCTCCATGGTCATGGCCGTCATGGTCACTGTGTTTTTCTACGCTGTCATGATTGACTGCATTTGGGTCTCTGTCTTCCTCAATTGGTATATTCTGGGCCGTTAAGGGAGCTGTGTTATAAATCGATTTGCGGTCTTCGCCGCCGGTAAGTTCCTGTGACATGTGAGTTCGATTATAGGTTAACTATTCATAAAAAAAGGTGGCCAATCCCAAGACGATCAGCACACCGCCCATGATGGCGTGCCCGTGCCTCTCCAGCACCACTCCTTTGAGGCGGCCGAAGCCCCGGTACCCCAATGCGACAAGCCCCAACATCAACGGCAGCGTCACAAAGACGAAAACCACCGCCACCAGGAGGACTCCCCTCCACCCGTGGGTGCCGGCAGTCAGGAAATAGGAGCTTATCTCAAAACAGGGCGAAAAAAACAGGGCCACCGTCATGGTGGCGAACCAGCTACGGACGGAAGGCGCTTTATTAAGGTTCGGCTGGTCCTTTGGAACCTGATCGGAATGGGAGTAGGCGATACCCAGCAGAAACATGCCTATCAGGACCAGGACCAAGGGTGTTGCGTTCTGGGCAAAGGACGTGAACTTCTCAGACAGCCTAATCCCCAGGTACCCGATCAGGCCTCCCAACAGGAGCGTGCCCGTGATGTGGGCAAGGCCCGCCAAAAGGGTGGCCCGGAGCGTGGTGGCCAGCGGCCAACCCTCTGAGCGCCCTATGGCCACCAGGGCCATCCAGTGGCTGGGGATCAGGGCGTGGATCAGGCTAATCAAAAGGCTATCCAGAAGAACGTGGACCATACCAGTTATCGGTAAAGGGTTTGGCTTTCTTTTAAATTACTAGTCATGTCCACCTTCTCCTTTGTTGGCCTGCGCCGCGACGTAGTAGGCTCCCTTTGTGACCAGCTGGGCGCCGGCCGGCAAAGGCTCCAGAAGCTTCACTTCCGTATAACCGGCATCTGAGGCCCCCGTCTGGACCCCGATCTTCGTAAAAACCCAGTCCGGGGCGAGTTCTCCCTCGTGTTCTTCTTCTGAGCTCTCAGCTTTAGACTCAGGTGAGTGGGTGGCACGCGTGGCAATAAAGACAAACTTTAACTCCCCTTCGGTGATGATGGCCTCATCCGGAAGGGCAGGCACTGCCTCTTCAGTGGTCAGGATGCGGCCGCTCACGAACATGCCGGGAAGCAGATTGGCCTCTTGATTATCCTTGATTTGGGCGTGCACCCCCACTGATTTGGTATCGTTCTCGAAGGACTTCCCCACGGAGAAGATGGTGGCCTCATAAGTCTTGGAGGGATTGGAGGTCAGGGAGAAGAGGACTTTCTGCCCGTTCTTGACTAGGGCGATGTCCTTTTCGAAAACCTGCAGTTCGATCTGGATATGGTGGTTGTCCACCACTTGGAACAATTCCCTGGCCGGCTCAACCAAGGCGCCGATGTTTACCTTGATCTGGTGCACATAGCCGTGCATAGGCGATATTACGGCGATTGAACGGATAAGTGATCCTACCCTAACCCGGCTGGGCGCGATGCCCACCTGACTAAGACGACTAGCCAAAGACGCTACTTCTGTTTGCCTGCCCCGGTATTCGGCTTCCGCCAATTGGAATTTCTTGGCGGCAATGACGTTCTCGCGCAACAGTTCCTTCTGCCGCTCAAAGTCTTTCTGCGCATAGTTCAGGGCGCTGCGAGCCTGTAGGTATTCTTCCTGCAACTGGATGATACTGGGGTGCTCCAGGCTCACAAGCTTTTGCCCTTTTTTAACGAACTGCCCCTGGGTGACGAAAATCTCCCGTACAATTCCCTCTGTCAGGCTGGAGATGGTGGCTTTATTCTGAGGGGGAAGATCGAGCATGCCATTGACTTGGATCCCACTCTTTAAGGGGCGATTCTCTAATTTTCCTAACTGGATGCCTACAGCGTTCATTTGCGCTTGGGTGAGCCCAACAGCCTCCTCTGCCCCACCTTCGGCATGGGCTTCCTCAGTTTCCTCTGCGGGTTTCGCTTCCTTCTGACAGGCACTGCCGCCAATGCAGAGGGCCAGCAGCAATAGGGTAGTGGTTGATCTGATATATCTATACATTTCTAATTGTCTTTTAAGTGATATTCAAGTTGAATAGCGGCCTGGTTGAACTGTGACAGCGTGTCCAGGTACTGCAGCCTGATCCGCTGGGCCTGGGCGATGTTCTGGATATATTCAGTGTACTCCGTCTCCCCCGCCCTGAAGCCCTTGGTCGCATATTCAATCAGCAGGCTGGCTTGGGGAAGGGCCTTCTCCTCATAGTATAGAAGCATTTTCCGGTGCTTGTTATATTCCTGGCTGAGCCGCTGGAACTCTGTCTCCAAAACCAGACGCTGATTCTGGAGCTGGGCCTCAGCGACGCGGGTCTGCAGAGCCGAAGCCTTCACTCGGGCCTTTTGCGCTCGGGAAACGAGAGGGATGCCCACTCCCGCCTCCACGGATTGGAAGCGCCTGCTCGGTCCGAAGTACTGCTCCGAACCGGAGGTGTTCTGGAACCCCTGGATGGTCTGGCTCGTCACCCCGATGGAAAACTCTGGCAGCAGCCGGTTTTTTTCCACCCTTGTCTGGGCTTCGCTTATGGCTACCTCATTTTGGAAAAAACCTATCTCTGGATGGCGACTTACCCACGAGGTATCTGAGGGGAGAATCACTTCTATCGGACTCAGCTCAGGCTGGATTTGGAGCGTGTCATCAATGAATAGGAAACGGGCCAACCGCTGTCGGACAGTTACGATTTCGGCCTGGGTAGCCTCCAGGGCGGTACGGGCCTCCATGGCCTGCGTTTCGGCAGCAATTTTCTCTAAATAATTAGCCTCCCCGGTGCGGTAGCGCACGTCAGCCGCTCGGGCAAACTGCCGGGCAAGTGTGTCCTGAGACGCCAGATAGACCTGCCTTTGGGTGAGGATGGCCCAATCACTGAAGGTCAGTTTAACATCCCGTACCACCACCCGTCTGGTCTGTTTTAATTGCATCTCGGCGCTAAGGACCTGCTGCGCCGCCAGCCGGGCCTGGCTTCGGTAGACCCCTGGAAGGGAAAAGCCCTGTGATAGCGTCAGTGAGTTGTCGTTGGCGGCGCTGTTCATCTGCCCGAAACCGCCAGTGACGGCTGTTTTGGGCAGATCAAAACCAGTCTTGCGCAGGGCCTGTTGCCGTTCAACTGCCAAGGTGCCTGCCCTCACTGCGGGATTATTCCGAAGGGCTAGGTCTACCACTTGGTTTACAGTGGTAGTGCCTCCAATGGAAGGGGTAGTCTGGGCGCTAGCAGAAAAATTCGTGCCTCCAAATATTAGAGCGCACAGTAATAACAGTGTTTTACCACCAAAACTAAAGGGTAGACCCGGCTTTTTCATTTTCTCCACGAAACTGTATAGGACCGGCAGCAGGAAAAGGGTAAGCAGCGTGGAGGTGATAAGGCCCCCGATCACCACGGTGGCCAACGGTTTCTGCACCTCAGCTCCGGCCGAGCCGGAAAGCGCCATGGGAAGGAAGCCCAGGGAGGCGACCGCCGCCGTCATGATCACCGGGCGCAGCCGCACCTTCGTCCCTTCCATGATGCGGGCATACGGGTCATCCCATCCCTCCTTTTTCAACTGGTTGAAATACCCGATCAGAACGATCCCGTTCAGTACCGCCACTCCGAAAAGGGCGATGAACCCGATACCGGCGGAGATACTGAAGGGCATGCCCCGCAACAGCAAGGCGAACACCCCGCCTATGGCCGCCAGGGGAATGGCCGTGAAGATGAGCAGGCTCTGCCTGAAGGAGCCGAAGGTCAGAAACAACAGTATCAGGATAATCGCCAGTGACAGTGGCACCGCCACCGAAAGACGCGCCTCAGCCGCCTGCAGGTTCTCAAACTGTCCTCCGTAGCTTATATAGTAGCCTACGGGTAGTTTAAACTTGGCTTCTAATGTTGACTGTATTTCATTGACCAAGTTCTCCACGTCACGCTCCCGGGCATTGATGCCGATGGTGATGCGGCGTTTGGTGTCATCCCTCGATATTTGGCTTGGCCCTTGCTCCAGCGTTACCTGAGCCACCTGTCTAAGCGGAATCTGGGCTCCTGAAGGAAGGTTGATGAGCAGGTTCTCCACGTCAGAGAAATTCTGCCGGTTCGCCGAGCCCAATCGAACCACCAGGTCAAACCGCTTCTCACCCTCAAAGATAACCCCAGCCTCGCCGCCGGCGAAACCGGAGCGGAGAGCTTGGTTCACGTCCTCTATGTTCAATCCCATCTGGGCCATCTGGCCCCGGTTGTATTTCACCAGGATCTGCGGCAGACCCTTGGTCTGCTCCACTTTCAGATCCCCCACCCCAGCGATTGGACGGATAAGGTTAGCCGCCTCCTCGGCTTTCTGGGCCAAAACGTCCAAGTCCTCACCGTAGATCTTCACCGCGATGTCCTGTTTCACCCCCGTCATCAGCTCGTTGCTCCGCAACTGAATAGGCTGTGAGAACTCTGCGTTCAAGCCCGGAATAATGGAAAGCGCCTCTTCCATCTTCTCCATAAGCCCCTCCCTGCTATCGGCGGACTCCCACTCGTCCCGGTCCTTCAGGATAACGGTCATATCGGCCGCTTCCACGGGCATGGGGTCCGTCGGTATCTCTGAGGACCCGATTTTGCTGACCACCTCCTTTACCTCGGGGAATTGTGTGAGCAGGATTTTCTCCGCCTGGGAGAATGTCTTGACGCTCTGGGTCAGCGAGGAGCCGGCGCTGATAGAGGACTCAATGGCAAAATCCCCCTCGTCGAGGGTGGGAATGAACTCACCTCCCATCCTTGTGAACAAAAACAGTGTGAACAGAAACAGCCCAAGGGTAAGCCCCATCAAAAGGCCTCTAATCTTGAGTGCCTTCTCTAAGAGCTTCCCGTAAGACACTTCGAGCCTGCCCATTATCCTGTCGGCGAAGTTAACTTTATGCTTGGTTTTCTTGCTCAGGAAAAGGGCTGAGGCCATGGGCACGTAGGTCAGGGAAAGGATAAGGGCGCCCAGGATGGCGAACCCCACGGTCTGGGCCATCGGTCTGAACATCTTGCCCTCAATCCCCACCAGCGCCAGGATGGGCAGGTAGACGATGAGGATGATGATCTCCCCGAAAGCGGCCGACTGGCGGATCTTGACGGTGGCATCCAGGACAATATCATCCATCTGCCCCTGGTTCAGCCGGTCAATGTCTGCGAATTTCCGGTTGGTCCCTATCCGGTGCACGATACTCTCCACGATGATGACCGCGCCGTCCACGATCAAACCGAAGTCAATCGCCCCCAGGCTCATCAGATTCCCGGACACCCCGAACAGTTGCATCATGGAGACGGCGAAAAGCATGGCCAGGGGGATAACCGAGGCCACCACCAGGCCGGCGCGCAGGTTGCCCAACAGGAGCACCAGGACGAATACCACGATAAGCCCCCCTTCTATGAGGTTTGTACTGACGGTGTTGATGGCGCGGTCCACCAGTCGGGTGCGGTCCAGGAACGGCTCCAGCACCAACCCAGGTGGCAGGGTCTTCTGAATCCCCTCCACCTTCGCCTTCACCTGTTCGATCACCTGCGCGGAGTTCTGGCCTTTGAGCATCATGACGATGCCGCCTACCACCTCTCCCTCGCCGTTTCGGGTCAAGGCACCGTAGCGCACGGCGCTGCCCTCCTCTACGGTGGCGACGTCCCGGATAAGCAACGGGACCCCGTCTGTGTTCCTGACAACAATCTGCCTGATGTCCTCAAAGTTGGTCAGCAGGCCGATGCCCCGTATGAAATAAGCGTTCGGTCCCTTCTCTATAAAGGCCCCACCGGTGTTCTGGTTGTTTTTCTCCAGCGCCCCGAAGATATCCGAGATGGAAAGGTCGAATGCCCGGAGCCTTTCCGGGTCCACCGAAACCTGGTACTGCTTCAGCATCCCGCCGAAGCTGCTGACCTCGGCCACGCCGGGAGTGCCGGCCAACTGCCGCTTCACGATCCAGTCCTGAATCGTCCTCAGTTCCGTGGGGGTGTATCTCTTAGGGGAGTTGGGGGTGGTGTGCAGGACGTACTGGTAAATCTCCCCCAGCCCGGTTGAGACAGGGCCCATCTCAGGGGTGCCTAGCCCGTCAGGAAGCTGCTCCTGGGCGCTTTTGAGCTTCTCGCCCACGATCTGGCGGGCCAGGTAGACGTCCACGTCATCCTCAAAGACCACGGTGACCACAGAAAGGCCGAACCGGGAGATGGAGCGGACCTCCACCAGGTCCGGCACGTTGGCCATCTCGATCTCTATGGGATAGGTGATGAACTGCTCGACCTCCTGCGCCGCCAGGGTGGGTGAGGTCGTGATGATCTGCACTTGGTTGTTGGTGATGTCCGGAACGGCGTCGATGGGAAGCCGGCTCAGGGAGAAAAGCCCCCAGACTACCAGGGCGAGGGTGAAGAGCCCGATAATCAGCTTGTTCCGGATGGAGAAAGCTATCAGATTGTCAATCATGAAATTATGTTTAAGCCAATAAATAGACGGCCTGGGACTCACGGGAATCCAGGCGAAAATGGCCGAGAGAAGGTATTTACCTAATCCCAGCGGTCAATAAATAAGGCTTAAACTTTGGGGGGCTGCCAGATGGAGGCATGGACGGTCAGGTGCCGTTCCTGATAACTGGAAAGAAGGGGCGTCCTGTGAAAGACCGGCTTCGCCTCTATTTGAAGGGGGGCTGGGGTCGGTTGGGAGAAACCAGCGCAGCAACTGCAGATGCAGAGCGGCGTGCATTGGTCACCCGACTCCTGGTGGTTTTCAGTGGGTGCTGAAGCCAGGGAAGCCCTAGGTGCCGTCTCAGAGTAACCATACGTGTCGCTGCACGGCATACAGGCCACAAAGGTCATGAAGACAGCAAGAAGAAGGTTGGTCCACTTCATTGGGGCAAAAATACGGGTTGTCTCCTCAAATACAACCCATTGGTGTCAATGAATTCTGAGGGAGGCTTTTGCTTATACTCCATACATCCCCTAAACGTTTCCGCAAATGTTGTTCAAGATATAAAATTTAAGGGTGGAAATGGGTATAGTGCTGGTCAGCCGATTGCAACAAAAAACTATCAATGGTCGGTTTGAAGTGCTTTTACCTGTACAACATGCTCTAGTTAGAAGGGTCTTGTGGTTTCCCGGATCCATGTAATGGAACGTTGGCCGAGATAGGGATGACTATCTGCCTTCTTTGATTACTGCCGTAGAAAACGCGCAATGCCCAGTTAATGGTTTCAGGAGTTTATTTGGCGTGGGAAGAGTAAAAGTGCCATATCCGGAAGACCGCAACGGCGAGGAGTAACGCTGCCAAGACATAGTACAGGAACAATAGACCTATCTTTTGATTAGACTTCTTTCGCTTTCGTGACGTTTTAATTGATTTCATGTACTTATAACTGGAGGAAGAAAGACCCTTCTCTCTATGGGTCACTTTCTTATAATAATCTGCTTTATAAATAACAGCGTCAAAACCCTACTTATTAGCTTAGGTGAAGTTCCGTTTGCAGAGAAGTTTCTCCTTAGCCAAATCAAACGTTTCCAAGGACTATCCGTGGCTTAAGATTTATTCTAAATAAATATTTTAGCTATAGCTTGAATGAAGTTCAAATACATTAGAATATAAGAGTTGTAAATCAAAGAGTGGCTCTTTTCGATAATGGTATAGATATCTTCACTTTCTCCCAACTCATTGTCACTTGACCTGAATCAGCCCCTAGGGATATGACTTCATATCGCAAACGCTCCTGATTGATCATTTGGAGGCTGGGCTTCACAGTGAACCGCAGGACGTCCTTGCTTCTGGCATACTGTGTCGTGAGGTGCTGATTCCAGTCTCTGTTTATTATTACCTCCCAATCCTTTCTCCCTGGGATAGTGAAGATGGCATACTTCCCCGCCGGTAGTTCCTTTCCCCCAAAGAGAAGCGGGGCGCCAATTGTCAGGCGCGTGGCGGAGTGGGAGCCCGTCACCCACAGCTGGCCGTACGGGACTTCCCTACCCCAGATAGCCCGCCCTCGGACGGCTGGCGAATGGTATTCGATTTCAATTTGGGAATCACCGACCTGCCCGATTGCCTGCGCCATGACACTCTCTCCCAACGTGTCAGGCTCACTCTGGGCCGGTATGGCAAAGGGGTTTTCTGCCCTGTCCGGGCTCAGGGTAGTCTCTGCTTTTGACTCGGGAATTTCAGGAGTGGGTTTCCTTTCACAGCTTGTTGATAAAAGGCATAAAACTACAATAAGAAAGCTGAAAGGGGCTATCATATACCTACTATTAATGCAGACCATTTTCATCAGAGCTGTCTGGGCAGTGGCCATATATTAAAGTTTAGTCTCAGTAATAATCAACTGTCCAAACAGCTTCTAATCCATCTTTGGAATTCGGCCCAATGCTGAGTAGTTATATTGTTTTCACAAACTTTGGCAAAGGACGACTATCTAGGATTAGAAAGGGTGGAGAACAGAGTAACCCTTCTTTTAAACTAACGATCGAAATCGATTTCCCTTATTATTAATCTTTTTTCAAAAGCAAAAAGCATACAGCAATAGTGGGCTGGATTCCCATGCTTTCCTTCAACCTTATTTTGTCTTAGGGAACTTCTATCAACTGCATTCTCTGGCAAGAGATCTGATGTAATTTCAGTTCAGGCTGATCTTATTCAGATCAGGTTTATTCCGCCGATTTTTATAGTCATCCAAATTTAAAGAAAACGCGAACCCAGGTACCCCATAAATCAGGGTAGGAGACATCACAATGGAGGGCTTTCGGCCCCAGCGGTTACGGTGCGACAGGTAGGCCAAGTGGGATGAAAGCATCCCAATACCGGCACCCACAAACACATCACTCTGCCAGTGCTTGTTGTTCAGCATCCGAAAGACCCCTACGCTGGTTGCAACGGTATAAGCCCCGACGCCGTACCACGGGCTTCGGTGCTTCAGCTCAGCGTTAAGGATTGACGCGGCGAGAAACGCCTGGGCCGCGTGGCCCGAGGGCAGGGACTCCCGGTTCTCCCCATTGGGGCGCTCCTGGTCGGTGACCTGCTTCAACCCATACACCGATACGGCGAAGATGGCCTCGGCCTTCAGGATCACCATGGTGGTGTTCAGAAAGTCGTTGTTTGATTTTGCGTTCAGCAGGTTGGCCAAAACCAACTCCACATATGGCGCTATGAGCAGAGGATTGTCAATCGTGGTTTTGAAATTCGGGAAATGCCTCTGTATGTCCCTCTTGGCGTCGTAACTGCTGTACAGGCCGTTGTCTTTGATTGTGCTCAGCCCATACCCAATCAGTACTGCCGGAATGATGGTAGCCTTGAAGGCCTTTGATTTAAAGAACGGGGCTTTATTCGTAGCTTGTGCAAGCGTAGAGTCTTGGTATTTTTTTAACGTGTCGGCTGCTACAGCCTCTTGAGGAGCCTTGAGTGAGTCAATTACCTGGCCTTGGGACTCAAAGCTGACAAGTCCCAAGAATATGGAAAAAACGAAAGGTAGGTTTAGAATTCTTTTCAAAAGCATAACGAACGGGTGAGAATTAATGTGACTTTACCGAATGATTGGGAAAAGGTTGCGTCAGTACCTTTATACCAGCCCAGTTGCTTGAAGCAATGGATAAATACTTTTGGAAATATGCTGTATGCACATTTCACTAATCAATGACATACAAGCCAATGAGCTTTTTAGAGCAAAAGAATATGCCATGTAAAACTCACAATTGGCAAGCTTTTACTGTTCAAGCACTGTTTTTCAGTTTTGGCTTCAGTAATAGGACTAAAAACAGAAGTTAGACATACATGCTTCTAGGGAGACTTCTCTCTGAAGGGGTACCATTAATAAAGCCTAGGTAAAAGCTATAATTGCACCTAAACGTAATGGATTATTTTTTTCGCTTATGATTCCTGTCTAGTTTTGAAAAAAATAATCCACATAATGAAGCAGTTGAACCCAAACAAATCAATTATGTGGTTCTAAAAAGAAGAAGGCAAAACATCCCTAAACATATTTTAGAAATGTTCTGCCTTTTCTGTCTATTCCAAAGGCTTTCCCAAAAACTAGAAGGGCCCCTTAGGAAAACTTTAAAACGGATTCTACAAGGCTTATTAACTTACAACTTTAACTAGAATTGTAGTGCCTAAGTAGCCGCTTCCCCCGTTCCTGACCACATGCCACCCCTGTTCTTCCAGGTTCTCCTGAATATACCGGTTTAACAACCCGTGGGCCACAAGGGCTATATTGGGGTTTTCTTCGGTGGCACCGGCTAAGGTATACGCCGCCAGCTGTGCCCGTTTGCGGGCATCGGAAAAACTCTCAGCCCCCTGGCGGTCAATGCCCATCACCCACTTCACGCGTGCGGCCGAGGTCCAGACTTTAATAGGAATCCGAAGATCAGGGCTATGGTGACCCATGGAAGATTCGAATTCCCTAAATAGGGGGGAAACGGTCATCTCCCTGCCTTCCCCAAATATGTACTGAGCGGTAGCTTTGGCCCGGGCAATGGAGCTGGAGAATATTTTCACCTGGGCAGGATTTGTAAGGCTGAAAAAGGAAGCATCAGGCACTACTATCCCTACACTGTCATAATCCGCGACAAACCGCTTCGCCTCTTGGTAAGAAAATTTGCCTGTTTTCCGCAAGTCAGGCTCCCCATGGCGGATAAGCGCAATCTGACGGATTTTACTGCCGGATGGAAGTGCCAGGTCATTTTCGTCAAGGAAGGAGATACGTTGCGCGACAGGCTTTCCTTTGGCTGTCACGTAAGTGGCCTCCGCGCCCATTTCCATGTACTTCGCCTCTATGCTTTTGATGGTCTGGTGCATTATATCCTTGGCTATAACATTCACTGAAGATAGGGTCAGTAAAATCAAGACGGGGAAAAATAAGGCTTTTCTGCGCATATTCATTGTAGCTGTATGCATGTATAACCTCTGAGGCATAGGGGTAGTTCCTTTCCCAGAGGTTATACATGCATACATACAGCTATAGAACCAGGCTTTGACTACCAATATTCTAATTTGAAGGTGTATGGCTCTGGTGCTCCCTGAACAGGTCGTCTATTCCCTGTACCTCTATTCTACAACTGGCAGTGCCGGCCAGAAAGCTTTCGGCACCACTGCAGATAGGCATTACAGTCATAGAGGCTCCCCTCATTCTCCAACTCTCATCCCCTGACTTCCACAGGTGCAGTTCCATCTCGTCACGGACTAAGATAGCGAACTCGTCCTCTTGGTGGCGTGCCTCAAAGCCAAGCTTCTCCGAGTAAAATTTAACTGCCTCCCCAATATTCCTGACGGGAAGCGCAGGGATGGATTTTTTCATCTTCATGCTTCCAAAGGACTAGGCACAACAAGGTTTATTCTGCTGTATAGGGGGGCACTTCACGGTGCCGTAGCTACAGAATACACAGCAGTCACCCTGCAAGGGCTTCAAAACGGCGTGGCATTTCCCGCACTCATAGAAGTACTGGCACGCATTGGTGAGCATTTCCTCTTCTTGGGCGTGTCCGCACTCTGGGCATGTGATGGTGGATTCTAAAATCACTGTGTCTTCCGTTCTGTCGTTAGTTTTTATCACAGCACGATTTGCCGGTGGCCTGTGTGCATGATTCCCCCTTAGCGCCTTCCAGTTTCGGTGCAGTGCAGAGTTCAACACGGGGCATGTTGCCTATGCCTACGTATTTCTCACCGGCGGCCTGAATCTGCGCCTCTATCCTGTTGTAGGTCTCTGTGCTGAGGTCCTTGTATGAGGAGATGGAAAGGAACAGGTCAGTATAAATCTTCTCAACATCAGCCTCGAACTGCTTCTCGAACGAGGGTTTCACCAGTTGCTTTTCCCTGTAGCCTTTCATAGTGTTCTTCGCTATTATGCGCGCCTCTTCCCTGCTCAACTCATCCACTTCTCTGCCCCTGAACCAGTCTTTTTTACTTGGGAATGAAGCGGAAACATTTGCCTCTTCTTTAGATGTCAGGGCGGTGAGAGTAGAGTTGTGTACAGTGCCAACCGCTTTCAGTACTGCTTCCCTCTTGTCTGAACTGACCGTGCCACGCCACTTAACAGCCACAACGGTCCCTTTCCTATTAAGCCAAGCACCCTCTATGGCCTCACTGTGCTGTTCCAAGTCCACCAACAGAAACTTCGCCTTACTCCCGCAGCCGATAGTTGGTGCCGCGCTGCACACTAAAGGCACGGCATAGAAGGAAACACCCTCCGGTCCTGGGGAGTACAGCCTGGCATACATCGGCAGTGCCAGCAGCAACAGGGCAGACAACGCCACTGCTCCGGACAGGAACTTCACCCTAGGTGCATATCCTCTGCGGTCGGTTGGATTCATCTTCTCAGTTTTATAGTGGCTGTTACTTTTTAATCTTTGTCTCAGTGACTTTGTATCCTGTTGCTTTGATAGCCTTCTGCACCTGCTCCACCGTGGTCTTGGACCTGTCAAACTCCACCACAGCATTTGAGTTGGCATAGGATACGGTCAGGCCGATAATCCCAGGCACCTTGTTCACCTCACTGGCCACATGCCCCTCACAGGCTGCGCACGTCATGCCGGTGATGGTGAACTCCGCCACCGCCCTGTTCTTCGGTTTCCCCTGCACCTTGGCAGGGCTGTTCTGCCCTACCGGTTCATTGCGGAACACATTGGCGTAGTTAGGGAAGGTGAGCATCAAAAGCGCGAACGCGGTCACTAGGGTAAGGAAGGTCTTGCTCTGCATAAATCTAGGTTTTTCTTCTATTTCACAAGTACAATCATCTTTGGGCTGCCGTTTCAGCCGCTGGTACCAGGCATACACCAGCACCGCTATTGTCAGTCCTATAAGCCCTGGGCGCAACGGCCCAAGCCAAGCGAGGGAGGAGGCCATGCCACTGGTTCCGGCCACAAGGGCCAAAAAGGGCGTGATACAGCACATGGAGGCTGCGAGCGCAGCCATAAGACTGGTTCCTGCTAATTTGCTTTCTGATTTCATACTGCCTCTACTACTTCACTCTCAGTGACTGTCTGGAAGAATGGTCTCAACACCTCCCCGTACTCGGGGGACAGGGAATAGTAGATGGTCTGCCCTTCCTTGGCAGCCTTGACAAGGCTCCGGTCTTTCATTTTCCGGAGGTGCTGTGAGACCGCTGAGACGCTGATCCCCAGAATATCGCTCAGGTCACACACGCAAAGTCCCTGCTCCTCGGAAAGAAGAAACAGGATCTTCAGTCTCACAGGATTTCCTGCCATCTCCAGGCCGTTGGCTACGTGGGCAAAGGAACCGTCCAAGGCTCCGACTCTGTCTCTGCAGCGTTCTATTTGGGGAATATCCGTCGCCTGGCGGATACATGTGGTGCTTTCCATATGGCAAAATTAAGGATATTTCTTTATTTAAGCAATCGCTTAAATTCTAAAACACTCAATAAGCTTTGATATAGATTTCACCAAATTGGTTTTAATTTCTTCTTGCACACTTTGGCAATATAAAGTTGTCTCTTGAAACGGCCGTTTTTTGAGACAAAGTTAAACGTTGGCGTTACCTATCTCAGTTTCACCGAATCCGTCTCTTTTTGCCGTCTCACAAATCAAAATAAATTCCCTATTTTTGAGACGGATTAATGAGACGAACATGAAGATTGGCTACGCCCGGGTCTCCACCCAGGACCAAAAGCTGGAACTGCAGACGGACGCGCTCACCCATCACGGGTGCGGGCAGATATACATGGAGAAGAAATCAGGCAAGAGCAAAGACCGGCCCGAGCTGGAGAGGATGATCTCCCAACTCAGGCCGGGTGACACCGTGGTGGTCTGGAAGCTGGACCGCCTGGGCCGCTCCCTCAGGGACCTTATAGACCTGGTGGCTGAGTTCAAGGAGAAAGGCGTGGACTTCGTGAGCCTGCAGGACGGCATCAACACCGCCACGTCCACGGGCCGCTTCACCTTCAACGTGTTCGCCTCGCTGGCCGAGTTCGAGCGGGAAATCATCCGCGAGCGCACCAGGGCCGGGCTGGACGCCGCCAAGGCTCGGGGCAGGACCGGGGGCAGGCCCCTAGGCCTTTCCCCTGATGCTTTGGAAAAGGCCAAGTCTGCGAGGATACTTTTCGACGCGGGGGGGAAGAGCGTGGGCGAGATCGCCAAAATACTGGGCGTCGGCCGCGCTACCTGCTACCGCTACCTGGGCCAGATAGAGATGCAATGACTAATGCGGAAGTCTGTGCAGTAGGCTGCATCGCTTAAGCCCTAAGCTTCGGTCAAATGTAAAATTCATAGTTTGGGGCTTAGGATAAACCTTCAAATACAATAATAGGCCTACACTTAGCACGGATAGCGTTTGGATAACTAAATCCTAACAAAAGTTGGGGTCAGAAGAGCTAAACATTTTATCTTACAACACGATATAAAAATAAAGCCCCACTGGGATCAGTAGGGCTTTAACGCAAGAATAGTTAATATTGCGGCTCCAGCTGCATGTGCGACGCCAATCTTCATGCAGCCCACTCTAGGTCCGGGGCCCGCGTTTCAGCGGGCTTTGGTCGTTATGAGGAGCCTTTACGCCATTCCCTCAAGTTGATTGCAAGTTCAACACAGACTGCTGCCAAGCCGATAAGGGCGGTAGCCGAGTCAATTGGGTTTGAACTTACGATCACGACGATTAGAAGTATCATATATTTAAAGAGTGGCGGAAATACGTCGGCCATGCGTTTTTGTCTATCCTGCGCAGGCAGGAACTTTATCTGTCAAAGTAATAGCTTCAATTCCTATGTGGAAATTTGTTTCAAGCTTCCATAGCCTCATTCGAACTAGCCTCGGCAATTTAGTTAGACGACAACTAATGGGGCGGGGATTGATTGCTTATCTTTTTAGCACATCCACGCAAGGCAGCTTTAAAAATCATTTAAATACACCATTATTTTTAGCATAATTTGATTATTAATATTATAAAGAATTGTCTTTAAAGCCTTTGCATCCTTTTTAAAGAGCTATCCATAGTTCCATCCCTCTTATACAAACCTTAGGGGCAGAATTGACTTTTTCAAGAGGACAGAAAACAAAATAGTAAGAACCTCTATCTAGTTTTACTTCCAAAGCCCGCCGCTAGCATGTACGCAGTATTCGCGCCCGGTAAAAAAGGCCAAAGAGCTTTTAGTCCTTTTAAATGCCCTTTATTTTTCGAAGGCCAAAGGTCCGAAGCACGCGGCGTACGCTTTAGGACATTTATTTGCCACCCTCCCAATCATTGGTTGTACCCATTATATAATCGGGATTCGCATTAGTTTTAAAATCCAGATAAAATGTTTTCACCTGCCAGCGGTTAAGACCTGCCTACCAGAATAATGGAGGGCCGGCGCTTTTCGCAGTCTTCGCGAAAATATATCTTCAGGCTAACTCAAATGGAGCAGCTATGACAAAGATCTACCTAGGGCGGGGGAGAACAAAGGACAGGGTATCATAGCAGGGAAAGTGACCAAGACGGCGAATCAAAGGGTGTCCTTGCCCACAAGGTTGGTTGAAAGGGCTGCTCAGCTGATACTTCTTGCGAAAAGGAGTGGCGTGGTTATTCTGGCAGAGTATTTGTGTAACTAAAAACTAGTTACTATATTTGTAACTGCACCATAGTTACAGCCGTATGAGTAAACTCGCCAAATTAATAGAGCGCCTACTCACACTGCCCAAGGATTTCACTTGGGAAGAATTGACAAAACTCCTCCGGGCGCGGGAGTTCGAAGAGCAGAAACGAGGTAAGACAGGCGGAAGCAGAAGGAGGTACGTCCATCCCGAAACTGGCCAAATGCTCTCCTTTCACGAGCCACACCCTAGTAACATAGTTAAAGAATACGTCCTTAAATACGTTATCAAGGAATTAGACTTAGATTAGTCAATTATCTATCTTTCAAGTCCTGGGCGCTGAGAAGCCCAGGACATTTATCAAACCTAAGAAATTGTTTTAATGGAAAACGCAATGGAGTATAAGGGCTTTATCGGCAGCGTCAACTACAGCTCAACCGATGAAGTGTTTCATGGCAAAATTGAGTTTGTAACCGATCTCGTGACCTTTGAGGGCACAAGCATATCCGAATTAAAGACTGCGTTCCAGGAGTCAGTGGATGATTATATTGAATTCTGCAAAGAGACCGGCAAGACTCCCGAAAAGAGCCTGAAAGGTGTGTTCAACGTCCGGGTCAAGCCCGAAATACATAGAAAGGCGGCGATACTTGCGGTGGAGAAAAAGATATCTCTTAACCAGGTGGTGGCTGATGCGCTTTCACAATATGTGGGACACGCACACGTATAAACGTGTCAACCAATACGCTGTAACTTTAAGGGCTCGCTGAAAGGCGGGCCTTTTTTATGATGTAGGAAAACCCAACCACATTGGAAATCCAGCCCAAGGAAAGGTTCTAGAAGAGGGCAAACCAGGCGCAGCAGGGGTGAATAGTTCCCGCTCCTTCAATGGTTGTAACCAATCGGCTGCCGAACCTTGTGAGTTCAGGTGCTCTGCCTCTTTGAGATTGATGGCTACCTTGTGGTATCTAGACTACGCACTGCCTTCGCCTCTATGGTCGTAAAGGTGTGCACTGCTTGAGATTCTGATGCCACTGCTTAATGCATTATGCGACAAACCAAAAAGACGAAGGATGGTAGATGAGCCTATTAGGTGGGAGGAAGTAATTTTGCCCCGACCAGCAGACCTCTTTAACTGTGACATTTCTTTAGTTTAGTGAGCGGGGCTTTAATAGCCTTCTCGGTAATTGATAAAAAAGGAGCCTCTCTATTTTTATATAAGAGGCTCCTTTTTTATTAAGTTAAACCATTTCAAATAAATAACATAATTTTTATCGGCTCATGCTATTTATTCTTTATATCTGTTCTTGTATTTATTATTCTCCAATCACCATTTTCTAACTGATAGGATTCCCCCTGATAAATAAAATCTTTTTTGTATCCATATATTATGATTTCAAAAGACACAGAATCCTCTTTACTATCGATTGGTTGATAACTATACTGAAACGTTTTATACCCACCTATCTGATTCATAAGTTTAACATCTTTCTTATTATTCTCAACTATCTTGTCTAAGAAGTCAGGAGTATCCGATTGCATTATCCATTTACCTATGTAAGCAATTACGAATGCAAAGCTAAGCGCTATAAATAGATACTTAATTATTCTAGGTATTATCCTATAGATCAGCATTAGTGTTCTCCTCCAAATGTAATTTTAAATTCGACTCCTGCAATAAATTTAAGGCCGATTGTATAACCTGCTTCTTCTTTGGTAGTTTTTTTACCTGTATGCATATCTTCTTCTTTAGTGATTGATTGACTCCAATTGTTTTTGCCACCAGTAGCTTTACTATAAGTTTTGTATTCAACGTCTTCAAGGTCTCTATTAATCTTTTGAACTGCTCCAACTTCGTAACCGTTTCCAGCTACTGTAAGTCCTACCTTATTTTCAACCTCAAAACCTGGTTGACTCGTCACATCTTTCTTGCCATCCATTTTTATTTCGGTATCTCCTATTTGTACAGAATGTGAAACATTCCCTTCTTTAAGCTCGGTTGTTGTCTTTACCGCTGTAATATTTCCTACAGTGACATCTAGGTCAAAAACTTTCCCAACTTTAATACCTGCTTGAGGCCCCACTGTGCCAACAAACTCAATTTTTAAAGATGGTGTAATTTTATTAATTAGTTTAGAAGCTTTGTTAAAAGCTTCTTTTGCTTTATTAACCATTTTGTTAAAACCATTCTCTCCTGGCCATCTTCCATCTGGATCTATGAATCTAATAGGATTGTTAAAAGCATATGTATAAGGGCTCCATCTCCGGCCTTTTTCCGCTAAAGGATCTATCACGTGCCACCTGCCAATCTGCGCGTCATACATCCTAGCCCCATAGTCCGCCCAGTTGAGCCCCAGCTCAGTCTGCTTCTCCTTGCCGTTGTACTGGAACCGGTGGTCCGGATTCCCCTGCTTCTCGATGCCGGCCAGGTTGAGCCCCCAAGGGTCGTAGTGGTTCTCCTGCACAAGCTCGGGCTCGGCGGCCGTCACCTCGATGTCATCGAACCACACGCCCATCGGCTCGTAGCTTACTACACTTACTTCAGCGAAGCCGTCTTTTTCCGCCACATGAGTGATTTCCAATGACTCCCACCCTTCCTGCGCCTCCTTCGTCACGGGCCTTTGCCCGGAAGCCATCAATACGGAATCCTTGTTATATATACTATATACTAAGAATGCCTTAGGCTTGCCCTGGGCCTTCTCCGCAATTACCGGCGCGAGTGCGATGCCCGCCCCCAGGTAGGGCGCGTATTTCTTTTCCTTCACCTGCATCCCCTCGGCCACGGCAGCCCCTCCGCCGGCCCCCAAGCCAGCGATGAGGATCGGCGCTATGCTTGAGGTGAATTTGGCGTTGTCACCTTCTTTGGCGTACATGGCGTAGGCCCTGGCCTTCAGGCTGTCGCCGGCCTGCAGCGCGACCCTGGTGGTCGGCCCCACCCGTTGGCCGTTGAGGCCCAGCAGGGCGGCGTGGCTGCCGGTGCGGGAGCGGCCCCGGTCCAGGTGGCGCGTCTCGCTGACTTGCTGAAAGGCCTCCTCCTCCTCGGCGGCCCTGGAGGGCTCCATAGTGGCGTATATGGTCGTGGTCTGAGCCTCGGCCACGCTCACCCGGAGGTTGCCCAGGTGGTCCTTGAGGTGGTACTCGTAGCGCCACTTCTGGTCCTTGTTTGGGGTGTGCAGCGCCCGCCCCTCCGCCGTGTGGGCGAAGCGGAGCGTGTCCCGCTCGTAGACGAAGCCCCCCACGTAGTCGGTCACCGCCACGGGCTTGCCCGTCTCGAAGACCTCCTTCTTAAGCTTCTGCCCGGCTGCGGTGTAAGTGAAGCTAATAGACCCCTTGCCCGTGATCACGACGGAGTCCGGCAGGTTCAGCAGGTTGTAGCGCACCTTGGCGATCTGCTTGTTGGCGTCGGAGGTCATGTTGCCGTTGGCGTCGTAGCCGTACTCCCAAGTACCGGTACTGATTTCCTTCCTGCCGTTGTCGCGGAAGTCCCCGGCCGATCCCATAGCCACCAGAGAGTCATCTACTGCCCGCAGGCGGTTCCCCATATAGGCGTATTTCAGGTTGTCAACCGCCCCGAAGGTGGTGCTGTCCCGGTTGTAGGCGCTCTTGGAGGTAAGGCCGTTGCGTTTCAGGGAAAGGATGTTCCCGTTGGCGTCATAGGCAATCCCCGTCACCGAGAAGCGCCCGCTTTCCGCGTTGTAGCCGCCGGCTGCGTAGTTCCATGCCCTGTATTCTGCGCCTTTAAGGCGGCCACCCTTGTCATAGGAATAGGCGTAGCCCCTGACCTGGCGATCCGTGCCGGTGCTCCATACCGCCTCCGAGATATTGCCGTTGAACTGCGCCGGGGACAGGTTCAGGTGGTGGGTCCGGTCGTAGTTAAGCTCCATACCGAACTTGTCGGTGGCATCGTCGTTGCTGACCCCGTCATTGTCCAGGTTCCGGTTGTTGATGTGGGTGAGCCATCCCCGGATGTTGTGGCGGAAGTCCACGCTCTGCAGGAAGGAAGAGTCGTCCCTACTGTGCAGGCCCTTGTCCGCCAGCTGCCCCAGCTCGCTGTAGCGGTGGCGGGCCATCAGTACTTCGGGGTCCGTATCCATCTGCTGCCACTGCTCCGTGAGGCGGCCCGCGTGGTCGTAGGCCATGCGCTGCTTGACGGCCGCTGCCTTGGCTAGGGTCGAGTGGGTGGCCAGCGTCTCCAGCGTCTTGCCCGCGAAGTCGTAGAGGGTGGAGGTGCGATCCGTACCATCCTTGTGGTTCTGGGCGACCGACTGGATCACACGGTAGTCCCTGTCATAGAAATTTACCGAGGTGAGCCAGTTCTGGGTGCCCAGGATGCGGGTTTTCGTGCCCGTCACCTGTCCCTTCACCAGACCGTTTCTGTCACTGTTGGCGAGGCCCGCCTCCGGCGTGAAGGCCATGCCGGCCGGGGGTTGGAAACCGTAGTCGTCGTAGAAGGTGACGTTCAGCAGGTCGCCCTGCGTCACGGCCGGGAAGGCGTCTGCCAGGGTGTAGCCGGCCGCGCTCTGGGGCCGGGTCTCATAGAGTTTCTTGCCGTTGGAGAGATGGTAGGCGTCCGCCTGGGCCTGCATCTGCAGTCGGGTGGCGGCGCTGGCCAGCTCCCCGGTCATCGCCGGCCGGCCCAGCGCGTCGTACTTGGTGAAGGACCAGCGGCCCCTCTGCATCTGCACCGAGTCACGGCTCAGGACGGGCTGGTCCAGGAGGTTGTAGACCGTCTCCACCGGCCCCGCGCCCGGCACGCGCTTCTCCACCAGCCGGTTGCGGCCGTCGTAGAGGTAGCGGAAGCACCAGTCGGCCATGAATGGCTTGGAGAGTGTCACCGTGCCGTTCACTGCCGCGGGCAGCCGGCGGGAGCCCTCGGGCTGGATCACCAATCGCAGGTTCCCGAAGTCGTCGTACACGTACTGGGTGGTGAGCCAGTGGGACTCCAGGGACGGCGTAGCGTCAGACTCCTGCATCTTCTTCATCAGCACTCGGCCGGCCTTGTCCTTGTACTCCAGCGTCAGGGCGTGGTTCTCGTCCCTGGTCTCGCTTACATACAGCTCCCCCGCACCGTAGTGGCCGGGGGAGGACACGATTCCGGTGGAGGGATCCACCTCCCACAGGCGCACCTCGCCGGGCGCGTTGGTGCGCTCGGTCGTCTTCACCGTCCGGTCGGTGCTCGTCTCGGCTGGGGCCGCGTCCGGCTGCCAGGCCGCGCCCGAGGCGCCCTGCTTCAGCACCCGGTTCAACGGCGAGGCCTCTAACACGCTCACGCTGAACGGGGCGTTGTCGCGCGGAATCAGCGGGTCCGTACCGCCGGGGGCGTAGAACCGCTCCTGCTCGCTGACGGCGTCGGGTCGGAAGGCGCCGGTGCTGTCCATGGCGTAGGGCAGATAGGTCGTAGCAGAGCGACCCAGTGGGTCATAGGTGACGGGGGTGACGATGTCGTGTTTCAGCGGGGAGCCCTGCGTGATAACCGTCTGCATGGGGCGAGAGAAAAAACTCTACCTCAGACAGCTGCATATCCTCATAGCGCCACGTTCATGTAAAAACGGGTCCGGGAGTATTTTCCCGAACCCGTTTTTACATCAGGAGTCGCCTGATAACTAATTGAAGTACAATTACCTACCTAGTCTTTGGCTTAGAACCAGCCGAGGGGGTAGTTCGACTCCGGGCAGAACCCAGTCGGATGAGTTTTTACCCTAAGGAAAGATCCTTCCCGGGGTGCCCGGAACCGGCCTGTTAGCCCTCATTTGGAAGGTGGGCTGGACAGTGAACGAAGGGGAAGGGAATAGTGGTATCCGGGGCTTCCCCAGGCCCAACCAACGATACGGTTGCCTTGGCGGGATGGCCCGCCATGGCAACCCGGCAATAGGGGTGGCTGTTGCGAGGCGAAAACGCGCCGGACGCAGCCTCAGGGGCAGGGGGAGACAGAAAGTCCGCCTCTGCCCTACCCCTTAAACCGTTCAGGCGGAAGGCCAGCCGCTGACGCTACAAAGTGTGGCGCCGGGCCAGCGAAGCCGCGCATGGAGAGGGTATCCCAAACCGCGCCGGGAAGAGCCGGGAGGGCGCTGTTGCCAGCGGATCTCTGGGCCGCGGGCGTACGGAAAGAAATGTGTCGGCGAAGGCCCAAGCCCGGTCCGCATCTCGATCCTAAAAACGCAGCGGACACCGCTCCCGGTAGGTTTTAGGATCGAGATGCAGTTCATTTGTAAGCCGGGCAAAGCATTGTTTGAAGGCCAATGGACGGCTGCCCCGGAGATATGCCCGTGTGGGCTCTCGGTCTCAGAGGAAAACACACCCGGGAGTGTTTTCCCGACACGTTTTTCAACTGAAACACACAGCTTACAACTACCTCTCCTACAATGCCCTAAGAGCTATTTACTTGCCCTATTTTCCCATGTCTGGTTTGAGGGCCACACAGGCTGCACCCTGCCCGTTTCTCCCTCGGCCCGCGCTACCCTTGGGGCGTCTCCCAAAGCCAGCACCAGGCAAGCGTAAACCATACATGCGCAGGGGTTCTCCTGCCATCAGAAAGCACGTGCGGGAAAGGCTTGCCCTTAGGCGTTTCAGCCCGTGCCGACACCCATACTGTGGCAGTTACCGGTACACCGCCTTTCAGGGCCTACCAGCCTACGGCTCTCCATAGAGGTCCCCTCTCCTGCCTGGAACCATTTTGGCTTTCCTGTTCCGGTTTCCCCGACGCCTTTCCGCATCAAATCACAGCCTTAGGACAAGCAACTCAGCCAGTCTCTTGTGCTTGATCTGAAAACGCGCTGGGAAGTGCTTCCTGCAGGATTCTATAAAGACCCGTATAGTGAATTATCAGTCAGGGAACCATCCAAAACACTACCCTACCCAACGCCACACAGCTTCCTCGAATTACTCTCACAATGCCTAACTCAACTTCTTTTCTTTCTGCTCAACTTCTTCTGCAACACTTTTTCTGGTAATGATTTCTTACTTCCTTTAGATTCTTCCAGATAAGCTTCTAATGCATTGATTACTGTATCCATGATTGATTCACGCTCCCAATACTGGTGTTGTTGAAGTCTTAAAATTAACTTCTGGGGCAATCTGGTGGCAAATGGTTTCAGTGATTCTTCAAAGGCTTGTTGTGAAGTGTTTATTACATCATGTGAAATATTTACCTGTAGATTAGGTGCTTGTGGTGTTGCTGATGCCTCATTGTCAAACCCATCTTTGTTTACAATGATTTTATCTCTGAAACTTGGCTTAGTCCCCATATCTATAAATGTTAGAAATGTTATCGATTATAGTCTCTCTATCAACTCTTTCACCAATGCTTCATAGTCTTTAGATCCTTGACTGTCAGGAGCATACTCAAACACTGGCTTTTTAAAAGCCAATGCTTCTTTGATAGATACATTAGTTCTTATGGTTGTTTCCATTACCAAATCACCGTAAGCGTCTTTGGTGGCAAATACCATATCATTGTCAATCTTACTTCTATATGATGGGTGGTACTTGCTGAAGAAAATTCCAGCAACTTTCAGTGTTGGGTTGTAACGTTTCTTCACATTCGCTACCGTTTGTAACACATTTGCTATACCAGCAATAGCAAATTCCTCTGGTGCTGACGGAAGAAGGATATGAGTTGCAGCAATGAAAGTGGTATATGCTAACGTGGTGAGCGATGGAGCATTATCAATGATGATATAATTGTATGAATCGTCCAACTTCTCTTCTTCAATCCTTTCCTTTAGAAGAAATTGGTAATCATTCTCAGAACCAATTGCTTTTGCATAGGTATCTAACGCACGAGCCGCTGGAAGCACGTCAAGATTGTCAATATAAGGTACCACCACATCACTGAAGGACTTCTCCCCAACCAACCATTCACCCACATGACCATTGCCGGTACCTATGGTAGAAAGCGTGCTATTGGCTTGTGCATCAAAGTCTATTAATAAAACTCTTTTCCCTTTATTGGCAAGGTATGCAGCAATATTAATAGCTGATGTAGTTTTGCTCACACCGCCTTTGTTGGAAAGTACTGATATAATATAGAACTCCATTTGTTATTATTATTAGTTGAGAAAGCAATAATAGACACTATACCATTGTAATCAAATATACATCTTCTATTATTTCTAACATTAATAGAACGACTTTTTTTCTACCAAAAATTAATAGAGGATCATAGATAGATCAGTTATTAGATGTAGAGTTAAAATAAAGGAAAGAGGAATTATATCTTCTATTTCTTATAGCAGTAAAATTATATCAAGTGTTTCTATCATCATTTATTATGTTAGTTAATATAACACCACAAGCATTGTAATAATACAAAGATTCGTAAACAATTATAAATATAAAATATAATCATTATCATATAGATACTTTATTACTTCTAACATTTATAACATCATAGAAATTTTACGACATTTGCTTTCCAGATAGAGCTACTACAAAGTAAAAATCATTTTTTGCCTACTTACAGCCTCGTCATTGAGCTCAGATAAAAAAAGAGGGAGATACTCCATTAAAGTTCTACCCTCGCTTAAAATGACCCAAAAAGACTTATTTTGAAAGTAACTCGATACGCTTATTCAGTGCTTCATATATCTGAGCTGCCGGATTATTTACTTTTGCCTTCTCTTCTGTGGTCAACTTACCATATACATTGTAAACAGTCTTCGTGATTTCTTTAGGCTCAAGCTTTGAAAGATAGAATCCTACCTGCTTTTCAGATAGACCATTTTTCAACATAACGTTTCGTGCATTGCCCGTCAAATCACCATTTACTGGTGTTGATGTTATTACCGGTTGATTGAATAGATTATTTTCCTGGTAGGGTAGGGGAGAGGCAGTAATGGTTTTTCTCTTATTGCCTCTTTTAGTTTCTTGCAATTCTTTCTTGTCTCCATTCAGCGTGAATTTGATTCTATCAACCACACGCTTTGTTTTCAACGGCTCAAACTCAAACGCCATATCTGAGCCAGCTAGGTCTTCTTGTGCGACTTTCAAAACTTTACGGCTGAACTCATACCACTCAGGATATTTATCAGAGAGTGAGAGCATTTCCTTCAATGCCTCATAGTCAATAGTTCTTTCTCCGAAATCCAATTGTTCTTTCAGAAGAAGATAAATTCTCAAAGAATTTGTGTTCTTCAATTCGAGAAGAAACTTCAACTCTGTTTTGGTGAAATTGCCTATCAGATTAAGAAGGTAGGGCTTCAGCTCATCATTGAATTTACCCTCTATGTATCCGCTTCCTTCAATGTATGACAACTTTGCAAAGATTGGGATATTGGTATCCTTTCTTTTACCTTTTGATACACCTGATTGCACTAATTCTTTAACTTTAAAAGTCTTGGTTGCTAATTGCTCATTGAATTTCCTGAGTATGTTGTAAGTCTTGCCACCTACGCTGTCTGTAATGCAGGATACAGGAACATGAACAGTATTGAACTCCAAATCACCATCACTGCTAGTGGTTCGTGGCTTGATTTCAGAGGCCATATACAGGAAAGTGCGAATTTCCAGCGTGCTCAAGTCAAATTTGCCATTGATAAGATAGTTGTGAATAACAACCATTCTATTATCAGATACCTTCTGCAGTTTATCCATAATTGGGTGTGTTAGAGTTCAATGCAAACATAAAGATAATAATTAAAGCCGTACTAATTTTTTTTT
>NZ_BAABGX010000004.1:0-7057 GCF_039541795.1 Nibribacter koreensis | reverse complement strand
CGTGCTGCAAAGGTCGGGAGTTTCATTTAAACTTCCAAATAATCTTTTCAGCTTTTCTTTATTTTTTTTCTCAGCCCTTTCAGCCGAGCCCCCTTCTGGAAGGGAGTGCAAAGGTAGGAAGAATCTTCGTTTCCGCAATACCCGCCGCGATTTTTTATCTCTTTTTTTCCCTCCGCCCTTTCGGCGAAGGCCTCCTTTTCGGAAGGGAGTGCAAAGGTAGGAAACTTACTTTAGTTTCCAAGCACCGCTCGGGATTTTTTTTTCTTTTCTCCCCCTTCCGCCCTTCCGGCGGAGGCCCCTTTTGGAAGGGAGTGCAAAGATAGGGATTGCAACTTGCTTTCCAAACCCAGGCATGAAGTTTTTTTTTGGCTCTTCCCTCCGCCCTTTCGGCGGAGCCCCCCTTGTTGTTGGGAGTGCAAAGGTAGCCAGACGGGCCGGGTTTGCAAATCCAGTTTCTAATCTTTTGCTTATAATTCCAAGCGCTAAGTGTTAACTATCTCTGTACCTGGGAAGTTCCCTGTTTGATTATTTTTCAAGAATTCACTCTTGATGCTAAGTGGACTATTTCCGCACCCATCACCTCCCAACTAAATCTTTCCTTCTCCTGCCTTACCCCTTCTATCATTCCTTCTTCTCTATTATATGTATAGTAGTCTACTACTGCATCTGCTATTGCTTTTGAGGATACGTTGACCACATATCCTACTTTTCCGTCAGGTACAATTTCGGGCAATCCTCCTACATTAGTTACCACCATAGGCTTATTATAATAGTAGGCAATTTGGGTCACCCCGCTTTGTGTGGCGGTTTTATAGGGCTGTACTATTAAATCTGATGCCGAGAAGTAGGCCGGTACTTTTGTATCTGGTATATACTCTGTTTTAAGAATAACCTTTTCTGATAATTGGCCTTTCTCTATTATAGCAGTGTATCTATCTGCAGCTTCATAATATTCGCCAGCAACTATAAGGTTAACCTCTAACGCTTTTATTCTTGGATCTGTCATTGCTTCTAGCAGAAGGTCTAGCCCTTTATATTCTCTAATAAACCCAAAGAATAATATATACCTACCTTCCGGTAAGTTCAGTTTCTTTCTTGCATCTTTCTTCGACATGCTTGGGCCAAACACATCATATACAGGATGAGGCAGATATAGCACCGGTCTATTATTGGTAAACTTACCCAAATCCTTCGTCACCGCATTTGACATAGACACAAAGGCATCACAAGAACCAACAAAATACTGTGTTAGAAATTTGTCGCCTAAACGTGATTCATGGGGAATGACATTATCTGTAAGAGCAATTACCTTAGTCTTCTTATTGGACTTCACTATTCGGGCAACTGTACCTAGACTTGGTCCCATAAATGGTAGCCAAAATCTTAAAAATAAGATATCTGGATTCTTAGCTCTTATTTTTAGGCCAAGTTTAACCCAAGAAAATGGGTTAATAGAGTTGAGTGCTCTTTTAATTTGTAAGCCTTGTGGAGGCAATGCGTCTGAGAATTGAGATTTACCTGGAAAAAGAAATGAAGGGTACTGGATTGTAAATGTGATAACCTCTACAGTATGGCCTTGTGATTGCCAAGTTTGGGCTAAGCGTTCATTAAATGCAGCAATCCCACCCCTAAATGGGTAAGCTGGCCCAATCATTACTATATGAGCCATTGTTTATATTCTTACAGTATCTCTTATAAGGTATTCATTCTCTTTTTTGCCAGATAATGAAATCATCTCAGCCAGAAATCCTGCCAAAAATAATTGGACACCTACTATCACTGCCACTAGTGCCAAGAAAAACAATGGTTGATCTGTTACATTCCTAACCGGAAGATTTTGGAAAGAATAATATACCTTCTCGGCTATCAGCCAGAATGAAATTAAAAAGCCTAACAGGAAAGATAAAGTGCCCATGCTCCCGAAGAAGTGCATAGGGCGTTTTTTGAATCTTGAGACAAATGTGATAGACATTAAGTCTAAGAAGCCGTAGACAAACCGCTCCAATCCAAATTTGGTAGTCCCAAACTTACGCTCTCTGTGTTGTACTACCTTCTCTCCTATTTTACTAAATCCATTCCACTTGGCAATGACCGGAATGTAACGATGCATCTCACCGTAAACCTCAATACTCTTTACTACCCGTTGGTCATAAGCTTTAAGGCCACAATTGAAGTCATGTAACTTTATTCTGGAAATTTTGCGAGTAGCGGCATTGAACAGTTTAGTAGGAAGCGTTTTGCTCAAGGGATCATATCGTTTCTTTTTCCAGCCGGAAACTAAATCAAACTGTTCCCTGACAATCATGTCATACATGGCCGGGATTTCTTCTGGACTGTCTTGTAGGTCAGCATCCATGGTAATGACCACTCGTCCTTTGGTTTCTTTAAAACCAGTATTAAGCGCAGCCGATTTTCCGTAGTTTCTATTGAACCGAATGCCTCTGACCTGAGGATATTGACCAGACAATTCCTGAATCACTTTCCAGGATGCATCAGTGCTCCCATCATCCACTAATATCACTTCATAAATAAAACCGTGCGATTCCATCACACGGTTTATCCATTGGGTAAGTTCTGGTAGTGATTCCTCCTCGTTAAGAAGAGGAATCACTATGGAAATATCTATTTGTTGTTGCATGAACTCTTTATTCAAACTCTGGTTGGCTCCTCTTCATGATAGCAGCCATTATTAATGATATTAGGAAACCAATAACTAAGTAACTCAAGATTCCCATTATCAACATCATCCCTGGGCCAGAGAAACTGGCAGCCATTTCAGTAGCTTGTTCAATCTGGGCATCACTTAATCCTTGCTCTTCCATCTTGGTGATTTGCAAGTCTTGCATTCTCTGCATGAAACCTGGGTCAACAAACTTTATATAGATGTAAGTAAAAACTCCTCCCAATAACCCTACAATGGCAGAAAGTAATGAGCCAATACCTAATCCTTGCCCATATGACATGAAACCATTATTCATGCTCTTAAATTGCTTGTAAGCAAAATAAATTCCGCCTACTAAAATCAAAAAGCCAAGGTATGAGAAGGCAGTATTCTCGTTTAATCCAGTAACAAACAGAATTAAACTGTATATAACAGAAACAAAGCCTGTTATCAATCCATAACGAAGTCCAATTGAGGTAGGGGTAGTTACTGAAGCATCAGATGCGGTAATAGGTTGATCATTCATAAGGTTTAGAATAGTTGGTTTTAGTCTATTTTCTAAAAAACACGGCAGAAACGATACTTATAAAGAACCCCACCAAGAAACGAAGCGTCACTTGTTTCAAACTTAGTGACAAAGCACTTCTATTCCCTACCTCCTCTACCATCATCTCATAGTTTTCCTTCCCTATGCTTTTCACTAGCTCGGTTTTGCTTTGAAACAGTTCACCCCGAGCTTCATTAGCAAACTGGCTCACTAACTCTCCACCAAATGCTAATGTAAAGATTAGCTGTAGCAAAGCTAAACTACACGCTAAGATTAGAACAATAAGGATAGCTACTGTAAAAGCCTTCTTAAAGCTTAATTCTGTATCAATATAGTTTTTAAAATATTTAACTCCCAAAAAAACGAATGCAGGCACAAAAATTAATGTCCCTGAAAACTCTGTTTGTTCACTATAAGGATTTTGTCCATACAGAAAGTAAATAGCCAATCCATAGATAAAACTGACTACTCCCCCCAGTAAACCATATGTTAGGCTTACATTCACCGTTGATTTATCAAGCATTCCTTTAAACCAAATTATAAAGTAAACCTAGTAGGTTGGATTAAGAGTCAAGACATTTTGATGGATTGTCCCAAATACACTACCCTTTAAAAACTGTCCTAAGAAAGGAGAGTTATTGGAAAGAGAGGCATTGTTTCTTTCATTGAACTCCCAGTTCCTATCTGGGTGGAATAATGTAAGATTGGCCATACAACCCTCTGCCATTTTGGGGACAGGAAGATTTAAGACTTCTCTAGGCGCTACTGTAAATTTATGCACCAACTTCTCAACGCTTAATGCCTCTCTCATAGTTTGGTTTGCTACGGAGAAAGCAGTCTGGCTATTGATAATACCTGGTAGTGCAAAATCAAACTCCAACTCTTTTGCTTCAGCCTCTAAAGGCAGATGTGCAGACACTAAAACATCAATGGTACCATCTGCCAAGCCTTCTAAAATAGCTAACCTGTCCTGCTCACTCCTAAAAGGAGGAGCAACCTTATAATTGGTATCAAAAGGTTCTATGGATTCATCAATATAGGCGCATTGAAAGGAGGCAACATCACAGGAAATGTTAAGACCCTTCCTCTTTGCCTTCCTAATTGCCTCTACAGATTTGGCAGTTGAAATTTGAGAGAAATGCATTCGTCCTGACACATGCTCAAGTAATTGTAAATCTCTAACTACCTGCATCTCTTCTGCAACCGAAGGAATGCCTTTCATTCCTAACCTGGTACTAGCTGGGCCTTCATGCATCTGTCCACCCAAAGCCATACTATGGTTCTCCGGTCTATTTATTAATAAGCCACCAACCAGGTTTAAGTACTCAAGCGCTTTCAAAATAGTGTTGGCGGGCTGGATAGTTTGTACACCATCAGAAAAAGCAACCGCCCCAGCACGATGCATATCAAGAAGTTCAGCCAAATCCTTCCCTTCACAATTCTCAGTTACTGCTCCAATTGGATGAATGGTAAGGCCTGGACCCTCTCCGCTGTTTTTAATGCTTACTATTGCGGATCTAGTTTGGGTAATAGGAGATAGATTAGGAAATACAGCAACCTCAGTAAATCCGCCAAAGGCGGCTGCTTTTCTAAAAGACTCTTGAGATTCTCTATGCTCAAAACCAGGCTCCCCCATATGTGCGGCCATATCAAACCAACCCAAGGAACAATAAAGCCCAGATTGCTCCAGTACCTGCACACCATCTATGATAATAGCTGGTCCAATCTTATGAATATAACCATCCTTAATATGTAAGTCTACACATTGATTATGGAAAGAAGATTGATGATCTATAATTGTAATGCCTTTAAGTAGGAGATCCACTTGCCCTTTTTCTTAGAATAAAAATTTCTACTAGTAACAACAGCAGGCACAATATTAGACAATATTTTGCAAGGTCTGTATCCTTGGTTTCCTTTTCAAGTGCCTTTTCAAATGATTGACCAGAATCTACCGCAATAAAATCTACTGGAAATTTACTGTTAGAAAAAATATCCTTAAGTTCATCCTTAGAATAAGTTTCTAAATTAGATTCACTAACCGGAATATTGATAGCAATAGTTGACACATGTAGGTCGCCCAAAAACACATCATAGAAGCCAGGCATATGAAGGTCTTCAGGAAGTTGCATTGCTATATGTTGTTTAGTCCAACTCTGTTGAGGAACAAAAACCTTATCATCTTTATGCAAGGTAATTAGGTCTTCCCCTTTTTTATTGAATTCCAATGGTATCTTAATGCTTTCTGAATCACCAGCAAAGGCTAAAGGAGGCATTAGGTCAGGCTTACCTAATAACTGATAAAGGACTGGAAGAAATAGAGGATGAGCCGCAAACTCACTACCCTCTAACGGGCCAGCAAACAAATGAACATATCCATCACCCACCTTAAAAGAACTCAAGAAGGGAGATCTATCTTCAAATGATAAAATAGAATGGAAAGAGCTCTGCCATATCAACAATGGGGCAAAAGATGGCATGGTTATTTTCTTGTTTTTCCTTTCAAAAACTCCCTGATAAAAAGGATCAGAAAAATCTGGAGTTGACAACTTAAGATGCACACCTTCCCTAGGCCTAGGTACAATGTTTCGTATGCCTAGTTCATCCATTAAAGCAATAAGAGAAGATAAAGAGTTAGGGGTGGGAATAATAACAAGTGATTTTCCAGCCTCCAGCCAACTTTTAATTGTTCGTGAAGTGGCAGAAGAAATATTACCAAGTGGTTGAAAAATCCAATTCTCTGTTTGTGCATTTATTTGATTGACCACTTTAAAGCCGGACTCCTGACTGAGAGCCTTAAGAAGGGAACTACTACCATTGAAGCTTGGAATTATAGCAACTTCATGTTCTTCAAATTTAGGAAGTACTATAAAATACTCATTGTCAAAATCATTTGCAGAATCTTCCACTACCAACCGCATTTTAAAATGATCTTTTGAAGCTATACTGCTTACATTGAACTTGGTGATTGCGGTATTTGAGTTATTTATTGCTATTTCAGTTCTACCAAGTAAAACATTATCGCTAATTAAACTCACCTTGATTAGAGTTGATTTGATTGGGCCTGAGATTGATAGCCGAGCGACTAATACAAAATTACCGCTATTAACTGCAATAGGGTTTGACAACCAAACAGAGTCTATAAAAACATTTCGCATATCATGGTGCGAGAGGTCAACAATTTTAACGGGGGCTTTATTTGCAAAGGATTTCAAAGTGATCTTAGAAAAACTACTCTTTTGCAAATCAGATACAATAAGGTACTCATATCTATTTGACACGGAAAGTTGACTAGAGAGTAGATTCTTCTGCTTAAACCTTGGAGAAATCTCACTTATTGAATCTTTATTTAGAACAAAACCTGAGCTTGTTCTAATAGAGGAATTATTTTTAAAAGAAGAATTTGCCTGAACAAGCAGGCTAGCATACTGAAGCTTTGAACCACTGCTTCCGGAATAGTTAGCCATCATACTCCATGAATCATCTACTATAACTAGCTTTCGATCAGCTGCATCCGTCAATAATTCATTATTTCTAAAAAAGTAATACACAGCAAGTCCAAACAAAAGTATTGCTAACATTCTAATGAGAAACAGTAACTGATTTCTAAAGCTTTGTACGGCCTTAGATTGAGTAATAACTGCGGTCAGGAATTGATTATGAGAAAATTCAATAGTCTTTCTTATTCTTACCCCAAAGAAATGGATTAGAAAAATAAGTAATGTGCTAAGGAGGGCACCTATTATGATGGGAAAGAGGGAAACAACGTCCATACCCCTAATCTACCTTTAGGGAGTGTGAAAAGCAAGGGGGAGCCTTTACCTGGGCATGGTTAAAAAGCAAGAGCC
>NZ_BAABGX010000003.1:0-821979 GCF_039541795.1 Nibribacter koreensis | reverse complement strand
CGTGCTGCAAAGGTCGGGAGTTTCATTTAAACTTCCAAATAATCTTTTCAGCTTTTCTTTATTTTTTTTTCTCAGCCCTTTCAGCCGAGGCCCCTTCTGGAAGGGAGTGCAAAGGTAGGAAGAATCTTCGTTTCCGCAATACCCGCCGCGATTTTTTATCTCTTTTTTTCCCTCCGCCCTTTCGGCGAAGGCCTCCTTTTCGGAAGGGAGTGCAAAGGTAGGAAACTTACTTTAGTTTCCAAGCACCGCTCGGGATTTTTTTTTCTTTTCTCCCCCTTCCGCCCTTCCGGCGGAGGCCCCTTTTGGAAGGGAGTGCAAAGGTAGGGATTGCAACCTGCTTTCCAAACCCAGGCATGAAGTTTTTTTTGGCTTTCCCCTCCGCCCTTTCGGCGGAGCCCCCCTTGTTGTTGGGAGTGCAAAGGTAGCCAGACGGGCCGGGTTTCCAAGCGGGAAGGCGGAAGAAAACGGGGCGCGCCGCATAACCGCCTGGCACGGAGCGGGAAAGATTTCAAAGTGATTTATTAAGCCTCTTCACTTTCGGCCTCCTTTTCGGAAAATAGCCTAAAAACCACACTTACTTACTTACTTACTTACTTACTTACTTACTTACTTACTTACTTACTTACTTACTTACTTACTTACTTACTTACTTACTTACTCTATATAAAGAGAGGGGCCTTCCACATTTATTGGAAGGCCCCTCTCTTTATATAGTATATAGGTCAATCAACTATTTCAACAAAGTGCTCTTTCTATCAGGACCTACACTTATAATTGTAACTGGAACTTCTAATTGCTCCTCTAGATATGCCACATACTCCAATACTGCTGCAGGTAGCCCACTATAGGATTCATAGTTTCTCAACTCCTCGTTCCAACCTTTGAAAGATTTATAGACAGGAGTAAGCGTTGTCTTATCTAGATCATGCGGTACATGATCTGTTATGGTACCGTCTGCCAATTGATAGTGGGTACATACTTTAATTTCATCAAACTCATCCAGAACATCAGCTTTCATCATGTTAAGCTGCGTCACGCCATTGAGCATGATGGCATATTTAAGGGTTGGCAAGTCAATCCAACCGCAGCGCCGAGGGCGACCGGTGGTAGATCCAAACTCTCTCCCGGCCTGACGGATCTGCTCCCCTACTTCGTCTAAGAGTTCTGTTGGGAATGGGCCGCTCCCCACACGGGTACAATATGCTTTGAAAATACCATAGACTTCTCCTATGTTTCTTGGTGCCACCCCTAGTCCAGTACAGGCACCGGCCACTAACGTGTTAGAGGACGTAACGTATGGGTACGTACCGAAGTCAATATCCAGCAATGATCCCTGTGCCCCTTCAGCAAGAACTTTCTTACCGTCTTTGAGAGACTGATTGATCATGTACTCAGAATCTACCAAGGTAAACTGCTTCATGAAGGCAACTGCCTGGAAGAACTGCTCTTCTACCTCTGCTATCTCTAATGACTTCTGATAGAAAGAGGCAATCTTTTCATGACGGGCAACCGTGGCTCTGTACCGTTCCTCAAAGTCATCTGAGAGAATATCCCCTACGCGTAAGCCGCTTCTGCCAATCTTATCCTGGTAAGTAGGCCCAATACCTTTTTGGGTAGAGCCAATCTTGGAAGTACCTAGGGCTTCTTCTGAGATTCTATCCAAGCTCTTATGCGAAGGAAGAATTAACTGTGCCTTTTTTGAGATGTAAAGGTTTTGGGTTGCATCCACGCCCCGCGCAGTAAGCTTCTCTACCTCTGTCCTGAACACAATTGGGTCAAGTACTACCCCATTACCTATGATGTTGGTGATGTGCGTGTGAAAGATACCCGAAGGGATTTGATGCAAGACGTGCTTGGTTCCTTCAAACTCCAAGGTATGGCCGGCGTTAGGACCTCCCTGAAAACGGGCTACTACATCATATTGAGGGGCTAAGACGTCAACAATCTTACCTTTTCCTTCATCGCCCCACTGGAGGCCTACTAGAATATCAACTGGCATTTAGTTAGATGCTTTAAGAAGCTGAAGGGCGTTTGCCTCATCTTCAGCAATGGTGAATATGGCGTTAAGCTTGGTAATAATTAAAAGTTTACGGATGTGCTCTGAGGGATTGATCAAGACCAACTCCCCGCCCCTGTTTCTAAACTTGGTCAACAGCGACACCAATACCCCAATGCCGCTACTGTTTATAAAGCGCACATTAGACAAGTCTACAGCAGACAAAAGCATAGAGTCATCAATGGTGGTGTTGGCTATGTCCATGAGCCGCTGGGTGTCTGGGCCTCCAATCAGGTCTCCTTCCAGCTGAATCACCAGCACATCTTGTTTTAAGGCGTGTTCAATTTTCATGGTTTAGGCGCATTTAGTTTTGCCTGGCAGTCGCCGCAGATTCCATATAAGTTAAGGGAGTGATGTAGAATGTTGAAATTGAGCAACTCGCCTACCATGGTCTGGATGTTATGGACCCGCGGGTCACAGAACTCCACTACCTTATGGCAGTCTGTGCAGATAACGTGGTCATGCTGCCTACGCCCGTATGATTTCTCATACTGCGCCAGGTTGCGGCCAAACTGGTGTTTGCTTACCAGATCATTCTCTACCAACAAGTCCAAGGTGTTATAGACCGTGGCCCGGCTCACCTGGTAGTTTTTGTTCTTCATGCTGATGTAAAGGGACTCTACATCAAAATGCCCGGTACGGGAATAAATCTCTTCTAGAATAGCATATCGCTCAGGAGTCTTTCTAAGACCCTTACTCTCCAGGTAGGCGGTAAAGATTTTTTTTACCTCCAAAAATTTCGCTTCATCTAACGCCATAGCTTCTGCAAACATACTATATAATATGGAATCGTGGGTACTCAAACCTTAAAGGATTCTCTACAAAGCACATCCACTAAGTAGTAGTAAGTATTTTCAGCCAGAAAATGTTTCCTGCAGCCAAAATATATTCAATAAACTATATATTTGCATTTTGCCAATTATAAAATTCACTTAATCCTTACAGTCTACCCTTTATGAAAAAAATGACTTTGTCAAGCAGCATGACATTCATGTCTGTATTAAGTCTAATGGGCTTAACTTCTTTTAGTGCCCTTGCCAACCCGTCACAAGGCGAGGCCTCTAAAGAAGCTCCAAAAAAAGAAACTATTCTTCTTGCCAACAAAAGTGAAGCTACCCCCACTGGTTTAACTCTTACCTATAGCCAAGCGCTCTCTACCTACAAACCTTTTTCTGCTAAGCGCTCTGCTAAAGCCGCCGTATCTGCTGGGACCGGTGAACTGAAAATTGGGTACGTTATTGCCATGAAAGGCTCTAAGCCAGACGGCATGTTTGGTCCTGTCTCTGCTTCCTTTGACAAAGGCTTGAACGTAGAGCTTGGGCCTGGCGTGATTAGTGCCGGTCTTGGCCTTAGCTTTGCTTCTTACGGCGATGATGAAGATGATTTTGAGACTAGCTCAACCATGATTGTCATCTCTCCAAGAGCTACGTACCACTTAGACTTGTTACAGAACGAAAACCTTGACCTGTACGGTGGCCTTGCCTTCAACTACGGAATCTTCAGCTATTCTTTTGAATACACCGGCAACGACCCAGACCTTAAAAAATTCTACGGTGACGTAGACGAAAGTGACACCGACTCTGAATTAGCCATCTTAGCTGGTGCCACCTATTACTTCACAGAAAAATTTGGAGGCTTTCTAGAGGTTTCTTCTAGTGACTGGAACAGAGCTTCTCTTGGAGTTGCCATCAAGTTCTAAGGAACCCATTACGTTGTAGTAAAAGAGAAGGCCCTACTCACATGAGCAGGGCCTTCTCTTTTATCAAGCCGTTTTTAGCCTATTTTCTGGAAAACAGGCTAAAAACGGTATGTCAATGCCTATAACTAGGTGTCAAAACGATCCACGCTCAAGACGCCGTTCACCTTAGACAGACGCTGAATCATCTTCTCCAGGTGCGAGGTGTCATTCACGAAGACCATCAGGTGCCCTTCAAACACACCGTCGTTTGAGTCAATGGTGATGGAGCGCATGTTCACTTTAAGGGAGTTGGAGATGATCTTGGTCACGTCATTCACCAAGCCAACCCGGTCCGTTCCCTTAATCCTAATGCCTGCCAGGAAAGACAACTCTTGTTGCTCGGTCCATTTAGCCTTGACAATGCGGTGCCCGTAGTTAGACATCAACTCTACCGCCTTAGGGCAGGTGGTTCTGTGAATGATGATTCCCTGATCCAAGGTCTGGAATCCAAACACGTCATCTCCCGGAATGGGGTTACAGCATTTGGCTAGCGTATAGTCAATGCGGTCCGTATCCCCGCCAATCACCAGCAGGTTAGCATTTACCCCTCTAATCTTCTGCACCTCTTTGTCAAAGGTAGAGCCTTCCAGAATAGAAGCGGGCTTGTAGTTCTCACTGCGCGGGTTAAAGATATGGTCCTTAATCTCTTTCAGGTCCAGCATGTCAATGGCCACTCTATAATAGAGGTCTTGCAAGGTAGAGGCGTTAAAGTAGGCGGCAAGTCTATTCAGGTTAGGCCCAGTGGGCTCTACTCCTATTTGCTGTAGGCGCGCGTCTAACTTCGCTTTTCCTTCTTCAGCCTTATCCTTACGTTCTTCACGTAGAAACTCCTTGATCTTGGCACGGGCCTTTGAAGTGGTGACAAACCTCAGCCACTCATCTGTGGGCTTCTGCTTTTGCGAAGTGAGAATTTCTACCTGGTCACCGTTGTGTAACCTAAAACTCAAAGGCACCAGCTTCTGGTTCACCTTCGCGCCCAGGCATTGGTAGCCAATCTGGGTATGGATCTCAAACGCGAAGTCCAAGGCCGTAGCTCTGTCAGGCAAAATGATCAATTCTCCTTTAGGGGTAAACACAAATACTTCTTCTACGAACAGGTTGGTCCTGAACTCGTCTAAGAACTCCAGCGCATTAGAATTGGTCACGTCCAGCATGTCACGCACCTTATTAATCCAGTTGTCCAGACCTGACTCAGCGGCCGACGGGCTTCCGGTTTTGTACTTCCAGTGGGCGGCATAGCCACGCTCGGCAATGTCATCCATGCGCTTGGTGCGTATCTGCACCTCTACCCACTGCCCCGTTTTACTCATCACTGTGGTATGCAAGGCCTCATAGCCGTTGGCTTTGGGCGTGCTGATCCAATCGCGCAAACGGTCTGGGTTGGGCTGATAGAAGTCTGTGATGATGGAATACACTCGCCAACAGGCCGGTTTCTCATTCTCATAGGGCACGTTCAAAATGATTCTAATGGCGAAAAGGTCATAGATTTCCTCAAAAGTCACATTCTGCTTCTTCATCTTCTTTAAGATAGAGTAGATGGACTTAGGGCGGCCTTTTACCTCAAAATCTGTGAACCCCTGGCGGCGCAACTCATCCTCAATAGGCGTGATGAAGTCATTGATGAACTTACTGCGTGCCGTCTTAGTCTGGCGTATCTTGTTAGAGATGAATTTGTAGGTCTCGGTGTCTGTATACTTCAGGTGCAGGTCTTCCAACTCAGACTTAATGGCATACAAACCCAGACGGTGCGCCAAAGGTGCGTACAGGTACATGGTCTCTGAGGCAATCTTCAATTGCTTGTCTCTGGCCATGCTGCCCAACGTGCGCATGTTGTGCAACCGGTCCGCTAGCTTAATTAAGATTACGCGTACGTCATCAGAGAGCGTAAGCAACATCTTCCTGAAGTTCTCTGCCTGCTGTGACGTGCCGTACTCAAAAACCCCTGATATTTTAGTCAGGCCTTCAATGATGCGGGCCACCTTAGGTCCAAACTCGCGCTCAATGTCATGAATCTCCAGGTCTGTGTCTTCTACCACGTCATGCAAAAGAGCCGCAATGATGGACGTGGTTCCCAGGCCAATCTCCTCCACGGCAATTTGGGCCACGGCCAACGGGTGCAGAATGTAAGGCTCTCCAGACTTGCGCCGCATGTCTTTGTGCGCCTCCAGAGAGGTATTGAACGCCTTCTTAATGATCTTGGCGTCATTATCTTTTAGGAAAGGTTTGGCACTGCGCAACAATTTACGGTAGTGCCGCAGTATCTCTTTCCGTTCAGCTTCTTGGTCAATCATAGTATGCATGTATCAAAATACGCCCAAAAGGTACGGCTGAAAGGCGCTTCTGACATTATTTTAAAAAATTTAACAAAAAAAGTGAATCACACTTGCATATACAAAACAGTTGTTGCTACATTTGCATCACAATTACGGAACACCAACACATAATGCGGATGTGGCGAAATTGGTAGACGCACTAGACTTAGGATCTAGCGCTGCGAGGCATGGGGGTTCGAGTCCCTCCATCCGCACTAGAAAAACCCTCAATCCCAACCGGGGTTGAGGGTTTTCTTCTTTTAACACTGTACGTACCTAAATAATTACAGCCTTGAATATCACGTTAAATCAAACCGACGGCAACAACGCCAGCCTGAAAGTGAGCCTGCAAGAAGCAGACTATGCTCCTCGCGTAGACGAGCAGATCAAAGAATACAGCAAGAAAGCCAACATCAAAGGCTTCCGCCCAGGTAAGGTTCCAGCTGGTTTGATCCGTAAAATGTACGGCAAAGGCATTCTGGTAGAGTCTATCAACCAGTTGTTGCACGAGTCTGTGAACAACTACATCAAAGAAAACAAACTGCGCATCTTAGGTGAGCCCCTTCCAGAGCGCCAGGATGAGAACACCATTGACTGGGATACCCAGAAAGAGTTTGAGTTCAGCTACGCGGTAGGTTTACTGCCTGAGTTTGAATTGCCATTGGACAAGGTGTCTGTTGAGAAATACAACATTGAGGTAGACCAAACTACTGTTGATGAGGCGTATGAGCAGATGCAGAAGCAGTTTGGCAAAACCACCAACCCAGAAGTGTCTGAAGCCAATGATTACCTGTACGGTGATTTGAAGCAGGTAGAAGGTGAGTTTGAAACCAAAACCTTGCTTCCATTGAATAAAGTAGTTGCCGGTGCTGACAAGTTTGTAGGCGTGAAACCAGGTGACACCATCACGTTTGACATTAGAGAAGCCTTTGGCGATGACGCCGCTCTAGCCCACGTAACCGGCTTGAGCAAAGACGTGACCAAAGATTTGAACGGCCAGTTCACATTCACGGCAGAGAAAATCAACCGCACTGAGAACGCCGACATGGACCAGGAGTTCTTTGACAAGATCTTCGGGAAGGACAACGTGAAGACCCAAGAGGAGTTTGACGCCAAAGTACGTGAGGTCATCAAAGACAACTATGACCGTGAGGCTGAGAACGTATTAGACCGCACTGTGATTGATCAATTGGTAGACAGCGCTTCTATTGACGTGCCACAGGAGTTCTTTAAGCGTTGGTTGACCGCCACCAATGAAGGCAAAATCACGCCAGAGCAAATTGACGAGTTCTATGACCAATACTTGAAAGAGTTGAAGTGGTCTATGATCCGCAACAAGGTGGTAGAAGACAATGACATCAAAGTAAGCAACGAGGATGTAGTAGAAAGCGCCCGTCAGAAGATGATGGCTCAGTTCAACATGCCAGAAGTGCCTGCCGAAATGGAAGAAACCTTCAACAACTTCTTGGACAACCACCTAAAGCAGAACAACGGCCGTAACTTCGTGAATGAGTACGAAGCCCTAGTTGCTGAGAAAGTGTTAGCCTTTGTGAAAGAGAAAATCAAAGTAACAGAGAAAACAGTTTCTGCTGAAGAGTTCCGCAACCTGGTTGCCTAGTCCTAGCTAGATTCTCTATAAACAGGAAAGCCCTTACCAAATGGTAAGGGCTTTCCTGTTTATAGAGAATCTAGTAGCGCGTAGCAAGTATCACGTAGCAAGACGTCAGGTGACCAACATTAACATTAATCTTGATACATGATACGCGCTACGTGATACGCTCTCGGCCATATTGGCAGAAAAAAGTTATGAATCGTTTTTGGCCTGATTTCTGGAAAAGAAGCTAAAAACAGACAGTCTGCACTTTCTTATTGGCAGATGCTTGTAACCTCACTCCTTCTTTTTAAGTTAAGGCCTTTAAATAGAATCTGTATGTACAACAAAGACGAATTCAGAAAATTTGCCGTGCACGGCTTAGGCATGAGCGGCCTGGGCGTTGACCAATATTTGACGCACCTGGAAAGCTCCACGCGTTTCCATCCTACCAGCATGACGCGTTCTGTGATTGAAGAGCGTCCTACCAACTTTAGAGAGATTGACGTATTCTCCCGCTTAATGGTAGACCGTATCATCTTCCTGGGCACGCAGGTAGACGATTATATTGCCAACATCATCACCGCCCAGCTTTTGTTCCTGGAGAGCGTGGATGCTAAGAAAGACATTCTATTATACATCAACAGCCCGGGTGGTTCTGTGTATGCCGGTTTAGGCATCTATGACACTATGCAGTACGTGCAACCAGACGTGGCTACTATCTGTACTGGTTTGGCCGCCTCTATGGGAGCAGTGTTGTTGTGCGGTGGTGCCAAAGACAAGCGCTCTGCCCTGCCTCACTCCCGTGTCATGATTCACCAGCCAATGGGTGGTACCCAGGGCCAAGCCTCAGACATTGAAATCACGGCCCGTGAAATCCTCAAGCTGAAGAAAGAGCTCTATGAAATCATCTCCAGCCACAGCGGCAAGACCGTAGAAGAGGTAGACAAAGACTCTGACCGTGACTACTGGATGATTGCCCAGGAAGCCAAGGAATACGGCCTGATTGATGAAGTTCTGCTTCGTCACAAAGTGTAATCACTATATTTAGCATAAAAAAAGCCTGCCCACCAGCAGGCTTTTTTTATGGCCCGCATCAAACGAAAAAACCGCTTTTTGGTTGCAGGCGCTTAGCTTTCAATCAGATACAGAATATCCTATATTTTATAAACACCTCTAACACAGCCTGTTCCTTTCTGGTATTTTCTAGCCTTGTTGAAAAATTTCTAGCTTCTTGCCTTTCCAATTTTGTAACTTTGCTTTTAAGACACCAGCACATGGGCGTTTTAGAACATCCTTCACAAGTATATGGCAGAAATTACGTGCTCCTTTTGCGGCAAGAATAAGAAAGAAGTCTCTGTGATGATTTCAGGCATTAACGCCCACATCTGTGAGCGATGCATTGGTCAGGCGCAGCAGATTTTAAATGAGGAAAACCGCTTGCGTGCCAACAACCGCACGCCCAAGTTCAACCTCATGAAGCCGCGCGAAATGAAGGAGTACCTGGACCAGTTTGTGGTAGGTCAGGACGAAGCCAAGAAAGTGATGTCTGTGGCGGTATATAACCACTACAAGCGCTTAATGCAGAAGCCCAAAGCAGATGACGTGGTGATTGAGAAATCCAACATCATCATGGTAGGCGAAACCGGAACCGGTAAAACCTTCCTGGCCCGTATGCTGGCCGGCACCTTGCAAGTACCTTTCTGTATTGCAGATGCTACCGTGCTCACAGAAGCTGGTTACGTAGGCGAAGACGTAGAAAGCATCTTGACCCGTCTGCTGCAAGCCGCCGATTATAACGTAGAAGCCGCCGAGCGTGGGATTGTCTACATTGATGAGATTGATAAGATTGCCCGCAAAAGCGATAACCCATCCATTACCCGTGATGTGTCTGGCGAAGGCGTACAACAAGCCTTGTTGAAACTACTGGAAGGCACCACGGTCAACGTTCCCCCGCAAGGCGGACGTAAGCACCCAGAGCAGAAGATGATTTCTGTGAACACAGAGAACATTCTGTTCATCTGCGGCGGCGCTTTTGTAGGCATTGACCGTCTAATCAAGAGCCGTTTGAACACCAAGCCTATCGGGTTCTCTAAAACTTCATTGGATGACAAGGTGGACACTGAGAACTTCTTGCGCTATATCACCTCCCAAGACTTAAAATCCTTCGGGTTGATTCCTGAGCTGATTGGCCGTCTACCGGTGGTCACCCACTTGAACCCATTGGACAATGAGACCCTGCGCCTCATTCTGACGCAGCCTAAAAACTCTCTGGTGAAACAATACAAGCGTCTGTTTGAGATGGAAAACATCACGTTGGAATTCTCTGAAGAAGCCTTGGCCTACATTGTAGAGAAAGCCGCCGAATACAAATTAGGTGCCCGCGGTCTCCGCTCAATCTGCGAAGGCATCATGACAGACGCCATGTTTGACCTGCCATCTGACCAACAAGACGGCGGTGACCTGACTATTACCCTGGAATACGCTCGCGAGAAATTTGAGAAATCGTCTCTGAAGCAACTGAAAGTTGCCTAAGCAATAAGATAAAAGAAACAGAAAGGCCTCTCTTTGAAAACAAGGAGAGGCCTTTCTGTTTATAGGTAAAACCCGTTTTTGACTTATTTTCTGGAAAACAGGCCAAAAACGAAAGTGAGTTTATTTTTCCTTCAGGTAATTTACCATCAGTTTGGCAGCCGTCTCTGAGGTATTAAAGTCCCCAATCAATTTCTTGACTTCAGCGTAGCCGTCCAGCTGTGACTGGCGGCCTTCTGGGTTTTGCAAGACGTTCTTGAGTTCGCGCACCAGGTTCTGAGCATTCATATCGCTTTGAATCAACTCTGGTACTACCCTTTTATTGGCAATCAGGTTCACCAAAGAAATGTACGGCACTTTGATGACAGCCTTGCCAATCATATAAGAGATGTTGCTGGTACGGTAGCAGACCACCTGCGGCACATTGAACAAAGCGGTTTCTAACGTAGCCGTGCCCGAAGTAACCATGGCGGCCTCGGCGTGGGCTAAGACATCATAGGTTTGGTCATAAACAATCTTGATGTAGGGCTCCCGGTTAAAGTTCTCATAGTATTCCCTGGAGAAGTTGCTCACGGCAGCTACTACAAACTGATAATCCTGGAACGCCGGCAAGATGCTGAGCATGATGTACAACAGGCTTTCTATCTCCTGCTGACGGCTTCCTGGCAACACGGCAATAATTGGCCGGTCGTCCAGACCATTGTCTGCTCTAAAATTCTGATTGACGGTGTGCGCGTTCACCGCATCTGACACCGGGTTACCAATGTAATCCGTGTCATAGTCAAAGCGCTTGTAGAAGTCTTTCTCAAAGGGCATGATCACGAACATGCGGTCCACCAGTTTCTTGATGTTATGCACGCGTCCCTGGTTCCAGGCCCAGATTTTAGGGGAGATGTAATAAAAGACCTTGATGCCGTGCTCCTTCGCGAACTTGGCAATGCGCATGTTGAAACCGGCGTAGTCTACTAGAATCACTACATCTGGCTTGTATTGCAACAAATCCTGCTGACACTCTTTTAAGAAACGTCTTATCTTGAAGAGGTTGGTGGCCGCCTCTAAAAAGCCCATGAACGCCATCTCTTGGTAATGTTTTACCAATTGGGCGCCAGCAGCCTCCATCATGTCTCCGCCCCACGCCCGCACCTGCGCCTGCGGGTCTTGCAGGTGCAATTGCTTAATGAGATTGGAGGCATGTAAATCGCCGGAGCGCTCTCCGGCTATGATGTAGTATTTCATGAAGTAACAGCAAGCTGTTCTTTTAGTTAAGAGTTAAAAGTTATGAGTTAAGAGTTAAGAGTTAATCATAGTACAATATTGTCCACTACTTTTAACTTTCAACTTTTAACTCTTAACTTCCAAAGTGTTATTCTCCAAAGTACTCTACGAAGTTCCGAGGAGTCTCGTACAGTTTCAGGCTATGTAATTGTGCTTTTGAGATACCCGCAATCAAAGGAGCCAGGATGTTCCAGAACTCCATCACCAGGTTCTCAGTGCTGGCCAGTTTGCCCTCCATGAACGGCACGTCCATGTTCAGGTTCTTGTGGTCCACTTTCTCTATGATGTGCTTTCTAATGAGGGTGCTCAGTTTCTTCAAGTCAATCACAAAACCGGTGTCTGGGTCTGGTTTGCCCTTGACGGTCACAATTAACTCATAGTTATGCCCGTGCCAGTTGGTATTGGCGCAAGGGCCAAACACCTCCTTGTTCTTAGACATAGACCAATTTGGATTGAACAGCTTGTGCGCTGCGTTGAAATGCTCTAACCTGCTTACGTATACCATTAACTGAATCGGTAATTCTTTCTACGCAGCAAATATACGAAGAAAGGTACACCAAAGAACGATGTCACAATGCCAACCGGCATTCCGGCCGGCGGATACAGTAGTCTGGAAAGAATATCACACAGCACCAGGAACAAACCACCGGCCAGAGCGCAGAAAACCAGGTTGAACCGATTGGTAATGCCCAGTAGCGCCCGGGTCACGTGCGGAATCATCAAGCCCACAAAGCCCACCGGCCCCGAGAAAGCCACCGCAAACCCCGTCACCACCGAAATAGCCAACAGCATTACCCAGCGCAGTTTACCCACCTCCACGCCTAGCGTCTCTGCGCGCTCTGCTCCTAGTAATAAAACGCTCAAATGCTTCTGCAGAAACTGAAAGACAATTAAACCCGCCACCAGGGCCGTGGCCGGATAACCCAGGTTGGTCCAGTCGGCCTTCTCAAAACCGCCCATGCTCCAGAACACCACTGATTTCAATTGGCTTTCTGAATCTGAGAGGAACATAATCAAACTCACCAGCGCCGTCAGCAAAGAACTAAGGGCAACGCCCACCAACAGCATCTGGCTGGGAATCAACTGGCCACGTCTGGAGCCTAGAAGAACCACCACCAAGGTCACCGCAAAAGAACCCACCAAGGCAAAGAACGGCGGCAGGTACAGGCCCATCACGGTCAGGTCCGTCAAAAAGAAGAGACTAAAAGACGCGCCCAACGAAGCGCCGGAGGCGGTGCCCATTAAGTAAGGGTCTGCCAAGGCGTTGTTCACCAGGGCCTGCATCAAATACCCGGCAAACGCCAACGACGCGCCCGTCAAAAAGGCCAGCAGTAATCTGGGCAGACGCAGGTGCACGATGCTGTAGTGGGCGGCATCCTCAGAATTGTACTGCGTAAGGGCTTCCCAGATAAGATGGTAGGACGTTTCAATACTGCCCACCTTCAGCCCCAGGAAAAACCCGAAGACCAGCAACAGCACCACTGCCAGCAAAATGGCTAAAGATTTCTTCACCGCAAGACCTGCTTTAGTTCTTGGATACTTTCCACCACCCGCGGGCCAGGCCGGGACATTAGGTCATCGGTGACTTCATAAATGCGTTTGTTCTGATAAGCCTTGATGCGCTTGAGTTCTGGGTACAGAGAGAAAAACTCCTTGTCATACTTTTCAAAGGTCCCTCCCACTATCACATCTGGGTTGAGTTGCAGAATATATTCCCGGGTCAAGGCCGGCGATTGTTGGGCCATCACCACCGGCACGGCATTGTCGGCGCCCAAGTAGCGGAGTTTGTCGGTGAAGATGGTATTGCGCCCGAAGACGTAGATAGGGTCCTTCCAGATGATGGCCAACACTTTGGCATGCTCCTGTAGTTGGGCCGTGTCTCTGGAGAACGCCTGTAGTTTCTGTTGCAAGGAGTTGACCAGCGTCTTTGCTTCCTTGTCCCGTTGTAGAATCCTGCCCAAATCCTGCAAGCCGCGCAAGACATCAGACACCGAGTCAAAAGCCTGAAAATACACTGGTATGCCCATCTTCTGAATCTGCGCGGCCACCTCTAAAGAGATAATGCCTTCGGTGGCAAAAACGGCGTCTGGTTTTAGGGTGAGCAAGCGCTCATAGTCCATGGGGTAATTGTTCACCACGGGTTTGGTTAAGGCGACTGCCGGGAAATCGCAGTTCTGGGTGCGGCCAATGATGGAGGCGGTGTCGGCCACGGCGAACAGCATCTCGGTCATGGCCGCGTCTAGGCCCATCACGCGTTTGGGGTGCGTGGGCAGAGTGACGCTTCGGCCCAAGTCATCTTTGAGGGTTTGGCTGGTCTTCTGGTTGGGCTCTTTGGCCGGCTTCGACTCACAGGCCGCTAGAAACAGACACAGCAGAACAGAAGACAGAAGCGCAGAGAGGGTACGGGAGAAAGTCACGCAGATTTTTCAAGTGTGATTAGAAACCAAAGGTACATTTTTTGCCCGAAGCCTGCACGGCCTCCGTTTTTGCCCTTATTTCCGGAAAACAGGCCAAAAACGACTTGTGTTGTCACGCACCAAAACCTGACGCTTGAAAAGTTTCGTACCTTTGGCGTGCACACGCACTGTACCTAAAGGAAAACTCTGATGATAGTAGTAACCGGCGCCGCAGGTTTTATTGCCAGCTGCCTTGTCACGCGGCTCAACGCCTCCAACTTCAATGATGTGGTGGTGGTAGACAATTTCTCGGTGGCCAAGAAAATGGCGAACCTGGAAGGCAAGAAGATAAAGGAGTACGTAGACCGAAACGATTTCTTTGACTGGCTGGAGAAAAACTACGAAGAAGTAGAATTCATCTTCCACCTAGGCGCGCGCACAGATACTACCGAGATGAACCGCGACGTGCTGGACCTGCTCAACCTGGACTATTCCAAAAAAGTATGGAACGCCTGCTGTGAATACCAGATTCCGTTGGTGTATGCCTCCTCGGCGGCTACCTATGGCTCCGGCACCTTAGGCTATGACGACGATGAAAACCTCATCCATCTGCTTCAGCCTTTAAACCCCTACGGCGAGTCTAAGAACGACTTTGACAAGTGGGCCTTGGAGCAGACGGCCAAGCCTTTCTTCTGGACCGGCCTTAAATTCTTCAACGTGTACGGTCCCAATGAATACCACAAGGGCCGCATGGCCTCGGTGATTCTGCACGCCTACAACGCTATCAAAGAAAACGGAAGCTTTACGCTCTTCAAATCACACAATCCAGAGTACAAAGACGGCGAGCAGATGCGTGACTTTGTGTATGTGAAAGACGTGGTGGAAGTGTTGTTCTGGCTTATGAATCACCGCAAAGACTCGGGCATTTACAACCTGGGCAGTGGCCAGGCGCGCACCTTCCTGGACTTGACGTTCAACACGTTCACAGCCATGGGCAAAGACATCAACGTAGATTTCAGAGACACGCCCGAGGACATTAGAGACAAGTACCAATACTACACCCAGGCCAACATGGACAAGCTACGTTCCATTGGCTATGACAAGCCGTTCCATACCCTGGAGGAAGGCATCCAGGATTACGTGCAGAATTATTTGATGAGCAACAGTTACTACTAAAAGATAAAAGAAGAGCCGGTCCAGTACCGGCTCTTCCGTTTTTGGCTTATTTTCACCAAAACAAGCCAAAAACGGATGCCCGCCTACGCTGACTACTTCTTCATTTGCCTGACCGCCTTTCTGGCCTCTGGGCTTACCTTCTTTTCGGGGTTTGGCCTGGGCACGCTGCTGGTGCCGGTGTTTGCGCTGTTCTTCCCCATAGAGATTGCCATCGCGCTCACCGCCATCGTTCATTTTCTGAACAACCTCTTCAAGCTGGTCTTGATTGGGCGGCACGCCGATAGAGGCATCATTCTCCGGTTTGGAATTCCCTCCATGCTGGCAGCGGTACTGGGGGCCTGGCTGTTGAGTTCGTTGGCGGTGCAGCCTGCCTGGGGGCAGTACTCCTTGAACGGCCACGTGTTTTTCCTGACGCCCGTCAAATCCATCATTGCCGTCTTGATGGTGATTTTCGCGTTGTTTGACCTGCTGCCCGCGCTCAGAAAACTTTCCTTCCCGCCTAAATTCTTGCCACTGGGCGGGGCTTTGAGCGGGTTCTTCGGGGGCTTATCTGGAAACCAAGGCGCGTTGCGGAGCGCTTTTCTGGTAAAGACCGGCATTCCCAAAGAAGCCTTTATAGCCACCGGCGTAGTCATTGCCTGTTTGATTGACGTGAGCAGACTCACCGTCTACAGTAAAAACATTCTGGCGGTGCAGGAGCAGTTGGACGTTTGGTTGTTGGTGGCCGCCACCCTCTCGGCGTTTCTTGGGGCTTTTCTGGGGAGTAGACTCTTACAGAAAGTAACCATCCATTTTTTGCAGACCCTAGTCGGGATTTTGCTATTATTGGTAGCGCTTGGCCTGGGATTGGGCTGGCTGTAAGAAAAAATCCGTAGAACTACCCTCTCCTCTTCTCACGTAAAATGCCCATGAACGATTTGCACTACGACGATACCCAGACCTTTGACATGGCCAATGATGTGGTGGTGGAGTCTTGGGAAGAACTGCAACGCGAGCTGTTCCGGGATTCTTGGGACGGCTCCATCAACCGGTACCGCTCCCCGTACGTCTATCGCGGCGCCTGGAACCGGCGCTACAATCTAAAAACTAGCCTCATGCGCCTGGGCGGCGACTACCCCAAACTGGAGCCCCACCTGCTGCGCAACTTCCGGAAGTATGCCAAGGCCAACACCTCTCCCGGAGATTCTATCTGGAACTGGCTGGCCGTGGCGCAGCACCATGGCTTGCCCACCAGAATGCTGGACTGGACCTATTCGCCCTATGTGGCGCTGCATTTTGCTACTTCTAACCTACACACCTTTCATACAGACGGTGCCATCTGGTGCATGAACTACGTCAAGTCCACGGAGTACTTGCCAGACCCGTTAGCCGAAGCCATCAAGCGCGAAGGCTCCAATGTCTTCACACCCGAAGTGCTAGAACCAGTTTGCCCCAGTTTCAAAAGTTTAGAAGAGTTTCAGGAGAAGCCCTTTGTAATGTTCCTGGAGCCGCCTTCACTGGATGAGCGCATCGTACACCAGTATGCACTGTTCTCCATGATGTCTACGCCCAACGCCATGCTCTGCGATTGGATGAACCAGCACCCCGACCTGTATTATCGGCTCATCATTCCGGCTAAACTCAAATGGGAAATCAGGGATAAGCTAGACCAAGCGAATATTACGGAGCGCGTCCTCTTCCCCGGCCTCACCGGTCTTAGCGCCTGGCTTACGAGGCATTATACAGCGACGTGATTTAATTAGAAATTAGAAATGGGGTAGCGTTTTTGGCTTGTTCTCTGGAAAACAGGTCAAAAACGAATGTAATGCCAGAAGCCACCGGCTGTCTAGCTGGCCCACAAGGTCCTTTCAGGATGACAAATTTGAATAAAAGCCCTGCTAAAGTAGAATCAACTTCTAATTTCTAATTTTGAATTTTGAATTTCTAATTCCTAGAATAGCACTGACACTTGCATGCGGCCGGTGTGGATGGAGCGGATGCCTTGGGGTTTTCGGCCGTCGTAGTCCAAGGTGATGTTGAGGCCGTTGCTGAGGCGCTGCTGGATGGCCAGGTTCCACGTGAGATTGTTGCCAGGGCGCAGACCGTTGAGCATTTCATAAGCCACCGGCGAAACGTCCAGCCCCGTGTATTCAATGTTGATGTATTTGAGGTTGGCCGTGGCGGTGCGCTTGTTAACCTGGCTTAAGCGCACCTCGCTGCCCAGTTCGTGGAACTGCGCTTTCTCTCTTTCGCCTAGTTCATTCTCCCGTTGCATCCAGTTATAAGAACCGGTGTAGCGCAGCTTGGTGCCGGACTGGTAGGACAGTTCTGGCGTAGCCTCCCAACTCCTGATTAAGAAATTTTTGGTGGTGAGGTAATTGGACGAGCTTTCGCGCTTGGACCGGATGGCATTCACGCGGCCCGACAAGACTTCCGTGAGATTTATCCGAAACAAGACCTGCTGGCTGGTGTTGTTGCGCACATCGGTGCCGTTGGTGAGCAAGGTCTTTTGCAAGCCCTGCTGGAACGTCCATTCCACGCCGTACTTGGGATGACTTCGGTTAAAATACAGCGTGTTTCTGTAAGAACGGCTCAATGACAGCAAGGTAGAATCTTCAAAATTCAGACTGAAGGGGTTGAACCGGCTGCGCAGGTCATCGTCGGTGGTGCGTTTGTCAATGGAAATGAAAGACAGGGCAGAGAATTTGGCGGCGATGCGTTTCCAGCCGGCAGCTTCTTGCCATTCACGCGGCAAACTGCTGTTTAAGCGGTAGGTGAACTGGTTGGTGTAGGCAATGACGTACTCATCTGTTGGGATGAACAGTTTGATATAATTTCTCCGGTAGGGCGGGTCTGAGGGCTGTGACTCAAAGAACTCATTCAGGTCTTGTCGGCCGTCCCGGTTTAAATCTTCAAAAAAGTGGGTGCCTTGCCCGGGCACCGTCTCTACAAACTGGTATTGGCGCTTGAGCTCCCGGCCGGTGCCAATCACGTAGCTTAGTTCTGAGCGCAAATGCTTTTTCAATAAATCTCCGGTCCAGTCTACTTTAGAGAGCACGGTGGTTTCTGCCAGGCTGTCCCGGGCCTGCAACCGGCGCAGAGTGAGCAAGGCGCTGATTTGATGGTTGTTTTTAAGGCTGGTGGTGGTACTGAAGTTGTAAGTGTTGGCTACCTGCTTATTACCTAATTCTCCGTTTTCTGGCCGCCAGTCTACCCGGCGGCTGTATTCGGCGCGGTATTTAAAATTGGCGGTGTCAGCGCTCTGCACATAAAACAGGTGGTCATCAAAGTAATTCGCTGAGGCAACCAACTGTTCCGTCACAGTAGACGTGATTCTGTTTTTATCAAAGCGGTACACGTAACCAGGCGTAATGAACCTGGTAGGAAACTGGGCGCCAATCTCGCCACGCACCCATTCTGCATCAGTCTCTACCTGTTGGTTGTTCATGAGAAACAGATTGGTTCTCAGCTCCAAGCCAGCCACTTTCTGCGCTAGTTCCACTAAATGCTGGGTGCCGTCTACTTCGCCGGGTCGGTACCTTCTGCTAAGTCTATAATTGGCGAAGTGCTGCGCGTCTTTTACCCCGCCCACGGCAAACGTGAGGATGTGGTCTTCAATCCTGGTCTGCTGGGCCAGGGTGGTGTTGGTGGGATTGTTCCAGTCGCGGTCAAACTCTACGTCGCGGTAGCGGTCAATGGGAACGAAGTTGGGGTCTGTGTACTCATAGATTAGGCCGCTGTTCAGTTTGTAAGCCCCAAGAAACTTAACAGACTTTTCATTTAACTGGTAACCTACCCGAACGGCTTTGCCCTGGTCGTCCTGAGAATCCAGACTAGAAAACTTGTTCAGGTCGTTTCTGGAGCCGGCTACTTCTACAAAAACTTCTGATTGTTTGTCCAGGCTCCAGCCGGCGCCCAGCGTGACCATCTGCTTTTGCACCGGGGCCGGCAGAATACGCACGGGCTCATACGTGCCCTGCGGCACGCCGCCCACCGGTTCTACCCACGCGTACACCCGCCCGTTGACGGTGGTGTTTAAAAGATTGTAATTACCACGACCAGGACCTAGCTCCGTAAAACTGACAGCATAAAAGGCTTGGGTAGAATCTGTAGAATATTCATAAATGGTAAAGGTGCCGCTATTGGAGACGGTGTCTTTCTTAATATACAGCACTTGGTTACGGTCAAAGCGCACCGAATCCGCGCCCGGGGCGAAGGCCAGGTCCAGGTTATCCCCTATCTGGGACAGCAGGCGTTTTTCTTCGGTGTCCAGGTTAAGCGTCAGCGGGTTGTTCTGGTTGTCGGCCTCGTTGTAAAAATTACCGTAGACCTTGAGCTTGCCCAAGTTCTGGTAATGGTTGGCGTGCAAGACGCTGCGGCTGTAGTTCTGATCTGAATACTCAAAGTCTACCCGTATGCGCGAGTTTCTGGTGATGATCCACTTAGGCGTGAAGGTGATTTCGGCTTGGTTGTAGTCTATGGTGTAGTCATAATCATAGCCGCGGGCCAGCAAGCGCCCGTCCAAATACACCCGCTCTGAGCCTGCCAGAATGATGATGAAGCGCTCGCCGTTGGGCCCGCGCAGGCGGTAAGGCCCCTGCACGCTTTCAATGGGCGTGATGTTCTCTGAGGCGAATTTTCCTTTGGCCACCGAGGCGGCCACCGTGGTAGAACTCTCCCAGCCTGGTTTTCCCCGGTTCACTTCCAGCGCGCCACCCTGCACGTTCTTGTAAAACCTGAGAAAATGCGAAGCCGGTTTGTTGCGCAACACCACATCGCCACCGGTCAAGGTCCACAGCCGGTGCTGCAGCGTGATGAACACGCGGTCAAACTCCTGCAGCTGCTGGGTGTTGCCTTCGGGCTGAAAAGGAATGTTCTGGTCCGTGATGGAGCCGGTGATGCTGATGTCCTCGGTGAGCTTTCCTTCCAGTTGCAGGTTGAGCGCCGAGTTGACGAACACGTTCTGCGTATTCCCGAAGGAGACGCCTCTGGAGATACTACCCGTTTTGTTGAGGCCGGGCGTTTTGAAGAGCTCCTCACGCGGCTGGATGGGTTCAAACACCTGGCGCTGCGCAAAGGACAGCGAGTCCCAGTTGGCAATATCCCGTTTGAAGGTTGGCTTGGCCAAGTTGATGGGCAGCACCCGGTAGCACACTAAGACAGAATCCGTTTTTGGCTTGTTTTCTGGAAAAGAGACCAAAAACGGCTCGGTACCGTCTATAGATGGAAACGTGTCACTGGGAACGGCGGTTTGCGGTAGGTTGGTGAACTGGAACCGATTGGTGGCTGGGTCATACAGAAACAACCGTTGCAGCCGCACTTGCCGGGAGTCATAAACTTCAATGGAATTCTCGGCAATGGTCAAGGTGTCCAACTGGACAGGCGCGGCATTGATGGTCACCCACTTGCAGCGCTTACTGGACAGGGTCTGCCCCACTGCTTCTCCCGCTAATAGCCAACAAAGGAGCCAAACGCCTATGACCCAGGCCTGCTTCATGCGGTCACCACCGGCAATTTAAGGAAGAAGGTAGTGCCCACGTTTTCTTTGGTCTCAAACCAGATGGAACCGCTCATGGCCTCCACCCCCTTCTTCACCACGGCCAAGCCAATCCCCGAGCCCGAATACTTGGTACTGAAGTTGGGCACAAAGATCTTGGACTGCACCTCTTCCGGAATACCCGAGCCGTTGTCATGAATGCTTACTAGCACCCAGCCTTGGTTATCTGGCTCAACTGCTACATTAATAGCTGGCGTTTTGCCAGAAGGCACCGCTTGCAGGGCATTCAGCAACAGGTTGTTGAAGATTCTAATTAACTGGTTTTCATCGGCGCGCACATGAATGAGCTCCTGCGGTAGTTGCAGGTTCATCTGGTGCTGTTGGGGACTCAAGTGCAAATCCACGGACCGGCGTACCAGCTCATTCAACTCCAACACTTCCATTTTCAAGTCGGGCATGGATGTAAAATTGGAGAACGAAGTGGCAATGTCACTTAGTACGTCAATCTGGGTAATCATGGTGTTGGAAATCTTGCCCACCAATTCGTCTATGTTGCTCCGCCCCTCGGCCATGGCCTTGCGCAGGTATTGCAAAGACAGTTTCATGGGCGTCAAAGGATTCTTGATTTCATGGGCTACCTGGCGGGCCATCTCTTTCCAGGCGGCTTCCTTCTCACGCAGGGCCAGTTCCTGCTTACTTTCCTCCAGCTTTTGGAGCATGTGGTTGTACTCCCGCACCAGCAAACCTATCTCGTCATTGGACTCATAGACTAGCTTCTCATTGCTTTCTGTGAGGGTTGTACGTTTCAGGCGCTCGGTGAGTAATTTCAAGGGCACCGTCAAGGCTCTGGTGGCCAAGTAACTCAAGGACACGAACACTAAGAACAACAAGGTGAAAATGTTGAGAATAGTGGTGATGAGTTGAATGAGCTTGGAGTTGAGTTCTTTTTCAGAGTCAAAAAACGGAATGCCCAAATATCCATCAGGTGCGTCTATGGGCTTATCGCGCAACGGCACATAAATGGTTCTGTAGGGTAGCGTACCTGCCTTTTCATCTAAAAGGATTCTATTAAGCCCTTGTTGCTTTAGCACGCTAAACGCTTGGGGGTTTAGCCTGGGAGAAAGCACACCTGCTTCAAACAAGGCAGGCTGACTAGAAATCCTTAGCTGCCCTTTGGCATCATAAATATTGAGTTCGGCTTGGGAGATGGCAGCCAGGCGGTTGACCCTCCTGGCTAAAGAATCAGCACGGCCCTTAAACAAGACGGTTCCCCAGTTACTGGTGATGATGTTCTGGCGTACAAAATCGCCTTGCTCCACATAACTTCTCACCAGATCCTGTCTGTACGAATCTGTTACCAAGCTGCCTATGGTCAAGCTCACCAAAACCAGCGGCACCAATACGCCCATGTTCAGGAACAACTGAATTTTGGTACTAAAGGTAGACGTGATGGTTTGCACCAACCGCCCTCTGGATAAAATCAATATCCCCAAAATGGTGAACAAGGCCAGCGTGTGGACCAAAAACAGCAGAGAGAAATTAGACAGCCAAGACCTGAACCCATACGTCATGGTACTCACAATGGCAATGGTCCCGTTCTGGGACTGGGCCGCGAGGTGGTGAAAATCTGCCTCGTTTACTCCCTGTGAATACAAACTGGGCACCCCAAAAAGATGCACTGGAAAATCCTGTCCGTATTCAAAGAACCCCGAAGTCTTTAACCAGCGACCCTTCCGGTAGATGGCATAGCTGCCAGAGGGCAAGGCTTCTACCTGCGCATTTTGAGAATTAATCAATAACTCAGGCAAGACACTATTGGGGGCTGCCACCTTGGGGCTCAATTGCAATAAAACCGTCACCCACTGTTCATTGTTGAGGGGTAGCTTTATTTCCTGCAAATAGGTAAAATGGCCAGGCACCTCTTCAGAGGGCTGGATGCTCTGTCCTTTCTGGGTAGTGGCTTTGGCTTTTGGCACCCACTCTTCCACAAAACCATTAAAGGTAACGGAACTGTCTTTGGGGTAAAGCTGCAAGCCATTCACATCAAACAGGCGCACTTGCACACTGTACTTGTCTACCAAACCTTGCAGGTGCTGCCTTCTTATTTTTCTTTCCAGAAAATTGCCGTTCACCCATGGCGCGCGCAAGGCATGCAGTAAAATACCATCTTCCTGAATAGACTGAGCCGCCTGCGCCAGCAAGTACTCAGAAACCTCGTCCCTATCCCGCAACAATTGACTGGCCACCTGCTGTTTATCTTGTCTTAATTGGACGGTATACACGTCATACAAGGCAGAGGCGCCAATGCCGGCGCTTAAGATATTCAATAAGAAGATGCTGGAATAGGCGCCGGCCACTTTGGTAAACCTACGGTGCAGCTGCTCCCAGGTGACCAACAGGGCAGCGGCAAATAAAACAATCCAGTTGCCGCTGGGAGCATCCCTATTGAAAGCCCATACCAAAGAGAAGACAAGAATAGAAACCCAGGTAACAGCAAACGGAACTGTTCCATCTTTGGTAAGCGGCAACCAGTTGAGCAGTAACCGCAACAGCCAGCCCAGCAACAGGGAATGGAGCACAATGACTACAAACAGCAAAAGCTTTTCTACGTCTACCTGCACGTTCTGGGTGATGTCTAATGAAACCTGCGTGTTGACCAATAGGCTTCTATAAAACTCATACCAGCTAATGATGACCAAGACCAGGGCCACGGCTAACAAAAGACTGCTCCACCAGCTTTGATTTTGGCCTGTTTTCTGGGAAACAGGCCAAAAACGGATAGACTTGCCTCTTTGGTAGACCATAATGGATATCACTAGCAGGCATAGCTCATTTAATAGAAAATCACCGAGAGACGGTGACCACCAGCCTGCAGCATAGACTTTAGGGCTAAATAAAGCCAGTTCCTCCACATTGTTAGGGAAACCAGACCAGAGCATAAGAGCCCGGGGCACCAGCAATCCCAGAATGATTACCCAGAGTGCGGTGGTCTTCTGACTGGCGGTTTTACTGCGTACCCAAATGCTTCGTAGAAAAATAAGCCAAAATAAGACGGCTAAGACATATAGAGAAAGCGTGAGAAAACCGGCATGCATCCATTCAGACTTTTCTAACACGCGCAATGAGAAAAGGTAGTCTCCCTTTTGATCTACTATGGGTACTGTACCCGCGCTTCGGTCTGCCTGGATGGTGGCGGCATGCGTTTCAAAGAAAACTGGATTAAGGCCGTTCTTTAGATAGGCATTGTTAATCCCATACCTAATCTCAAGTGGTAGCACGGCCAACAAGGTAAAGTCTTTTACCTGAGTTCTTACCACCAGGTATTTGCCAAACCTGTTCTCTGCCATTTGCAGGTCCTTCCTGATGGACTTAGGGGTAATCTCTGGTTGCAGCGTGTGTTCAGACCAGAAAACCAATGCATTCTTCTTGAATACAAAAACAGGAAGCGTGGTAGAAGGCAGGATTTTGGAGAAGGCCCCTGAATCTGAGGGCAAAACGCTTGAGATTGATTGCAACTGTTCCTGGGCTTGACCAATAGCTGCCTGCACTTTTTGGGAGACTTCCTGTGCCATCTGTCTTTCTGGCGTCTCTACCAACTGGCGCTCCACGCTTATCTGCAACAAAGCGCCCGCCCCTGCAAACAGAAGCGATAGAAAAAAGAATAAGAAAAGACTGCTGCGGAGGGATTTCAAATTTGCCGGTTTTTCCGAATTTAGGAATAATACGGGCAAAACGCACAGAAATATACGTTGCCTTAGGTTCTGTACTTAGGGTCAAAAGAGACGCTCCCAAACCAGTACAGCATCATGACTCTCCCGTACCTGAAGAGGACAGGCGTACATATTATAATAATGGAGGCTACTGCCGTTAGATAGACCCACGTGGGCGGATCATGCAATACATGATAAAGAAACAAGCCCAGCGCGACCACTATTCCTACGGAAAGGCCATAACTCATGTACATGGCGCCCCAGTAGAAACCCAACTCCCGCTCAAAGCGCAGTCCACAAACGGCACAATGTTCAGGCATCTGATCAAACTTGCTCAGGTTATAGGCTGCATGGGTGAACAGTGCACCTTGATGGCATTGCGGGCACTTCATGGCGAGTGCCGCCCCTAAGTGCTCTAAGGCCATTACTTCCTGCGGGAGTATTTATACCAGAAAAAGCCAATGCCACCCGCCAAAATATAAGGTACCGCCATAAGGTACAGAATCCCCTTGTTCAATCCGTTGGCAATAGTGTCTTGGTCTTCCCCGTTAGAGGACTCTACCGAAGCACGACACATGGCACACTGGGCCTGGATAGGTTTTCCAGAAAAAAGAAACATGATGACCAGTCCCAGTCCAACACTCCAAATCAAAAATCTTCTATTCATGACTATGTTCCTTATAGACCTTATTCCTACTGAGGATAATATGGGGCGATCATGATGTACACCAACACTCCCGTAATAGAGACATATAACCACAACGGAAAGGTCCATCTAGACACTTTCTTGTGCTTTTGATACTGTTTAGAAATAGCAAAGTAAACAGACAACAATACCAATGGCACAATGACTGCCGCTAATACAATATGCGTTAGTAAAATGAAATAGTAAATGGATTTAGCGGTACCATCACCTCCAAAAGAAGTAGGTGCCACCTGGTAGTGGTACAGGACATACGAAACCAGAAACATGATAGACAGCACAAAGGCCGTAGTCATGGCAAATCTATGGTTGCGTCTGTTCCCTTTCTTAATAAAGTAATAACCCACCACCAACGCTATAGCAGTAAGAGAATTGATGACCGCATGCAGCTTTGGCAAGAAGTACAAATCAATATCTCCCAGTTTGCCCGTCTGCGGAACAAACAACAACACAGACACCAATACCGGCACCACTATAGAAAGAATAGCGATTAAGATTAAGTACTTGGTGTCATTCTTGGCTAAAGAGGTATTTTCCATTTCTATTGCTTCTTCTCGTTTAATAGCACGTTGATCTCTGTAATTAGTCTATCCACCTCATCGGCTTTGTTCCCTTCATAAACGCCACGCACATGCCCTTCCATATCAACCAACCAGAGTTCATCATGGTTTTTTTCTTTTGAATTGTTTACTGAGGCGGTACTACCCAAAGCCGCTATGGAATCTATCTGCGCTTTAGGACCCATCAAAAATACCCAATGGGCTGGATTGGCCTTAAAGCTTTTGGCATAGCCCTGTAGAACACCAAGGTGATCTTGGGCAGGATTAAGGGAAAAGGAGACTATCATTACCTCTGGGTAGGCATAAAACGCATCTTGGACTCTAGATAGCTGCGTACTCACTTGTTTGCAACTTCCTTGGCAGGAAGCATCAAAGAAGTGCGCCACGTAAATTTTACCCTGAAGGTTTTTATGAGAGAAGGAAGCCCCGGTCTGTGAGGTGAGTTGAAAATCCGGGACCTTTTGAAAGACGGTATCTGTCTTGGCCAATCCATCTACCGTGGTGGTAGTAACCTTGGCTGGAAAATAAGTTCGGAGTGAAAAAGTATTCACTCCGAACGTTTTAAGAAACAAAAACACTAGTACGGGTACTAAAAGTAACGTACCCAATACCAGGGTCTTTTTTGGACTCATTTATTTAAAGTAATTGAAGACAGACTCTCCGTAGAAAGTGCCCTCTACCAGTAAGGCAATCAATAACCAGATCAATAGGACGGTAGGTACCAAAACAGCCCAGATAAGACCTTTGGTCTCATGCTTCAAGTGCATGAACTCTCCTACAATGTAAAACGCCTTAAAGATAGTAAGAATGATGAAGATGGAGTTACGCAGGGTGCCCGGATCCATCATGAACGCAAAAGCGAACTCTACCGCGGTAAGACCGCAAAGGATGAAAAAGGTCTTCCAGATAACTGCCGTCTGCGCCTTAGGAATCTCGCCTGTCTGCTCAAACTCGTTGTGGTGTGAATGCGAAGCCATATCTTTTTATAAATACAAGTCAAACAATTAAACCAGGTAGAAGAAGGTAAACACGAATACCCACACTAAGTCTACAAAGTGCCAGTAAAGACCTACTTTTTCTACCATCTCATAGTGACCTCTTCTCTGGTACACGCCATTCACCGTATTGATGAAAATCATGAGCAATAGAACTACGCCACTCAAAACGTGACCACCGTGGAAACCTGTGATAAAGAAGAACAGGTCTGCAAACAAGGGCGGTCCGTACTGGTTCACAATCAGGTTAGCCCCATGTATAACAGAACCATCCGCTAATTTCATGCCTTCTTCTGTACCGGCAATAAAGTGAGACCACTCCCAAGCCTGGCAACCCAAGAACATTGAACCAAACAAGATGGTCCACATCAGCCATTTCTGTACATCGTTCTTGTCCATTCTATGACCGGCCTCTACGGCTAGAACCATGGTCACAGAGCTCAAGATCAAAATCATGGTCATTAATGCCACAAACGCCAACGGCCAGTCTACGCCATGGAAGAAAGGAAAAGCATTGAAAACCTTGTCAGGGATTGGCCACCATTCTGTAGAGAAGGTAAACGCCTCAGAGGTGCCCTCATAGGCTTGGTGACGATGACGGCTTAATCCATAGGTAGTCAAGAAAGCAGCAAAGGTAAAGGCATCTGACAACAGGAAAAACCACATCATCAATTTGCCATAACTTGCCTTAAAAGGCTCGTTCCCTCCATCCCAAGTGCCGGTGTTAGGCTGCTCAAATGTAGTAGTTTGCGACATATGTGTTAGAGAATAATTAATGGTTCAAGATTAAGAATACGTATAAGTAGATCCAAAGGGCGCCTAAAAAGTGCCAGTATATGGTGCACAGCTCAATCCGTGTCAGGTTCTTGGAGTGTACTTTATACTTAAGCGCCGAAATTACTACAATAATTAGAAAAACTAAGCCTGTAATCAAGTGAAATGCGTGAACACCGGTCAAGACGTACAAGAAAGAGCCTGAAGGGTTAGCCGTGCTGCCTCCAAAGAAGACTTTATCCTGCACTAGCTGTCCCCATCCCTCCCATTGACCTACCAGGAAAGCACAACCCGCCACAATAGTAAGGACCAATCCAAGCTTAACGCTATTCAAGTTATCACGCTTGGCCGACACATACGCCCACTGCATGAAGATACTACTCAGGATAATTACGATTGTATTTACCAGGAGTACGGAAGGTAAGTCAAACTCTAACCAGTTCCCTTCCTCACGGCGCACAATGTAGGCACTTGTGAAGGCGGCAAACATCATAATGATGCTTACCAAAAGCAAAACCAGCATAAACTTTAAAGGGTTTACGCGTCTTTGCTCAGTTGCTACTTCTGTATGTATATCCATTTCTAATAAATCAAAGTCTATCCACTACAAACGCTATCTGTACAATAGGCAAGTATAAGAAAGAACCAAACATAATGTTCATAGCAGCTCGCTTAGAACAAGTATGCATCAAATAAAACGTCTGCATTAAAAACAACACCCCGCACACCACCGCAATAAACGCAGAAGTCTTACCTGCCATCCCAAATTGCAATGGCAAAAGACTTAGAGGAATCAACAACAAGGTATAGGTCATGATATGAAAGGCCGTCTTTAGATTCTTGCCTCCTGCCATAGGAAGCATCTTAAAACCAGCCTTTTTGTAGTCATCATCCAATACCCAGGCAATGGCCCAAAAATGAGGGAATTGCCAAATGAACTGTATACCAAATAAAATCCACCCTTCTATTCCCATATACCCTGTAGCAGCTACCCAACCAATCAAAGGCGGGAATGCGCCTGGAAAGGCTCCTACAAACACAGAGATAGGAGAAATTTGTTTTAAAGGCGTGTAGAAGAAACCATATAAGAGCAATGACAAAAAGGACAAAGCCGCCGCTAACCAATTAAAATAAAATCCCAGCAAGCAAGTACCAGCAATGCACAATAGAACACAGTATACTACAGCTTCCTTCACACTCAAGATGCCAGTAGGCAAAGGACGCTTAGCGGTGCGCTTCATCAATTTATCCAAATCCTTTTCAAGAATTTGGTTTATGATGTTGGCGGCACCTGTCACCAATAAGCCTCCTAGCATCACCATCAAAGTATCCGTCCAGGGTGCAGAGGGGTTTCCTAAAATAAAACCAATAGCACTAGAAAAAGATACCGTAAAGGATAGCCTGAATTTAAGAAGCTGAAAATATGCGGTTGCCTTTGTCATAACCGATGAAGCCGGGGCACTGGATGTTGCGTCTTGTACGAACATAGTAGTATTTAAGCCACTGTACCGGTAAAGCGTTTAAAAGATTTCTGAGCGTAAAAATACTGCATCAGAAGTAAAAACTGTAATCCAAATATTGCGGTGCCAATCACTAAATGGAGGGGCTGTGCAAAAGCAGGCAAAGCAAAATAAGCCAACACAATTCCAACCAGAATCTCTAAACCAATGGTGATTAATACCCAATTAACTAATTTAGTCAAGGACCGGTTACCTAATTCCTTTACCTTATAGGCAAGAGCGATGTTTAGAAGAACAAATAAGATAGATAGGGAACGATGCACATAAAAGGAGCTACCCAATTGACCTATCCATCCTTCTCTTCCTAGGCCATCCATATTATAGGCAATCACATCTACTTCTTCTCTTACCTGAGTACCCAAAATAATTTGTACAAATGTAAGTAGTAAACCTATCCACAAAAGCGGCAGTACCCACGCCTGCGGCGTTACGGGTTCTTGATAAATCTGTTCTCTCTTTGCCCTAACAACACTGTAAATGAGTAAAGCCACTAAGACCAATGATAGTGCCATGTGTACTGTTACCATTTCTGGCAAAAGATTGGTAGACACTACCAAAGAACCCAACCAGCCTTGAAAACCAACTAGTAGAAAAGAAGCTACTGCTGCCCAGAAAATTTTGGGGTCATTCTTTTTATATGGCCAGGCAAAAACAACCGTTAGGAAAATCAGAATCCCAATGGTGACTCCCACCAACCGGTTGATGTATTCAATCCAAGTCTTAGTAGGATTGAAAGCCGTTTCAATATACTGGCTAGGGTGATCAAAGATATCCTTGGCCACTTGAGTGAATCCTAAAGACTCTAACATACTGCCAATGCGTTTATTTTTGGCAATACGCTTCGCTTGGTACACTTCCAGATAATTATCTGGTAACTCTTCTAACGTAGTGGGGGGGACCCACATTCCAAAACACTTCGGCCAGTCTGGACATCCCATCCCGGACCCCGTGCTCCGGACGATCCCCCCTACTAAGATTAAAAAATAAACAGAAGCAATGGTAAGTACTCCTATATTTCTAAACCTTTTACTACTAAAAGATTTAATCATGTTTGCTACTCAAAGTCTCTCTCGTGCGGCAAATTAGATGACTGCGTTTGAGAGAATGGAACGTTCTGTGGAATAAAGTCCTCTGGAGCGCCAGGCTTGCTATAATCATATGGCCATCTGTACACCACAGGCAAAGCACCTGGCCAGTTACCGTGACCTGGATTTACTGGGGTTGTCCACTCCAAAGTGTTAGACTTCCAAGGGTTTTCTGTGGCACGTCTGCCTCTAAAGATGCTATAGAAGAAGTTGAACAAGAAGAACAACTGTGCAAAGAAAGCAAGAACAGCTGCTACCGTAATGAAGGTGTTCAAGTTCATGAACGTGCTAAAGGTATCAAAGCCAGTCCAAGTGTAATATCTTCTAGGGAAACCAGCAATACCAATGTAGTGCATAGGCATGAAGATTAGATACACACCTGCAAATGTGATCCAGAAGTGAATGTAACCTAGTTTCTCATCCATCATTCTACCAAACATCTTAGGGAACCAGTGGTATACACCAGCAAACATCCCAAAGAAGGCAGCGCTACCCATTACCAAGTGAAAGTGGGCAACTACAAAGTAAGTGTCGTGTAATTGAATGTCTAGCGCAGAGTTACCTAAGATGATACCCGTCACACCACCAGAAATAAATAGTGACACGAATGCCACAGAGAATAACATAGCAGGCGTGAAGTTGATGTTACCTCTCCAAAGCGTGGCAATCCAGTTAAACACTTTCACTGCTGAAGGTACAGCAATGATTAGAGTTAAAAACATGAACACAGATCCTAAAAACGGGTTCATACCTGAAACGAACATATGGTGAGCCCATACAATAAAGGATAGCAATGCAATCCCCAACATAGAACCAATCATAGCACGGTAACCAAAGATAGGCTTACGAGCGCAAGTGGCTATTACTTCAGAAACAATACCGAAGGTTGGAAGAATTACAATGTACACTTCTGGGTGACCCAAAAACCAGAACAAGTGCTGGAACAGAACTGGGCTACCACCTGTATGAGACAAAGCCTCACCAGCAACATAGATGTCTGATAAGAAGAAACTGGTACCAAAGCTACGGTCAAAAATCAATAACAAGGCCGCAGAGAATAGAACCGGGAATGCCAATAGCCCCAATACTGCTGTCAAGAAGAAGGCCCAAATTGTCAATGGCAATTTAGACATAGACAAGCCGCGGGTTCTCAAGTTAATTACGGTTGTGATATAGTTTACACCACCCAACAACTGAGATACAATGAACAAGGCCATACTAATCAGCCACATGGTCATACCTGTACCAGAACCGGAAATAGCCTGCGGCAAGGCGCTCAAAGGAGGATACACCGTCCAACCACCACCTGCAGGACCCGTCTCTAAGAATAGAGAATAGAACATGATTACGCTGGAAATAAAGAAGAACCAGAATGATAACATGTTCATGAAACCAGAGGCCATATCACGCGCTCCAATTTGCAACGGAATCAAGAAGTTACTAAAGGTACCGCTCAATCCAGCCGTTAATACAAAGAATACCATGATGGTACCGTGCATGGTTACCAAGGCCAGGTAAAACTCAGGGTTTAGCTTACCACCCTCAACCCATTTGCCTAATAAAGGCTCAAGAAAGGTAAAGGTAGCATCTGGGAAACCCAACTGAAGCCTGAAAAGACTCGATAGTGTTCCCCCAATAATGGCCCAGAAAATACCCGCAAATAGGAATTGTTTGGCAATTACTTTGTGATCTTGGCTGAAGATGTACTTCTCAATGAAACTTTGATCATGATGATCATGCTCATCGTGCTCCAAGTGCACATCGTTATGTAATGAAATATCCGTACTAGACATACAATACTGTTAAGAGATTATTTACTGTTCTTTCTAATCAGAAGCACTAGTTGCTTGCTACTGGAGCAGTTGAAGCTACACCAGCCTCATTACCACCATTGGCAAGTACACCTGGATTTTCCTTCACAAATGCCTTCTGCTCTTTCAACCATTTCTGGTAATCTTCTGGCTCATCTACTACTAGGGTAAACTTCATGGCAAAGTGTCCTCTACCACAAACCTCGGTACATGCCAATTCATATTTGAATTCAGGATTACCGGTTTCAGACTGCATTTCAGACGTAGTCTTAGTTGGAATGAACCAGAAAGAAGTTGGCATACCAGGTACGGCATCCATTTTCACTCTGAAGTGAGGAAGGAAAACACTATGGATAACGTCTCTAGCTCTAATCTTCAATAGAACCGGAGTGCCTTTAGGTACGTGGATTTCACGTGGCATAAAGTCATCCATGGCGTTCTTATCTGTGAAGTCTATACCAAACTCGTTGGTAGCATCAATCAAAGAAGTTTTGGTAACACCTAACTTATTGTCGGCGCCTGGATAGCGAACCATCCAGTTAAACTGCTTACCCATGATTTCTAATACGACAGACTCAGTAGGAGCTGGACTGGTAATCTTAGCCCACGTTTTCCAACCAGAGAATACCAATAGTGCCATAACAATAGCCGGTATCACCGTCCATATGATCTCTACCTTGTTATTGTGTGGGTAGTAGAAGGCGCGCTTTCCTTCTTTGTGTTGGTATTTGTAAGAATAGACAAATAACAAGATGTGAGTGATGACAAACACAATTCCAATCACAACCATGGTAGTCCAGAACATTTGATCAATGTCCACACCATGAACAGATGCATTTGGCACCATCATGTCATCCTTGGCGTCTAAGAAAGACCAAATGAAAAGGCCACCCATTACTACCATGAACAACAGCAACAGTGTTGCGTTGACTTTATTACTCTTACCTATATCCTGACGGTAGCTTCCTTTAAAAATAGAAGCCAAGATCTGGATTCTAAATAGAAGGTACAGAATGACTAGTAAAAGGAGGATGGATAGTGCTACAATAAACGTAATCATTATCTGTTTCTTTAAAATGAAGTCTTAAACGTGATGGTGAACACTTTCCTCTAAGAACGGGTGGTTCACAGGAACTAAGGAAAGTTTAGATAAACCTTTGGTAAACATTACTAAGAAGATTCCTAAGAATGTTAAGGCTGCACCAATCTCTATTAATCCAAAGCCACTGTCACCACGCATTGTTCCAGGCATGACCATTAAATAGAAGTCAAACCAGTGACCAATCAGTACCGCAATACAGGCTATTTTCAACATTAACATCTGGCGCTTTGCATCTCTCGTCATTAAAAACAAGAAAGGGAACACAAAGTTGATGAAAAGGTTAAAGAAAACTATCCAAGTATAATGATTGTCATAACCACCCAAGCGCTCCATAAAGTAAACTGCTTCTTCAGGTAGGTTTGCATACCAGTATAACATGAACTGTGAGAACCAAGTGTAGGTCCAGAAAATACTGAAACCAAAGATGAACTTACCTAAATCATGCAGGTGGTTAGAGTTCACCATTTTCAAATAACCGTTTTGCTTTAACAGTATAACAGTTAAGGTAATAGCGGCTAATCCAGATACAAACCAGCTGGCAAATACATACCAACCAAACAAGGTGCTAAACCAGTGAGAGTCAATAGACATTACCCAGTCCCAGGCAGCTACCGAAGACGTTACGCCAAAGATTACTAGGAACGTGGCTGATAGGCGAATGCTTTTGTTGTAATGGTCTAGTCCTCCATTCAAGTCTTCGGCTTCAAACTGCTTTCTCAACCAGTTAAAAAACAAGATCCAAAGCCCGAAGAACAATACCATACGGATGGTATAAAAGGTCACATTCAGGAATCCACTTTTCCCGGCGATGATAGGATCATAATTCTCATGCCCTACCTCAACCAAGGTGTGATCTGTCCAGTGAAAGATTGGGTTATGTCCTGTAAACAAGATAGGTCCCAAAAACAATACCAACATAATAACCCCTCCTACTGGCAAGTAATTACCCAGGGAGATGAATACTCTCTTTATTAGAACTGACCAGCCTGCATAGGCTACATACTGAACCGCTACAAAGAAGACGCCTACCACTGCAATACCGCTTAGGTACACGTTGTTCAGCCATAAGTTTGCCAACAAACGGTTTACCCACGTGGAACCATGGCTAGCAGCTCCAGCCGCCTCTCCATGCTCACCTCCGTGGCCACCTGAGGTAGCATTGATGATTAAACCAATGATTAGTAATACTAACCCAATGGCAATCATGAAGAGGAACCGATTATTGGTTCTTTTAGAAATACTAAGTCTTTCTTCAGTTATCATTTGAAAATACCTTAAGGTTAATTACGGGTATTCTTTGCAGAATCCGCAGTTGCACCTGTTACCGGATTAGTGTTGTCTGTTGTACTTGCGCCAGCTGGAGCATCTGCAGATTGAGAGGCTACATCCGTTGATTCCGTTGCGGCTCCTTCTACTTCAGTGATTCCTTTTTGTAACTGTTGCACATACATGGCTATCTTCCAACGCTCTTGTGGATTCACCTGTGTACCATGCGGCATCATACGTCCACGACCATTCACAATCACATGGTAAATATGACCAACTGGTAAGGTAGCATAACGCCCTTGGGTGTAGTTAGGAACACCTTTAAACTTGGCACCTACTAATCCGTCTCCAGCACCCGTCTCACCATGACATGGCGCACAGAACCTTGAGTAAAGAACTTTTCCTTCAACCAAGTTCTTAGGTGTGGCTGCCAAAGGGTTTTTCAACTCTTTGCCTGCTACCTCTGCGCTATCCTTAGATAAACGGTTATAGAAGTCCAGTTTCCCTCTTGCAATGGTATTGGCAGCTGGAACTCTTAAGTTACCACCGCCTGGGTTAAATGCATTGTAATTGCCATCCAACTGCTTCAAGGGCTCATACGCCACAGGGTTGTACATGTCAGGGGCATACTCCAGTCCTGGATCTGTAGCATCTGTGCCACAAGAAAGTAAGGAGATGGACGAGAAAAGAATCACGGAGGCCTTTGCTCCTGTTCTAAAGAAATTGTTCATTATTTAACTACCTCCTTCTCGTTAACTTCTATAGCTCCGTTAGAGCGAAGAAGATCGTTCAGTTGTTGCATGTTAGTAGTACCTTCTTTGTACTCAATGGCCATTACAAATTTATCATCTGTAGAACGCACATCCATCACAGGTACTTTAAGCGTAGGCTTCAATCCACTGATGATAAAGAAGGTGATCACCATTCCAAAAGCCGCGAAAAGTACCGTTAACTCAAAGGTAACAGGAATGAAGGCAGGCAAGGAAATGTGTGGCTTACCACCAATAATCATTGGCCAGTCAAAACCTAACATGTAAATCTGCATCCAAAGGGCGAACGATGTTCCGCAAAGTCCGCAGAAGAAAGCCACAATTGGCAGTCGGGAGCGTTGAATCCCCAACACGTCGTCAATTCCGTGAATTGGGTATGGCGAGAATACGTCGTAGATCTTAGTGCCAGCCGCGCGCGTCTTTTCGATGGCGTTCAGCAGCACATCCTCGTCGTCGAAAATACCGAGTATGAATTTCTTACTAGTCATGTTTATGGGAGTTGTTAGGGGCTGTACCATGCATTGAGGCATTTGGGTCATGCGTATGGCTTACCCCAGATGACGATTTCAAGATTGCTTTCACCTCGGCCATGTTTACAACCGGGAAGAACTTGGCAAATAGAAGGAACAAGGTAAAGAACAAGCCCATGGTTCCAACATAAACTCCTATATCAATGCTGGTTGGTGAGAACATCACCCAGCTAGATGGCAAGAAATCGCGGTGAAGAGAAGTTACAATGATTACAAAACGCTCAAACCACATACCAATGTTCACAAAGATGGAGATGATGAACGTGGCGGTTAAGCTTCTACGGATAGATCTGAACCAGAATAACTGAGGAGTGATAACGTTACACGTCATCATAGACCAGTAAGCCCACCAGTAAGGACCCGTAGCACGGTTAATGAATGCGTACTGCTCATATTCTACGCCTGAGTACCAGGCAATGAAGAATTCTGTAATATAGGCCACCCCTACGATTGATCCAGTCAAGGTGATTACCTTGTTCATGGACTCTACGTGCTCTAGGGTGATGTAATCCTCTAGTTTAAACACCTTGCGAGTAATGATCATCAAGGTCAATACCATGGCGAAACCAGAGAAGATCGCACCTGCCACAAAGTATGGAGGGAAGATAGTCGTGTGCCAACCTGGGATAACCGAGGTTGCAAAGTCCATGGATACGATGGTGTGAACCGAAAGTACCAGTGGTGTTGCAAGACCAGCCAAAATCAAAGAAACAGTCTCATAACGGGACCAGTGCTTGGCAGAACCTGTCCAGTTGAAGCTTAGCAAAGCATAAGCTCTGCGGGCAATTGGACCTTTGGCTCTGTCACGGATGGTAGCAAAGTCAGGAATCAAGCCAATGTACCAGAATACTAAGGATACAGAGAAATAAGTACTGATCGCGAATACGTCCCAAAGAAGCGGTGAGTTAAAGTTCACCCAAAGAGAACCAAATGTGTTTGGCAAAGGAAGCACCCAATAGGCTAACCACGGACGACCCATGTGCAATACCGGGAACATGGCCGCACAAATAACCGCGAAAATGGTCATCGCTTCTGCGGCGCGGTTGATAGAAGTTCTCCATTTCTGGCGGAACAACAACAAGATGGCAGAGATTAGGGTACCGGCGTGACCAATACCAACCCACCACACAAAGTTGGTGATGTCCCATGCCCAACCAACTGTTTTATTTAATCCCCACTCACCAATACCAAACCAAAGCGTCCGGTATACAGAGTAGATAAAGATTCCCAGGAAAACCAAAGAAACCCCCAGGGCCATCATCCAACGGACGTTCGGCTTGGCTTCCACCTGCCGACATACGTCCTCCGTGATGTCTGCATAAGTTTTACCCCCAGTTACTAAGGGCTCTCTTATCGGAGATACGTGCTGCATATTTCGTTCTGAGTTAAATTAAGCTAGGTTTCTGATTTTGGTGAGGTACGTCACGTTTGGTTGAGTGTTCAACTCTTCCAACACATGGAAAGCACGCTCCCCTTTCTCTCTGTTCAAGATCTTTGATATTTCACTGGTTTGATCCAACATATCACCAAATACAATGGCGTTGGTAGGACAAGCCTGGGCACAAGCAGATACTACTTCCCCATCCTTAGGACGACGACCTTCTTTCTTAGCCTCCAATTTACCAGTTTGAATACGCTGTACGCAGAAAGAGCATTTCTCCATCACACCGCGTGAACGTACGGTGATATCTGGGTTCAACACCATTTTGCCCAAGTCGTTATTCATGTTATAATCGAACTTGTCATTGTTGGCGTAGTTGAACCAGTTGAAACGACGCACTTTGTATGGACAGTTGTTGGCGCAGTAACGAGTACCTACGCAACGGTTGTACACCATCTGGTTCAAGCCTTCTGAGCTGTGCATAGTAGCAGCCACCGGGCAAACCGTCTCACATGGAGCGTGGTTACAGTGCTGACACATCATCGGCTGGAAGATCACCGTAGGATTCTCTGACGGATCTTCCATAGCGGTAAAGCCTCCGTTCTCACGGGTAGCATCACTGCTGTAGTAACGATCAATGCGCATCCAGTGCATTTCGCGGCGGTTTAACACCTCCTGCTTGCCTACCACAGCCACGTTGTTTTCTACCTGGCAACCAATAGTACAAGCACCGCAACCAATACAAGAGTTTAAGTCAATGACCATACCCCAATGGTGGTCCTTGTACTCGTAATCTTGCCACAGGGAAACATTCTGTGGTTTTTGAGGACCCTCGGCCGTGGCAATACGAATGTATTTTGTTACGTCTTTAGGGTCTTTCTGATATTGCTTAAGAGTAGACTCTTGCACCACAATACGACCCATGACAGTATGGTGCGTTTGGGTTTGGGCAATTGGCTTGTCTGCTCCTACTTTTTCTAGGGTTACCGTGTTGGCAAACACCAAACCGTTGTCTACTACAGATACCAATGGGTATACGTTAGCACCTACATTGTTTGCAGCTTGTCCGGCATGGGTACGGCCGTAGCCAATAGCTATACCTACGGTTCCTTTTGCTTGGCCTGGCTGAATTAAGGCTGGCAACTCAACAGACTTGCCTTTGGCCGTAACTCTTAAGACGTCGTTTTGCTCTACGTTCAACTCTTTTGCCATGGCGGCAGAAATGGTAACGTAGTTGTCCCAAGTGGCTTTAGTGGTTGGGTCAGACATTTCCTGCAACCAAGGGTTGTTGGCCAATTGACCAGCCCCAATGGCTACTTTCTCGTAAATGGCTAACTCCACGTTTTTACCTGCGGCACGGCTTGCTTTGTTAATGCTAACAGCAGCAGCGGCCATGGTCATAGGAGCATTAGCGGTCGGCTCATTGGCTCCTGTAGAACCAGTGGCAACTCCATCATGTACTGCCTTGTCCCATCCTGCTCCACCACCTACTACACCAGACCATGTACGCTGAATCATAGTGTAATAATCAGAAGTAGATCCTGACCATTTCAACAAGGAGTCCTGGGCTTGTCTGGTTTTGAAAATTGGTGAGATAGCCGGTTGAGCTAAGCTTAAGAAGCCTCTCTTAGGCTCAAAGTCATTCCAAGACTCTAAGTAGTGGCTATCTGGGCAGATATAATCAGCTAACATAGCTGTTTCATCTGCTCTATCAGCAAAGGAGATTTTAAGACCTACTTTTTTAATACCTGCAATTACCTGTTGGCTTAAAGGGTGGTCATATGCTGGGTTGGCACCGTAGAAAATCACAGCTCCTACAGAACCCGCGTTCATGTCATTGATCAGACGCAGCATGCGGGCATCATCCCCTTGGCGCACGTAAGACGGAGCGCTGGTATTGATGGTGGCACCGTTTGCGCCTAATGTATTGTTAATGGCAGTTACCAATGTTTGAACAGCCGCGTCATTAGAGTCAGATACCACCAAGGCGGCTCCTCTGTTGGCTAGCAATTCTTTGGCAGCTACCTCAATCTGCTTGGCTACTGACGTGGTTGGCGCCTGAATGGCTCCTCCGCCAGCTACGGCATTGTACAGGGCTGCTGCCACGGCACCATACTCAGACGGTTTAACCGGCACGCGCACATCTGCGTTGGCACCTGTCAAAGAAAGGTTGGTCTCAAACTGGAAGTGACGAGACATCACAGGGTTGTCAGCCGTAATCTTCCGGTTAACAATGTATTGTTTGGCGTACTCTATTGGTGAAATCCAAGCCCCTAAGAAGTCTGCACCCAAAGAAACAATGACTTTGGCTTTGCTGAAATCATAACCAGGCACTACGCCACCATTTGCTTTTAATAAAGCAGAGGCAGAATTAGCATCATAGGTTACGTGCTCAAAAGAAGGGAACTGCGCTCCAAACTCTCTGATAACGGCTTTGGTGCTCGGGCTGATGATAGTGTTGGACACCAACACCACTTTGCCTTGAATACCAGTTAAGCGAGTACGAATCTCCTGGTCTACCTGTGACCAAGTGGCTGCCTTTCCTTTTGCCGTTGGGCCTTGCAGACGGGCATTGTCATACAAGCTTAGTAAAGACGCCTGTGAACGGGCATGCGTACCACCTCTGGTGATTGGAGAAAGCGTGTTGCCTTCAATCTTGATTGGGCGGCCCTCACGGGTTTTCACTAGGATGGAGTTGTAGATGTCTCCATTAAAGTAAGTAGAGGCATACCAGTTGGCAATACCAGGCTCTACTTCTTCGGGCTTGTTAAGATAAGGGATAGCCTTGCGTACCGGAGCCTCACAAGAAGCCAAAGTAGTGGCTGCTATACCAAAACCTAATAGTTTTAAGAAATCACGACGTGGTGCTACATCAGCAGATTTTTCACTGCCGCTGGCCTCACTTACTGGCAGAAACTCAGGAAACTCGTCATGAGCGTGCTTTTGGAATTCTGGAGTGTTGTTTAACTCCTCTACCCCTCTCCAGTATTTAATTGTTTCTTGCATATAGTTCAAAAACTCAAATTCAGGATGGATATGTAGTGATTAGTAGTGGCACTTAGAACATTCTGTACCACCGTTAGACGCAACTACAAAAGCGCCTTTAGATTGCTTCTCATGCAACTTAACCAAGTTGTCATAGTAAGCGTTGCCCTCTGTGTTAAGAGGCGTGTTGCGGTGACAGTCAATACACCAACCCATGGTCAAGGGAGAGAACTGCGCAACTACTTCCATGGTCTCAATTGGACCGTGGCAGGTCTGGCACTCTACGCCACCAACCTTGGTGTGCTGAGAGTGGTTAAAGTAAGCCAGGTCAGGCAAGTTATGCACGCGCACCCACTCAATAGGCTTATTGTTTTCAATGGCACGGTAGATCTTCTGAATCTCTGGAGACTCCTTCTTAATCTGGCTATGGCAGTTCATACAGATGTTAGCCGAAGGAATATTGGCGCTACGGCTCTTGTAGACAGACGTATGGCAGTAGTTACAGTTGATCTGGTGGTCACCAGCGTGCAATTTGTGAGAGAAGGCAATTGGCTGCTTAGGCGCATATCCCTGCTGGATACCAATCCCCATAACTTTATCAATGGTCAGGTCTAGTACTACCACAGCCAGTATCAAACCAACTATAACACGTACCGCCTTTGATTTATAGATATTAGTCCAGTTAGTGCGCTGTTCTAGCATTTCTTGCTCAGCACCAGTTAAATCTGCCTTGTTCTTCAAATAGCCCTTCAATACTGAGGCAATGATCAACAAAGTAATTACCAACACAATAAGCACCACTACCAGGGCAACTAGGACAATGTCCATGTAACCACCCAGGTCACCAACGGCATTTTCACCTACATTGGCACCAGCTTCGGCACCGGGTACGCCTTCTTGACCAGTAGCTACTGCGGCAGGTGCAGCGCTTTCTTTCTTAATATAAGCGACAATAGAGTTGATCTCATCATCAGAGAAAGCAAAAGATGGCATTTGCTGCTTGGCGTACTCATTGTAAACAGCAACGGCATCTTTGTCTCCGCTTTGAATCAAAGCACTGGAGTTCTTAATCCATTTCTGTAACCAAGGCAAGGTTCTTTTTGTGTGGATGTTTTTCAACCCTGGACCTACTACCACTTCTTCGGTAACTGAGTGACACTGCACACAGTTATTTTTGAATAAGGTAGCACCAGCGTCAATTACCCCTGCATCTTCTGTGGGCAAAGCACCAGCAGTGGCGGCGCCCGCGGCCGGTGCCGTTGAACCTGGGGTCACTCCTGCCGCTCCAACATTGGCCGCCTCCTGTGCAAATACAGTAGACAGGGCAAAGAAGAAGAAGACAAAAGGGAGTAAGAAGGTATATTTTGCTCTCTTTTTGCAGCTAATCATAGCTAAAATGTAGTGTTAGGTATGGTGAAAGTACATTACGGGCACAAACTTACTACCCGACAGGGATTAATCAAACTCAATATAGGTTATTTTTGACATCTGGCGAGGCATATGTTTAACCCCTATTCTTAAAGGCTAAAAACCACGTCCTTAGGCCAGAAAAAGCCTATTTAGAAAGTATATAAATTAAGCCTGGCGTTTGTAGTTCGGCCCATTTCTGACCCCAATATCCTCAATACCGTATTTATACTAGGGAGTCCTCCAACAGCGTTCTAGCCATTTGCCCTCCTCCCTCTTCTATACAAACACCTCCGAAGTACACCAACCTTTGGACCGGCTATTTGACCCTTGATACTAAGTAGATGGTTTTTACCATTTTTGACCTGTTTCCTGAAAATCAGGCTAAAAACGAATGAATGAATCCACTCTATTATATATAGTGTACTTACAGTCTCCTTTAAATAGATCAAGTTAGTCAGTGAAAGTCTACAGGAGTAAAAGACAGTGTGTTTGTATAATAATGAAAAGCTGAGTAACTTTGCACCTCGAACCAAAAACTATTTCTTAAAAGAATGGCTTTAAAAAATTACGAAACGCTCTTCATCATGACCCCGTTGTTGAACGAGGTGCAGATGCAGGAAACGGTCGAGAAGTTCAGACAGGTGCTTAAGGAAAATGGCGCCGACATCATCCATGAAGAAAACTGGGGACTTAAAAAACTGGCTTACCCAATCCAGAAAAAGAACACCGGCTTCTATCACTTGGTAGAGTTTAACGCCCCTGGCACTGTGGTTGACATCTTGGAGCTGGCTTACCGCCGCGACGAGAAGATCATCCGCTTCTTGACTACAGCCCTAGATAAGCACGCAGTTGCTTACAACGAGCGCCGCAGAAACGGCGAATTCAAATCAGCTAAAAAAGAGAAGGAGGCTCCTCAAGCGTCATGAGTTTAGTAAACGAAAAAATCCACAAGCAAGACACGCGCAAGAAATACTGCCGTTTCAAGAAGAACGGTATCCAGTATATCGATTACAAAGACGGTAACTTCTTGTTGAAATTTGTAAACGAGCAAGGCAAATTGTTGCCACGTCGTTTAACTGGTACCAGCTTGAAATTCCAGCGTCGTGTATCACAAGCAGTAGCCCGTGCCCGTCACCTGGCTATTCTACCTTATGTAACTGACTCTTTAAAATAGGAAGGTAAATCACGATGGAAGTTATTCTAAAAGATGACGTAAAAGGCGTTGGCTATAAAAATGATATCGTAGTAGTAAAGCCAGGTTTTGGCCGTAACTACTTGATCCCTCAAGGTCTTGCTGTGATGGCAACTCCTTCGGCCCGCAAAGTAGTAGCTGAGAACGTTCGTCAGGTGGCGCACAAAGCTGAAAAAATTCAGAATGATGCCCAGGATCTGGCCAACCGTATTGGTACCACCGTTCTTTCTATCCCTGCAAAGGCTGGCGAGACTGGTAAAATCTTCGGTGCAGTTACCTCTCTACAAGTTTCTGAGGCCCTTAAGGCTCTTGGTTATGATGTAGACCGCAAGCGCATTGACTTTGACCAAGAGGTGAAGTCTTTGGGCGAGTACACTGCCACTTTGAACCTACACAAAGAAGTGAAGCACCAAATCCGTTTCAACGTAGTTGAGGCGTAAGCACTGTTTCCTTTTTAGATAGTATAGACCTCCTGTCGTCCTGCGGCAGGAGGTTTTGTTTTTAACTCCCCTTCTAACGGCCATGCCTTCTTACAAAGTCCTCATTTTTGATTTTGACGGGACCCTTTGCCACACCAAGGATTCTATTCTGTACAGCTTTAACAAGACGTTTAGTCAACACAAAGCTGTAGCCCCCACAGAACAAGAGATCATGCAAGCGGTTAGCACGGGCGGGAGCCTGCCAGAGATTCTGCCTATCTTGCACCCATCGCTCACTCCTCAGGTATTAATGAATTGGGTACAGACCTACAGGCACATTTACTCCACGGAGGCAGGGCATTACACTACGCTCTTTGAAGGGACTGAGTTTGTCTTGGAGGCGGCCAGGAAAGCTGGGATCAGAAACGTAGTCATCAGCAACAAAGGCCAGCGCGCCATTGAAGAAGCCCTTGTCCATTTTAACATCGCGTCTTATTTTGACCTGGTCATTGGAGACAACCCTGAAGTGCCTCTTAAGAAAAAACCGCATCCTATGGCTTTTCTGGAGGTAGTTGCTCCAAACTATCCAGACATATCTAAGGACGAATTCCTGATGGTGGGAGACACTCACATAGACTTAGCCTTTGGCAATAATGCCAGGATAGATGCTTGCTGGGCCCAATACGGATATGGAAACCCCACCTTGTGCCTGCAAGAAGCGCCTGCGCACACTGTCCAAAATATGGCAGAGTTACACGCACTCCTAGTAGCTGACAACCACTAGGATTTCGTATTTTGCAAGTAACCCCAATTCATGAGAACCATGCAATTCAGGACAGAGCTCAACATCCCACCCGCGGCAGCACCTATCTCTCTGGGACAAGGCTTCCTCACGCTGGGTTCTTGCTTCGCAGAGGTGATTGGTCAGCAATTACTGCAAAACAAAGCAACGGTTCTGGTAAATCCCTTCGGGACGGTATTTAACCCCCTATCTTGCCATGCGCACCTAAAGCGCATCATCACCCAAGATACAAAGGAGCTGGAACAAGGGTTAGTTGAGCGGCAGGGCCAGTGGTTTCACTATGATTTTCATTCGTCATTTACTGCCAGCCAGCCAGATGTACTCTTGCTGTACTTAGAAGAGGCCATTAAAGACGCGCACAATTGTTTACAGCATACCCAACACCTGCTTCTTACCTGGGGGACTGCGTTTGTTTATGAGCGGCAAGACACGGGACACCCCGTCTCCAATTGTCACAAGGTACCGCAAAAGCAGTTTACTAAAAGACTGTTGACAGTACCAGAGATCCAGGAGGACCTAGAAGATACGTTGAACCTGTTACAGACGCATTTCCCGGGTATACACGTGATTTTGACGGTGAGCCCGGTGCGTCACCTCAAAGACACGCTTCCCTTGAACAGCGTCAGCAAAAGCACCCTGCGGGTTGCTGCTCACTTCATGCAAGAACAAAATAAAGGTGTCTCCTATTTTCCGGCCTATGAGTTGCTGTTAGATGACTTGAGGGATTATAGATTCTACAGCGCAGACTTATTGCATCCCTCAGAGATGGCAGAGACCTACATCTGGCAGAAGTTTGTGGCCACTTACCTAGACGCCGAATTCCAGCAGTTTATACAAGAGTGGCAACAAGTTAAGCAAGACCTAAATCACAGGCCATTTGCGCCAGCAAGCCCCAGCCACCAGATATTTCTTCAAAAACTAGAGGCCAAACTGCATCATCTCTCCCTACGCATTGATGTAACACAGGAACTTGCCCAGGTACGTGGCCAGCTTACAAGCAGGTAAGCATCGTTTTTGACCTCGTTTCCAGAAAATAGGCCAAAAATGAAGGCGGTTATCATCACCTCCGGCTGACAAAATCCTATTCTAACCCATCCACATATATTAAAAAAAGTATATTTATTAAATCTTTAAGAGCAACTGATTTTCTTAAAAATAGTTTGTGATTTTAAAAAGAACATGATAAGATTCAAAAAAGAATTTTAGCCTTATACCCTCATTTTGAGCACTTTTAGAGCATCACACCCTCCACACCATTGTACTTAATTAGTATTCTCCCTTTCTTTGCAGAACTAAAACAGACCTCATCTGGTTTGTGCTATTCAATCTTTTATCTAATAACTAACCCTTTAGAAGTGAAGAAGCTAATTTTATTAGGTGGCTTGTGGCTGACATGTGCTGCAACCGCTTTCTCTAATGATGGAAATGACTACTGGGAGCGTTTAAACCGTACTCACCCAGAGGCCAGCCTGAAGACTATTTTAAACTCTAAGCCGAAGGCCAAAGACCAGGCTGTGGCCGGTTACCGTCTGTCTGTCAAATACAACGGCCAGTTCAGAGCCATCAGCGCTGACAACCTGTTGTTGCTGGAAAGCCAAGGCTTGCGCAAGGGTGAACTGAAGGCGTACAAATATGAGATCCTTTTCCACTCAGACGGACAGGATTTATGGCTGCCCATGAAAACCATCATGGTGGAGCAACTGCAGTTGGAGCTGGAGAAAGACGAGCCTGTCTTGTTGTATACCTCTGTGCTGCAGAACCCAGAAAAGGAAGATTACCGCCAGATGACCTTGATGGTAGAAGACTTTAAAGTCTTGGTAGACTAATCATCTTCTATTTACCGGTGCTTTTTACGACCTTTGTCCTAAAGAGCCCGCTTTGACCCCAGAACTAGAATTTCAAGTACCTATAGATGACGTCCCTGAACGGGTTACCCTGTTCGCGGACGTCATTTTGCCGTTGCCCCTGCCCAAGCTCTACACCTACCGCATTCCCTACGAGATGAATGACGAGGTCTTGGTGGGCGCACGGGTGTTGGTGCAGTTTGGGTCTAAGCGGGTATTGAGTTGCGTGGTGGCCCGCATTCATGAACAACCACCCGCTGAGTACCAAGCCAAGTACCTGCTGGAAGTCATTGACGAGAAGCCCGTGGTCACAGAGCCGCAGCTCAAGCTGTTCATGTGGATGGCCGACTATTACCTCTGTACCTTGGGCGAGGTCATCAACGCGGCCCTGCCGTCAGCGTTGAAGCTGAGCAGCGAGTCTAAGATTCAGTTACACCCCAATTTCAGGGAAGAGACCAATGAATGGCCGCTGTCAGGTCATGAGATGGCTATCCTTTATGGGCTCAAGCAGAAACCGCACCTCACCTTCACAGAGGTAGGTCATCTATTGCAACTCACCAGCTTCCATAAAATCATCAAGTCCCTCCTGCTCAAGGAGATCATCATCATCTTTGAGGAGATAGCCGAGAAGTACGCGCCCAAGGTGGTCAAGAAGATTAGGCTTTCGCCGGCGTTCACCACAGATGAGGCCACGCTAGAGGAACTCTTCAATCAACTGGCCGCCAAGCCCAAGCAACTGGACGTGCTTTTAAAGTACATCCAGCTGGTGCCGCTTTTACAAGATTTGAGTCTGAACGAAGCGGGCCTTGAGAAAAACCTCATTACTTCTAATCCGCACCTGTCCCTCTCGGCCATCAATACACTCATCAAGAACGGTGTGCTGGAGCAGTTTGACACGGTGGTGAGCCGGTTTCCTATGCTGGAACGCGGGCCGTACGTCATGCCAGAGCTTTCCACCGCGCAAGCTGCCGCCAGAGATTCTGTATTGGAGTACTTCGGGGAGAAGGACACGGTTTTGTTGCACGGCATCACGGGAAGTGGCAAGACTGAAATTTACATTGACCTCATCCAAAAAGCCGTAGAAGCCGGCGGACAGGTCTTGTACCTCTTACCCGAGATTGCCTTGACCGCCCAGATTGTAACCCGGCTTAAGCGCGTGTTTGGCGACAGGTTGGGCGTGTACCATTCCAAGTTCTCAGACAATGAGCGTGTGGAGGTGTGGAACGGGATTCTGTCGGGGCGCTTTCAGGTGGTGATTGGTGTGAGGTCCTCCGTGTTCCTGCCGTTCCATGGCCTGTCTTTAATTATTGTAGACGAGGAGCATGAACCGTCTTACAAGCAGCATGAGCCAGCGCCCCGCTACAATGCCCGTGAGGTGGCGCTCATCATGGCGCAGTACCACGGTGCTAAAACGCTCTTGGGTTCAGCCACGCCGTCCATAGAGAGCTACTACCATAGCCTGAGCGGACGCTGGGGACTGGTGACCTTGTCAGAGCGTTTCGGGGAGGCGACTTTGCCCCAGATTGAACTGGTAGACGTGCGTCAGGAAGGCCTCAAGAAGAACATGCTCAGCCATTTCTCCCAGAAGCTGGTGCACGCCATTGAAGACACCTTGCACAAGAAAGAGCAGGTCATCCTGTTCCAGAACCGGAGAGGCTACGCGCCTTTCATAGACTGCAACGAGTGCGCCTGGATTCCCAAGTGCCGGAACTGCGCCGTCAGTCTTTCTTACCACAAGTTCTCCAATGAGCTGCGGTGCCACTACTGCGGTTACACAGAACGCAAGCCCAATGACTGCCCGGCCTGCGGCTCTACCATGCTCAAGACGGTGGGGTTTGGGACGGAGAAGATTGAGGACGAACTGAAGTTGTTGCTCCCCCAGGCCCGCATCCAGCGCATGGACCTGGACACCACCAAGAAGAAGAACAGCCACCAGCAGATCATTGAGGACTTTGAAAACCTGCGTACCGATGTGTTAGTAGGCACGCAGATGGTGACCAAAGGCCTGGACTTTGAACACGTGAGCCTAGTAGGCATCCTGAGCGCCGACAGCATCATTCATTTCCCGGACTTCAGGGCGCACGAGCGGGCGTTCCAGTTATTTGTGCAAGTAAGTGGCCGGGCCGGTAGAAAAGGCAAGGCAGGCAAGGTCTTGATTCAGACGGCCAATCCCAACCAGCCCATCTTCCAGAAGGTGATGGAAAATGACTACATGGGCTTGTATGAGCAGGAGATAGCAGAGCGCCAGAAGTTCCGGTATCCTCCGTTTGTGCGCATCATCCAATTGACCATCAAGCATCCAGAAGCCAGACCTGCTGAGAACGCCGCCATTGCCCTGGCCAAAGCCCTGACGGACCGTCTAGGCCCTAAATCTGTGTTGGGTCCAGAGGCGCCGCATATCTTTAAAATCAGGAACCAGTTTCTGCAGGAGATCCATATCAAGCTGGACCGGGACAGCGGCAACCTGAAGCTAATCAAGCAACAGATCCAGGAGGCGGTCTTCCAATTGGTGCAGAACAAAGAGTTTAAGAACACCCGCGTGGTCATTGACGTGGACCCGGCTTAAGTCGCTTACCTTTAGTGCAGGATTTCAGATCTTTAATTACTCCCCCTTTCGTTCGTCTTCTGAATTTCGGCTAAGTAACGCTCTGCTATCTTTAGAAATATTCTTAGATGTCACTTCACTTTACCGTTTTTGGGCTCTTTTCTGGAAAGTAGCCCGAAAACGATTCCGGTTCATCTGCCTTTTTTTGCCTCCTGTCCTGCCTTTGTCCGTCTTCATCCTGAAATACGGCTTTTAACATTTCCTTAACTTCTTGATAAGCAACGTTTTTCTGAAATTTGCATCTATATAATCAGAAACGCTACCGCACAAGGAGCCACTTCTACAGAAAATTTTTTAACCCATTATAATTCAAGTACTATGAAAACTACATTCACCTCTTTTGTTGCCTGTCTGGCTCTTTGTTTCGGTTTAAGTGTCACTCCTTCTTTTGCCGGCACTACGCCAAGCGGTCCTAACACCCGCACCACCAAAGCCTTCCAGCAGGTCTTGAACACAGACAACCTGCGCATCCTTTCTCTGGAGTTGGCTCCAGGTGAGAAACTAGAGTTCCATGCCTCACCAGAGCAGGAAGCCTACGCCGCCTCTGCCGGTACCTTAACCGTGCTGGACAGCGATGGCGCCCAGAAAGAAATCACCGTGAAGGCCGGCGACCGTCTTTGGTCTGACCTTACCTACTTCCAGAATGTGAACACCGGCACCAACGTTTTAAAAATTGTGCTTCTGGAGCGCGCAAAATAAGGTTTCAGAAATTTTTCTGATTATTTACATATCGGCTTAAACCTTAGCGTTTTACCGACCGTAAAACAGAGACATTCACACTCTATTTCAGCTTAAAAGTAGTCATTTGCTATCCGCTTGCGCACTGGCTTAGACTACTTTTAAGCTATTTTTTTGCCCTTTCGGTTTTGGTTTCTGCTCACTCTGCCATGAGCTTACTACCTTTCACTTCGCCCCTATGGCACCGTTCAGAAAATCAGAATTCAGGAAGCACCTGGCTTCCTTTGATAAAATAAGCCGTCCGGTTCACGCCAGATAAATCCGGTTCACTCCGGTTTAGTCTCGGTTCAGTCAGGTATTGGCCCGCTTCTTCTGCTTTGGGTTGTGTAGCGCGTCTGGGCCCTGCATCTTTGTATCATCAATCAGGAACAAAGTCACTGAATTCCCTCTTCAAGGCTTGCTCACAGATTGGTTACTGGCTTATACAGTATAAAAAATTAAGGTTTTTAGAGTTTTGTTTGTTAGTTTGGTGTGAGGAGCCCGGATTCTGTCCGGGCTTATTCATTTTCCAGACTTTTTGATTTTCCCTCCTTCTTCCCCCTCATCTTTGCTCCATTTCCGTTTTTGGCCTCTTTTCTGTAAACTAGCCTAAAAACAAGTCCTGCCTTTGGGCGTACCCATTATATGGAATGGATTAAAATCTTTGACAGCGAGGCCAGCGCCAAGGCCACCATCCCCTTGACCAAAGCCAGAGCTGTAGTGGTGCAGGGCCAGGAAATCTGCGTAGCCCATACGGCCGCCGGCCTGTTTGCCGTAGACAACGTCTGTCCGCACCTAGGTGATGCCCTTAGTAGAGGCACGACTAACTACCTCAATGAAATCATCTGCCCCTGGCACAGCTACCGCTTCCATCTGCAAACCGGCCAGGAATGCCGCGGCCGCACCCAGCCCCTGAAGCGATATACCCTTGAGATTAGAGAAGACGGCGTCTACGTAGGAATGCCAGAGAAAGCCCCAGCCTTGGAACCGTTTTCGGACTAATTTGAGGAAAACAGGCCAAAAACGAATCCAAACAAAACGGCTCACCTAGCAGGGTGAGCCGTTTTGTTTGAGAAAATCTTGTGTCTTACATCTTGTGTCTTGCGTCTAAATTACTGGCCCACCATGAATACGGCATTCCCGAACATGAGCTTACCACCCTGCCAGAATCCCCTGAACAACGGGTTATCCAGCAAATAGACTACCTGTCCGCGGCCCATTTCCTGCACACCTAGCACAAGACCGTTCTCTAGCTTCTCTGACACGTTGGCGCCCACAAAGCCCGACGCCGAGGTAGGTTCTTTCACCACACCCACGTTCCAGCCGTCTTTCAAGAACTGGGGCAGGCTGTTGGTGCGCACCAAAGCGGTGTAGATGTTGCCATACCCGAAAGCCAGCGGATGCGTATTGTCCAGGGCTACCCTAAACACAGAACCCTGCACTTCTTCAGAGATAGACTCGCGCTCACGGTTGGCATATTTTTTCAAGTCTGCTTCTGTGGGTGCCTTTTTAGCCGAGGTAGAATCATTAGCTTTTTTCTTAAGGGAGAAGTCTGGCTTGTCTGCCAGGTAGTTGGCGGCATTCTCCAGGGCAATTAATCTGCCGCCGGCGCGTACCCAGTCTTTCACTTTGTTCAAGGTCTTCTCTTCCAGAATGCGGCCGTAATTACCGGTTGGTAAGATGAGCACGTCAAAATTATGCAAAGGCACGTTGGCAAAGTAGTCACCTCCCAACACGGTCACCGGGTAGCCTAGTTGCTGCTCAAAGAAATGCCAGGTCTCCCCAAAACCATAGGCAGAAACGCCTTCGCCGGTCAATAAGGCCACTTTTGGCGCTTTGATGTACCGTATCTTACTGGATCCGAAGTCTCCGCCGCTGGTCACAAACCCAGTGGTGCTAGAGGCTAGCTTGATGCCCAAAGAATCGGCGGCTTTGGTGACGCGCTGGTCAAAGGCCGCGCCCAATTTCTCATTGCCGGTTCTGGTGATGATGAGCGAGCCCGCCGCATAGGTTTCTTTGTTGAGCACAAACGGTACCTCTGAATAGCGCACGCGAATGTTGGCTTTCAAGAGGGTTGCTAAGAACTTCATGTCCTGCACGCCATTCCAGTGCGCCAGGTACGCATACGCTCCGCTGTTAACGGCATTGGTGACCGTGGTAGCGGGTTTGGCGTCCTTCATGCCTACTCTAGAGGTGAAGGCGGCGCCTTTCAAACCATAGGCATAGGGCAGAGACCAGGCCGTGATGTCATAGGTCACCGAATCTTCCAGCCTAGCGTTGGGATCAAACAATACGTTGAGCAAGGTAGACTTAGGCTGATAAGAACTGATGACCAAATCACCCGCCTCATATTTCACGCTTTCGGTTTTGCCGTTCTGGTAATTGAAGCCCTTGGCGCTTCCTGAGCTGCTGGCATAGCCGTACTTTATCTGCTGACGGTCCAAAAACTCGGTCAAGTCACGTAGGCGTCCTTCTTCGCCCTTCATCTTAAAGACGTAGCTACGGTAGGTGCCAAACGGCTTGGACTGCGCATCTGAGAAGAACTTTTTAAACTCCTTCACTACTTCCTCCTGGCGGTCAGACATGGCTTCTACCGTGGCCAAGCTGGCCGTGTAGTGGTGGGCAATGCGATCGCTTAAAGTCAGGCTGTCACCGTCAGATTTCTGAATGACTACGCCCGCTCTCCCAGATCCGCCCTGCTCATAGGTCATGGCAATAGCGCCTTGGTAGGTAGGCCAGGTATCTCCGTAGCTAGGGTAGAATAAATCAAAGCTCTCCCGCGTGAAATACAGCCAGTTGTTCTTGTCAAAGTACTTGCGATTGTACTCGCCCATCACATCCTGGAACTTGCGTTGCCACGGCGTAATGGCGTCATGATAGGGCTTCGCCGAAGGCGCAAAATAGTACGGGTTGTCTACGCCCTGCTCATGAAAGTCTGCGTGCAACTGGGGCATCCATTGGTTGTATTGCACGCCGCGTTGCTTAGACTCAATCTGCGTCTGCCAGGCCCAGTCGCGGTTCAGGTCAAAGTAATAATGGTTGGGACGTCCGCCCGGCCACGGCTCATAATGCTCCCAGGCCCACGGCGAGGCGTTGGGCTGTTGGTTGCGCGCGCGGTTGTACCACTGGGTGTAGCGCTCGCGGCCGTCTGGGTTCACGCAAGGGTCTAAGATGACCACGGTGTTCTCCAGCCATTTCTGGGTCTGCGCGTTGTTGGGGTCCAGCAAATCATGCATCACCTGCAAAACCGCCTCAGAGCTCACAGACTCGTTGCCGTGAATGTTGTAGCTCATCCAGACAATGGCCGGTTGTTTGCCGCCCGTAGCCTGTCCGGTCAGCAAGCCTGCGTTCTTTAGGTTGTTGGTGCGTATCTCTTCCAGGCGCTGCATGTTGGCTGGTGATGAGATGATGGCCAGCACCAAAGGCCGGTTCTCATATGTCTTGCCGTACGGTTGCACGCGCATCTTGGTAGGGTTACTAGCCGCCAGGTGGTTGGTATAGTCCAGCAAACGGCTGTGGTAGGTAAACTGGTCGCCTAGTTTGTAGCCCAGAAACTGCGCTGGGGTTTGCATGGCCTGGCCATTGCTAAGGTGAGCCCAGCATAGAAACAAGATGAGCAACCACCCATACTTGCTACGGAGATGTATCATAGTTTTGGAAAAGGAAGTGTAGAAAACGAGCAATAAAACAAAGCTCCAAAGTCCGAAAAATTAAGCAGACCGCCAACCGTCGTTTTTGGCCTGTTTTACGTAAAAGAGCCCAAAAACGACACACCCTGTTTAGGCGCATAAACCCGCCTGGTTCAAGGGCTCCTTACCAACAAGGCGGCAGTTCCTTAAAATAATTCCAGGGCCATTAGGGGAAACCAACCTACGGCTTGTCTACAAGTTGCAGGATGCCCGTATACAGGCTCGGGCACATCTTCTTAGTACGTATTCATTCACCACAAACCTATATACTATGAAATTAAACAAAGTACTTCTCTTGTTTTTGGCCACTGTCTCCATGTTGGCCTCCAGCTGTTCAGATGATGATGAAGACACAGACAATGGCGGACTGAAAGACTGCGTCCCTACCCTAGTCACCACTACTGAGGGGGGCGCTACCAACAAAACCACCATTGGTTACAACGGCGAGCGCCAAATTTCTTCTGTTATGATTGAAGGCGACGGCGCTTTGACGGGCACGGTGGCTTATAGCAACGGCAAGCCTTCTAAATTTACCGTCACTGAGAGCGAGCTAGGACCAGGTTCTATTGAATACACCTACAACAGCGGCGGCCAGTTAACCCAGATGAACCTCACCAGTTCCCTGTTTGGCAGCAGCCCCGTGATACGTTACACCCTAGAGTACAACGGTTCTGGACAGGTTTCTAAAATCATTACCTCCCAGGCCAACCCGTTTACCGGCAGCGGCTTGCAACAAACAGAGTACTCCACCTTTACCTATGACAGCAAGGGCAACATACAGAAAGAGTCTGTCTACACCGGCACAGGCGCCGGCGAACTGGATTACACCATTGATTACACTTATGACAACAATGTAAACCCAGCCAACGCCTTAGAAAAACTGATACGTGGCGTAAGCTCCCCTAACAACATCTTAACGGCCATCACCAAAGGAGCAGACGGCACCGTGTTCCAGGATGAGTCTTACAGCAATGTGTACAAGTACAACTCAGACAACTACCCTACAGAGTTTACCCAGACCATGCAAAGCGGTACGGTGTCAAATTCTAAAGTGACTTATGACTGTAAATAAACAAGTACAAACCGCGTAAAAGAAAAGCCCGCCACTATCCCAAGTGGCGGGCTTTTCTTTTACGCGGCCAAGGACATTTCACCAATTATCACTTGCAGGTAGGCAGCGTTTCAAAAAAAGCGCATCGTTTTTGGCCCATTTTCTGGAAAACAAGCCAAAAACGAAACTTGGTGTCCAGCGCAGAATTCTCTAATTTCAGGCACCCACACCAACAAACAAATCTATGAAACACACCCTTCGGCGCTCTCTGCTGCTGGTACTGCTGGTACTGAGCGGCATAGCCCAGGCGCAGACGCTGTCAGACTCTGCGTACATCAGAGAAAACTATAGCAAGACCGAGCACCAGGTTCCCATGCGGGACGGTACCAAGCTGTTCACGGTAGTGTATGCGCCCAAAGACAAAGGCCAGAAATACCCTATCATGATGAGCCGCACGCCCTACTCGGTGGGCCCGTATGGCGCTGACAAGTACAAGACCAGCATAGGCCCGTCCTCAGACATGCTACGCGAAGGCTATATTTTTGCCTACCAGGACGTGCGCGGCAAGTACATGAGCGAAGGCGAGTTTGTGAACATGGCCCCCATCAAAACTAAGAAAGGCAAGAAGGACTTTGACGAAAGCACAGACACCTATGACGCCATTGCCTGGCTGGTAAAGAACGTGCCCAACAACAACGGCCGCGTGGGCCAATGGGGCGTATCGTACCCAGGCTACTACACGAGCGTGGGTTTGGTCAACAGTCACCCAGCCTTGAAAGCCGCCTCACCGCAGGCCCCCGTCACCGACTGGTTCTGGGACGATTTCCACCATCACGGCGCTTTCTTCTTGCCGCACGCGTTTAACTTTTTGGCCAGCTTCGGGCAGCCGCGTCCGCAGCCCTCTCCTACCGGCGCGCCGCGTTTTAACCACGGCACGCCAGACGGCTATGACTTCTTCATGCGCATGGGTCCTTTAAGCAACGCCAATGATCTGTACCTTAAAAACCAAGTTTCCTTCTGGAACGACATCATTGAGCATCCCAACTATGATTCCTTCTGGCAGGCCATGAACATCCGTCCGCATTTACGCAACGTAAAGCCGGCCGTAATGGTAGTGGGTGGCTGGTTTGACGCCGAAAACCTCTTTGGCGTACTGGAGACCTACAAAACCATTGAGAAGCACAACCCCAAGACGTATAACACCCTGGTGATGGGCCCATGGTTCCACGGGGGCTGGTCACGGTCCAACGGGCAGACGCTGGGCAAGGTGTCTTTCTCTCAGAAGACCTCTGAATTCTACCGCCCAGAGATTGAGGCCAAATTCTTTAGACACTATTTGAAAGGCAGCGGCAAAGGACAACCGGCCCTGCCAGAAGCGTATATGTTTAACACCGGCGCCAACCAATGGCGCGAGTTTGCCGCCTGGCCACCCAAAAACACCCAAGAACGTTTCCTGTACTTTGGCCCGAATGGCAAGTTGAGCTTTGACAAACCAGCGGCTACCGGCACCGGCTTTGACGAGTTCATCTCTGACCCCAACAAACCGGTACCTTTCTCTGAGGAAACCACCGTGGGCATGACCCGTGAGTACATGACCGATGACCAGCGCTTCGCCGGACGGCGGCCAGATGTATTGGTGTACCAAACAGATGTATTGACCGAAGACATCACCCTGGCCGGAGATATTCTTTCTGCCCTCAACATCTCCACCACTGGCACAGACGCCGACTGGGTGGTAAAGCTGATTGACGTGTACCCAGACACCGCCGCCCAAAATCCGCATAACCCCGCTAGCGTAAAAATGGGCGGTTACCAGCAGATGGTGCGCAGTGAGGTGATGCGCGGACGGTTTAGAAACAGCTATGAGAAGCCAGAGCCGTTCACGCCTAACCAGGTGACGGCGGTAAATGTACCGTTGCAGGATGTGTTGCACACCTTCAAGAAAGGCCACCGCATTATGGTACAGGTCCAGAGCACGTGGTTCCCGCTGGTAGATAGAAACCCTCAGAAGTACGTGCCCAACATCTACAAGGCCACCGCTGAGGATTTCCAGAAGGCCACCCACCGCGTGTACTTCAGCCCGGCGCAGTCCTCTTATTTAAAAGTGAAAGTGCTGTAGATTTTCTTCATCTTCTTGTTTACAAGGCCGCTTTCTTTTAAAGAGAGCGGCTTTGTCGTTTTTGGGCTTATTCTGCCAAAACAAGCCAAAAACGCCGTATTCCACTGCATCAGAAAAAATATTTGAAAATTTTTTCAAGAAAAACACTTCTTCATCTTCTCTTCATCTTGACATAGTAGGTTTGAGCCAGTAATCATTTAAAACCCCTACACAAGATGAAAAAGATAACACTTGTAGCCGCCGCATTATTTGTAGCCGCCACCTCGTTTGCCCAGACTACTTCTACCACTACTGGTGCCACTCAGAACACCACGGTTAAGACCACGCACGGTTCAACGGTAAGCACTACCGCCAAGACGTCTGTTTCTGGCCAGGCCACGGTAGACGGCACCAACCACGGCCAGACCGTAAGCGAGGTAGCCAAAGCCAAGGAAGCCAAGATCAAGAAGGCTAAAGAAACTACCAAGGCCAAGCAAGAAGAGGCTAAAGCCAGACAAGAGGAAAGAAAGCAGGCCGCCGCTAAAGTTCAAGCCGAGACTGAGGTGAAAACCAAAGCTGAAATTGAAGCCGCCAAAGCCCGCAAAGAAGAGTTGAAGGCCCAGGAGAAAGCTACCCGCAAAGCCGCCGCCGAAACTCGCACCGAGGCCGAAGTGAAAGCTGACGCTGAAGTAAAAACCACCAAAGAAAAGCAAGACAACCACGGCCAGACCGTAAGCGCTACTGCTAAAACCACCACAGAAGCGGGTGTAGCCAAAGGCGAAGCCGTAAAAGCCGTGGCTAAGAAAGAAACCACCAAAGTAAAACGTTCTGCCCGCCGCACAGAGGCCGGCGCCAACGGTTCTGTGAAGGCCAAAGGCGCCTCTAGAGCCAACGCCAAGGCAGGTGTTTCTACCAATGTGATTCGTCCGGTAAAAGTGAATACCGCCACTACGCTTAAAGTAGGGAAACAATAACCCCCAATCCCCCGGTCACTGCCGCTCAGGTGGCAGTGACCATTTTTTTACCTTAACCAGCACCTTATCCTATGAGACTCTACCTAGCCTTGTTTATTATAATCAACAGCTTGTTGGTGACTTCTTTTCCGGCGTATGGTGCCCCCTTAACCATATTGCTTCTGCAAGAGGAACCAACCCAGCAGGCAAATCCTTTACCCCTGAGAGCGTAAACTTTCAGAATAATTAAAAAAATTTAGGGCCAGACAGAAATCTTCATGTTCTCTTCATCTTGCCCTGGTACTTTTGACCTACTAGTTCAACCCTACTGACCTTTACCCCCATGAAAAATTTGACCCTCATCCTCTTGGTGCTATTTACCGGAAACGCTACCTATGCCCAAGCCTCTTCTGACAAAACCGGCACTGCCAATCACGGCAAAACCGTAAGCACTGCGGCGCAGACCTCAGTGGCGGTAGAAGGTTCTGCAGAGACTACTGGCAAAGGAGAATATATCAGCACCCTGGCCCGTTCTAAAAAGGACGAAGCCAGCAAAGAAGCCAAAGAACTAGCCAAAGAGACCAAAGCCCAGGCCAAGCAAGAGATGCAAGCGCAGAAAGAAGCCGCCAAAGCCAAAACAGAAGAGCTTTCTGCCACTGAAGCCACCGCTGCCACCTCCCTACAAGCTTCCCAGTCCACTTCTCTGGAAGCCGGTGAGGTAACCACTGACGGGGCTGCCGGACTTTTTGCGTCTGCACAAGGCAAAGGCCAGGACAAAGCCAAAAGCGACAAGAAAGAAGTTGCCAAAGACAAGACCAAGAAAGATCAAGACACCCACGGCCAGAAAGTAAAAGCCGCCGCCCAAGGCGTAGCGGAAGGCACTGACAAAAAAGGGCAGGAAGTGAAGGAAGTGGCCAGCGCCAAGCGCCAGCAGAAACCAGAGAAGGTAGAAGCCGGTACTGAGGTTGACGTTGAAGTGAAGGCGCCTAAATCTGCCGCCCGCCCAGGTAGAGGAGCCGCCCGTGCCGTACAAGGCAGCACCAACGCCGCCACCAAAGCCGTAGGCAATGCCGCCAAAGCCGTGAAACCCGTGAAAGTGGGTGGCAAGGTAGGCGCTGGCGCGGTGATCAAAGTTGGCAAAAACTAAGTGAAGCATATCCCCCAATAACTTGTAGCATATCCCCCGCAAGTGCCCGTCGCTTCTGCCCTTGGCAGAGGCGACGGTTTTTTTAACTCATTAACCTGTACCATGCAGATGAAAAAATTGATTGGATTCTGTTTCCTGCTAGCCTTAGGGGCAAACGCCTTTGGGCAGACAAACAAAAACGGTTCTTCCACTTCTTCCTCACAAGCAGGGACAAGTGCCCCAGAGACTAAAAAAGGCTGGTGGACCCTTGGCCTGGAGAGTGCCAACAACGCCTCCTTCTACGGCCGCAACACTGCCATTCAATATCCATACATTGCCGGCTCCCTTACCTACACCCACAAAACGGGACTATATGCCTCTGTCATGTCTTATCAGTTGTTTGACACTGAGGATGTCATTGATGAGACGGATGTCTCCCTGGGCTATGCCTTTAAACTAGGCGAACGGTTTGACGGGTCGGTGAGCTATACGCGGTTTTTCTTCGGGAAGAACACGCCTTTGATCCAGGCGGTGACCTCTAATGCCGCCACCGCCTCTGGTAATTATGACTGGCAGATTCTGTACACGGGTCTTACCACCAGCTACGTGTTTGGCGGCAGCAATGACATCTTCACCGTCTTGGACAACTCGCGCTATATTGCCTTGGACCCGCTCTGGAAAGGAAAGTTCACTGTTGGTTTGGACCCTAAGGTGAGCGTGATTGCCGGTACCCAGGACTTCGCCGAAACCCATACCACCGTCACCCAGAACAAAAAGAAAGGCGGCACCGTGCTGGACCCAATCTTTGGCGGCGGCAACGGCAACAACGGCGGTACTACCACCACCACTACCACCACCACGTCCAAGCGCTTCAGGGTGCTGAACTACGCGGTGCGCGTGCCGCTGGTGGTAAACGTGGGCAACTTTGAGTTTGAGCCCGCCTACCGCTATGCCATCCCGGTGAACAAGGTAGAAGGCGATGAGTCCAAGCCGCAGTCTTTCTATTCCATGAACCTGAGCTACACGTTTTAAGCTTATCTTCGTCTAAAAGTATCTTGCCATGCACGTATTGATTGTTGAAGACGAGGCCGGCCTGGCCAATGAGCTGGTGCACTTTCTCACCAAAGAGCATTACACCTGTGACTGGGCGTCTAATGGCCACGAGGCCTCTGAGAAGATTGCCGTTAACCTCTATGATTTCATTCTGCTGGATCTGGGCCTGCCCGACTACGACGGCCTGGACCTGCTAGCCGAAACCAAGCGTCTGGACCATGAGCCCGCCATCATTGTGCTCACCGCCCGCGGTGCCTTGGAAGACCGCATCAAAGGCCTGGGCCTGGGAGCCGATGATTACCTGCCCAAGCCCTTCTCCTTGCTAGAATTGCAGGCACGCATGCAGGCCGTAGTACGCCGCAAGTTCAAGCTCAAAACGTCTGTCGTGGCATTCCAGGGGTTTGAACTGGACACCAGCTCCCGCAAGGTCACTTACAATGAACAGGAGATTCTGCTCACAAAAAAAGAGTTTGACCTGCTCCATTACCTGGTCCTGCACCGCAACCGCATCTTAACCAGACTACAACTCACGGAGCACATCTGGGGAAACATCCTGGAGGACGACTATGACTCCAACTATATAGACGTGCACATCAAAAACCTACGCAAGAAACTCTCTACCCACTCCCCTACTGACTGGCTGGAAACCGTCCGCGGCGTAGGCTACCGGCTCTCTGCCTAATGTGCTAATGCGTTAATGTGCTGATGTGCTAATTAATTTGAAGATGGGGAGATGTGAAGATTTGAAAATGGTTTTCTTATTTCAGCTACCATCTATTGGTATTGAAGGATGCATTGTAAGCCAGTCTGCCTACGCCCTTGTTGGTGTTATCACCAACAAGCCAGATAGCTTAATAAAGTTTCTCACTGCCTAATCCGTTTTTGCCCTATTTTCGCCAAAACAAGCCAAAAACAATTTTTCCAATAAGCCATTTTCAAATCTTCACATCTCCACGTTTACACATTAAAAAAATAGCACATTAACTCATTAGCACATTAAAAATGCGTCTCCAGTCAAAACTTGCGTTGTTCAGTGCGGCCTCTAAGGTGGTCATTCTGCTGGTGTTGATTGCGGCGTTACCTACGCTGGTGAACAAGGTGGCCTTGCACAACGCAGACGTGCGGCTACAACAGAAAGAGGCCATTGTGTACCAGCTTATTGAAGACCAGGGCATAGAAACCTACATTCCTGAAGGTACCACCAGCTACGGTAGCTATAACCTGCTCAAAGAAGAGTTTGTCTCTCTGGAGGAAATCAATGCAGACAAGGTCAACAACGGCATTGCCACCGCCCTGCGCAAAGTAGAAGGAGACATTGTAGAGTACCGCCTGCTGTCCAGCACCTTTGACCTGGGCGACAAGCGCTACCTGCTGGAGATTGGCCGCAGCACCGAGACGATTGGCGAGAACAGCCAGACCTTGCAGACCTACGCCCTCTTCTTCCTGGTGGCCGTGGTCTTGATTACGGTCTTCGTGGATCTGGCCTATAACAAGGTGCTGCTCAAGCCCCTTACCTTGATTGTGCGCCGGCTGCAGCGCGTGGAGCACCCCACCACCTTTAAACCGCACGGCCTCAACACTTCTACAGATGACTTTCTGTACCTCAACCACACTATCAATGACATGATGGGCCAGATACAGGAGGCGTTCCAGAAGGAGAAGGAGTTCATTGGCAACGTGTCACATGAGTTGTTAACGCCCATCTCCATCATGCAGAACCGGCTGGAGAACCTGCTCTCAGACCCAGAAACGCCAGAAAGCATGCTGGAGAAACTGGTAGACAACCTGCGTACCCTGCATCGGCTTAAAGGCATCATCCAGGCCTTGTTGTTGATCTCTAGAATTGAAAACGAGCAGTACCTCAAAGACGAGAGCGTGAGCCTGGAAGCCTTAGTGCGCGAAGTTTGCGAAGAGATTGCAGACCGCGCCGAGGTGAAGGAAGTCACCCTGGAAGTGCACATGCCCGTGGACTTCGTCCTGCCCAAGGCCAATCAGTCCTTGCTCTTCACCATGCTGTTCAACGTGGTCAACAACGCCATCAAGTACAACCAACCGGGCGGCTCCATCACCATTAGAGGTGAGTCAAAGCCTGAAGGTGGTTATGCACTGTGCGTGAAAGATACGGGCGTGGGTATCACGGAAGAACAACTCCCCTTCATCTTTAGCAGGTTCAAGCGGTTTCATGCGCCAGATGGCGAGAGCCACGGCCTGGGCCTGCCCATTGTCCAGACCATAGCAGGTTTCCATGACATTCTCTTGGACGTACAGTCTGAGCTGGGCAAAGGCACCAATTTCTGCTTTCTGTTTAAGGACGCCTAGCCTGTTTTTCGGCCCTTTTCCGGAAATCAGGCCAAAAACGGCTTCTCCTCTCTTTTGCCCATGTGCCGGGTAATTCCGTACCTTCATTCTAGCAACTAAGAACAGAGATAAAATGAAGATAGGATTTATAGGACTGGGCATCATGGGGAGCCGCATGGCCGCCAACTTACAAAAAGCCGGGCATGAGCTGGTGGTCTACAACCGCACCGCCGCCAAGGCAGACGACCTGGTAGCCAACGGCGCACACCTGGCCCAATCACCCGAGGAAGTAGGCCAGCAATGCCGTTTGGTGTTCACCATGCTCTCCACGCCAGACGCCGTTGAGGACGTGGCCACCGGTCCAGACGGTTTCCTGAAAGCCTTGCCTGGCAACTCGCTGTGGGTAGACTGCAGTACGGTCAATCCTTCATTCACAACGCGCATGGCACAAGTGGCCTTAAAGATGGGGCATAGGTTTGTAGACGCGCCCGTGTCTGGCTCTTTACTTCCTGCGCAAAACGGTCAGCTGATCTTTCTGGTAGGCGGTGAGGCAAAGGATATGGAAGAGATCAGGCCCTTGCTGGACGTGATGGGCAAAGCGGTGACGCACGTGGGCGGCCACGGCCAGGGCGCCAGCATGAAAATGACCGTGAACATGCTCATGGGGCATATCATGGCGGGTTTTGCTGAGGCACTGCGGCTGGGAACGTCCTTGGGCATCTCAGAAGAAATGCTTTGTCAGACCCTGCTCAGCGGACCGGCGGCGGCGCCCTTTCTCAAACTGAAGGAACAGAAACTACTCACCAAGGATTTTTCTGCTGAGTTTCCGCTGGAATGGATGCATAAGGATTTGTACCTAGCCAGCGTAACGGCCTATGAGCAGGGCGTGGCCTTGCCGGCTCTGCAAACCGTGAAAGAACTATATGCCCTAGCCAAACAAGGCGGGTACGCAGACCAGGACTTCTCCTCTATCTACGGCTTTCTTAACTCCTAACGTGCCTTCGTTTTTGGCTTGTTTTCCAGAAAACGGGCCAAAAACGATTTTTTTTGAAGCCAGCTGGCCGGCTAAATCACATCGTTCAGGTACATGGTGGTCTTGATGGTAGCGGCGTCTCTTCTTATTTCCAGCTTAATCTTGCGGCCGGGCTTGCTTTGAAAGGTATATAAAATCTGCTCCAGGGTTTTGGTGGCGCAATTGACTCCTTCTATGCTCAGGAGCGCGTCTCCGCGTTGCAGCCCTGCTTTGTGGCCGGCAGAATTGGGTAGCACATCAGAGACGGTAAAGTAATTAAGCCCGGGAATGGGTGTGATGATCTCCAGCCCGCTCAGGTTAAAGAAAAAGGGGTCGTTGTATTTGCTGTTCTGGGTTAGAAACATCTGGCTGTTCTGGTAGTCAAACACCACTTTAAAGCGTTGCAGGATGTCGGCGCCCAGGTTGCCGTTGCGGTTTTTGAGGTTGAGTGCGTGCTGTATGGAGATGGAGTCTGGGAAAGAGGCCGGCGGGCGCCTCAAGGTGAAGGTACCCAGCTGCAAGCTCTCCACTCTACCAATCCGGCCATGGATCTCGCCGTTCAACCCTCTGCCCAGGTACGCGTCTATGTTGGGCTGCGGCACTTTCATGACCGGGATGGATGGCAAATACAGCAACATGGTAGTGCTCAGGCCGCTGTCAATCACCAGACGCAAAGGATGCTTGACGCCGTCTGCGGTGGTAATCTGGGCATCTACGTAAGGCTTGGCGTTTTCAATGGTGAGCGGTAGTCTGCTGGCCTTTTTCAACCGCTTGTCTGGGTAGGTGCCGGGCTTGTACAGGGTCAGGATCTTATGCTTGTAGTCTATCTCTACTACAAAACTCTTGAACAACGTGTACCCAATGATGCCGTGTATCTCCACGCCCAACCTGGTAGACAGACTAAAGATGTTTTCCATGAGTACCAGCATCTGCTGGCCTTTGGCCTCAATGCCAGAGAAATGGATTCTATTGCCAGAAGAGTTCATGGCCTGGATGCTTTCGCCTTTGCCCAGGCCGCGCAAACTCAAGGGCCGCACGTTGTTGAGGATGATGGAGTCATCCCGGCCAATCTCTGTGAGCAGGGACGTCTCTACCCCGGTGTCCACCACAAAATTAAGGGGCTTGGAGTTGTTGATGTTCACCGGAATCACCACCAGGTTGTGCACCAGCTTAAACGGAATCTTAACGGAGGTCTTATGCGCCGGAAACTTGAATTCCTCTACCTCTACTTGCTGCGCAAACAGAAGCGGACTGGCTAGAACAAAGCACAAAGTCAGGAAATGACGCAATGGCATGGATAAAGACTCCTTAAGACTAAAAACCGGTACCAGTTGGTAGGTCTAGTAATATAATCATCTTCTACTGAATAACATACAACTATGGCTATATTTATGAATACTTAGCCCCATTTTTGCCCCTGACAAATCGGTTTTCCAGGCTCTACCGCCAGCCTACTGCAAGCAGAACCATGGCCTTGGCGTTTTGTTTTTGACCTGTTTTCTGGAAAATAAGCCAAAAACGAGGGTAGTAGCCCCAGTTTTTGGCCCGCGGTACTCATGCTGGTTGGCATAGTAGAAAGCGTCATCCTTCTGTAGCCGGTAAGAGGGTGAGAGCCGGAAATCCTTTGCGAATTGAAAAAGGCACCTGGCTGGTTTCTAAGGGTTTTCTGGGCAGCGGGTAAATTTTAAGCCTCCTGTAAAAACTTCTTTTGCTAACTTGCTCTTTTTAAAGGATTCTGCCCATGAGCGCCCTCATCTACCAACAGTTACTATCTCAGGTATTCTCAGAAGAGACTGCCTCTTTGCACCATAGAATCTCTTCCTTGTACCAAGAACTGGAAGAGGCCTTGCAACAGGCGCGCCCTGGTAAGTTAAGCCAGGAGATGGTGAGCTATAGGTTTGAGCGCTTGCGTCTGGGCATTGGCATTACCTTGTTGCAGCTGCTCACAGACCTGGGCGGCGATGAAGACAGCGCCGAAGTACGGGATTTGTTGCAAGACGCCCTGGACGCCGCCAACGTGCAGGAAATTGACAAGCGCATCCAGAAGAAAGGCCACCTGTTTGAAGAACTGTACACTGATCTGTACGTCAACGCCGAGGCTGAACACGTGCTGTCTCTGTTTGAGCGCACCCTGGAGTCCTCTACCAAAGAAGAAACCGATGAGCTGTTGGAGGAAGCCCTGGAACTGGCCCTTGATCTGGAGATTCAGTCTGGTGAGGATGACGACGATTTAGCGTAACCACCCCAGTTTCCGGCCATGGAAATCACCTTAACCACTCCTGCCCTGCTGTTCCCGGCGCTGTCCTTGCTCCTGCTGGCGTTTACCAACAGGTTCATGTCGTTGGCCAAGCTCATCAGGGATTTAAAGCATAGATACCAGACCTCGCACAGCCATCTGGTGTTTGGCCAGATCCAGAACCTGCGCAAGCGTCTGATTCTCATCAGGAACATGCAGGCGGTGGGCATTGGCAGTATGTTTTCTTGCGTGCTCTGCATGTTTACGCTGTACCAAGGCTGGCAGATGGCCGGTGAAATCATCTTCGGGTTGAGCCTGGTGCTGTTAATGGTCTCCATGTCCTTGTCTCTCTGGGAAATCCAGATTTCTGTCAAGGCGTTAGAACTAGAGCTGAGCGATCTGGAGCATGAAGAAGCCACGGCTCCCTTGATTCTCCCTAAAAGCTAGCCGTCTCCCTCCTGAACCTACATCTCACTAATCTATTTCTTTTCATTTTTGCATGAGTGCGTACCATCCCCGGCAGATCTCCATCGCTGATTATACCTATGACCTCCCAGAGGAGCGCATTGCCCAGTTTCCTTTGGAAGTGCGGGACCAGAGCAGGCTGTTGGTCTACCAGCAGGGCCGCATAGCAGACGCCCATTTCACAGAATTGGCCAACGTCTTGCCCGCGCAGTCCCTGTTGGTGTTCAACAATACCAAAGTAGTACAGGCAAGACTGCGCTTCCAGAAAGCCACGGGCGGCATCATTGAGCTTTTCTGCTTAGAGCCTCTGGAACCTATTAGAGAGGTACAGCAAGCCATGCAACAAACCCAGTCTGTGGTCTGGAAATGTTTGGTGGGCAACAACAAGCGGTGGCGCGAAGGACGTCTGGAAATGCCCTTGGGTCCCAGCCCCGAGGATGGCATCTTATATGCTGAGCGCCTGGCCCCCGCTGAGGAAGGCTATGCCATTGGTTTTTCATGGACACCAACAGAAAGAACCTTTGCCGAGGTACTGGAAATTGCCGGTCTCTTGCCCTTGCCGCCTTACATGAACCGTGACGCCGCCCCAGAAGACCAGAACCGCTACCAGACCATTTACGCAGACGCCGCCGGGGCCGTAGCCGCGCCTACCGCCGGTCTGCACTTTACGCCCCGCGTGCTGGAGCAATTAAATCAGAAAAAACACCAGGCCGCGTTTGTCACCCTGCACGTGGGCGCTGGTACGTTCAAGCCAGTCAAGTCTGAGGTGATGGAGCACCATTACATGCATCCAGAACAACTGTCTGTGAGCCGCGAGACGGTGGAGCAGTTGCTACGGCACTTGGGCCGGCCCATCATTCCGGTAGGCACCACGTCTATGCGCACCTTAGAGAGTCTGTACTGGTTGGGTGTGGGTTTGTCTATGGGTTCTCTGCCCACTGAGGATGACCAACTGCTAGTACCTCAATGGTTGCCCTATGACCAGCGCACGTCACTATCTGTGCAAGAAGCGCTGGAGAGTATTTTGACGTATCTGGACCAACAGGGCGTATCACACCTGCAGGCTACTACCCGTATTCTCATAGCGCCAGGCTACCAGTTCAAGCTTTGTTCTGGTATCATCACCAATTTCCATCAACCTAACAGCACCTTGTTGTTGCTGGTGGCCGCCATGATCGGCCCGTCTTGGCAAAAGGTGTATAGACACGCGCTGGCCAACAACTACCGCTTCTTGAGCTACGGAGACAGCTCTTTATTGCTTCCGTAACCGGCTAGTCGTTTTTGGCCTATTTCTAAGAAAAAAGGCCAAAAACGACTATTCTTTACCCCCACTTGTTTTTGAACGACCAAGGAATTTAAGCTAGTCTATTTGGTGGCAACTGATGATTGTGCCCAAGAAATTTACCCATTTGACTGAATGACTCCTCATTAGAATAAGCGCAAGCCAACTACCTATATGAAATCTTATTCTGGCATCTACCAAGACGGGCACTCTCCGGCAGGACAACCGGTCACCATACAGGTGCAAGCCACAGGCTTGGCGTTGACCTTTGCCTCCAGAGATGGGCACGTATTGGGTACACCGGGTCTAGTATTCTGGGAGGCATCGCGCATTAAGCCCAATGCTTACAGAGAGGGCCATAAAACAGTGCTCAGGTACGGTGATACACCGGTGCAGTCATTAGAAGTGGTTTCTCCAGATTTTGCCGAAGTCATCAAAAACGCCTTCCCAGAGGCCGTCTTTCACCGAAACGCCCAACCTCTGCCCAAACATCGCGCCTCTGGCCTGTATTTTTTGCTAGCCCTGTTCTTGGCGGGTCTGGCGCTATGCTACTTCTTTCTGCTACCTGCCATGGCAGACCTTCTGTCCAGGCAGATACCCCTAGACACAGAGATTGCCCTGGGTGAAAAGATCTATAGCCAGTTGGTAGAAAAGGAAAAAATAGACTCGGCCCGCACCCAGCACGCCCAAGGCTTTCTTCAACAGCTTTCCATCAGGTCCAGGTATCCTTTGCAAATGACCGTGGTACAGGACAAGACAGTCAATGCCTTCGCCCTGCCGGGAGGGCACATGGTCATTTATACAGGCTTGTTGGACCAGCTTAGAACGCCAGAGGAACTGGCCGCCTTGTTGGGCCATGAAAGTGCGCACGTGCAGGAGCGGCATACGTTGCGGTCCATGGCGCGCCAATTATCTACCTACGTGCTTTTGTCTCTTCTTTTGAATGACGTGGTGGGGCTGTCGGCGGTGCTGTTAGAGAACGCTGACCAACTCACGGCCCTGCATTATAGCCGCAGCCTGGAGCAAGCCGCCGACACGCAAGGCTTCCTTTTATTAAAAGCCAATCACTTAGACCCCAAGGGCATGCAACGCTTGTTTACGCGGTTAAACCAAGCCGCTCCTTATGAAGGCCCTACCATGCTGCGTTCCCATCCGCTCACAGAGGAGCGTTTAGAGCACGTGCAGGCCATGATTCAACAAAATCCCTACCCGGTCAGGCCAGCTTCATTCCAACTACATCAAACCTGGAAGGCCCTACAGAAAAAGAATTAACCGATATGGCTGGTAGCACCTCTATTCAGGTTAACAATTCTATATAAAGAAAGAGGAGGCCAATGGCCTCCTCTTTCTGGTTTAATATGATGCCTGGTGCTTAGTAGCCAGGGTTCTGAGTTCCCAGGTTAGGGTTGGTCTCAAACTGCTGGAATGGCAATGGCCACAAATTACGGAACGTATTGTCTGGCGTGGTGCCGGTAGCGGGACAGAAGTTCAATACCGTACACGTCTGGCCAAAGCGCTTTAAGTCTATAAATCTTAGACCTTCAAAGGCAAACTCCAAGCGGCGCTGCTTCAGGATTTCTGTTAAAGCCTCTGCGTTAGAAATAGGCACTATGCTTCCCAGGCCTGCCCGGTTCCGGATTATGTTGATGTCACTGATCACCTGCAACGAAGGAGGCGCCCCGGCTGCACCCAACCTGGCGTTGGCCTCTGCCCTGATCAGGTACATTTCAGCTAGCCTGATGATGACCACGTTGTCACTGCCATCTACCACATCATCATACTTGATTACCCTTCTGCGGGTACCCTGCTGTTGCGTGGTCTCGCCAAATCTTTCGCCGCCATCACTGGAGAGAAGGTTGAAGAGGCTGGCAGACACATAGAACTTTTGACCTGGCACGGCGGGGTTAGAAGAACTGGCCAGCGCGTTTTGGTCATCCTCATTGAACGCTAACTCAAATATTGACTCAGAAGAGGCATTGTCCGTTCCTGAGGCATTAAAGATGTCGCCAAAGTTACTTTCCAGGTCATATTCTCCGCTTTCAATTACCTGGTTTGCTTTGTCTCTGGCCTGAGCGTTGTTCCCCTGCTGTAGGTACACTCTTGCCAACAAGGCAGTGGCCGCCAGCTCTGAGGCGCTAAATGCCTCTGCATTGCCGCCGGCTAGTTTAGTCTCTGCGGCGGTTAAGTCAGTAATAATCTGGGAATAGACCTCTGCCTCGCTGCTTCTGCCTTGGCTCTGGATGCCCGCCACATTAAGGGTAGGCTTGGTGACAATGGGTACGCCGCCAAACACCTTCACCAAATCAAAGTAGGCCAAGCCTCTCAGGAAATGCGCTTCACCCACAATCCTGTCTTTCTCTTCCTGCGGAATGTTGGTCAAGGCCCCCACATCCTGAATCACCAGATTGGCTCTACCAATGGCGCTGTAAATAGCGGCCCAGGTATTGGCAATCTGCAGGTTGGTGGGATTGATGTTTCTATTGGCTACTTCTCTGTGGGTGGTAAAAGTGCCCACAAAGTTGAGGTTGTCTGTATATAGGTCTTGGTAGTACAGGTAAGACAAGCCATAGTAATCCCCCACTTGAAAGGCACTGTACACCCCTTGCAAGGCTCTGTCTGCTGACCGGGCGTCTGTAATGGCTCCTTCATACTCTATGCTAGTGGTTGGATCCACGTCCAGCACGTCTTGACAAGCCGTAAAAACACTTAAGCCTGCCCCTATTAGAAGTATATAAAATCTCTTTTTCATATCTGAAGATTAAAGTCCAATATTAACACCAAACGTGAAGGTTCTTGACTGCGGGAACGTGTAGAAATCCACGCCTATGGTAGTGTTAGAAGTACCGGCAAAGTTCACCTCGGGGTCAAACCCTGGATAGTCTGTAAAGGTGATCAGGTTCTGGGCCTGGGCAAACAAGCGCACGCTCCGCAGCTTTGCTCTTTGACTGATGGTGCTTGGCAGGGTATAGCCCAGCATCAGGTTTTTAAGACGGGCATAAGAGCCATCATAAATAAACCGGTCCTGGTTGCTGCGGCCATTGCCATTCTCGTCCAGATACGTAGCTCTTGGAATGTCTGTCTCGTCTCCTTCTTTTTTCCAGCGTCCTTCAACTATGTCACGCATGTTGTCATCATACACGCCCAGATGTTGCTGATACTGCATGGCAGGGTTGGCAATGTCATTACCTACAGAGAACTGCAAGAAGGCAGTTAGGTCAAAGCCTTTGTAGGTGAACGTGTTGGTCAAGCCACCCACAAAGTCTGGCTGGGCATTGCCTAGAATGGCTAAGTCGTCATCTGTGATGAAACCGTCTCCATTTGTGTCTACAAAATTCACATCGCCGGCCTGGGTGTCTATGTTGCCGTCTTGGTTGGCGTCTACATAGCGCCCGGCATCAATCACCTGTTGCGTGGTAGAGAAGATACCGTTGGTCCTAAAACCGTAGAAAGTACCAATAGGCTCACCTTCGCGCAGCACCAGGGAGTTCCCTCCAAAACCGTAGAAAATGTCCTGGCCTTCATACAGTTCCAACACCTTGTTGCGGTTGAAAGACAAGTTAAAGTCTGTGTTCCAGGTAAAGCCTCTGTCTGCTGAGGTAAAGTTGACCGTGCTCAACGTGAACTCAAGGCCTTTGTTCTCTACACTACCAATGTTAGAAGAGTAGCTTCTCAATCCATTTTGAGTAGGAATGGGACGGCTATACAACAGGTCATCTGTAGTTTTAATGTAGTAGTCTACCGCCACGTTTACGCGGTTGCTAAACAAGCCCAGGTCCATACCCACGTTAAACTGTTTGGTTTCTTCCCACTTCAAGTCTGGGTTCTCAATCTGTGAGAAGGCAATACCTGGTCTGTCAGCATAAGAGCCCGGGCCGAACAAGGACAGATAGGTGAAGTCACCTATTTCCTGGTTACCGGTAATACCGTAGCTGGCGCGTAGCTTCAGTTCGCTTAAAGAGGCTAGTTCAGGCATAAAGCTTTCCTCCAGCACTCGCCAGCCCACAGAAACAGACGGAAAGTAACCAAACCGGTTGTTCTCCCCGAAACGGCTGGAACCATCTGCCCTAAAGTTTAAGCCCAGCAAATAACGGTCTGAGATGTTGAAGTTGGCTCTACCAAAGTAAGATAGCAAGGCAAACGGCGTGATGGAGTTGGACCCGTCATTAACACTCGTAGCGCTGCTCAGGTACCTGAAGCGCTCACTAGGGAAGCCCTGTCCTGTCACAAAGGTTCTGTCAATGTCATTCTCCTCTACAGAAGAACCGGCGAGTAAATTCACATAGCTATTGGTGCCAAAATCCCAGCGGTAATCTGCGGTGGCCTCCAATAGTCTTTTGCTTACAAGCGTGGTGGTCTTGGTTGCCGAACCCTGGGTGGCAATACCCACACTGCCCGGGAAGTTGTCACCCGTGTAACTACGCTCAGAGAGGTTGAGGACGTCTGCCCCTGCTTTCAGGTTCAGGTTTAACTTTGGAAGAATGGCATATCTGGCCGAAATGTTACCAATGGCGCGTAAGTTCTTGCTTTCATTGTCATTCTCTCTGCCTTCTGCCACCGGGTTAGTGTAGTAATAATTTGGGTAGCTGTAAGTACCGTCCTCATAGAATACCGGGAACACTGGAGAGGCGGCCAATGAGTTGGCAAACGGACCAATCACCGTATTATCACTCACAATACGCTGGTTCTCAGAAAGGCTCAACTGCACGCCGGCAGAGAAAGAAAGCTTGTCGCTGTAGGTATGGTCTAGGTTTAGACGGCCGCTGTAGCGTTCATACCCGCTGCCAATGATGACGCCCTTCTGGTCAAAGTAATTACCAGACACATAGTATCTGGTTTTAGCGTCACCGCCGCTGGCAGAAAGCTCATAGTTGCTGATGCGGGCATCTTTCACAGTCACCTGGTCTAACCAGTCGGTGTCTACGCCTTCGGCATCAAAATCAAACCCGCCGTAATAAAAGTCGCCAAAATCAGCTGCCGTCCAGGGATCATCTTCGCCCAGATAGCCGTCATTGATGAAGGCTTCCCGCATCACTTGCAGGTATTGCTCGGCATTTAAATAACCAGGCTTCTTCCACATGTTCTGGATACCGGTGTAGGCATTCAGGTTAATGGTGGTTTTGTTGGCCTTACCGCGCTTGGTAGTAATCAAAATAACTCCGTTGGCCGCTCTGGAACCATAAATGGCCGCCGCTGAGGCATCTTTCAAGATGTCCATAGACTCAATGTCTGAAGGACTCAAATCTGAGAGGGCGTTGATGGACTGGCCGCCAAAGTCCAGCTGCGAGTAGTCACCCGTAGTCATAGGCACGCCGTCAATCACGTACAAAGGCTGGTTGCTGGCAGAGATGGAACTGGACCCGCGCACGCGCACGGTGACCCCACCACCGGGCGTACCAGAGTTCTGAGAAATCTGCACCCCGGCGGCGCGACCTTGCAAGGCTTGGTCTACACCGGCCACCGGCACGTTCTCAATGGCAGCGGCGGTTACCTGAGTGGTGGCCCCTGTCACCTCGCGGCGTTCCTGGGTACCGTAGCCAATCACCACTACCTCATTTAAGCTTCTAGAAGCCTCAGCCAGGGTTACGTTCAAGGTAGCGTCGCTTCCGGCGGTTACCTCTTTGGTGTTATACCCTAAATAACTAAACACTAATACCGGAGTGCCTGATACGCTCAAGGTGTACCGGCCATCTGCGTCTGTACTGGTACCATTGGTAGTACCTTTCACCACCACACTCACGCCCGGAAGCGCAGACCCGTCGGCCGAGGAGGTTACCCTACCCGATAGCGTTCTATCCTGCGCCACGGCGCTGAAACTAAGCAGGCTGGTAAAGACAAAGAAAATGAGCAAAAGTCTTTTCATATACATTGGTTAGGGTTGGTAAACTATTCTCTCATCAAAAAGATACAGGCAAGGTGCTAATCACAGCCTTTCTACATGTTCCAGAAAGATTGGGTAGTAAGCTATATATCTATTCTTATGTTGTATGTACGTATATGAAATCCAAACTGGGTTTAAATTGTCATATATTTTTCTTACAAAATTTCTATTTAACCGTAATCAATAAGTTGAGGTAATGCTAACACCTTCCTTTTAGCTAAGCAACGGAAACGGGAAGAATAGAGACTTTTCTAGCCATTTTGTCTAACTTACAGACCAATTAATGCAACATTAAAACTTATGAAAAAGCAAATTCAACTTACGTACGCCCTGGTGTGTGCCATGGCTATGGTCTTATTAGGGACTGGAGCGTCTGCCCAGATTAAGATGCCGGCTGCCAGCCCGTCTGCCACAGTAAAACAAGCCGTTGGCTTAGGAGAAGTGACCGTAGAATACTCAAGACCCAGCATGAAAGGCCGTAAAATCATGGGCGACATTGTGCCGTACAACGGCAAGGTTTGGAGAACCGGGGCCAATGCCTCTACCAAAATCACTTTCTCTGAAGAGGTAATGTTAGAAGGCAACAAAGTGCCAGCCGGCCAATATGCGTTATATACCATTCCAGGTGAGAAAGAATGGACCGTGATCATCCACAAAAACCTGAAGCACTGGGGTGACGGTGGTGAAAACTACAAGCAGGAAGAAGACCAGGTTCGTTTTAAAGTGAAGACGAAGGAGCTGGATGACAAAGTAGAGACCTTTACCATTGGGTTTAATGACCTTACCAACAACGGCGCCACCCTGCAAATCATGTGGGAGAAGACCTTGGTACCGGTTAAGATCACCACTGACGTAGATTCTAAAGTGATGGCCCAGATCCAGGAGAAGGTAATCAACGGTACAGACGTTAAACCTGGCATGTATGCCGCCGCTGCCAACTACTATTCTGACAACAACAAGGACATGAAGCAGGCGCTTGCCTGGATGAAGAAGGCCAACGAAAAAGATCCTTTGTTCTACAACATGCACTACCAGGCCAAAATGCAAATGAAGCTGAAGGACTACAAAGGCGCCAGAGCATCTGCTGAGAAATCTTTGGAGCTGTCTAAGCAAGCTAAAAATGCCGACTACGTGGCCATGAACGAAAAACTATTAGCCGAACTAAAAGGCAAATAGCGTTTTTGGCCTCTTTTGGCCAAAACAAGCCAAAAACGAAGCCCCGCCAGATGTTCTGGCGGGGCTTCGTTTTTATAAATTAATGCAAGGAGCATTTACACCCAACGCACCTTCTCTTCTATAGGCACCAGCCGCTTACCTGCGGCATCTGGACTGTCTGCGTAGCCCAGGTATAAAATGCCTAGCACAGAGTCCTCCACCCGCAGGTTCAGCAACGCTTTCATAGGCGGCTTGTACGCCATTCCTCCTGAGCCCCAGTAGGTGGCAATACCCAGTGCCGTGGCCCCTAGTAACAGATTCTGAATGGCGCAGGAAGTAGCCGCAACCTCTTCTAATGCCGGTATCTTGGGTAAATCGCCGCGTTGCATATAGGCAAGGATCACATGAGAGGCCTGGTCCCCCATGTGCAACAGCTTTTCATAGGTTGTTTCCTTAAACAGTTCTGGAGCCGTGTGCTTCTTGTACAAAACAGCGTGAGTCAGGCAAAAATCTTGGACCTTCTCTTTGGCATAAACCACAAACCGCCAAGGCTCTGTATGCCCATGGGCGGGCGCCCAGTCGGCTAAGGCAAGTATCTCCTGTATCTGCTCATCAGGAATAAAACGGCCGTTCATTTTAGGTGGTTTGGTAGTCCTTCGGCCTTGGATGACTTGCTGCAACGCTAAAAAAGTAGAGTTCATGAGAAAACAAGAGAAGTGATAGATGCACTACGCCCGCTCCTGCAACAAAGGTTGTAAGAGATACGCAATCCCAATTACCAGAAAGCACCCAATCAGGTTGTACCAGAGGTAGGCAATGGAGGTAGTGAAGTACAAGGTAAAAATGATGCCCTGCGTCAGCACCGCTGCCCAAAACACCGCATTCCCGCGCAAAGACTTACAATAAAAAGCCGCCAGGAAGACTCCCAGAATGGTGCCATAGAAAAGCGAGCCCAGAATGTTCACCGCCTGAATCAGGTTTTCTAACTGTGAGGCAAATAGCGCAAACAGAATAGACACCGCTCCCCAGCCAATGGTCAGCCACCGGGACGCGCTTACGTAATGCGCATCTGAGGCATTCTGCACAATGGACCGCTTGTACACGTCCACCACCGTGGTAGAGGCCAGAGAACTAAACGCCGAGGCCGTGCTCCCCATGGCCGCGCACAACACCACCGCCAAAAGCAAACCAATCAAGCCTTGGGGCAGTTGCTGCGTCACAAAGGTCAAGAAGACATAATCCGTGTCTTTTAACTCCACCCCAACATTTTGCTGATTGACCAAGACATGCGCCTCTTTTCTAAGGACTTTGCGCTTTTCTTCGGCGGCTTGAGCTTGTAGGGCCGCTTGCTCTACGCCACCTTGGTTGTTGGATTGGTGGGCCGCTACCATGGCCAAAGCCGCTTCGCGCTTCTGGGTGAAGGCCGCAGTATTCTCGGTCTCAAGCTTTTGCCATTCTCCTGCCTGTGCAGAGGCCGCTACCTTAGCTACCTGTTGTTGATTAAAGTACAAAGGCGGTTGGTAAAACTGGTAGAAGACAAACACCATCACGCCCACCATCAAGATCAAGAACTGCATGGGCACCTTCACCAGACCGTTCATGAGCAGACCTAATCTACTTTGCGCAATGGTCTCGCCGCCCAGGTACCGGCCTACCTGTGACTGGTCCGTCCCGAAGTACGAAAGCGCCAGAAAGAACCCTCCTATCAAGCCAGACCATAGGTTGTAGCGATCATTGGGGTCAAAGCTGAGGTCTACCAGGTTCATCTTGCCCATTTTACCAGCCACCACCAGGGCATCAGAAAAGCCTACCTGTGCCGGCAACAGACGCACCACTACAATGGCCGCCACCAACATACCGCCTAGCATCACGGACATTTGCAAACGTTGGGTCTGGCTTACGGCTTTGGAGCCACCCACCACCGTGTAGAACGTCACCACCACGCCAATGAACAGAATGGTATAGGTCAAATTCCAGCCCAGAATAGCCGACAAGATAATGGCCGGCGCATAAATGGTGATACCGGTAGATAAGCCCCGTTGCAACAGAAACAGAAACGCCGCCAGAGATCGCGTCTTCAGGTCAAAACGTCCCTCCAGGTACTCATAAGCAGTATAGACTTTCAGGCGGTAATAAATGGGAATGGCCGTAGCTGATAAGACCACCATGGCCAGCGGCAACCCGAAGTAGAATTGAATAAACCGCATGCCGTCCTCAAACGCCTGGCCCGGTGTAGAGAGAAACGTGATGGCGCTGGCCTGGGTAGCCATAATGGACAAGCCCATCATCCACCAGCGCTCAGTGTTGTCCGCTTTTAAGAAGGTGGACATGTTGCGGGTCTTGTGGGTCTTCCAGACGCCGTACAACACAATGAACGCAATGGTGCCAACTAGTACGGCCCAATCCAGATAACTCATTGGTAGGCCTCCGTCATTAGGTAGAACAGCACAATCAAAAACGCCAACACGCCCAGCACCAGCCAGTACATGCCTTTCCAGGTCTTAAAGAACGGCGGCGGGTCAATATCTCCTTTGGTCATGTGGTTGGTTTTTAGTTTTTGATTGAGTGAGGTAAAAAATGAGAATGTTATTTTAAACTAAGCAACTCTATCACCTCACACTCCCCTACTTTTCTATGTCCTTCCATGAAATATCCATGGGTGCCAATCTTGATTTTTTCTTTGTGGTACGCTCTACGCTCCTCTATGATAATCCACATTCTAGCTTGTCCATATCTCGGCAAGGGCATGTTAGCTACTTTGATTAAATCCCCTTGGGCATCCTCAAACTCTGGCCAAATCATAAATATGGCTCCATTAGAATGTTCTGGGTGGTCATACTTAAAATCCCATCTAATCCCTTGAAAGGGTGGCGTTTTTCTGCCACCTTCCTCTTCGGTAAAAATAGTGTAAGTAACCCTAAAATCTGGTTTTCTGTAAAATAGCTCTTCGTAAGACTGATGCATTACTTCCCAATCGCTGCTCATCTTTAATAGGTAATTAATTTACATCCTCCTTAAAGCCGCCATCCATTTTTGGCCTCAATTCCGGAAAACAGGCAAAAAACGGGTTTGGGCACTTAGACACCGTCTGTCTAGCTTGCCCCCAAGATCATCCTGGGATGTGCCACTTTCAGGATGACAAATGTGAGGAAGAGTGAAGGCTTGACGGCCAGAAAAACCTAATTCCTAATTCCCTAAGGAAAGAATATTCACAAACAGCCTATACGCCCCTGGCACGCCGGCCGGTAATTCCCTGAAGAACGAGTAGCCTGTGTAGACGAAGTGTCCTTCGCCGTATTTGGCTACTAACAGACCGCCTTCTTTTGGTTGCTCGCCGGGGTCATTGCTGGAAATAATGGCTTCATATTCTGGGGCCCATTGATTAGGGAAATACAAACCGCGCTCCTGCACCCAGCCGGCAAAATCTTGCTCAGTAATCTTATTTGGTGTATTTAGGACGGCATGATTGGGTTTTAAGAACGTTACCAAGGCGTCTTCCACGGTTACCCGGTCTGAGGAAAGCTTTAAGCTGTATGGGCCTACTTTATCAGTCACCAGGCCGTTGCTCACGTTGTACTGCACCACCAAGGTTCCACCCTGTTGCACATACTCCATCAATTGTGGCTGTTGGAATCTGAGTCGGTCTAGGGTGTTGTAAGCGCGTACGCCTGTCACCACTGCGTCATATTTTTTCAGGTTGGCGGCCGATAAATCCTCCAGGCGCAACAAATCAACGGTGTAGCCAATCTGTTGCAGGCTGGCCGGCACCTCGTCCCCGGCGCCCATGAGATAGCCAATGCGCTGGCCCTTGCGCTTCAGGTCTAGTTTTACGGCTTTGGAAACCGCTTCCGGGAACAAGGTCTGTGTGGGGATGTGGGTGTATTCAATGGTTTTCAGGCCCTGGGTGTAGGTCTTGCCTTTAACTGTCACTGCCGCACCAATGGTGCTTTCTGTTTGGGCAGCTCCCGGGAAGACCTGGAACGTGAACTGCTGTTCTTCTCCTTTCTGGCTAAGTTTCACGGGAAAAGAAGCTGGCGTGGCTCTCCATCCTTGTGGTAAACGCAAGGTGAGTTGGCCGTCAATGTTGTTGTCCCCGGCGCGCACTTTCACCGTCACGGGTTTGGAAGTTGCATCGGCAAAGACATAGACTTTCTCGGTGAGGTTGGCAAAGACCGGCGGGGTGATTTCAAACGGGCGGTACTGCTCGCCTTCCACGGGATCTGTGCGCTTGTAGACTACCGGCACCGTAAACGCGAAGGGCTGGCCTTGCACTGTCACATGGATTCTTACCTGCGCGGCGGCGGGGTTCTCTGGCAGACCAATCAACGCCGCATCTTCTACTTTGAACATGCCAGTGGTGCCCGGCGCTTGCAACCAGTAAGGTTGCGAGTAGGTTCTATTGGTGGGTAAGGTCACGTTGGTTCTGGCAATCCAAGGCTTACTAGCGGCTAGGTTCTGTTGCACCGTAGTATCCTTCAGCCCAAACAGGTATTCCACTTTGGTCAAGGTGACCGGCACGGCAGAACGGTTCACAGCTTCTATCTGCACATTCACCTGATCACCCGGAACGGCAGTAAAATCTCTAGCTGATGCCTCTAAATACAATCCCATGCACGCTTTGATGACGTTGGCCAGTTCCTGTTGTTTGACGTCCTTCCAAGCGCTGGCTGGTAGTTTGTCTAAGGCCGTTTTCGCTTTTAACAAAGTAGGCACTATAGCCGATGGCTGGGCTGGGTTGTATTGTTGGATGGCATCCAGGATAAGTTTAGCAACCGCTTCGCCGCCTTTCACCCTGGACCAAGTGGTGTTTACGCCCTCTAGTAAATCAGTTTTGGCAGGTTCTCCTTTCAGGAATTCAAAGTATTCAATGGCTTCGCCGCGGGCGCCGCTACTACCGAAGCCTTGGCTCTTGTGCATGCTTCGGCTTTCGGCGGCCACCTCGTTGTAAGACTTGCCCAGCAGAGGATTGTACACGCCGGTTTCTATCTTGAGCTTGTTGCTGTCGTCAAACTTCTGTCCCTGGGCTAAGAAAAAGCTAGAGGTGTTCCAGAAAATGCGCTTCACCTGCCACGGCTCCACGGTTTTCAATTGTTCTGGAAAGCGCTTGGGATCGGCGGCGGCGGTGAAGGCCTCCAAGGCAATCATCGCTGAGGCGGTATGATGACCGTGCGTGTTGCCGGGCTCTGGAGAGAAACGGGTCACAATCACATCGGGCCTGAACTTTCTGATGACCCAGACGGCATCTGCCAACACCTGCTCGCGGTCCCAAATGGTGAATGTCTCTGCCGGGTTCTTAGAAAACCCGAAATCGTTGGCGCGGGTGAAGAACTGCTCTCCCCCATCTGTGCGTCTAGCCTGCAGTAATTCCTGGGTTCTGATGATGCCCAGCTCTTCGCGTATCTCGGGGCCAATCAGGTTCTGACCGCCGTCGCCGCGGGTAATGGATAAGTACCCGGTCCGGAATTTTTTCTCATTGGCCAGGTAAGCGATGAGGCGGGTGTTTTCATCGTCGGGGTGGGCGGCTAGGTAGAGCACAGAGCCTAACACATTCAGTTTTTCCAGTGCCAAGCGTATGTCTGCGGCATTGGGTTTCTTGGGGGCCTGGGCCTGTACAGATGCGGTAAATGCCACTAAAGCAGACAGAATGGCACCTAGTATCACACGAAGAGAGGTCATGAAGAAATCAAGGAGTAAGAGCCGGCAATCCCTTTTGCCGCACCCATGCTATGTAACGGTAAAGCTATTCAATTTTATATCATTCGCCACAGGCTTACCTAGCGCAAATGCCGTAAAAAGGCATTCATAACTTTTTAAGCCTTTCTTTAGTTAAGAGAACTTGAAACTGCACGTTAAACCATAACCCTATGAAAAAGTTATTTGCAATACTCTGCCTGGCAGGCTCTACCAGCTTCTTAGCCACTTCCTGCGACTCTAACACCGGTGGTACCACCACCACGGCCACCCAAGATTCTGAACACATGGATGGTGCTCAATCTGATGCCGTCAACACAGTGCCTAATGACACTACCGGGACCGCGGCTACAGAGAAAACCCAGAAAAACGTGGGCAACTCAGAAACCCGCGGCGAAACCAACGACTCTAAATCTTCTACCACCAAGAATGTGGTGGTGAAAGACTCAGCGCAATAAGAACTACTTTCAAAGCAGAGCGCCCGTTTTCGGCCTGATTTCTAGAAATCAGACCAAAAACGGGCGCTCTGCTTTTTTTATGGCGTTTTACTTTTGGCTTGGCTTGGCGGCGTTTCTGGCTTTCTGCTTTTCCTTGAACTCCTGCCCTCCGCGCCAGGTGTAGAACTCCCCTACCAGTGACCTGATTTTGATTTCATCCAGAGTAGTGAGTTGGCTTTCTACTGCGGCTTTGCGTTTGCCCAGGTTCTGCAAAATGTATTCGGCGTAGTCCCAGTCTCTGGGAATCCAGGTTTGGCGCTTGGCCCGCACGTTTTGCAGGAAGAAGATATAAGCCTCACGCATCTGCACCGCTTTAATGGTCTGCACGTTGCTAAACTTGCCTAATAATTCCTTTTCTCTGCGGCGCACTTCTTCTGCCTCTAAGGGAATCTCATCATACGCCGGACGGTTCTCCATCTCATGGAAGGTAGCCTTCAAGTCCAGGAAATCGCTTTTTGATTTCTCAGACAGGGTTTGGAATCCGCTTTCTATCTTGTCTGCCTGACGGGCGAAATCACTCTTGATGCTAGGCCACTCGGCGCGGGTGGTCGTGGCTACTTTGTCTTTTTGCAGGCGCATCCATTCCTTGAACTGCTTCAACTCCTGCTCAGTGGCAGATTCTTGGGTAGACTCTTTCTTTACTTCCTGGCTGGTTTCTGACTTCACTTCCTGGGCGCTGGCAGATACCTGGACCATGCCCGTAAAGGCAATGGTTAAGGCCAAGGCTTTCCAGTTCATCATCGGGTTTTTCATAGAATGGGTACTGTTGTGCATCTCAAATATACAGAATTCTAAAAACCACCTCCGCAAAAACAAAGCCAAGGCTTTTTATAATGACTAGTGATTAATGAATAATGATTAGTGAAGGATAGAATCTCCGGTTCAAATCTAGCTTGGAGGCAATTGCCATTAAATTTTTGTCATCCTGAAAGGATATAGGTGGCCGAACTAGACTGACGTTTAAGCAAACGCTATTTCAGCTTGCCCACAAGGTCCTTTCAGGATGACAAAATAGAAGAAGGCTATCGTAGCAGTGAGACATACTGAGCAATTCGTTTTTAGCCTATTTCTCAGAAAACAGCCCAAAAACGAACAGGCCCGCATCAGTGTAAACTGATACGGGCCTGTTTTAGTATTTGCCTTACGCGCTTGACTCAAGACTCAGAACTCAAGACTGCGATGCAGAGTGTTGCTTAGTTCTGCTCTAGAATCTGGAAGAGTTCATCCAATTTAGGCGTGAGGATAATCTCAGTGCGGCGATTCTTTTGACGGGCGTCTGCGGTGGTGGCAGGATCTACCGGCACGTATTTAGAACGGCCCGATGGGGTTACACGCTGCGGAGCAACACCGGCGTCTGTGAGGATACGGGTAATCTCTGTGGCGCGCATCACGCTCAAATCCCAGTTGTCTTGCATGCCGGCGGTGCCTTTGGCAATGGGAACATCATCTGTGTGACCTTCTACCACCACGTTCACGTCTGGCTGGTTCTGTAGCACGCTGGCTAATTTCTTCAAAGCTTCCTGCCCTTTGGCATCTACTTTGGTAGAGCCTGATTTGAACAGCAATTGGTTAGAGAGAGACACATACACTTTACCGTTGCGCACGTCAATGGTCAGGTCAGAGGCTTTAAAACCTAACAAGGCGTCTCCCACGGTCTTACGAAGGGCGTTCACGGCGCGGTCCTTCTCTGCCAGGATGCGCTCCATCTCTTTTAGGCGCGCTTCACGGGCCTGTAGGTCAGTGGTGAGTTGGTTTACTTGTTCGCTTTTATTGCTGAGGTTGGTGCGCAGAGAGGCTTCTGTGGAGGCTTTCTCTTTGGCCAGGTCCTCTTTTTCCTGGGTGAGACGGTCGCGGTCTTCGCGCAGTTTGGCGCGCTCGCTTTCCAGTTCAAGTTTTTGACGGTTCAATTCATCCTGTAACACTACCAGAGAACGGTTTTCTGCCAGGGCGGCTTCATACTTCTTGGTAGACACGCAGGAACTCATCAGGCCCAATGCTAGAACAGCAGACAAGGCAGGAGTTAATAATGACTTTTTCATAAGGTGGTACTTGTAATTAGAGTCCGTAAAAGACGCAATTATTTAGCTAGTACCCTTACGCAAGTAAGCCGGCAGAAGTTGAAAACCGCTTCTGCTACCCACGTTAGATGGTTGTAGACCGTTAAAATTCTTTATCTTCTTGCTGGGAGGAGGTGACCAGTTCTGTCTGACCCAAAAACTCTTTAATGGCCTGTGAGGCCTGCTCTATGCCGGCGGCACTCTCCAGGACGGGGCTTTCTTTGCGCAGTTGCTCCAATTGTTCTGAGGTGGTTTCTACCAGCTTCAAGTATTTGGTTTTACAGCGCATGGAAATCTCATGCAGGTAGATGCGGGCGTCTGCCAGATAAGAAGCCAGGCGCTGGGCATTGGCTTGCTCCTCCTGCTGTAACTGCTCTAGTTGGTCTGCTATGACCTTTAACCGCTCTATCTGTAAGGCACATGCTTTCATAGGTCCAATTTTTTAAGTAGATGTACTATACGTAGTTATCGCAAAAAGTAAACCATTATTGTTCATTCATTTCAAGATTAGCAAAAAGGAAAAACATACAGACACCGTCACTTTGCCCAAAAAGACTATCTTTGAAACGAGGCAAAGTCTCTTCTAAGGTCAGAGACTTGGTAATTCAATTTACTGGCTTCTAATTATTTCCGTTTTAGCCCTATTTTTCTCAAAACAGCATGAAAACAAAAATTACCGTGAACAGCAACGGCTCTCTTAAAGTAGAGGGCGAATTTATAGTAGTAGATGCGCAAGGCAACGAGTACAACTTGCAAGGCCGCGAAGTAGTGTCTTTCTGCCGCTGTGGTCTTTCCAGCAACAAACCCTTCTGTGACGGTGCCCACAAAGGCCACTTTGAGCACAACGCCGTAGCCTTTGACCTTCCCCCAAGAAAAGTCTAATTAGTAGCGAGTCATTATTGATTGTCAATTGTTGATTGTTGATTGTTGGCTATCTGGTAATTATTGGTCATTACTCCCCACCCATTTCTAATTTCTAATTCGTAATTTCTAATTACACAAAAGTGTATGTCTGAAACTTCTACAGGGTTTAAGCGCGAAATAAAGCTGTTTGACGCCGTCATGTTGGTGGCGGGTTCTATGATTGGCTCCGGTATCTTCATTGTGAGCGCAGATATTGCCCGCAGCGTGGGCAGTCCGGGGTATTTGTTGTTGGTGTGGGCCTTGACGGGACTCATGACCCTGGCGGGCGCGCTCAGCTACGGCGAGTTGACCAGCTTGATGCCGCGCGCCGGCGGGCAGTATGTGTACCTGCGCGAGTCGTACGGGCCCATGGTAGCCTTCTTGTATGGCTGGACGCTGTTCTTGGTGATTCAATCTGGGACCATTGCCGCGGTGGCCGTGGCCTTCGCCAAATTCACGGGCGTTTTGGTGCCTTGGTTCTCTGAAGACAACGTGCTATTGGATTTAGGCTTTCTAAAGTTCACCACGGTTCAGTTTCTGGCCATTGCGTCCATTATTTTGCTTACGCTGGTCAACCAGCAGGGCGTCCGTAACGGCAAGTTCATTCAGAACATCTTCGGGAGCACCAAGATCATTGCCTTGTTTGCCTTGATTATTTTCGGGCTACTATTAGGCACTAATGCTGAGGTGATTGAACTCAACTTCACTAACATGTGGGAGCCTAAGGCACTGGTGCCCGGCGAACATTACCGTGCACCGCTGGCCGGTTGGGCCCTGATGGTGGGCGTGGGTACCGCTATGATTGGGTCACTCTTCTCGTCAGATGCCTGGAACAACATTGGCTTCTCTGGGGATGAGATTGTGAACCCCAAGCGTACCATTGTGTTGAGCATGGCCATTGGCACCACCATTGTGACCATCCTGTATCTGTTAATCAACATCGTGTACCTCACCATTCTGCCGCTGGAAGGATCACCGGAAGGCGTGGACGTGATGGCCCGCGGTATTCAATTTGCCAGCAATGACCGGGTAGCCACCGCTGTGGCTGAGGTCATTGGCGGATCAACCGCTACCATTGCCATTGCCGTGTTGATTATGATTTCTACGTTTGGCTGTAACAACGGCGTTATTCTATCGGCGCCGCGTGTGTACTATGCCATGGCCAAAGACGGGTTGTTCTTCAGAAACATGGCCCGCCTGAACAAGAACAGCGTGCCGGGCGTGGCTTTGACGTTCCAGTGCGTGTGGGCGTGTCTTCTGTGCATGTCTGGCCGTTACGGTGATTTGCTGGACTTCGTGATTTTTGCCGTGCTCTTGTTCTATATCTTAACCATTGCCGGTATCTTCATTCTGCGCCGTACCATGCCAGATGCGCCAAGACCGTACAAAGCCATCGGCTACCCGTTCTTGCCAGGGCTGTACATTGCCATGGCTTCGTTCATCTGCCTTTTGCTCTTGATGTACAAGACAGAATATGCCGGCGCTGGCTTAGCCATTGTGCTGATTGGTATACCAGTTTACTACTTCTTCAAGAACAAATTCCAGAAGATAGAAGACTAAGGAGAACGCATCTCATTTCTTAACCGCCCTTCGTTTTTGGCCTGTTTTACAGAAAACAGGCCAAAAACGAAGGGCGGTTTCTGTTCAGGCTTGCCCCTCACACTGAAATCCGCTTCGGGCAATTGTTGGAAACACCTAAACGCTGGCAAACTTTCACTATTTTAGAAAGTCCAAACCTACCCTACTAACAACCTCTATATGAAGAAACACTTTTACGCGGTGGCTACCATGGCCTTGTTAGCGTTCTCTGCGGCACAAACCATGGCTCAGAAAACCTACCTACACTGCGGCAAACTCATAGACGGCCTCAGTGACAAAGCCCAGACAGAAATGACCGTCATCATAAATGGCAATCAAATCCTTTCGGTTGAAAAAGGCTATACCAACCCAGAGACAGGCGCCAAGGTCATCGATCTGAAGAATAAAACCGTTCTGCCCGGCTTCATGGACATGCACGTGCACTTTGAAAGCGAAACCAGTCCCAACGCCTACGCCGAAAAACTGTCCCTCAACCCCGGCACTACGGCCTTTAGAGCGGGCAATTACGCAGAACGCACCCTCATGGCAGGTTTTACCACGGTGCGGGATCTGGGCGGAAGCGGCATCAACATCCAGTTGCGCAACGCCATCAACCAAGGCTTAATGCGTGGTCCTAGAATGTACGTGGTGGGAAAGGCCATCTCGGGCACGGGCGGTCATATGGATCCTACCAACGGGTACAATGAGAAACTGATTGGGGACCCGGGTCCGGCAGAAGGCGTAGCCAATGGAGTAGATGAGTGTAGAAAAGCAGTAAGACACCAATACAAGAATGGCGCGGACTTGATTAAGATTGCGGCTACGGGCGGCGTGTTAAGCGTGGCCAAAGACGGCTCCGGCCCCCAGTACACCGAAGAAGAGATTAAAGCCATTGTGGAAACCGCCCGGGACCTGGGCATGAAAGTAGCGGTGCACGCCCATGGTGCCGAGGGCATGAAACGCGCCATTAGGGCGGGCGTGACGTCAATTGAGCACGGCACACTCATGGACGAGGAAACCATGAAACTCATGAAGAAGAATAGCACCTGGTACGTTCCCACCATCACCGCCGGTAAATCAGTTGCTGACTCGGCTAAGATTCCTAATTACTATCCCGCGCTGGTAACGCCCAAAGCCCTGGCCATTGGCCCTCAGTTGCAGAATACGTTTGGCAAAGCCTACAAATCTGGGGTTAAGATTGCGTTTGGCACAGACGCCGGCGTGTTCATGCACGGCAAGAACGCCAAAGAGTTTGAGTACATGGTAGAAGCCGGCATGCCTGCCATGGAAGCCATCAAAGCCGCCACCGTGCACGCCGCTGAACTGGTGGGCGCATCAGACAAACTAGGCGCTGTGCAGAAAGGCAAACTAGCCGACATCATTGCCGTGGATGGTGATCCCTTGCAGAACATCAAAGTATTGCAACAAGTGGCCTTTGTCATGAAAGACGGAAAAGTGTACAAGCAATAAAGCCAACCAAAATTTATCCAAAATATCCAGAAAAATAGCGGAATTGGATAGGCACATTTGCCTTATATTTGCCCCCTTATAAGTAGCGTACCACCATATGAAAAAGATGATTCTCTTGGGCTTCTTTGCCCTATTAAGTGTAGCAGGCGCCCAGGCACAGACCAGCTTTGGTATTAAAGTAGGCTTGAACGTAGCCAACATTGGCGGCGATGCCAAAGGCACAGACCCGCGCACCGGCGTACACGCTGGCTTTTTCGCCACGGCGCCTATCTCTGAGCGTTTTGCTATTCAACCGGAGCTGTTGTACTCACAGCAAGGATTCAAGGCAGATGACTACACCTTCACTTATCATTACCTGAACATTCCTTTAATCTTCAAGGGCACCATTTCTGGCGGTTTTCACGTGCAGGTAGGTCCTCAGTTTGGAATTTTGCTGGACGCTAAACGCAAGCGTGGCAAAGAGACCTTAGACATCTCAGACAACATGAACAAATATGACGGCGCCTTGGCCCTAGGATTTGGGTATGATGTCTCCATTTTACAGGTATCGGCTAGGTACAACCTGGGCTTGTCAGATACCCAAGACGGCACGTTAAAAGGCGTTTCTTATCCAAACAACGTGTTCCAGTTAGCGGTAGGCGTAAAGCTGTAACCGTTTTTGGCCTGTTTTTCTCAAAAGCCCCGAAAACCATTCGGGGCTTTTTCTATTTACTGGCGCTAGGCTGAGCATTTCGTGCCGCCAATTTTCACCTAACCCAGAAGCAGTTCTGCGTTTTAAGCGGTAAATTGCAGATTCTTTCACCCCTACTACTCACTTCTAGTACAAGCACGTTTTGACCATGCCTGTTCCTACCTCTGCCCATTCTACCAACACCATAGAAGAAACCCAGGACGCACTGGCCATTCACCAATTGGCGCACCAAACCTGGCAACCTACCTACAAAGACATTCTGGCCCCAGACCAAATCCAGTACATGCTGGACCAGTTTTACACGCCGTCCTCCCTTTTACAGCAGATGCAAGAAGGCCAGACGTTTTTGCTTGTAAAGAACCAGGGAGTGCCCGCCGCCTTCGCGTCTTTTTCTTTGCTATACCCAGAAGAGAAGATTTATAAACTGAACAAGCTCTACATTCTTCCGGCCCAACAAGGCAAAGGCTTTGGCAAAATGCTGGTAGAGGAGATTGTGCGCCGCATTCAACCGTTGGGTGCCACCGCCCTGGACCTGAACGTGCACCGTGAGAACCCCGCCAAGAACTTCTACCTCAAGCACGGCTTCCAGATTCACCAGACCCTGGACATTCCGCTGGGGCCGTATACCTTGAATGATTACATCATGCGGAAGCCTTTGACTGCCTAAGCATTTTTTACACAACTTAACAACCCCCTACGCACCTCCTTTACGGCACTTGAACCATGAGAAAGATTTCACTTACCATCTGTTTACTTCTGGCTTGTTCTGTGCTGAGCATGGGCTGGGGCTTCTTCGGGCACAAGGTCATCCAACAACTGGCCATTTATGGTCTGCCCAAAGACATGCAGGGCTTTTACCACCGCCACATGGGCCATTTAGTGGAAAAATCCGTGAGGCCAGATGAGCGCCGCAACACAGATTCTACTGAGGCGCCCCGCCATTTCATTGACGTAGACTATTACGGCCCCAACGCCGTGAATGAGATGCCCGAAGGCTGGGCCGCAGCCAGTGCCAAATACCCGGTAGACACGCTCACCAAATACGGCCTGGTGCCCTGGCACGTGGTGGTAATGCAGGAGCGCCTGACCCGGGCCTTTCAGCAGAAGAACGTGGACAGTATTCTATATTACTCGGCAGATCTAGGTCATTACATCCAAGACGCGCACGTGCCCTTGCATACCACGCTCAACTATGACGGTCAGCTCACCGGCCAACACGGCCTGCACAGCCTCTGGGAGTCTAAACTGCCTGAGCAGAACCTGAAAGACTATTCGCTTAAGCACGAAAAGGCAAAGTACCTTGCTAATCCAGAGCATGAAATCTGGGAGGTGATACGCGCTTCGCACAAAGACCTGCCCAACATGCTGGCGCTGGAGAAAGAAGTGAGCAAGAATTTTACGGACCAGACCAAGTTTGTGACCACTGAGCGCAACGGTCGCACCCGCAAATCTTACTCAGACGCCTTCGCCAAAGCCTACCAGCAGGCCTTGGGTACTACCGTAGAAAAACGCCTGCAGGCCGCGGCGCAGATGACGGGCAGCTTCTGGTTTACCTGCTGGGTAGACGGCGGAAGACCCGATTTAAATGCCCTCTTGATAACATCGCGCACCCCGGCAGAAACCAAACAACTCAAGCTAGAAAAGAAAGCCTGGAAGAAAGGCCGCCTACAGGAAAAAGATTTACTCCTCACCAAAAGCCGGTAATCCTTATTCCCACAAAATGGGAGGCGTTTTTGGCCTGTTTCTGAGAAAACAGGCCAAAAACGCCTCCCATTTTTTTATGCCGTTCTGGGCTCTCACCCGCTGATATTCTGCCCGAAACCCTTACTTTTGCCATCCCCATTTCATTAAGCACCAACTACATCATGCATATTGCCATCGTCGGTAACATAGGAGCCGGCAAAACCACTCTGGCCAAAAAATTAGCCCAGCACTTTAACTGGGAAGTTTTTCTGGAAGCCGTAGATGACAACCCGTACCTCAAGGACTTTTATGAAGACATGCCGCGCTGGGCGTTTCACCTGCAGGTCTTCTTCTTAAACAGCCGCTTTAACCAGGTGCTGCAGATCAATGAGCGCAAGAACGGCGTGGTACAGGACCGCACCATTTATGAGGATGCCTACATCTTCGCCAAGAACCTGCACCAGTCTGGCATGATGAGCGAGCGCGACTACCAGAACTACTTCAACCTGTTCCAGTCCATGACCAACATGGTCAAGCCGCCAGACCTGTTAGTCTACCTGAAAGCCGACTTGCCCAAGCTCATTGGTCAGATACAGAAGCGCGCGCGGGATTATGAGGAGAACATTGCCCTCTCCTACCTCAAGAACCTGAACGAGCACTATGAACAGTGGATTAGTGGCTACACCCAAGGCAAATTGCTGGTAGTAGACGTCAACAACATGGATTTTGTGTCCAATCCAGAAGACCTGGGCACCATCATTGAGCGCATTAATATTGAGCTGTTCGGGCTGTTTTAGACCAGGGCTGATTTCAATATTTGTAAATAGCTATCTTTCAGGGCCGGGATTGCGTATGTACCAGAAAAATGAATGGTCATATGAAATCCCGGTTTTCTTTTTCGCTCCTGCCCCTTCTGGCCGCAGGAATCCTCTTTTTAGGCACCAGCTGCAACAAGACCGCCTCTGAGGCAGAGGCAGACGCCCAAAGAACCACCAACAAGGCAGAACAGGAACTAGCCGAGCTCAGAGAATGGGCCAAGGACAAAGCCAATGACGTAGACAGCACCGCAGACCGCAAAGGCCCTCAGGTAAAGGAGGAGTTTAAACAGCGCTCTGCCAAGCTAGAAGCCAACTTGGACAGCCTTTCTGCCGAGTCTAAGGAAGAATACAAAGAACTCAAGCGCCGCTTTGAGAACTGGCAGTCTCATAACAAGCAACGCAGTGACATGCCTTTGCAGCCTGAAAAACTAGAGAATTTCACCTTTTTGCTCCTCGGCTCAAAGGTTGCCCTAGACGTTACCTGGGCACCTGGCCAGGTGCGCAACAAGTATGAGACGTTTTTAACCAACGTACGCCAGCGCCAATCTGGCTGGACCGCCGCCGACTGGGACTACGTAGATGCCGTCTACCGGCAGATGAATGCCAAGAAAGATCCTTTAGAAGATAATTTGAGCCCGGCAGATAGACTTAGAATAAAAGGCCTGCAGGCTGAGTATTTGGCCCTGGAAGCCAAGAAAGACGCCAAGGACTTGCACCAGCAGTTAAAGGATGAATAAGCAAACGCCGTTTTCGGCCTGTTTTACAGAAAACAGGCCGAAAACGGGTTAATTGGCTTTGTTGATTTTGTCCTTCTGGGGTACCTCTTGCGGGTCTAGGGCGGGGCGCTGAAGCCACTTCTGGGCCATCTCAACATCCCAGAAAAGGGCGGCCTCGCAGTATTCTGAGAACCGTTCAATCATGTCTTTGGCCGAGGTCATCTGCTGAAAGTTCTGGGACAAGACGTGGGCAAAGCGTTTTAAGCCCAGGTTGACCGCGTCTGGCAACCACTCATACTCCAACCAGTTATTGACGTCTTCCCAATCACCCGTCACCTGGCTCTTGTCATTGAGCAGGTTGGGGCATTTCCACTTCTCTTGTAGCCCCAAGTACGCCTTGGCCGCCATGAGCACGTCCTCGCCGTTCATGTGCCCCGCCCACTTCACATAAACCCAATTATTGATCTCATCATAAAAGATGCTAATGTGCGCGTGCTCATGGGAAAGATGCCAGGTAGATTCCATAAATACCGCTGGATTAGATGTTCAATAGAGTAGGACTAGTAAGGAAAGACACCGGAGTAAGCACATTGTATATAGATTGTACGACAGCCCGCCATGGAATGTTAGTAGTAAATCATAGAAGAGTTACGTATAAATACGGATTGCCCTGTAGGAATCACTTACCTCTGTCCGTCTGCGGAGTCAACGGCATGGCCAACCAACCCGTCTCCCCGCCAGCCACCTTCACCAGCCAGAAATCTGTCTCCTTGGCCAGCACCTGCACGCTGGTGTCTGCTGGCAGCATGCGCTTGGCGGCGGCCTGGGCATGAGAGGCATCTAAGAGGTGGGCAGTCTCTTGCAGGCGCAAGGTTTGCAAAGGCTTGTCCATGGGTTCTAACAGAGAAGAAGCCATGAACCCTTGCTGACCGTTGGGTAGTTCTACTCGGTACCAGTCTGCCGTACCAGCCACCACCTGCACGGGTAGGTTCTTCTCTAGCGTGGCCAAAACGTTGGCCTTGGTGCTAGGAGACTCCCGCACAGAGGCATTGGTCTTGCTCACGCGGGTCCAAGCACCCAGTTGCTTTTCACTTACCTTTACCGGCGCTGGTTTCTCTTGGTTCTTATACACATACGGGAAAGGATCCACGGCCCCACGACCATATTTGTAGATGCCAAAATGCAGGTGCGGTGCCGTGCCTCTGGCATTGCCAGTGTTCCCCATCAGGCCCAACGTGTCGCCAATAGAGACCCGCTGGCCCGGTTGTACCAGTTGGCTGTCCAGGTGCGCATAGTACAGGCTTTGATTACGCCCGGGGTCTTGCAACCAAACCACCTTCCCGCCAATGGGTGTGGTATTTACTCTGGACACCACGCCTTGAGCAGAAGCAATCACGGGCGTGTTGCGGGGCGCGAAGATGTCTATGCCTTCATGCTTGCGTTTGCCGCCGTCTCGGTCCTGGCCCCATACGCTTTGGATGGCGCGTCCGTCTTTGCCCTGCACCGGAAACGCTAGCACCGGCTGGGTCTCAATGGTCACGGTGTACTGCCCGCTGCGCAAGAGTTCTGGTTGCAAGCGCAGGACATGGGGTAGGTCTTCTTCTACTTCATATTCCAGTTCTTGGGCCGTTGAGTCTGCATGGGCAACTTGCTTGCGTTCTGCGGGCGTTGCGGGGTCTGCCTCAAACAAATCCAAAAACACCTGCGGTACGGCGGTGCCTTTGGTCTGCACTTTCACAGAGACCTTCTGCCCTTCTTTGACGGTAAACTGGTAACCGGTGGCCATGGGCCGGTCTGCCGGAAAGTAACCGGTCTCTTTAAAAGGCAGGGTGATGGGCACCGGTCCCTGCAAGGCTTTGGCCCCGGCGGCCAGCCACTGCTGGCCCAGGGCCGTCTGGTCTAGTTTGGCTTCCTCCAATCCTTTTTGGTAGCGTTCATAGGGCGTCTGCTTCTTAAAAACGCCCCGCAAGGCTTTTTTAGGACTACAGGCCTGTATGCACAGCAGGGCCAACCAGAAGATATAAAAAGAATGCTTGTTGAAAACGGTAAGACTCATAGGTTCAATCAAAAAATTACCCGTCACCTGGGCTGTATATAACGCAGGGTGACGGGTAAAATGTACGAACCTAAGGAAGTTTTGGCTTCAGGGCCAGGCAATTACTCTTCTATGATGCGGTGGTGCGGGTGCTGGTAGCCTTTGGCCTCCTGCTCCGTAATCTCCTCATACTGGTCCAACATCAGGTTGGGATTGTCTGAGTTAGTGCCCTTGATGTAGGCCCCCTCTGGCGTACGGTAGATGGCGTAGTTGTGCAAGCCAAACGGAAACAGGTTGTTGCTTCTTAGTTCTTTGGCAGAGGTAAGGTCATGCTCTGCTCCGTTAGAGGTCTTCACTAAATATAAGGTGTGCTGTGTCATACTACAAAAGGATGTGTTACATGCTACTGGACAAGAACCCCGGAAGGCTGCAGGAAAAGCCATTGCTTGGCCTCTACCAGGTTAGGGAACTGCCGATAGTCACAAAAGCCCTTGTCCTTCACCTGGTCGCCAATAGACGTCATGGCCAACCTGGTAAAAGCGGTCTCTGGAACTACAACTGCAATATACAGATAATTGTTTGGCGCCAGTTCTGCCAGTCTGGGAATAATGAGCGAAGCCACCCAACGCTGGTCTTCTGGGCTTACCAAGCCCACCTGCAGTACGTCCAGGTTCATGCGCTGGGTAGGATATTCCCGCATGGTCTGCAGTAGCCGCTGGTGCGCCTCCTTAAATTCCTCTCTGGTAGCCTTGCGCAGAAACCTAAGAAACACACCCTGCAGCAACTCATCATACCCGGTAACGGCGTAGTCTGTTCTGGTATGAATCATGGTAGAAAGCGTAAACGGTTGGGGGAAATAAAACTATCCGGAAAACTTTTAACGCAGAAACAATGGGCTGGTTAACAGATGAGGTCGGATTTCTACAATTGAACCAGTGCCAAGCGTGTGCATTACCCAAATGAAGGACAGCCCTTGCCTGCCCCCGGGCCTTGTGGTCTACACCAAGACTTTGCTACTGCACCTTTGAGGCAAGCCTATAAGGGCAGGCTGCAGCCGGCAGCTACCTCAAATAAAAAATCAATGACAAGGCAAAGAGCACGTAAAAGGCCAACAGGCGTTTTTAGGCTAATTTCTGGAAAAGAGGCGAAAAACAGATTAGACTTCTTCTACCGGGCCGGCTTCCATGACCTGGATTTTGTCCCCTACCTGGATGGTGCCGGTAGAAAGGCCTATCAGGTTCATGCCAAACAAGACGCTGTTGCCCTGCTTGCGGTAGGTAGCCAAGGTTTTGAGTGGTTCCTGGCTGGTGGCGGCCGTAAACTGGTCAATGGTGGTCACGTTGCAGCGGCCGCAGGGCTTGGCTCCGTAAAACAGCACATCGCCAATCTTAAAGGTCTTCCAATTTTCCTCGTCATACGGCAAACCACCCGTGAACACAAACGTGGGCCTAAACCGATTCATGGGTACGGGCTGCTCCAGACGGCTGTTCAAATCATTCAAAGACTCCTGGCCAATAATCAGGAACGGATAGCCATCGGCAAAGCTCACTTTCTCATTGTGCTTGGCGTAGTTGGGGTCAATGAGCCTGATTGAATTTTCTGGCATGTACACCAGGCGGCAGTCTATGCCCAGTGCATCACTAAACCAAGTATTGGCCTCTGGGCTTACCACGTAGGCAAAACAGATGTCGTCCCAAACCGTCACCAACAGAGAGCGGGTGCTGTTGGTTTCTAGCGGAACGCGCAGCGGCGGCAGGTCTTTGGTGCGGTGCGTTACTTCCAGGTGGTCGGTGCGCAGGGCCACGTCCAGCAAGGCCATTTCGGCTAACTTGCGCTGAGTCAAAAACATGCCGCTCTCGTCAATCAGCATCCAGCGCCGGTCATATTGCAGGCCGCGCTCTTCTACCTGGGCAGACGTGAGCGAGATGCCGCCTAAAGACTTGATGGGATAAATGTTGATTTCTGAGAGTACCAAGTGTGACATATAATCTATGTGCTGTGACGTGCCAATGCTCCTAATAAGGTAAAGGTAGGAATGATTCTTAAAACGCACAGACGCTATAGAAGGATTTGCACTTTCACAACAATTTATCTTCACTAAAACCTATATTTAGCAACTTTGATAATTTTTTTAGCAGACAATTGACCGCAAAGACAAAAAGCGTAATTTTAGGAGATTGAAAATAAGAGGAGCGCACGGAATGGGGACATATTTTCAGAGTTACCGCGAGGAGATTTCGCTGACGGTTAGCACTAACCGTCCGCTCACCCTCTTTGAGTTCAACCACCGCCTGCGCGAGGAGATTGAGAACGCCTTGCCCCACCGGTATTGGATTATAGCTGAAATCTCTGAGGCCCGCGTGCACCACGGCAGCGGCCACTGCTACCTCACCCTCACTGACAAAGAACCCGGCGCCAAAGCCACGCTCACGGCCCAGGCCAGAGCCACCATCTGGAAGCGCCAATACCAGGAGATTGCCACCTATTTTGAAGAACAGACCGGTCATCCTTTGAAGGCTGGCCTTAAAATTCTGTTCAACGCCAGTCCCAGGTTCCATGAGCTCTACGGCTTCAGTCTGGACATTCATGACATTGACCCTACCTACACCTTAGGAGATCTAGCACGGCAACGCCAGGAAACCATCCTACGGTTACAGCAAGAAGGATTGCTGGAATTAAACCGCAAGCATGTCCTGCCCGAGGTACCGCAGCGCCTGGCCATCATCTCTTCGCCTACCGCCGCGGGGTACCAGGATTTTGTGGCCCAACTGGAGAACAACCCGTTTGGCTATGCCTTCAAGCTCACCTTGTTTGAGGCCAGCGTGCAAGGCGCCGAGGCCGTAGCCTCTATCAAAACCGCTTTAAGCCGCGTGGCCCTGCAACGGCCTGCCTTTGACGCGGTGGTGATCATACGGGGCGGCGGCTCGCAGACGGACTTGCTGTGCTTTGACCGATATGAACTGGCGGCCACCGTGGCCCAAATGCCGCTCCCTGTTTTGACCGGCATTGGCCATGAGCGCGATGAGTCCATCACCGATTTAGTGGCACACACGCCCTTGAAAACCCCAACGGCCGTAGCTGCTTACCTGATTGACCGTTGCAACGAGTTTGAGGCCAAGATAGAAACCATCTTCTTGCAGATCCGCGAGTCGGCGACGGCGTTAGCGGTCATTGAGGAACGACGCGTGGCCCAATTGACCAATCAACTGCAACAACGCACCACCAACTTCTTGCAGATGCGCCAGTTCCAGTTGGAGTGCCAAACCCGAACGCTCTCAGATAAGCCTAAAACGTATCTCACGCATGAGCAAAAGCATGTCATGTGTGAAGAGTTGCGCCTCACCCATTCCGTAGAACAATTACTAAGAGCCAAGGAAGCCAAACAACACCAGTACATTCAGACCCTGGAGCATGAAAGCACGCAGAAGGTAACCGCTGGCCAGCGCAAGCTCACGCACGTGGAGCACTGCGTACAACATACCGCTGAGCAGAGGGTACAGAAAGCCAAGCTCACGTTCCAGAAAAACCAGCAGCGCTTGCTCTATGGTGCCAAAGACCATTTGCAAACCAAAAGCCACCAACTGCAGATCGTGGCCATGGACATACGGTCCCATGACCCCGAGGTGATGCTGATGCGCGGCTACACGCTCACGTACGTCAACGGCAAACTGCTGCGTTCCATAGAACAACTCACACCCGGCGATGAACTCAAAACCCGACTGCTGGTAGGCTCTGTCACCAGCACCGTCACCAACATTCAAGAACCAGACTTATTTAATTAAAAATTAGAAATTAAAAATTAGAAATGATGGCTGGGACACAGACCAAGAACTCTATCCATCATTCTTAATTTCTAATTTCTAATTTAGAATTTCTAATTAGAAAGAACATGAGCACCTTAACGTATAAGCAAGCCACCCAGGAGTTAGAGGCCATCTTAAAGGCCATTGAGAATGATGATGTAGACGTGGATGAACTGACCCAGAAGGTACAGCGCTCCTCAGAACTCATCAAGCTGTGCAAGCAGAAACTGCGCACCGCCGAAGACGCCATCAACCAGGTCTTCAAAGACATCAACTGCGAAACTCCAGAGACAGAGTAAACTCCGTTTTTGGCCTATTTTTGGCAAATCTGCCCAAAAACGAAAAAGGGTAGCCACGCAAGTGGCTACCCTTTTTCTGCTCTAAGAAATCAAATTATAAATGGATAATAGGATCGGCTTTGCCGTCTGGGTCACCTTTCACGTAGCCACTGATAGTGGGTTTACCACCCGTCATGAGCATAACCCCGGCCGCATGCGGCGTAGCCATGGACGTGCCACTGATGGTGTTGTAGCCGCCAGACTTCCAGGTTGATTTAGTACCCACGCCTGGGGCGCACCAGTCTACGTGCGTACCGTAGTTAGAGAAGGATGCCCAGGTGTCTGAGCTGTTCATGGCAGAGATGGTGTAGATGTTGGCACCTTCGGCGCGGGCCGGTGAGTGGTTGTTGGCGTCATCAGACTCATTGCCGGCGGCCAGGCAGAAGATGATGCCTCCTTTGGCGGCATTCACTACGGCATTGTCTAAGGTGGTAGAAACACCGCCACCCAAACTCATGTTGGCCACATCGCCGGCTTTACCGGTATTGGCCACGTACTCAATACCGGCAATGACGCCAGAGGTAGAGCCGCTGCCTCTTGAGTTCAAGACTTTTACCGCTACCACGGTGGCATTATAGGCCACGCCAATCACGCCTATGGTGTTGTTTTTGGCGGCAATGGTGCCCGCTACGTGTGAACCGTGTCCATTGCCGTCATCTGCGCTACTAGCGTCTGGGCCAGAGGTAATGAAAGTGCGGCTGCGGGCTACGTCTACGTTCAGGTCTGGGTGGTCCAGGTCAATACCGGAGTCAATGACCCACGCGACTTTACCGGTGCCGTCCCCAAATCCAACTCGGGTAATGCCGTAAGGGGTTTCCTGATTTGGCTGGGCCGAACCGCCGCCGCCTGGTTTACCCAGACTGATGATCTTGTCCTGCTCAATGTACGCCACCCGTGGATCGCGGCGAAGCTTCTCTACCTCGGCCTCAGACAAATCAGCTGAGAAACCTTCTATTACTTTGCCGTAGGCATGGCCCAACGCGTTCTCAGAAATGCCGCGCTCGCGCAGAATCTGCTTGCCTTGGCTGCGCATCTGGTTTTGACGCTGAGCATACGTAGCTTGCTCCGGCATGCGGCGGGCGTTGTCCTTCTTTAAAACCACAATGTACTTGCCGGCAATGGGCTCTCCTTGCACAGAGGCTTCTGCGCTTACATCAACCGGTGAAACAGCCTCTTCCGTAGATTCGCAACTCTGGAACGTGAAAGCCAGAATGGCGGCACCTAACACTAATCTGGCGGGGGACGCAAATGTGAAGTTCTTTTTCATACTCAAAGACGTTTGTTTGAAAGATGGATTGTTTGAAAGCGTTGCACTTGGTTAAATGCAGTTCCAATCTAAGGAAAACATAATCCAAATGACACCCCAAAAACACGTATCTTTAATTTATTTCACTCGTACACAATACGTTGCGTTTTAAAACATGCCTTCCCTCGCATAAAAACCCCCTTGCTCCCCTCCTGCTTTTCTTGTCTTAGAACCCTGTAATTGCTAGCTTTGATGATAGGTCATTTCTAGTTCTTTGTTGGGTTATGCGCACATGTTTTCTTCGGTCTGCTTCTTTCACTGCCCTCTTATTAGGGTGCGTGTTTTCTTTTTCTGGCTGTCAGGAGAAGGCGCCAGAAACAGCGGCTGCCGCCACGCCTAAACCGTACACACCCACGCTGCTCAACCAGGCAGAAGCCGTAGACACCCTCACCGCCTACGGCCAGAAATTTCCGCATGACACCTTGGTCCTCATTCAAACCTCAAAAGGCGATATTAAAGTGCGCTTGTTCAAAGACACGCCGCTGCACCGCGCCAACTTTGTGCGGCTGGCCCATTATGGGTTCTTTGATAAGACGGTCTTCTTTAGGGTAGAGAAAGGTTTTATGATACAAGGCGGCAGAACAGACCAGCCCAACATGAAGATTGGCGGCTATGACATACCCCAGGAGATACGGCCGCACTACTACCACAAGCGCGGTGTGCTGGGCATGGCCCGTTACGGAGACGAGGAAAACCCGGAGCGCATGTCTTCTGCCCGCGACTTTTACATTGTGCAGGGCCACCCCCTTTCCCCCGAAGAACTAGCGGCCAACATCCAGGAATTTAAATTGAACCTCAGCCCCGAACAAAAAGAGGTGTACAGAACCCAGGGCGGCGCGCCAAACTTGGACGGCAGGTTCACTATCTTCGGGGAGGTGATAGAGGGCATGCACGTGGTAGACAGCATTGCCAACGTGCCCGTAGACAAACAGCAGAACTGGCCCCTTACAGACGTGACCATGAAGGTGCGGGTGATCCGGCAGTAAACAACAACCTTAGTAGAAGCCCCCAAGTATTGCAACAGAACTTTAAAGTAGTCTTCACCGGTTCCTGCCTACGCTCATGAAGCATATTCAACTCCTGTCCACTGAGTGCCTTACCCTAGAGTATAACGCCGTTGACGACTTTCTCATCAGTCACTGGAAAGGCGAGTTGTCTACCCAAGACATAAAGCAGGGCTATGAGAGCATCATCCTGCATTTAAAGAAGAACTTCTGCCATAAGTTATTAGACGACCACAAAGACGTGCGCGGCCTGTGGGCAGACCTGGCAGACTGGGTGGCCCATGACTGGTACCCCCGCGCCAAAGCTGCCGGCCTGGAGTACCACGCCTGCATTTTCTCTACCAGCACCTTTAGCCGCTTATCTACTGAGAAAGCCATTGAGATGATGAAAGAGACGGGCATCGCGCAAGGCTTTGAGGATGAGATGGCCGCAGAGAACTGGTTGAAGTCATTATAACTTCTTTTGTTTATCAAAATAGCTAACACAAAAAACGCCTCTCATTCCTGAGAGGCGTTTTTTGCTTGTTTTCTGGGAAATAGGCCAAAAACGGCTTACCAGATGTGGACGCGTTCGGCTTCGGGGCGGTACATTTTGTTGCCTGGGCCGCAGTTAAAGGCTTTGTAGAACTGCGGCATGTTAGACAGCGGGCCGTTGATTCTGAACGTGGCCGGCGAATGCGGGTCGGTCTGCACCTGCTGGCGCAGGAAGCTCTCCGTGGCATTGGTGCGCCAAATCTGGGCCCAGGCTAGGAAGAAGCGCTGCTCTGGCGTGAAACCGTCAATCTTGCCCACGTTCTTATTGGCGATGGCTTTTTGCAAAGCCGTGAAGGCGATGTTCAAGCCCCCAATGTCGGCTATGTTTTCGCCCATGGTCAGTTTACCGTTCACAAAGACGCTGTCCAGGGGTTGCATGGCGCTGAACTGGCGGTCTACTAAATCGGTGCGCTCCTTAAACTTGGCTTTGTCCTCGGCGGTCCACCAGTCGCGCAGGTTGCCTTGCGGGTCATACTGGCTTCCCTGGTCGTCAAAACCGTGGGTCAGTTCATGGCCAATCACCGCGCCCATGCCGCCGTAGTTCACGGCATCATCTGCCTTGGGGTCAAAGAACGGCGGTTGCAGGATACCGGCCGGGAACACAATCTCATTCATGCTGGGGTTGTAGTAGGCGTTCACGGTTGGCGGGGTCATGCCCCACTCCATGCGGTCCACTGGCTTGCCTAGCTTAGAGGTGTTCTCATAGAAGCGCCACTGGTTGGCGTTCATTACATTTTTTACATAAGAAGTACGGTCTACGTTCAGGCCCTTGTAGTCTTTCCATTTATCTGGGTAGCCAATCTTGACGGCAAACGCGTTGAGTTTGGCCATGGCCTGCGTCTTGGTAGCTTCGCTCATCCAGTCCAGATTTTTCACGTGCTCCTGAAAAGCGGCGCGCAGGTTGTTCACCATTTCCAGGGCTTTGGCTTTGGCTTCGGGGCTGAAGGTCTTGTCTACGTAGGCTTGGCCCAGGGCTTCGCCGATGTTGCGGTCCGTTACACCCAAGACCCGTTTCCAGCGGGGTTGCATGGTTTTGGCACCGCTCAGGAATTTACTGTAGAAGTTGAAATTCTCCTGCACGAAGGCCTGCGGCAGGTACGCGGCATAGCTACGGGCCAGGTTCCAGCGAAGGTAGTTCTTCCAGTCAGAGATAGGTACTGCCGTCAACATGGCACTGGCCTCCTTGAAAAACTCGGGCTGACCCACTACTACTTCTTGGGCACTGCCCACGCTCATGTTTTTAAGCAAAGTAGGCCAATTGAAATTAGGTGCCAGGTTTTGCAGTTGGGCAATGGTCATCTTGTTGTAAGTAGCATGCGGATCGCGCTGTTGCACGCGGGTCATGGAGGCCTTGGCCATACGGGTTTCCATAGCCATGATAGAAGCCGCGTTTTTAGCCGCCGTGGCAGGGTTGTCGCCCAATAGTTGTAGCATGCTGGCCACGTGCTTCTGGTATTCGTCTCTAATGTTTTTAGAGCGGACGTCTGTGTTCAGGTAATAGTCACGGTCTGGCAGGCCTAAGCCGCCCTGATACAGGTTCACCACGTTCTGGGTGCTGTTCTTGTCGTCCTGGCCCACGCCCATGCTGAACAGTCCGCCGGTGCCAATGGTCTTAAGGTAGGCGATGGTCTGCATGAGAGATGCTTTGTCCCTGATGCCGTTAATGCGCGTCAGTTCGGTTCTAAGCGCCGACAAACCGGTTTTCTCAATGGCGGCAGAATCCATGCCGGCGGCGTAAAAGTCACCCACCAGTTGAATGCTGGAACCCTTAGGCGCATTGGTGCTGGCCACCGCCGCATTCACCACCGCCCGCAACGTAGCGTTGTTCTGGTCTGCCAACTCATTGAAACTTCCCCAACGGCTTTCTGATGAGGGAATGGGATTGTTCTTCAGCCAGCCACCGTTAGCATACTGGTTAAAGTCCTCGCACGGCGAAATGGAGCGGTCCAGGTTTTCCATTTTCAGGCCTATGCCCGGCACGTTGGGTTCTGCCTCTACGGCCACTGCCGTTTCTGAGGCAGGGGTAGTGGTCTGACTAACAGTAGCCGATTTACTGCAACCTGCCGCCATCACCCCGGTAAGGGCGGTGGCTAGCCATAGCATGTCTGTTTTTTTCATATGGATAGGATGTTAAGCATGAAAGAAAAAGCGGGCGTTTCCCGCTGGTAAGCTGTATATACCACATATACGGTTTTCTGGCCGGCATGTGTCAAAACGTCGTTTTTGGCCTGTTTCCCAGAAAATAGCCCTAAAACGGCGCATGGTCCGTCTCCCTAACTTCATAGAACGTGGCGAAGTGTTTAGGGAAAAACGGCAGTTCCATTGCCTGGGCATACACCTTGGTAAAGGCCGCGCCAAAGAACAAAATCATGGCAGAATAAAAGATGAACAGCAACAGCACCACCACTGACCCTGAGGTGGAATACAGAGACCCTAGTCCGCTGTTCACGAGCAGTTGCCCCAGAATCAGTTTGCCCAGTAGAAACAAGAAGGCCGTAAGGGCCGCTCCTACCCATAAGGCCCGCCTGTCTATGTAGGCGTAAGGCAGAAACTTAAAGATGATGGCAAACCACATGGTCTCAATCACAAACCCCACCACCTTGTTGGCCACTTGCATAAGATGTAGTTGAAAATGCTTATCCCAGAGCACGTAATGGTCATTGAGAAACGTAAAGCCGGCGTCCATGGACAGCGTGGCCAGAAACAGAATGCCGCTGGAAAAGATGATGAGCAAGGCCCTTAACCGGTTCTTGACTGCGCCTTTCAAGTGTCTGGATCCCTTGGCGCGCACACTCCAAAGCTGGTTGATGGAGTTCTGCACCACCCCGAAGAGCGTGGTAGCCACAAACGTCAGGAACAGGAAACTGAATGCCGCGGCCCAACCGCTACCCTGCAAATTGAGGAAATTGATTAAGATAAGCTCCACCTGACTGGCCACGTTTTCGCCTACCACCTCGGTCATTTTATGGAATAGCTCCCCTGTAATCAAAGCATTGCTGAAGATGGTACCCAGCGCCGAGATGAGCAGAATCAAAATGGGCGGTAACGCAAACAAGGTAAAGAAGGCTGTGGAAGAAGCCAGGCGCAGCGGATCGTTTTGCTTGAAGAGCAGGAACGCTTCTTTGATAAGCTTTAAAAAGGCTTGAACTCTGGATAGCAAGGTGGGCGAGGGTAATCGTGTAATCATCTGGGGGCAATACGTAAACAGCCGTTTTTAGGCTGATTTCTGGAAAAGAGGCGGAAAACGGCTACCGGTGGCGGGCCATGACTTTCAGTTGCAAACGTACAATGTCACCCATGGACTTGCATTGCAGAAAGGCCTCATTATTATGGTGTTTGGCCAGCTCTGTTTTTAATTGCTTCACTTTTTCTGGGGTAGAAATGGTGTCCTTGCGCATGCAGTCTACTAGATCCTTGAGGCGGTAGCGGTCAGAGCGAAGGCGTCTGAAGAGCAAAGTGCGTTCCTCGTTTTGGTACTGCTTGATGGTCTCGGCGGGAAGCCACTCGGTGCAGAGGGCCACAATGGGGTTATTCTCTTTGAAGAACTGCGGCAGGTACATGGTCTTACGGCCTTCGTAGCACTCCTGGTCAAAGTCAATGGGGCGTACGCGGTACTGCTCCTCCTCAAAGTCTGGGGTAATGTCAATGACGTAGTTATAGGAGCGCATATCACCCAGCAAGACAGAGAAGCACCGCTCATTGAACTTGACAAACTCCTTGGCTATGCGCACTTTGTTGAGCGTGGGCCGGTCTAGGTAGTTCTTGATGAACTCATCCCCGGGTATGCCGGCAATGTGCTCTTCAATCAAAGAATCACCGTGTACTAAATAGCTGATGCGGTTAGGCGACAGAATGTGCTCCAGTTCCAGGCCATATACCCGGGACGCGTCTGCCTTCTTGAAGTAGAAGTAGTCAAAGTTGTCATTGAGCAGGTTCACCACCCGTATCCTGAACGGGTTTGAATTCCCGAAGGAACAGTAATCCACCCGCTCTACTGAAAGATGCTCCATCACGCTTACGTCGCCATCGGTTTTGAGCTGGACGTAGATGCGCGTGAGGCCGTCAAAGATTTCCTGCATCTGTCCCTGGTCATAGATCACAGACTCCCAGAGCGTGTCTTTGCCGTGGCGGTCATACAAAGGATAGGACTCCACGTAGCGCATCATGTCCTGATAGGTGACGGGCAAAGGAGCTTCACGGTCATATTCGCGCAGGTATTTGCGCAAGCGTTCCTGTATGGGGTAGAAATGCTTTTTCTTGGAGATGTTGTTGAGGTTGTTAGAGTCTACTTCCATAAAAGTTTACAGCAGTTCTTTGGCCGGGTCCCAGAAACGCGTGGCAAAGTCCACCACCTGGTCGTCCTTTACTTGTACGCCTTCTTTTTCCAGACTTTCCTGCATGCCGTTGGGGTTGTCAAAATGCTGTTTGCCGGTAAGCATGCCATTGCGGTTGACCACGCGGTACGCCGGAATGCCGTGTTGCGCATGCGAGGCAATCAAGGCCCAGCCCACCATTCTGGCAGAGCCTTTAGCACCCAGATACGCCGCAATGGCGCCGTAAGAAGTCACCCGCCCCGGCGGAATGAGCTTGACCACGTCATACACGTCCTGAAAAAAGTTGGTTCTGCGCTGGGCGGCATCTGATGGTAATGGCATAAGTTGCGTGTTTGAGGGCTAATTACGTAAATTTCAAGACGCAGGAGAATAGGAATATTTTATTAGCCTGGTTAAACCTTGCGTCGCCATTGTTGTCTATACAGTAATTGCAGGCCCAAACACAATAATTCATGATACAGCCGTTGAGTTGTAGTGGACGTGTAGTGGCTCCGCAATGAATTAAACGCATATAGCCCCCAATCTTTGCGCTATGAAAAAGACTTTTTCTTCTCCTACCCCGCTAAAACTTGGGGTTTTGCCTAAACTGGCATACCAGTTACTTTCTTCTTGGCGGGGAGGCGCAGCACTACTTTTCCTGTTTTCTTTGCATCGGCATACCTAAACGCTTTAAGGGAGAAGTTTCCTGCAAGGAACCAGGCCCCATACGCGGCGTGTTGCCTACCATTGTCCAGTATTGAATCTTTACACCATAACCTACGCAAAGCACTGGCTTTGACCTACCTATTACACTCTTTATTACCATATGAAAATTAAACACATCGTCTACACGCTTCTCATTCTGGGTTTTGGAGCCTTGGTATTTTATAGGATTTCGGCAAACAAAGAAGTAGCGGCGGGTGGACCCGGTGGTGGGCCAGGCGGCGGAAAACCCGGCGCTGGCGGACCGGGCGGAAAAGGTGGTCCTGGAGGCGGTGGCGGCATGCCTATGCGCGTGAGTGGCATAGTGGTCACGCCTACAGCATTTGCCAACTCACTGGCAGTAACCGGCTCCATTGAGGCCAATGAACAGATAGAAATTAGAGGACAGGTTTCTGGCTTGGTGCGTAGCATTTCTTTTAACGAAGGAAGCAACGTGAGCAAAGGCCAGACCTTGGTGAAGATTGACGATTCTGAGCTACGTGCGCAACTGGCCCAGGCCCAGACCAGACGCTCGCTCACCGCAGAGAATGAGCGCAGAGCCCGTCTCTTGCTAGAGAAGGAAGCCATTAGCCGCGAAGAATATGACGTAGCCCGCGCCGATTTAAGAACCGCGCAGGCCCAGATCCAACTCATTCAGGCCCAGATTGCCAAGACCACCATCAAAGCGCCTTTCTCAGGTAAGGTTGGTCTGCGTTCCATCTCAGTGGGTTCTTTCCTGTCGCCAGAAACGGTGGTAGCCAACCTATTGAGCACCAACCCTGTCAAAATCACGTTTGCGGTGCCCGAGAAATATTCCAACTCCGTAAAAACCAATACACAAATTGAATTTACCGTGGCGGGTTCTAATGAGAAGTATACGGCCACCGTGTACGCTATTGAGCCAGGCATTGAGGCCGCTACCCGCACCCTGCAACTGCGCGCCAGAGCCAGCAACCCTAACGGAGAGCTTCGTCCTGGCTCTTTTGCCAACGTGACGTTGCCTTTGACCACTATCAATGATGCCATCCTTATCCCTACAGAAGCAGTAGTGCCAGTGCAGAACGGTAAAAAAGTATTTGTCTCTGAAGGTGGCAAAGCCAAGGAAGTAATGATTGAAACCTCTACCCGTACTGAGAAAGACCTCCTGGTTACCTCTGGCTTAAGTGCAGGTGATACTGTCTTGACTACTGGGGTAATGTCCTTGAAAGCTGGAAGCCCCGTGCGCGTTGCCTTGCCAAAGAACTAAAAGATTGAAGATTAGCATATGAGTTTATCCACCACCAGTATTAAACGGCCGGTTTTCACCATCGTGCTCAACTTGCTCCTCATGTTGTTTGGGGTGATTGGGTACACGTTTTTGGGCGTACGTGAGTACCCGTCCATTGACCCGGCCATTGTCTCTGTGCGTACCAGCTACTCTGGTGCCAACTCAGACATCATTGAATCCCAGATCACAGAGCCGCTGGAGAAGGCCATCAACTCTATTGACGGCATCAGAAACATATCGTCTTCCAGTAACCAGGGGTCCAGCAACATCAACATTGAGTTCAACCTGGAGAAAGACCTGGAAGAAGCCGCCAATGACGTACGGGACAAAGTCTCCCAGGCCGTAAGAAGCCTACCCGAAGACATTGACTCGCCGCCGGTGGTTTCTAAGGCAGATGCTGACTCTGAACCTATCATCACCATGACAGTGCGCAGCTCCACGCGGGACGCGCTACAGTTATCTGACTACGCCGAAAACGTGATCTCCCAGCGCTTGCAAACCATTCCGGGCGTAAGTAGTATCCAGATCTGGGGACAGAAACGCTATGCCATGCGCCTGTGGCTGGACCCTATGAAACTGGCCTCGTATGGCTTGACCGTCTCTGATGTGCGCACCGCCTTGAACCGCCAGAACGTAGAATTGCCAACTGGTAAAGTATCTGGTAGTAATACAGAATTGACGGTGCGTACTTTGGGCAACTTGTCTAACCAAGAGCAGTTCAACAACCTCATTATCTCCTCCACCGGTGGTTCCATCACCCGTTTCAGTGACATCGGTCGCGCCGAATTAGGCCCTGAGAACCTGGAAACCAAGATGACCGAGTCTGGAGTGCCGATGGTGGGGATGGCCATTATTCCGCAACCCGGTACCAACTACTTAGAGATAGCCGGAAACTTCTATGACCAGTTTGAGAAGTTGAAGCAAGACCTGCCCAAGGACTTCCAACTGGACATTGTGATGGATAATACGGTCTTCATCAAAAAGTCCGTGATTGAAGTGGCTGAGACTATCTTAATTGCCTTGATTCTGGTAATCATCATCATCTATTTGTTCTTCAGAGACTGGGGCATTGCCTTCAGGCCGTTGATAGACATACCGGTGTCCTTGATTGCCACTTTCTTTATCATGTACCTGGCAGGCTTCTCCATCAATGTCTTGACCTTGCTCGCCATTGTACTGGCTACCGGTTTGGTGGTAGATGACGGTATTGTGGTAACAGAGAACATCTACAAAAAGGTAGAGGAGGGCATGTCGCCTATTGAGGCCGCCATCAAAGGCTCCAATGAAATCTTCATGGCGGTTATCTCCATTTCCATCACGCTGGCCGCGGTGTTCTTACCTGTAATCTTCTTAGAGGGCTTTGTAGGCCGACTGTTTAGGGAGTTTGGGGTGGTGATTGGCGCAGCGGTCTTGATTTCTGCCTTCGTGTCTTTGACCTTGACGCCTATGCTGAACGCCTACTTGATGAAAGGCGGAGAGCAACGCAAGTCTAAATTCTATAACTGGTCAGAGCCGTTCTTCCAGCGCATGAACGCAGGCTACGGCGAGGCCCTGGCCGGTTTCATGAAGCGCAAATGGTTGAGCTTCCCTATCATTTTTGCGTGTCTGGCCATTACGGCGTTCTTCTACACCATCTTGCAGAAAGAGACCGCCCCATATGATGACAGAAGCATGCTTCGCGTGTCGGCCACGGCCCCAGAAGGTGCGTCTTATGAGTACATGGACCGCTTCATGCAAGAGTTGACAGCCTTGGTTGATGACTCTATTCCAGAAAAGCAGGTGAACCTGGTGATTACCTCTCCTGGCTTCGGCTCTAGCTCTGTGAACAGCGGTATGATGCGTATAGCCTTAAAACCGTCAGAGGATAGAGAGCGCTCCCAGAAAGAGATTGCCGACCACCTGACCAAGCTGACGAAAAAATACCCAGAGGCGCGTACCAACGTGATTCAACAGCCAACCATCTCGGTGAACAGACGCGGTGGGCAGCCCATCCAGTACATCATTCAAGCGCCTAACTTTGAGAAGTTGCAGGAGAAAATCCCGCAGTTCATGGACGCCGTGAGCCAGGACCCAACGTTTACGCAGTCAGACGTAAACCTCAAGTTCAACAAGCCTGAGATCAACATCACCATTGATCGCGAGAAAGCGCAAAGCCTGGGGATTTCAGTGATTGACGTGGCCCAGACCTTGCAGCTGTCCTTGAGCGGTCAGCGCTTTGGCTACTTCTTGATGAACGGCCGTCAGTACCAAGTAATGGGCCAGTTTGACCGTCAGGATAGAGACGACCCAATGGACTTGACCTCCCTGTTTGTGCGCAGTTCCACTGGCCAGTTGATTCAGTTAGACAACTTAGTGACCATGGAAGAGCGTAGCAGCCCGCCGCAGTTGTACCACAATAACCGCTACTTGTCCGCCACCGTGTCTGCGGGTCTGGCCCCGGGTAAAAGTATTGGCGATGGCATTGAGGCCATGGACGCTATCAAGGAAAAAGTCTTAGATGAAAGCTTCTCTACGGACCTGGGCGGTGAGTCCAGAGACTTCGTGGAAAGTGGTTCCAATACCATGTTCGCCTTCGGGTTGGCCTTGTTGTTGATCTATTTGATTCTGGCCGCTCAGTTTGAAAGCTTCATTGATCCGTTCATCATCATCTTGACCGTTCCTATGGCGGTAGCCGGGGCAATGTTGTCGTTGTGGTTGTTCGGGCAGACCTGGAACATCTTCAGTCAGATTGGGACCATCATGCTCATAGGGCTGGTGACCAAGAACGGTATCTTGATTGTGGAATTTGCCAACCAACTAAGGGAGGAAGGCAAACCCAAGATGGAAGCCATTCTGGAAGCCTCTGAAGCGCGTTTGCGTCCTATCTTGATGACCAGTTTGGCCATTGCCCTGGGCGCCTTGCCTATTGCCATGGCCATGGGTGCAGCCGCGCAAAGCCGCATGGGCATGGGGATTGTGATTGTGGGCGGCACCATCTTCTCATTGGTGCTTACCCTGTTCATCATTCCGGCCATCTACGCCATGTGGTCCAAAGAGCGCAAGCACCATCCAGAGTTTGATCATATTGAAGAATATGAGAAAGCCGTTGCCCATTAATTTTTGAATGATATCCTCCTACATGACACTATATAAGAAAGGTGCTTTTGTGCTGGCCCTGCTCCTCAGTTTTCTGGGGGCAGGCCAGGCCAAAGCCCAGGAACTCCTCACCTTAGAAGAAGCCGTAAAGATTGCCTTGGAACGCAACTTTAACATCAAGCTTTCTAGCAATGACATCAAGATCGCTGAAAACAACGTAAGCCGCGGCAACGCGGGCATGTTACCGGCCGTCAATGCCACCATCACCAACAACAACACCATCCAGAACAGCTCACAGACCCGGGCAGACGGCCAGGTGAACGAGGTGAATTGGGGCCAGGGCTCAACCCTGAATTATGGTGTGGGCTTAAACTGGACCGTGTTTGACGGCTTTGCCATGTTTGCCCGCTATGAGCAGTTGCAGGAACTACAGAAACTAGGCGAAGCTAATCTGCAGCAGACAGTTCTCACCACCGTGGGCGATGTGATGGCTACCTACTTTGAACTTGCCCAACAGCAAGCCCAGCTGAAGGCGTTTGACACGGCCACCGTCATTTCCAGACTACGCGTAACCACCGCCCGCAACCGCTTTGAGATTGGCAAGGCTGCCCGCCTGGAACTATTGAACGCGCAGGTTGACTTTAACACAGACACTACGAACTTACTACGCCAGCAAAACCTCTACCGCAACACGCAGATCAGGCTCAACCAGATTATGGCGCGGGACGTGAACACCACGTTTAGAGTAGAGGATAACTTCAATATAGACGATCAGCTAACCTTAGGTCAACTGTCCACCCTGGCGCAGGAGCAAAACCCCAGCGTGAAAGCGGCCATCTTGAATAGACGCGTGGCAGAGTTGCAAGCCCAACAAGTACGCGCCGCTCGCTTGCCCACTATCAACGTGAACACCGGCTATAATTTCAACCGAAACAGGTCTGCCTTGGGCTTTAGCACCTTGTCTACCGGCAATGGCTTAAACTACGGCGTGTCGGCCTCGGTGCCTATTTTCAATGGGTTTAACCAACGTAGAAACGAGCAGAACGCCAACGTGCTCATCAACAGTGCTCAGTTACAGATTGAACAGATCAACCAAGACGTAACGGCACAATTGGCTTCGGCGTACCAGACGTATTTGACTAATTTGACCTTGGTACGACTGGAGGAAAACAACCAACGCATCGCTCGTCAGAACCTGGACATCACGCTAGAGAAATACCGCTTGGGGAGCATCACCACCGTGGAGGTACGGGACGCCCAGTTGAATTACGTGAATGCCACCGTGCGCTACAGCAACGCCCAGTACCAGGCCAAGCTAGGCGAGATTGGGTTAAAAGAGATTGCCGGCAACCTGACACTGTAAAAAACAGACCACCGTTTTTAGCTTATTTCCCAGAAAACAGACCAAAAACGAAGCACCATAAAAAAAGCACCTGCGGTCTGGCAGGTGCTTTTTTGTTATTTGGCTATGGGTTGGTGTTGGCTCCTGAGTTGCTTGACGCGTTCTTCAAACACCTCTGAGGTTTCTTCTTTGCAGACTACCTCTTCAAACAATTGCATCAGTTCTGGCTCATGCGTGGCTCTGGCGGTTTTACGCACGTCTATGTACACGAACTTGGTCCACAGCACCGACTTCAAGACCTCCTTTTTCTCATCTAGCATCAGGTGCTCCACCAGCATGCTGGTATCTGACACCCTTATGATGCTGGTCTGGATGGTCACCAACTCACGCACCACCGCCGGGTGCAGGTATACAATCTGGTTCTGTCCCACTACCCACGCACGGCCGGTTTTCCGGAAGAAGGCATGGATGTCTAAGCCGTAGGCCTCTTCTACCTGGTCTTCGCGGGCGTTCTGGAAGTAGTTGAGAAAGGCGCTGTTGTTAAGGTGGCCAAAGGGATCACAATGGTCAAACCTGATGCGGGTCTGGCTTTCTAGAATAACGGGTCTGGGGGAAGTAGCTTCTTTTATCATGCTTGTATCTGTATTTCGGTTCATTTAGTTTATTCGTTAGAAATCTCCTAGCTCCTGTTGTAGACATCGCTCCAATTGGCGCAAAACCGTTTGCAATGGCTTGGAGTCATTGTAGGCCTTGCCCAGCAGAATGCCGCCCTCTACCGTGGCCACAAAAAAGGTGGCAAGGTCTTGTGCGTTAGCCGATGCCTTGAAATGTCCCTGTGCTTTGCCCAATTCAATCAGTTTGTAGACGCCTTTGTGCAGTCGGTTGAGAACCAGGATGACGCGGGCGTGCAGAGCCGGTTGGTTGTCATCTGCCTCTACTACCGTGTTGAGCACCGGGCATCCGCCTGCCAATACAGGTTTGCTGAGGTAGGTATGGTAGAACTGCAACAAGGCCCTAAGTCGTTGCCCGGCGTGCGCATAAGGGGCCATGGCCTCTCCTACTTTGTCAATCAAGATCTGGGCGGCATATTCAAAGGCTTCTACGGCCAATTCTTCTTTACTAGCGAAGTGCCCGTACAGGCATCCTTTGGTCACGCCCGTGGCCTCTATCAAGTCCTGATAAGACGTGCCGGCAAAGCCTTTTAAGTTAAACAGCACCGCCGCCTGCTCAATGATGCGCTGACGCGTTTGTTCGGCTTTGGGAGTAAGTGGCGCTTTCATGAAGGCAAAATAAACCAATTGGTTTATTTTATCCAAATCTTATTTTCACCCTCTCTTCTTAAGCAGCAAGGCCAGAATCCTCTAAGAACCGTTTTTGGCCTATTTTCCAGAAAACAAGCCAAAAACGATCAGGTCATATTATTTAAGACGAGATAGTCTTCTGTAAGCTCTAACCGGTTCATATCAAATCCAGACTATTTTGCAATGACGATCATCACTCGCAGAGGTCTTTATCATCCTCCCTTCACAGCCTGCCGGCAGAGTACCTTGCGCACAGCTTCTTGTCTATTTGAATCTACATTGCCCTATAGAACCATGGTCTCTACTTCTTCTCCGCATACTTTCCACATTCCGGTCATGGGATTGGCTTTTTCCATAGATTCTCCTTTAAAAGTAGCCCGCTACGGCATCTCGTCGGTGCTGTCTTTGGCTGATGACAAGCTGTTGGAAGACATGCGCCAGTACTATGCGGCCCTTTACCAGAAACCGTATACACCCATCACAGACAAGCAGGAAGACTACCGCGCCAAGCGCGTGACGGCTTATCTAAATTTGGTGGATGAGCTGGTGCAGGAGCAGTTGCAGAAAGTGAAACAAGAAGAATTTGCCCCTGGCACGCAGTTAACCAAGTACTTTGAGTTGTTGCCAGACGCATCGGCGTTGCGCGTGTTGTACCAACAGATGCTCCAGACCACAGATGAGCCCTACCGCCAGTTTCTGCAAGACCAACTGCGCGAAGCCCTGGTACCCGGCAGCATTGACGTCAACATCATGACCAAGGTGGATAAGACCAATTACGCGCCAGACGGCACGGCCCTACCCTCAGAATACTCTGACGCGCTGGCGGCCTTGCGCGGATTTGCCTTAAGCACCGTACGGTCTTCCATTGTCTTTTCGGCGGGTATGAACCCCAGGCTGTACAGCTACTTAGAGCAGTTCCCTTGTTTTTTACCTACTCCAGAAGGTGAGTTTGAGAAGCAGGTCATCATCAAGGTGAGTGATTACCGGTCGGCGGCGGTGCAAGGCAAGATCTTGGCCAAGAAAGGCGTCTGGGTGTCTGAGTTCAGGATAGAGTCTGGACTCAACTGCGGAGGTCACGCATTTGCCACGGATGGCTTATTGTTGGGACCAATTTTAGAGGAATTCAAAACCAACCGCAGCGCCTTGCAGTTAGAACTCTGGGCCATGTGCCAGCAGGCGCTTTCTAACAAAGGAATCATCCTCCCCTCAGAAGCACCTCAGCAAAGGATCACGGTGCAGGGAGGTATTGGCACGGCGGCAGAGCATACGTTTCTTTTAGAGCATTACGGCTTAAACGCCACCGGCTGGGGAACCCCTTTTTTACTGGTTCCCGAGGCCAGCACCGTAGACGCCACTACCTTGACCCAGTTGTCGCAGGCCCGTGCTGAGGACCTGTACCTGAGCCCTATTTCGCCGCTGGGCGTACCGTTCAATGCCTTGCGCGGCACCACCAGTGAGCAACTCACCAACGTCCGCATAGACAAAGACAAACCCGGCAGCCCCTGCATTAAAAAACATCTGGTGTCTAACACCGAGTTTGGCGAAGAGCCGTTGTGCACGGCCTCCAGAAAATACCAGCGCCGCAAGCTGGAACAGTTACAGAATGAAGCATTGGCTCCCGCCCAGTTTGAGCGCGAAAAAGCCAAGGTGTTGGCCAAAGAGTGCTTGTGCGAAGGACTTGCCAACACCGCTTCTATTCTTTACAACCTGGGCAAAAAGGTGATTCACAAACCCGTGGCCATCTGCCCCGGCCCTAACCTGGCTTTCTTCTCGGGCATCTTCAAGCTTCAAGAGATGGTGGACCATATCTACGGAAGGTTCAACGCCCTCAACCAGACCTACCGGCCGCATATGTTCATCAATGAGCTCAAGCTGTACATTGACTACTGGAAGAACAAGAAGGCCGAACAACTGGAATCCTTAACCGACAAGCAGGAAAAATACCTGCAGACCTTCTGGCAGAACCTGCAACAGGGCATCCAGTACTACAAGCAACTGCTGCCTAACTTGTTTACTGCCGAGGAATTAGAATGCCGCGTGGTCATGCTGGAAGAACTTTTAGAAGCCGAAGACCAGTTACTGGAGGCCGCTTTAGTGCGCGTTCATTAAATGGCCAACTGGATCAGACTTACCCGGCGGTTTACGTTTGAGACGGCGCACGCGCTGGCGCATTATGACGGCGCCTGCCGGCACGTTCACGGCCATTCGTACAAACTAGAGGTGACGGTTCTGGGACAGCCTTTGCAAGAGGAACGGCACCCTAAGAACGGCATGGTAATGGACTTCGGGGATTTGAAGTTGATGGTACAGGAACGGGTATTACAGGTGTTTGACCATGCCTTGATTTTGCCAAAAGACAGCCCTGCCAGCTTGGTGGCTGCGCTGCAAGAACATGGCCATAAGTTGCTCCTCCCTGACTGGCAACCCACCTGCGAGAACATGCTCTTGCACATCAAAGACCAGTTGCAACCGCATCTGCCCCAGCGTATTACCCTGCACAGCCTCAAACTCTGGGAAACCGAAAACGCCTACGGCGAATGGTACGCTTCTGACAACGAGTAATTGCCAAGCTACCTTGGTCATTTTTGGCCTGTTTCCCAGAAAACAGGCCAAAAACGACTACAGGTTAGATTGCTCCCATCTAAGGATGAACTATGAGTGATGTTCTCTATCGTCTAAGGGATTCGGCTAAAATTACTTGTATGTCTTCGGGCACAATGGGCTTATGCAACAAGTCTGTCACAAGGGGGTAGTCTTTCATGCGCAAGGAGTCTGTATAGTCCAGAGAAGACGTTAAGATATAGATGCGGCATTTGTTGGCCAGTTGCGGCTCATAGGGCTTGATGCTTTCCAGAAACTCCCACCCGTTCATGCCGGGCATGTTCAAGTCCAGGAAAATCACCTCTGGGCTCTCCTTTCTGCTTGTCTCTCCTATGAGTTGTTCCAAGGCTTTCTCGGCGCACAGAAACGTATGGATGTCATCAGAAAAATTCTCCAGGCGCAGGGTTTGGGCAGTGATGAAGGTACTGATGTGGTCATCATCAATTAGATACGTCTTCATGCCTTTTTAACCTAAGTACATGGTAAAAGTGGTACCCACCTCCAGGGTGCTGTCAATCTCAATGGTTCCGCCCAAGGATTCTACGTGCGTCTTTACCAGGAACAGTCCAATTCCGCGCCCCTCTATGTTTCTATGGAACCGCTTGTACAAGGTAAATACGTCTTCGCGCACCTTGTTCAAGTCCATGCCGGAGCCGTTGTCTGAAAAAGTGAATACGGTCTCCCCCTTGGTTCCTGGTTGGCACTGGATGTTTACGTGCAAGGGCCGCTCCTTTGAACGGTATTTAATGGCATTGGAGAGCAGGTTGTAGACGATGCTGTAGAGATACGCCTTCTTGGCCGGCAGGGTATAGTCTTTAGGAATGCTCACCTGCACGGTACCGCCGCAGTTCTGCAAGGACTCCTGCAAACTGGAGATGACCTGCTGGCAGACCTCGGCCAGACGAACCGGCTCTTTTTCAACGGTGTCTTGGTTGTCCCTGATGGAAAGAATCAGGTTAACGTCTTTGATAATGGTATCTAGTTGAAAGATAGAAGACCTTACCTGAGTCAGCATAGGGTCAAAGCCTGCGTCTTCTTTTTTTAGGCGCGTGAGCAGGTTGGAAAGCCCCAGGGCATTGGCCACAGGCCCCCGCAGGTTGTGTGACACAATATAGGTAAACTGCTGTAAGTCACGGGTCTGCCTGTATAAGTCTTCTGTGAGTTTGACCAACGCCAGCTCCTCTTTCTTCTTGGCAGTGACATCCCGTAATGCGGCTACAAACTGCTCCATCGGGTCATCATTGTTCATTAAAGGTGTTATCTCCAAAGCCCACCAGATAACCTGCTGGCTGTTGAGTATAACGGATAGCTCAGTTGTAACAGAGCTACCCTGCTTAACCAACGCTTCAGTTTTGAGGAGTTCGTCTTGGTCTGCCCCGGCCGCCTTAAGCACCCCGAAGAAGTTCTGAGCTACTACCTCTGGTGCTACTAAGTTGGTCATGTGCCGGAAATTGTCATTCACCCATTGAATACGGCCATCTTGGGTAAGCAAGGCCAAGCCCTGCGCAAGATGCATGGCCACCAGGGTGGCTGGCCCCACAGAAACTGTCATCTCTGGAACATGGGGCGCTGGATGTAAGGCAATAACAGATGAATCATGGGCAACAGGTACTTTGGGGGATTTTTGTAGTGTCATGGATACGTGTTACATGCGTATGTCCTGCATTTAAATAAAAGGTTTTTGCGTTTTTAAGTACATGGTTGCCTATAAAAAGAAACCGTTGAAATAAAGAAATCTGAAACAAGTTGCGAGGCCCTGGCCCTTCCTTAGGGACAAAGCAAAACCCCTGTCCTCATCTCTATTACGCAGGTCACAATGGAAAGAACAAGCCCAGCAAGGCAGGCGTGAATAGGAAACAACATAGCAACAGGGCAATCATCATTTTCAAAAAAGCGCTACCTTATTTTTCTTCTATTCCATTCCCATGACCCCTTCCACCACCGGCAAACTTTCCATCTTAAACAATAGCTATTTATCACTTTCTAGATTTTATAACAAATTAGGAAGCACGTTTCAGTTATAATTACAACATTACCCTATAAAAATGCAGACAAAGGCTTGCATAAGGCACATTCAGTGGCATCTACCACTACATTAAACTGGCTTAATTTTGCACATTACCCACACACTAGATTTACTCTTAAGACAAGCGCATGGTAATAAGCCATGTAATATGCTCCATTACCAAGATTTAACCACAGTGTTTGCTGCTAGCATGTTATTAGTTAAGAACAAAATGAGCACCTTTTCTCAAAGAATAAGGACCATGTAGACAATCCTTTTCCTATTTTTTTGCCCTACAAATGCATATTTCCGTTTTTGGCCTGTTTCCTGAAAACTAAGCCGAAAACGGAAATATGCAACCTTAACAAAACCACTCCCATTTCATCACAGCCTATTACGCACTTTTAAATGCTATTATTTGTACTATTTCTAAGAAACAAGCTGCAACACCATTTATCCACCTCACCAACTCTCTTACTTGGTTCATATTTTCAACGTTCTCTATGCCAGCAATTAAAATATGAACTTTAATCACTAATTTTACCTTCCCTCAAGATAAGTAAACCTGTGCTTAGTGGTTTGAGAAACGATTGTCTCACAGCAATGGGGCCTTAGTGCCCCCAAGGGAAGGTTATAAACTATTTTTTGTTGGAAGGAAACGCGTGGACGCAGAATATTTACTTGAGGCTTTGTACCAGTTGTTTTCTGAGTTCTGTGAAGCATATGATGCCACGCATTACCCTGTCCCTGACCTGGAGCTCTACATTGATGAATCTGTTACGCTGCTGGAGAACTGGCTTCTGCTCAGACCTCAGGACAGTAAACTCACCCGCCGTACCTGGGCCATCCTTAAACTTGCCTTGCAGCACGCCAAAAAGCTATCTCCAGAAGAAGCCAAAGAGCATCTGGCTAGAGAGGCCAGTGTAACGCTGGAGCTGTTTCTGCAATTAAGAAGCTCTTAACAAGTACCTTTTTATACACCCTACCCACTCTGTTCGCGTCTGGTGCTCTTTCTACTGAACATCAAAATCCTGCCAATGAAAGCCACAATCTTCTTTAAGCGTACTAGATATGTAACAAGTATTCTCTAAATTGGAACAACTACACCGTCACTTATTCTATCCTACATTATATAGCATATTCTATCCAACATAAGCAGCTCAGATGAAGTCATCTTCCCCCATTGCTCATTTAGAGAAACTTAGCAGACATTCCAGAGACATTCTTTGCACCATAGACCACGTAGGCCACATTCTTTTTGTGAATGAAGCGGTCTCTTTATTGTTGGGCTATCAACCGCAGCAGGTCACAGGATCCTTGTTTACTCAATATCTGCCCTTACCAGATGTTGACGCAGCCACCCAGGCCTTGGCGTCGCTTAAGGCAGCCGAAGACTCAAGCGCGCCCAACCCTTCCACCTTTGAAAACCGAGTGCTCCATGCTACCGGTCAGCCGGTACTTATAGAGTGGGCTGCCTCCTGGTCCTTAGATGATAACTGTTTTTACTGCGTGGGCAGGCACATAAACGGGCGACAGAAGCAGAGACACGCTTTTCAAGAAAAGGAAAAGGTCTATCAGGCGCTGGCTCAGCAAGGAACAGACATGCTGGCCTTGTTAGATGAAAACGCAGTCTTCACGTACAGCGGCGGCTCTACGGCCAAACTGCTGGGGTATGAACCACATGACTTGATTGGCAAAAGCGTCTTTCATATTCTGCATGAAGAAGACGCTCCCAGGGCCCAGGAAGTGCTTACCCAGTTAGCCACCTCCAAACAAGCCATAAGGGTCTCTGACTTGCGCATTAAAACCAAACACGGCGACTATAAATGGCTGGAAACCACCGCCAGCAACCAGCTGGCCACTCCGCATGTTAACGGCCTGGTTCTTACCTCTAGAGACGTGACAGAGCGCGTGCTTACCAGGCTGCAGCTACAGGAGCGCGAACAGCACTTTAGGTCCTTGTTTGAGAACAGCCCAGAGATGATCATCTTTGAGAACCCCAAGGGGATCATCCTTGACGCCAACCCTTCTTTCTTAAACTACTTCTCTCTAAGAAAACCTACCATTGTGGGCACTGTCTTGGCCGCTTACTTGCCAGAGGCCACCGCTGCTGCGTGTCATGCCAGTTTACAAGAAGCACTGCAAGGCAAAACCGTATCCATTACCCTACAGGTAGAGATAGAACTCATGGGGCATCGGGTGTTTGAGGTCTCCAAAATACCTGTGGTCACCCAGCAGAAAACCACGGGCGTCTACTCTATTTTAAAAGATGTTACAGAGCGGGTACGGGCCAGCCAAGAATTGGAGAAACTCTCCTTGGTGGCTAGCAAAACCAGCAACGGCATTGTCATCATGGACGCCCAAGGGCAGATTGAATGGGTCAACGATGGCTTTACCAACATCAACGGCTACACCTTAGCCGAAGTGAAAGGCAGACGACCCAATGATTTCTTTCATGGCCCCAACACAGATCCAGAGACCAGAAAACGCATTTTTGCCGGCTACCGCTCCGGCCAGCCGTTCAGGGAAGAAATCCTGAACTACAAAAAGTCTGGCGAAGAGTTCTGGGTGAAGATAGACGTGACCCCGGTTAAGAATGAAGAAGGCCAGGTAATCAGGTTCATTGCCATTCAGACGGACGTCACGTACCGCAAAGAGGCAGAAAAAGAACAACTGCTGCTCACCCGTGAGCTGTATGAGCAAAACCGCGACCTGCAGCAGTTCACTTACATTGTGTCACACAACCTGCGGGCGCCGGTGGCCAACGCTCTGGGCCTGGCAGCACTGTTGCCGATGGTAGAACGGGATTCTGCCGTCTACACGGCCTCTTTAGCCAACCTGAAGGCAAGCGTGGTGCAGATAGACAGCGTTCTTAAAGACCTTAACCACATCCTGTCCATCAGGGACCATAGAAACACCATGGAGAGGCACAAGGTAAACCTGGCGCAGAAATGCCAGCAGACCGTAGAGAGCTTGCGCGAAACTCTGGAAGCCAGCCATGCCTCTTATACTCTGGACGTACCCGAGGACATGTACGTGCGTGGCAATGAAGCCTACCTCTTCAGTATCTTCTATAACCTGCTAGCCAATTCCATTAAATACCGTTCTCCAGACAGGCGCTTACACGTACAAATCACCGCCCAGCAAAATACCAGAGACGGCGTGACCGTTTCTTTTACAGACAACGGACTGGGCTTTGACGTACAGAAGGCAGGCAACAACGTATTCAAACTCTACAAACGCTTCCATAAGAACGCTGACGGCAAAGGGATTGGCCTCTTTCTAGTCAAAACCCACGTAGAATCCCTGGGCGGCCAGATAGAAGTCCACAGCGAAGTAAACAAAGGCACCACCTTTCTTATTCACCTAAAGTAACCCGATATGAAGTTTTGTATAGTGGATGATGACCCTATCAGTATTTTCTTGACTCAGCATTTAATTGCGGCAGAGGGAATCTCCACTATTGAGACGTTCCAGTTTGCCGAAGAAGCCGTCAACTCCTTGCTGCATCGTCCTTGCACAGAGGCCCCTGACGTGTTACTGCTGGATTTGAACATGCCCGTCATGAGCGGTTGGGAAGTGATGGAAGCCCTTAAACCCATTGGCGAGGAATACCATAAGCGTTGCAAAATCTACATCCTCACCTCTTCCCTGGACGTGTCTGATTCTGCCAAGGCCGAAGACCATCCCCTGGTGAGCGGCTTTATTTACAAACCCATCACTGAGGAAGACATTAAAGTACTCATTGCTGACAAAGTAGGGTAAATTTAGATCATCTCCCCACCTGTTTTGGCACCTTGCCTTGAGCGCTACTCAAGCACTGCTACTTGCGCGTCTTCCGTGCTCGCTGCCTGTCACGCATACAGGTCTGACAGAGCAAAACAATCACTAGCCCTCAATACCCGCCTGGGTTAGCCAATCAACAGCTGGCTCAAGCTCTGTGAAGCTCTGGAATTGAATGAGTAGCTTGGTATCATTGAACACCCTCTTTACCACATGCTCTTTGAAGAGATTAGAAGAGGCAACCCTGGCAATCTTCTGGACGCGCGTGGTGGCAAGGCTTTTCACAAAATGTGATATGATGGGCGCAAAGGTCTCTTCCTGCACTTCTACCTGCGTACCGCGGGCGTCAAACAGGAGCTTTTTGATGTCGTAATTACGGGTACACTCCACTATAATGCCAAAAGACCTGCTTATCTCTGTGTTGAGAATATCTTCCACAGGCGGAAAATTAACAGTTAAGATGTCTGTACTTGGCGTGTAATGTAGTGTTAGAAACCCACTTTTGTAGATTATCATTTTTTTGGGGGAAGGCTGTAGTCTGTTGGCAAACGCCACTTCACTGCTAATCGTTACAAAAGGATGTAGATAGCAGAGCACGGCAGCTGGCCTTAATAATAGAAGACGCCCCCTTGAAGGGTTGCAAATGGGCAAACAAAAAGCCCTGTAACGGATAGTTACAGGGCTTTAAGATTTTACTCGCAGAGAGAGAGGGATTCGAACCCCCGGACCCGCAAAGGTCAACGGTTTTCAAGACCGCCGCATTCGACCACTCTGCCATCTCTCTAAATGTGTTACAAAAGTAAGGGTTGCAACTGTATGAGTCAAGCCCCACGGCAAAAAAATCTTACTTTTTTTACGCATTTGCTTACTTTTTCAGCTTAATCAAGAGTTTGCCCTGTAGGTTACTCATGTGGAATTTGCCCTTCTCTTTTTCAGCTTGCAGGTTGGTGATTTGTAGTGCCACTACCAGAGCGTTTCCTTCTACCCTGAATAACAATTCTTTAGCCGGCAACTGCTTGGGAGTGCCATGTGTTTTGGCCTGTCTTTTATGGACCTGAATGATGCTGTCTAATGAAATGCGCAAAGTCTCCTGCTTAAAATTAATTTGCACCGCATTTTCGGGCTCAGATAAAATAACCTTTAACTTATCTGGTCCCAACATGAATTCTTCTTCACTTTTTTCTTCCAGATACCTAAAATCATTAAAGCTCACCAGGTAATCATAGCCCTGTATGGCCACCACTTCGGCATCTCTTGCATGCATAGAAAAGTAATTGGCGTCTATTGTTTCAACAGTCTGTGACATGCGGGTGTATTGCAATCCCATCAAGGCTAACACGTCATCCGTTATAGGAGCTTTTGAGCCGTACCTGGGCTTTTTGGCGAACAAGGAATCCATAGGCATCCCAAACCATCCGCGCACCGACTCATACTGGTGCATTTCGCCTAAGTATTCCACGATGGACGTAATCTCTGCCGCCGCTGTGTCTGGAATCTCCTTCTTCACTTTTTGAACCTTCCCGTTCACTAACAGTTGATGCTGCATCAAGATTTCCTGCAAGCGGCCCGTCTGGCTTCTCTGCGACACTGAGAAAACGCCCCACGGTCCTACAGCCACCAAAAGAGCCAGCGCGCCCAAGGTCATGGGAATGAACTTGATATTCTTCTGCCTACTAAACAAGAAATACAAAGCCACCGCCAACAGCCATAGCGCCAAGGCTAAGACTATATAGCGGTTCTCAGTAATGCCATAGTCTCGCACACGCCGCCAGATGGCCAACAGCAAAAGAATCAGCAAGGGAAAGAGGGCGCGGTAAAACCACTTGGCGAAGGTGCGGATCCAGCGGTTACCTTCGTTTTCTCTTACCGGATGGATTAAGAGAAGCGAAAAGATGCCGGCCGTAGAGAAGCCCAGCACCAGGTAACTCACCCAGCCGCGCGGCCATTCCCACTGCACCAGAATCTTACCCATGTAAGCATACAGAATGACCAGATACAGCGTGACCAGCGGCAGAAGCACAAACTGCGTGAACAGCTTCAAGCCTTTCGGATAATCGGTCACCTGCTCTAATGTATTTGGATTGGGCACCCCCGCCAGGAAAAACCAGGTATTGAAAATGCCCACCATGAAAATCCAGAGCTTCGGGTAGATTTTCTGGTCAATCTTGACGTCAAAGAGCTGGTCAAAGGCCATAAGTGCTAACAGCAACCCAAGGAACAGCACAGCTGTGTAAAGCGCTGCCGTGAGCAGTCGCAGGAAAAGGCTTTTATTGAACTGCCAAAATCCGTTCTCCACCTTCCAATTCAAATAAGCGGCAAAGGACGCGGCCAGATGCAAGGCGATCATCCAGAGCAGGTACCGCATCATTTCTTTGAAGGCGGGCTCCTGGGGCAGGAAAAAGTAATAAGTCGCTAACAACAGAACGCCCAAAGCCATAAGTCCCCAGCGCAATGCAGGCTTGTTTCCCTTCCGCTCAGAATAGAGCTCCAGCACGAAAAACAGAATCAATCCCAGTGCCGAAATGATGGCCAGTTTAGGCAAGATAGATTCCTCACGGCTGTCCCGGTCAATCATGAGCCACACCACGGTGGTGCCCATCATGGCAGAAAGCAACGTGAACGGAAAACGAAGGAAGGTCTGGTAGGCGGCTACGCCAATTTCTTTGAGGGGCAATCTGGGCAGGGCCATGAGCGGGATATCTGTTTTTGCCCTGATTTCAGGAAAATAGGCCAAAAACGCAAATCCTTAGCGCTTCTCTTTCTCCAGCCGCTTGGTGATGGTGTCTATGCTGATGTTCACCTCAAAGCCCAAAATAAGAATCATGCAGACAAAATCCAGCCAGATCATCAAACCAATGAGCGCGCCAATGGAGCCGTAGAATTTGTTGTAGGTGTCAAACTTGCTGATGTACAAGGAGAACAGCATGGACACCAGAAAGATGAGGATGGTCGCTACTACTGATCCCGCACTCACAAACGGCCACTTGTCATGAATGGCCGGCACGTAATAGTAAATCATGGACGTAGCCAGGAAGAAGAGCAGAATCACGGCCACGTACTTTAAAATCACAATCAAGGTGTAGGTAAAGGCTTCTGTGACCACCTCATAAAACACCAGAATGTCTAAGATGTACGTCCCGAAGAAGATGGCACTGATGCTAATCAACAAAATCACCGCTAGGGCAGCCGTCAGCAAGGTGGCAATCAAACGCTTACGCAAGTAGGTTCTGCGCCTGAAGGTCTTGTACTTCTTGTCAAAGGCGTCCATGAGGCTCATGATGCCGTTGGTAGACAGGACCATGGCAAACAAGAAACCGAAGGAAAGCAAGCCCCCGCGCGGCGTGTTGATGATGTCTTCAATGGTCTCGGCGGCGGCCAGGTAGATTTCCTGCGGCATGACGTCTCCCAGAAACTGCAATATGTCCTGGTCCAGGTTGCCCACCGGAATGTACGGGATGAGCGTGAACAAGAAGATGATGGTAGGGAAGATGGCCAGCGTAAAGTTGAACGCCATGTAAGAGGCCCGCTTGGTCAAGGAGTCCAGCTTGAGCTCATCTATCATCACCTTGATGACATGGTAGACGCTTACCTTGCCTCCCATAAAGCGCAACTGCTTTAAGAAGACAATGAACTTACGGTAAGGCCGTGAGCTGGTAAAGGTCTGGTAGACGTTCATGCGGTAAAGTATACGTCCATTTTGTCATGAATCCCGTGCGGAATGGCCGTGGGCCGCCCGGTTTTCATGTCCACAAACACCATGGTGGTCTCGCCTACGTTGAGTAGTTCCTGGGCCTCGTTGTACACCTCGTACTCAAACTTGATACGGGTACCTTTGGGTTTCTCCTTCACCAGTAGTTTAATGGTGAGCATGTCATCATAGCGCGCGGGGCGTATGTACTTGCAGCGCATCTCCAGCACAGGCATCATCACGCCCTCGGCCTCCATCTCTTTGTAATGGATGCCCAGGCGGCGGAACGTCTCGGTGCGGGCCACCTCATAGTAGGCGCCGTAGTTGCCGTAGTAGACGTAGCCCATCTGGTCGGTTTCGGCGTAGCGCACTCTTATCTGTACCTCTGATTCAAACACGTTCCTGTCTTCTTAAGCGGTGAATAGCTATTCGTTTTTGGCCTGTTTCTGGTAAAACAGCCTAAAAACGATTTTGGCGTTTACAATAATACTAGAAAGAATGGGAATTGCGGTATTGTTTAGTGAAACCTGACCGGGTTGGCCGGAAGTTCCTCTTTGGGGTTGTAGATGGCATTGAGGCGTTGGGCGTTCTCTTCAACAGTGTTGGTGAAGCCGGCAGCTTTGCGGCGCTCGTTCACTTTCTCTGGGTTCTCAATCGGCCAGATTCTGTTTTTGCCGTCCGGGCTCTGCATGCTGGTGGCCTGGGTGCCGTATATCTGTTTTTTGCCCTGAAACATAAGCAGGCGGTCTTCCATCATGGCGGCCAGGGTTTTGTTGGCCTCCCCTGCCTGCGCCAGCCTTTTCATCTGCGGGAAGTAGGTTTCAATCACTTTTAAGGGAGCATGCTGTATGACGAAGAAAATGCCTTCGGCGGCCTTCTCTCCTATCTTGCTCTGCGGCAGCCAACCATACTGTTGTAGAATCTTGAGTACCTTGCCTTGGTTCACAGAGTCCACTTGTTGCATCTCTTTGAAGAAAGCGTTCATGTCTTCTTCCTTCACTGAGCTCATCTTTTGCCTAACGCCTTGGTCTGCATCCAGAATCTGCTCCAGTTCCACGCGCAGGGCCTCATACGGAATCTGCTTGGCTGGCTTGGGCTGGGCACAGCTTACGTTGACCATGGCCACCATAAATGCCATCCAGAGGACGCGGTAGAAATTATGCATGGAGATAGAAATGAGTGGAAACAAAAAATCCGTTTTTGGCCTATTTTCATAAAATCAGGCCAAAAACGGATGCTGGTTTATTTCATGATCTTGCGCTGCGTCAAGGCGGCCTGGTAGCGGCGGGCGTTGCGCAAATGCTCTTCCATGGTAGTGGCAAAAGCATGGTACCCAGAGAAATCCTCCTTGGCGCAGAAGTACAGGTATTCCGTTTCTTCCGGGTTTAACACCGCCTCTAAAGAAGAGATGGCTGGCAGGTTGATGGGTCCCGGAGGCAGGCCTTTGTACATATACGTGTTGTACGGCGAGTCCTTCTTCAAATGCACGTTCAAGACACGTCTGATGCCAAAATCGCCGTTGGCGTACACCACTGTAGGGTCTGCCTGCAAGGCCATGTTCCGCTCCAGACGGTTCAAATACACACCCGCAATTTTAGGGCGCTCATCTGCATGGATGCTTTGCTCAGCTTGGACAATAGAAGCCAGAATGGAAACCTCGGTTTTAGAAAGGCCAACGTCTTTGGCTTTGGCTTCGCGGGCTTTGGTCCAGAAGTTGTCGTACTCCTTTTTCATGCGCTCCATCATCTCATCTGCCGGCGTGGTCCAGTACATCTCATAGGTGTTGGGGATGAACATGGTGAGGATGGTGGTAGTGTCAAAGCCCAGCTTTCTGGTAAACGACGGGCTGTTCAACAAAGAGTCAATCTCGGCGGGCGAGGCATTGATGAAGCCGCTCAGTTTCTGGGCCAGGTCTTTCTTGAGGCGCACGTTGGTATACGTGAGCTTAACCGGATCTTGATCACCAGATCTTAGCTTGGCAATTAAGTGGTAGTTGGTTAAGCCGTTTTTGAGTTCATAGCGGCCGGGTTTTACAAGCTCTGGATAATCCATGAGTTTGGCCATAAAGCGCAGAGACAACTTGTCTACAATTACTTTTTTGGAGTCAATAGAGTCCATGACCTGCTCATAAGTGGCGCCTTTGGGGATGAGCACATACACGGGCTCTCCCTTGTTCTCTACGTTGGGCGTGTACACAATCTGGTACGCATAGTAAGAGAAGCACACAAACAGGAACATGATCAAGACCAGCGCATATGTCCATTTACTGGTTTTCTTGGGCGTACGTGACCTTCTTGGTCCGGGCGTAGCGGGCGTATTTAATTCTGACATAGACTGCAAAGGTACGAATTTAATGTGCTAATGAGTAAATGTGCTGAGGTGCTAATTGTATCAAGAAAGGCATCCAGAATTTATGGATGCTTACCTCTAGAAAGTGCATTTGCGTTTTTGCCTTGTTTTGGAGAAAACAGCCTAAAAACGCAAGTCTTACATTAAGCGTATGCACAAACCTGATAAAGGTGCTGCTTCTATCTTAAGGCTTAACCCAATTAGATTACTGACAACCAAAGACAGTTTAGTTGTGAGCCAATTTTCAAATTAGCACCTTAGCACATTCAACCATTAGCACATTAACCAACATGGCACAGGCTACCTTCCTGAAAATCCACCCCGACAACCCGCAACCCAAGGCCATGGCCCAGGTGGTGGAGGTCCTTAAAAAAGGCGGACTGGTGATTTACCCCACAGACACTATTTATGGCCTAGGCTGTGACCTGCACAACGTGCGCGCCGTAGAGCGCCTCTGCCAACTGCGCGGCCTCAACCCCGCCAAAGCGCAACTGTCTTTCATTTGCAGTGACCTGACCAATATCTCTGAATACGCCCGCATCTCTACCCAGACCTATAAGGTGATGAAGAAAGCACTGCCCGGCCCGTTCACGTTTGTCTTGGAGGCCAGCAGCAAAGTACCCAAGATTGGCGGCACCCGGCGCAAGACCGTGGGCATACGCGTGCCAGACAACGCCATCTGCCAGACCTTGGTAGAACAATTGGGCAACCCCATCATCAGCACGTCTATTCATGACGAGGACGAAGTAGTGGAATACACCACTGACCCTGAGTTGATCTATGAGAAGTACCGCAACCTGGTGGACCTGGTCATTGACGGCGGGTACGGCAACAACATAGCCTCTACCGTGGTCAACTGCGAGAATGATGAATTTGAGGTGTTGCGCGAAGGAGCCGGAGACATTCAAGAATTTCTGTAGAAATTCTCAGTCCTGAGTTCTTAGTCGCGAGTCTTGATTCAGATATACAAAACGAGCAGAGCCCGAAGACTTGTCTTCGGGCTCTGCTCGTTTTTGACTTGTTTTCTGGAAAACAGGCTAAAACTGATTTTTTACGGGGTCACTATGGACGGTGGCCAGGAATTCGTTTAGGTCCTCCATCCTGAAGGGTTTGGTAAAATAGCCGTCTGCCTTTAGCTGGAAAGCTTTCTCTACATCGTCCTTTTTTCTGGAAGAAGACAGCATGACCACCAATGGCTTTTTGGTAATGTCCAGCAGGTCTAGCTCCTTTAAAAACTCAAAGCCTCCCATCACGGGCATGCTGATGTCTACCAACAAAACCGAAGGAAGGTCACTGGAATAGTCTGGGTCACCAAAGTAGCTTTGCACAAACGTAAGGGCCTGCCGCCCGTTACGTGCGGTGCAGAGCTTTTCTGCTAAATCACTTTTCTTTAGGATGCGGTGGGCAAGGAAGGTAGCGGTGGGGTCGTCCTCAACGACCATGATCAAATCTAATTTTTTCATTGTTACTGCAGCGGGGAAGTGAGAGAGCGGGTCATAGGGTTAGCCTAGGCTCCAAGTGCCTCCTCTCAACGCACCCTTAACGTAGAAAACAGAAAAGCGTCCAGCTTTTTATTAAAAAATTATCGAATATTTTTCTCTTTATCGTTCGCGGCTCAGGAGGCGGGATTGACTTGGTCTGCGGGCTTCTTGTGTTTCCAGCGTTTATGGGACCAGAGGTAGTCTGCGGGGTTGGCCTCAATCCATTGTTCTAGTTGTCTGGCAAAGGCGTGCGTGACAGGGTTTTTCTGGTCAACTTCTTTGTCTTGCCCAGGTCCAAACAACTCAACAAACTCAATCTCAAAATACCCCCGGCGCAGGTGTTTCATGGCCACAAAAAACACCGGATAGCCAAAGGATTCGCGCAGGCGGTCTCCGCTCACGTAAAAGGCCGTGTCTTGGTGCAGGAACGTGGTCCAGAACTGAATGTGCCCGTACGGCGGCACCTGGTCTGCCAGCATGGTAAACAACCTGGGCTGGTTTTTGTGCCGAATCATGTGCCGCAGCGTGTCTTTCATAGGCACCAGCTTGATGCCAAACCGGCTGCGCAGAAATACCATGAACGCCTCAAAAAACGAACTGCTCAAGGGTTTGTACACCCCGTCAATGGGATAGGCAAACTTCAAATTGCCCGCCGCCGACATGATTTCCCAATTGGCCAGGTGGGCGCCCATACCAATAACCTGCTGCCCTTGGGCTAGATAGGCGTCGGCGCGTTCATGGCCCTTGAAATGTACCCGCTTTTGCAATTCCTCTGGCGAGATAGACACCATCTTTAAAGTCTCCACAATCACGTCACAGAGGTTTTTATAGAACTGCTTTTCAATCTGGCGGTGTTCCTGCCGGGTCCTGGCCGGGAAAGACCGCTCAATGTTCTGGCGCACTACTTTCTTGCGGTAGCCAATCAACTGGTACAACATCACATACAGAAACGTGGACAGCGCATATAGCACTGAAAAAGGCAACATGGAAATCCCTTTCAAGAACCACCAGAGCGGCAATTGACTGGCCTTAAGCGTGGGCCTTGTTTGGGTATAAGGAGGTTCAGTTTTGATAAGTTTTCGGGAAAATAGGCCAAAAACGATTGCACGCCCCTAGCCGGTGGTTTCAAATATCTTCGAAAGTAAAGATTAGCCGCCGCATCAACAAGCGGAACCAGTGGTTCTTGCCTGCTTACTTGCCTTGAGAGCCTTTGGCCTGGTTTTACTGATAAGGAGCAATCCATAAAAAAAGAAAGGCAACCAATCTTTTAAACTGGTTGCCTTTCTTATACTTTCCTAAAATCCCTTATTCCTTCTTGAAGAAATCAGACAGAATCTCATAAGAGCGCAAACGGTCTTTGGGCTCAAAGATGTTAGAAGCCACCATAATCTCGTCTACCTGGGTTTCATCTAAGAACGTCTGCAATTCTTGCTGCACGGTAGCAGGGCTGCCTACAAAAGAATATCGCAGCATCTGCTGCACGGCATAGCGTTCAGAGGCGTCCCATAGTCCGTCCATGCTCTTGACGGGCGGCAGCATGCGCTTACCGGTTCCCCGCACTACGTTCAGAAACGATTGATACAAGGTGGTAGACTGGAACAACGCCTCCTCATCCGTATCGGCAGCAATGACGTTCACGCAGGCAATGGCGTAGGGTTCTTTCAATTTGCCAATGGGCTGAAAGCTTTCGCGGTACATGTGCAGGGCGGCCTTTAAATGAGAAGGCGCAAAGTGGCTGGCAAACGCATAGGGCATGCCCAGAATACCCGCCAGTTGCGCCCCGAAGGTACTGGAACCTAAAATATAGATAGGAACGTGGGTGCCTTCGCCGGGCACGGCACGTACTTTTGCATTGGGGTCCACGTCTCCCAGGTAATCGCGCAATTCTACCACGTTGTTCGGGAACTCATCTACCGTACCACGCAGATCTCTGCGCAAAGCCATAGAAGTGCTTTGATCCGTACCGGGCGCACGGCCCAGGCCTAAGTCAATTCTGCCAGGGTACAGACTCTCTAGGGTCCCAAACTGCTCAGCCACCACCAGAGGCGCATGGTTGGGCAGCATGACACCGCCGGAGCCTACGCGTATGTTGGAAGTAGCCCCCGCCACATGTCCAATCAGGACCGCCGTGGCAGAACTAGCAATGCCTACAAAGTTGTGGTGCTCGGCCATCCAGTAGCGCTGGTAGCCCCATTTCTCCACGTGCTGGGCCAGTTCTACGGTATTTTTAAAAGAGTCTGCCGGGGTCTGGCCTTCGCGCACGGGTACCAAGTCTAGGACAGAAACCGGTATATCACTTAGTTTTTTATTCGCCATAACATCTAATCTTTCTGGTCACCCCTTCTTGTACGAGTGACAGGTTATAAGGCAAAAGTACGGGGCTTAAGTTCTGTCATGGTCATAAACAGCCGTTACTAAAAGGATACTACTATTAAAGTCTTGAGTCGCGAGTTCTGAGTCTTGAGTCTTTTTGATTGTTGGTTGTTGATTGTTGATTGCTATTCAAATGTCGTTTTTGGGCAGTTTTCTGGGAAACAGCCCAAAAACGGAACGGCTCCGTCCCATTTGCCCCGAGGGAGAAGGTTAGTATGAGGTAGTTGGCGCTGTTGGTTGTAGAGACAATGGCACTGCACTGCCTTGTCTCTCACGCGTTGCTTTCTTTTTATGGGTTGATCTGCACGTGTAAACACCCCCCTTCGCCCCCCTCAAGGTGGGAGTCTGCGAGTAGTAGCCGTATTGGTGTAAAGGCTCGTTTGGGCAACCCTCAAAAGGGGAATCACTACTAGCAAAGGCCTTAGCTATAGGCACCCGAATCCAGTCTTTCCGTCGAGTCGCCTAAGCAGGTTGCCGCCTCTGAACCGGCCTGCGGTCATATCACAGCAAGAGCCGTCAATTACTCAGGGAAGAAGCCATGCAAAGGAGGCAAGCTGGTACAGCGCGAGGCGGGAAGACGGGGCCTCGCGGCCGTGAGCGCTTGGCGGAAACAATGAAACAAGGTAGCATAAGGGCACCGGAAGAAAGAACCTTCTCAGGGATAACCAACGCAGGCGCACAACCTCCCACAGTAAGAACCTATTTTAAAGTAAGCATCTGCTTTTGGTCTATTTCCCAGAAAACAGCCAAAAAACGCTTTCCTACCATACACAACTCAATACATTCAATTATTTCCTTTACTTGCAGCCATTCCATTTTGCGTACCGCATGCAATTACTGACAGAACTACACTACCATCCCAGCATAGCCTGGTTCCAGAAAGCCGTCCAGGCAGAGGAGCTACTGCTGGAAAGCCAGGAGCATTACCAGAAACAGAGTTACCGCAACCGTTGCCACATCTTAACGGCTCAGGGACCGTTGCCTCTCACCGTGCCTGTCAAAAACGGGAACAAGAAAATAAAGGCGCTGGACGTTGAGATAGAGTATGAGCAACGCTGGGTAGACGTGCACTGGCGCACCATCAAGTCAGCGTACGGCAACGCGCCCTTCTTTGAGTTTTATGCAGACTATATTCAGGCGGTATATGAGAGGAAACCAACGCATCTGTTTCAGCTCAACCAGGAGTTGTTAATGCTGTACCTCAAGTTCCTGAAACTGAAAACACCCATCAGACTCACAGAAACATATGAGCCCGCCTACCCTGCCCCGGTGCTGGACCTGCGCAATGCGCTCCACCCCAAGCGGGAGCCTGACAATTTGGACATAAATGAGTATGCGCAGGTATTTGGCAAACAATTTGCACCTAATTTGAGTATACTGGACTTGTTGTTCAACCTTGGGCCAGAGGCATCTCTTTACTTGCAGAACACTTAGTTTTCTGTGAACATTTGCCCTCCGCTACTTGTTAAAACTCTAGCGTGGCCATTGCCACCAACAAGTGCCGCTAACGCACTACAACAATTTACTAGACAAGAACTTACATGGAAGCCAAATTCTCTAATAGAGTGAAAGAGGTGATCTCTCTCAGTCGCGAGGAAGCAATCCGCTTAGGCCATGACTACATTGGCACAGAGCATTTGCTTCTGGGTATGATCCGCGAAGGAGAAGGCACCGCCATTGCTTTGCTTAAAAAACTAGGGGTGCCCATGGAGGAGCTCAAATATTCATTAGAGCAAGCCACCAAAAACACTGCTAGTCCTAACACGAACATTACTGGAAGTATTCCGCTCACAAAGCAGACAGAAAAAGTGCTCAAGATCACCTACCTGGAGGCCAAAATCTTCAAGTCAGACATCATTGGCACTGAGCATTTGCTCTTGTCTATTTTGCGGGATGAGGATAATATCTCATCACAAACTCTAGCCAAATTCAACGTGAACTATGAAGCCATCCGGGATTCGTTAGACTATCATGCTAACAACCCACTCGCATCCTCAGATACAGACGACAACGACGACAACGACAAGCTCTTCGGCTCTTCTTCTAAGGGAGCAGCCGGCAGCGCGGCCAAGAAAGGCGCCGAGAAATCCCGTACTCCGGTGCTGGACAACTTCGGGCGTGACTTGACCAAGCTAGCCGAAGAAGACAAGCTGGACCCGATTGTGGGCCGCGAGAAAGAGATTGAGCGCGTAGCGCAGGTCTTGAGCCGTCGTAAAAAGAACAACCCAATTTTGATTGGTGAGCCAGGTGTTGGTAAAACGGCCATCGCCGAAGGCCTAGCCCTGCGCATCATCCAAAAGAAAGTATCAAGAGTGTTGTTCGGGAAGCGCGTGGTAACGCTGGACCTTGCCTCTTTGGTGGCAGGTACCAAGTACCGCGGTCAGTTTGAGGAGCGCATGAAGGCCGTGATGAACGAGTTGGAGAAGTCTCCGGACGTGATTCTGTTCATTGATGAGTTGCACACCATTGTGGGTGCCGGCGGCGCCTCTGGTTCTCTAGACGCCTCCAACATGTTCAAGCCAGCCTTGGCGCGCGGCGAGATTCAATGTATTGGTGCCACTACCCTAGATGAGTACCGTCAGTATATTGAGAAAGATGGTGCATTGGCTCGTAGATTCCAGGTGGTAATGGTAGACCCTACCACGCCAGAGGAGACGATTGAGATCCTGCACAACATCAAAGACAAGTACCAGAACCACCACCACGTTAACTACACAGACAAGGCCATTGAAGCCTGCGTCAAGTTAAGTGACCGCTACATGTCTGACCGTTTCTTGCCAGACAAGGCCATTGACATTTTAGATGAGGCTGGTGCCCGCGTGCACATCAACAACATAATTGTCCCAGAAGATATTCTTAAACTTGAGGAGTCTATTGAGAACATCAAGGAAGAAAAGAACCGCGTGGTGAAAAGCCAGAAGTATGAAGAGGCGGCTCAACTGCGGGACAAAGAGAAAAAACTGCTTGACCAGCTAGAAACGGCCAAGAAGAACTGGGAAGAAGAAACCAAGAAGAAGCGTTACACCGTGAAGGAGGAAAACGTGGCCGAGGTAATCGCCATGATGACCGGCATCCCTGTGAAGCGTATTGCCCAGAAAGAAAGCTTGAAACTCCTGAACATGGGCGAAGAGCTGAGCGGCAAAGTGATTGGCCAGGAGAAAGCGATCAAGCAGTTGGTGAAAGCCATCCAGCGTACGCGCGTGGGCTTGAAAGATCCTAAAAAACCAATCGGTTCGTTTGTCTTCTTAGGCCCTACCGGGGTTGGTAAGACAGAGTTGGCTAAAGTACTGGCTACCTATCTGTTTGACAAAGACGACTCTCTGGTGCGCATTGACATGAGTGAGTACATGGAGAAATTCTCTGTATCTCGTTTAGTGGGAGCGCCTCCAGGCTACGTGGGTTATGAAGAAGGTGGCCAGCTGACAGAGAAAATCCGTCGTAAGCCTTACTCTGTGGTATTGCTGGATGAGATTGAGAAAGCGCACCCAGACGTGTATAACCTGTTGTTGCAGGTGCTGGATGACGGCGTGTTGACAGATGGTTTGGGCCGCAAGGTAGACTTCAGAAACACCATCATCATCATGACCTCTAACATTGGAGCGCGTGACTTGCAGGACTTCGGGGCTGGGGTTGGTTTTGCCACCAAGACCCGCACAGACAACGTGGATGAAATCATGAAGGGCACTATTGCCAGCGCCTTGAAGAAAACGTTCTCGCCTGAGTTCCTGAACCGTTTGGATGACGTGATCGTGTTCAACTCTCTGGCTAAAGAAGATATCCATAAAATCATTGATATCTCGTTGGCCAAGCTGCTAAGCCGCGTGAAAACCTTGGGTTACACCATTGAGATCACAGACAAAGCCAAGGATTTTGTAGCCGAGAAAGGGTATGACTCTAAGTATGGGGCTAGACCGTTGAACCGTGCCATCACCAAGTACATGGAAGACCCAATTGCTGAGGAAATCCTGAAAGCGGAGTTGGCTCAAGGAGACGTGATTCTCATTGACTACAAAGAAGGCGAGGAAGAACTAACCTTTAGCAACCGCAAAGGCGAAAAATCTTCTGTGCCAGACACTTCTGATGAGATTTCAGAAACACCTTCTGAAGAGACAACGCCCACAGATGAGAAGTCCAAAGACTAATCATTTATAGATTTAAAAAAGGCTGACAGACAAACTGTCAGCCTTTTTTGTTTTTAGGCTATTTTGTGGAAAACAGGTCAAAAACGTGCGTCTTCTCTCAAAGGATGTTTAACAAATCAAGGCTCCTGCTAAATAAAGGGCAGGAATCTACCAGTAACCTTAAGAAAAGCGGGGTGAAAATTTCGCGGTGGCTTATACTTTCCTAAATTTGGTTTCTTGTATCAACATCAAACTGCTTCAATGTCAGACCAGACGATATCCAACAGTAAATTTGAGATTTTAGACCGCAAAAACGCAGAGGCCCTTTTAGGCGGAGGCCAGGCCCGCATTGATGCTCAACATAAAAAAGGCAAACTCACCGCCCGTGAACGCATAGACTTACTCTTAGACGAAGGCTCTTTTGAAGAGATTGGCAAGTTTGTCATGCACCGTTCCAAAGACTTCGGGCTGGACAAAGAATACTACTTAGGTGACGGCGTAGTGACCGGCTATGGTACCGTGAACGGCCGCTTAGTATATGTCTTCTCTCAAGATTTCACCGTGTTTGGCGGTTCCCTTTCTGAAACCCACGCTGAGAAGATCGTTAAAATCATGGACCTGGCCATGAAGAACGGTGCGCCCGTGATTGGCCTCAATGACTCTGGCGGAGCCCGCATCCAAGAAGGCGTGGTTTCTCTGGGCGGCTACGCTGATATCTTCTACAAAAACACCTTGGCTTCTGGCGTGGTACCGCAATTGTCTGGTATCATGGGACCATGTGCTGGTGGAGCGGTTTATTCCCCGGCCATCACAGATTTTATCCTGATGGTAGAGGATACCTCCTACATGTTTGTGACTGGCCCCAACGTGGTAAAAACGGTGACGCATGAAACGGTTACTTCTGAGGAACTAGGCGGTGCCAGCACGCACAGCACCAAAAGCGGCGTGACGCATTTCTCTTGCGCCAATGAGGTGGTCTGCATCCAGAACATTAAGCAATTGCTCAGCTACATGCCACAGAACTGTGAGGAGCTCCCTCCTGCCGTGCCCTATGAAGCCAAAGCAGATGAAACCCGCGAAGTCTTAAACAACATTGTCCCAGAAAACCCTAACCAACCGTATGATATGCGCGAGGTGATTGAGGGCATCATTGACGCTGGCACATTCCTGGAAGTGCACAAGAACTTCGGGGAGAACATTGTGGTAGGCTTTGCTAGACTAGCCGGACGTAGCATTGGGATTGTGGGCAATCAGCCAGCCGTATTGGCAGGCGTATTGGACATCAACGCGTCTACCAAGGCCGCTCGTTTCGTGCGTTTCTGTGACTCGTTCAACATTCCGTTGCTGGTACTGGAAGACGTACCGGGTTTCTTGCCAGGCACGGACCAAGAGTGGAGAGGCATCATCACCAACGGCGCCAAATTACTCTACGCCTTCTGCGAGGCCACCGTGCCGCGCGTGACCGTGATTACCCGTAAAGCCTACGGCGGCGCCTATGACGTGATGAACTCCAAGCACATTGGCGCTGACCTGAACTACGCCTGGCCTACCGCTGAGATTGCCGTGATGGGTGCCAAAGGGGCCGCAGAGATTATCTTCAAACGTGAGATTGCCGCCTCTGAGGACCCAGAAGCCAAGCTAGCCGAGAAAGTAGCCGAGTACCAGTCTAAGTTCGCGACGCCGTACAGAGCCGCTCACCGCGGGTTTGTGGATGAGGTGATTTATCCTTCTGAGACCAGATCCAAGCTGATTAAGGCGTTTAAAATGTTAGAAAACAAAGTGGACCAGTTGCCTAAGAAGAAACACGGCAACATTCCTTTGTAAAAACCATATAACCTTCAGGGCTGAGCGCAGGAAACTGTCCTCGGCCCTTTATATTTCTATTAGATTTCTACTTAGACACCATGAGACAAGAATCTTTTGATTTCTTAAATACCTACCTCAACAACGCCGCTCCTACTGGCTTTGAGGCCCCGGGCCAGAAGTTGTGGTTAGACTATATTAAACCATACATAGATGACTATTTTGTAGACACCTACGGCACTGTGGTGGGCGTCATCAACCCAGAGGCCAAATACAAAGTGGTCATAGAGGCGCACGCTGATGAGATCTCCTGGTTTGTAAACTACATCACCGCCGAAGGCTACATTTATGTGCGCCGCAACGGCGGGTCTGATGCGGTGATTGCGCCTTCTAAGCGCGTGAACATCCATACCAAAAACGGCCCTGTCAAAGCAGTGTTCGGCTACCCGGCCATTCACGTGCGCAAGCCAGAGCAGGACAAAGCACCAACCGTGGAAACTATTTTCCTGGACTGCGGCGCCGCCAACAAACAAGAAGTAGAGGACTTAGGCATTCATGTGGGCTGCGTCATCACGTTTGATGATGAGCTGTGGGTGATGAACGACAAGTACTACGTAGGCCGCGCCCTGGACAACCGCATTGGTGGTTTCATGATTGCTGAGGTAGCACGTCTATTGAAGGAAAACGGCAAGAAGCTTCCGTTTGGGTTGTACATTGTAAACGCGGTACAAGAGGAGATTGGCTTGCGCGGCGCAGAGATGATTGCCCACCGCATCAAACCAGACTTGGCCATCATCACAGACGTGACCCATGACACGCAGAGCCAGGGCTATGAGAAAAAAGCCCACGGTGATTTGCATTGCGGCAAAGGCCCGGTACTCACCTACGGCCCGGCTGTGCAGAACAACGTGCTCAACATGCTTATTGAGGTGGCTGAGAAAAACGAGATTCCGTTCCAGCGCGCGGCCGCTACCCGTGCCACTGGCACCGACACAGACGCGTTTGCCTATTCTTCCGAAGGGGTAGCCTCCGCCTTGATTTCTCTGCCACTCAAGTACATGCACACCACCGTAGAGACCGTGCACAAAGAAGACGTGGACAACATCATCAAGCTGTATTATGAGTTCTTGTTGCAGCTAGAGGCAGACCATGATTTCCGCTACTTAAAATAATCGTTTTTGGCTTGTTTTCCAGAATATAGCCCAAAAACAACGAGTATCTCTTAGACCTGTGAAGTACTACTCTTCACAGGTCTTCGTATTTTTACTCCACAGACTTTTACTTCTTGCTTTGTCACTACCATGCAACTACAGACTCCGCGGCTTTTATTAAGAGAATTTAAGGAAGACGACTGGCACTTCACCAATCTGTATGAGTCTAGCCGGGAGGTGATGCGGTACCAGACCAGTGAGGTAAGAGACGCCGAGGAAAGCAAGCGGTACCTACAGCAGTGCTTGGAGGAAGCCAAGGAAGATCCGCGCACCATCTTTGACCTGGCCATTGTCATTAAACAGACAGACATGTTAGTCGGGCGGGTGGGCATGAAGGTGGACTATGACGCCGAAGAAGCCGCACTCTGGTACATCCTCCATCCTAACTACTGGGGCAAAGGGTACGTTACAGAAGCTGCCCAAGCCATGGTTAACTTCGGGTTTACGGAGTTGCACCTACACCGCATCTGGGCTGACTGCGACCCACGCAATACGGGTTCCTACCGCGTCATGGAAAAACTAGGCATGCGGCGCGAAGCCCATTTCAAGGAAAACATCTTCATAAAAGGCGAATGGTGCGACTCTTACATATATGCCCAATTAAGCCGCGAATGGAAGCTAGCAAACGCCTCAATAGCTGATAGAGATTTTGAGTAGAGTCTGTTTTTGGCCTGTTTCCCGTAAAACAAGCCAAAAACGAACAAACCCTCCCGCAAACTTATATCTTGTGGGTATAGAGCAAGTTTTCAACTTGCGTTGCCCACCTGCTGGTTAACGCAAGTTGAAAACTTGCCCCATTATTAACTCCAAGTCACAGACTTGAAGCAGTGTTCTTAGTATCATCTGTATAGTCTGTCCACAAAACCCCCAGTCAAGCCCGAGATGTGCCACTTCTAGGATGACAAATGTAGGGACTGGAGACTGGGACGAATCTGAAGATTTAGAGATGACGGCTAGGGCGGATTAATTCTTAATTCTTAATTCTTAATTCTTAATTCTTAATTCTTAATTAAAAAATGGTGTTTACAGACCAAATGGGGCGTCAGGTGAACGTACCCTCATTACCACAACGCATTATTTCTTTGGTACCCTCTCAGACCGAACTGTTGTTTGACCTAGGATTGGGTGACCGGGTGGTGGGCGTGACCAAGTTCTGTATTCACCCAAAAGAGTTGGTCAAAAGCAAAACCAAGATTGGCGGCACTAAGAATTTTAAACTGGATGTGATAGACCAACTCCAACCAGACCTGATCATTGGCAACAAGGAGGAGAATTACCTGGAAGGCATTACCGCTCTCCAACAGAAATACCCAGTCTGGATGAGCGATATCTATACGCTAGAAGATGCCCTGATCATGATGGAGCAGGTAGGTAGAATCAGTCAGGTAGAGAACAAGACCCAAGAGCTCATCACTTCTATTAAAAGTCAATTTGAGGCAATTAACCCTATTCAACCAGCCGTCACAGCCGCTTATTTTATCTGGAAGAACCCTTATATGGCCGTGGGCGGCCACAACTTCATAGATGACATGCTCACTCGGTGTGGCTTTGTGAATGCCTTGCAGCACCTGCCCCGTTACCCTGAGGTGACGCCAGAGCTATTGAAGAAGCTCAACCCACAAGTGATTCTGCTTTCCTCAGAGCCCTTCCCATTTCAAGAAAAGCACGTGCAAGAATTTAAGGACATTTGCCCAGACGCCAGGGTATGGATTGTGGACGGGGAGATGTTTAGTTGGTACGGGAGCCGTTTACAACATGCGGTGCCATACCTGCAAAACGTGATTAAAGAAATATCCAATAGTTAGCCTGCCAATACGGTCAAGGTGAAGAGTAGGCATAAAAAAGCCCTCCTGCTCAGATGGCAGGAGGGCTTTTTTTATTTATATGAGGTCAATCCTTATTTAGGAGTTACCATGGCCATTTTCAAGTCTTGGGCTTCTTTCAAATGCTCCTTTAATACTGGTAACACTTGGTCAATGAAAGACTGAATCTCGGCGTCTTTCAATTCTTTGTCAGCTTCTTCATACAAGGCTACCGCTTCTTTCTGAGCAGCAATCTGTACGTCAATGAACTCTTTGTCAAACGATAAAGAATCTGACTTCTCTAGGTTGGCAACCAAGGTCTTTTTCTCCTCGGGCAAAGTCTGGCTTACCTCTACGTATTTTCTCTTGGCCAAATCCTCAAGCACCGGGCTGGTTTTTGAGTGCACGTTTGAGATGGTCATCCCATAGTCACCCACTGCCTCAGCTTTACTTTTATCTGTGGCCAGGATACCCGTCACAATCCCGAAGTTATCTGTCTCCACAGCTTTCTGCAGGAATTGAGCTACTTTTTTAGTGTCTTCCTTTTGAGCGGCCGTTGGCTCTTGTGAACAGGCTACCAATGAAACACCACCAAACAAAAACGCCGCATTCAGGATCCAAACATTATATCTTTTCATAGCTTTCATACTCAGGTTAGTTTTGTTGCTTATACGGTAAACATCTTACCGTGTTGGAAAAGTTCACTTACCTGATTGCAAAAACCCTCATACTCCAACTATCATCTTATTTAAGTTACAAATTGAACCAAACTATATAGTTCCCATGCTATCCATTTTCTTCATGGTTTTTATTGATGGTCAATAGATTAGACTTATAAGCAGGCATACTAGAAATTAAACCTACTTATTATTGCCTCACTGAACTGGAAGGGTCTGAAAACCGGCAGCATTTAAAGTTTCCCAATACCGTGGATACGACTTTTTAACGACAGACGGCTCTTCAATTATTATTTCCTGCTTGAGCGCCAAAGGTGCGAAGGCCATGGCCATGCGGTGGTCATCATAGGTATGAATACGCACGTCGTTTTTAGCCTGATTTCCGGAAAATACCCTAAAAACGCCAAGCTCGGTTTCTTGCAAAGTGGCTCCTAGTTTGGGGAGTTCGGTTTGAATGGCCAGAATGCGGTCCGTCTCCTTTATTCTTAGGCTTTCCAATCCGGTCATCTCTACTTCTACCTGCAAGCCTGCGGCCAACGCAGCCACCGTCTGGGCCAAATCTGGGCAGGCAGAGAAATCAATCCGGTCTAACGCTTCTTGAACAGGTATTTTGGTGAGGTGGACGCCGCCGTCTTTAAAGGTGGTCTTTACCCCAAACGGCGCCATTAAGTCTGGCAGGACGCTATCTCCCTGCAAAGAATCTGCACGCAAAGCGGGCAAGAAGATATCTGCCTCTTGCGCCAGAGCCACCATGCTGTACCAGTAACTGGCCCCTGACCAGTCTGACTCTACCGTGTATTCCTTGGCTTCATACTTTAGCGCAGGCACGGTAATCTTATTTCCTTCAAACACAGACTGCACGCCAAAATGCGCCATCTGGGCCAAGGTCATTCTGATGTAGGGCTCAGAACCGATTTTTCCTGCTAAAGTCAGTTCTAAGCCTTGCGGCAACAAAGGCGCAATCATGAGCAACGCAGAAATGTATTGGCTACTAACATCGGCGCGAACGGTCAGTTGATTGGAGCCCGCGTAGTCAAAGCCTTTCAATTGCAACGGTGGATACCCTTCCTGGCCCAGGTAGTCAATTTTGGCTCCCAGCGTACGCAGGGCATCTACCAAGACGCCAATGGGGCGTTGGCACATGCGGGCCGTACCGGTGAGCGTAAGTTGCTGGTTGGTGATGGCGTAGTAGGCCGTCAAAAACCGCATGACCGTACCGGCGTCCTCGGCGCTTACCTCAGGCCCGGCAGGCGTAGAAAGCAATTGGTTTAGCAACTGGGTGTCATTGGCGTCTGACAGGTTATGAATGGGAAAGTCCTGACCAGACAGCGCCCTGATGATCAAGGCACGGTTGGCTTCACTTTTAGATGCGGGCAGAGTAACGTGTCCAGTCAGTACCTTGGTGGGATGCGAGACGCGCACGGCATTGGCAGTAATCATAAGGAATGGTAATAGCGTAAGGCGGCTTGCACCTCTTGCAGGGTAATGGGTTGGTCATAAATGGCACCGCCAATCTTCTCCAGCAAGGTGCAGTTAATGGTAGCGCCGCTGTTCTTTTTGTCCTGCAAACATAACTGACTAATCGCCTGCAAATCAGCTTCCTGCAACCGAACCTTCTCATAAATGGACATGATAAACGTCTCAATCTGGTCCAGTTCTTCTTCTGACAGCAAATCCTTCTGCACAGACAGCCAACTTTCGCAGAGCATGCCCACGGCAATGGCCTCACCGTGCAATAACAACTGGTTAGGCCTCTCCAGGAAATAGCTCTCTACCGCGTGTCCAATGGTGTGCCCAAAGTTGAGGATTTTGCGCACGTCATTCTCCAGTGGGTCTGCCGTCACCACCTTAGACTTTATCTTGATGGAATGCTCAATCAGCGCCGTCCAATCCTCGGTGAAGAGGCCAATGTACCGTTGCTCCTTAAACATATCCGCATCCGCAATGAGCCAATGCTTGATCATCTCGGCGTAGCCAGATTTGGTTTGCCGCAAGTCCAGGGTCCTCAAGAAATCTGGGTTCACTAGCACGGCCAAGGGTTCTCTAAACGCGCCCAAGTGGTTTTTGAAACCCATGAAATCTATGCCCGTCTTGCCTCCTACGCTGGCATCAACCTGGGCCAGCAAGGTGGTGGGCACGTTCACAAACCGAATGCCGCGCTTGTACAGACTGGCGCAGAAACCGCCCAGATCCGTTAAGACGCCACCGCCCAGGTTCACTAGCAAGGACCAGCGGTCCAGTTGCAGGTTGGTAAGTTGCCGCCAGACGTGTTCACAGGTGGCCAGGGTTTTATTTTCTTCGCCAGAGGCAATCTGTACCAGATGGTGGCCTTCTGGCAGAAAAGGTTTTAGGGCAGGATAGCAATGCACCAGCGTGTTTTCATCTACCAGCACCACCACGGTCTTGTAGGCTTTGTTAGACAAAAGCGTTTGCCATTGGGGCAAAGTTTCTTTCCCTATGAAGATTTCTTCGGTCACGGCAATATAAGCAATGCCGTTTTTAGCCTCTTTTCTGGAAAACAGGCCAAAAACGACTGTTAAAGGTTAAGCGTCTTTCTTTACCACCTCCGTCTGAATCCGGATGGATTCCACGTGGATGAGCTGGTAGAGTTCCTGAATGAATTCTGGATGCAGGTTTAGCTGGGTAGCCCATTCGGGGCGGGACAGGAAGATCTCGTTCCAGCGCTCTAGTTGCAGAATGGCCACGTTGTTTTCTTTCTTGTCCTCCCCTATCTGCTCTACTACGCGCATGCGGCGGGCCAAGGCTTCCAGGATTTCACGGTCGGCGCGGTCAATTTTCTTGCGGAGTTCTTCGGCCCTGGACACAAAGGCTTGGTCGGGCATGCTCCGCACTTGAAGTCTGGCCAGAATATCACCCAGCACCGCCGGGGTAATCTGCTGTTCGGCGTCAGACAGCGCGGCCTTGGGATTGGGGTGCGTCTCAATCATGACGCCGTCAAAGTCCAGGTCCAGCGCCTTCTGCGATAGCGGATAAATCAACTCGGGCTTGCCGCCAATGTGACTGGGATCCACGATCATGGGCAAGTTAGGATACTGGGCCTTTAACTGTACCGGAATCTGCCACAAAGGGATGTTGCGGTACTGGCTGGGCTCATAACTAGAGAAACCACGGTGAATGGCAGCCACGTCTGTGACACCAACGGCCCAAAGACGTTCAATGGCACCCGCCCACAGGGCCAGGTCTGGGTTAACGGGGTTCTTGACCATGACCGGCACCTGCGTACCACGCAAGGCCTCGGCTAGCTCCTGCACCGCAAACGGGTTCACGGTGGTGCGCGCCCCAATCCAGAGCACGTCAATGTTGTGCTTGAGGGCGAATTCTATGTGCTGGGGCTTGGCCACCTCGGTGGCCACGGGCAGGCCAAACTCATGGCGCACCTCCTGTAACCAGGCCATGCCTTCCAAGCCCACGCCCTCAAAGGTACCGGGCTTGGAACGAGGTTTCCAGACGCCTGCTCTAAAAATATCTACCTGTAATTCCTTCAACTGGCGCGCGGTGTCCATGACCTGTTCACGGCTCTCTGCGCTACAAGGCCCGGCAATGGCCAATGGCTTGCGGCGCAGTTTACCCAATTGATGGAAATAATTGTCTTCTTTTCTACTCTCCATGTCTACCTAACCATAATCTAGAATGAGGTGCTTTGTTTACGCAAAACATTACATTCCAGAGACCGGTTTTTGGTTATCTTTGTAGGGTCTAAATTAGCATATATTAAATGAATCCTGACCCTAAAGTTTCATTTGACAATACCGCCATTGCGTTTGCAGACCAATCTGACGCCAAACTCTACAAGACCTACCTCTTGTTTGCGGCCATGAACAACAACTCTCTGGTAAAAATGGGAGGCACCATGATGCGAAAGGCCCTGGAGTGGAACCTGCCCGTGAAAACCCTCATCAAGAAAACCATCTTTGAGCAGTTCTGCGGCGGCGAGACCATTGAAGAATGCACCCCTACCATTGAGCGCCTGGGCAAGTCAAACATTGGTACCATCCTGGACTACTCTGTTGAAGGCGAAGGCAGCGAGCAAAGCTTTGACCATACCGCGCAAGAGATCATTGCCACCATTGAGCGGGCGCACCAATCCAAACACATTCCCTTCTCAGTCTTCAAGGTGACGGGCGTAGCCGATAGCGCTATCCTGACCAAGGTACAAAAAGGCCAACCCTTGACACCGGCCGAGCAGACCGCCTATGACAAAGCCAGAGCCAGAGTGAAGGCCATCTGCCAGCGCGCGTTTGACCGCGGCGTACGCATATTCATAGACGCAGAGGAAAGCTGGTTCCAGGAGACCATTGACCAACTGACCTATGAGATGATGGCCCTATACAATAAAGAGCGCGCCATTGTCTACAACACCTACCAACTCTATCGCCATGACCGCCTGGACGTGATCAAGCGCGACTATGAGAACGCGGTGCGCGACGGTTATTACCTGGGCGGGAAGTTGGTGCGTGGCGCCTACATGGAGAAAGAAGCCAAGACCGCGCAGCAGCAAGGCTACGGCAATCCCATCAATCCCAGCAAGCAGGCCACAGATGATTTATACAATGCGGCCCTTAAATTCTGCGTGGAGCACGCTGATAGAATTGCCATCTGCGCCGGCACCCACAATGAGGACAGCTGTTACGTGCTCATGCAATTAATGGCACAGCACGGCATTCAGCCCAATGATGAGCGTTTCTACTTTGCCCAGTTGTTGGGTATGAGCGATAATTTGTCTTACAACCTGGCCCACGCCGGGTACAACGTGGCCAAGTACGTACCCTACGGTCCGGTAGAATCTGTGATGCCGTATCTGTTGCGCCGCGCAGATGAGAATACCGCCATTGCCGGCCAGAGCAGCCGTGAGTTCAATCTGGTAAGCAAAGAAAGAGCCCGCCGTAAAAAGCAAAGCGCTTAACTCTTTAATCCCTCGTTTTTGGCCTGTTTTCTAGAAAACAGGCCAAAAACGAGGGATTTCTTTTGCCTAAACTTTCTGAAAGGCACAAAAAAAACGTCCCCCATGCCAGGCACAGGGGACGTTTTTAAACTGCGTACCAGAGGCACGCGGTTAATTACTGAGCAGTTGTAGCTGTAGTAGCAGCAGTAGTGTCAGTAGTAGTAGTAGTTACTGTAGTGTCAGTTACTGTAGCGTCAGCAGCAGGAGCTTCAGTAGCTTCAGTTGTAGTCTCAGTAGTTGTAGTCTCAGTAGTTTCAGCAGTTTTAGTTTCGCAAGAAGCGAATACGAACATACCAGCAACTAGGGCAAGAGAAAATACCTTTTTCATTTTAATGTGTTTTAAGGGTTTTAGCTTTAATTTTCACCCTTCATACCACTACCCCCCGGGAAGTAACCCACCGTTTTGAAAAATTTTTTATTTTTTTTCTGATGGGTTACTAATTCCCTGAACCTGTATTAATTGACATAGCATGAGTAGTAAGGCTCTGGTATCTGATGCCGACATTATAGAAGGGATAAGAAGAGAGGACGAATCGGCACTTTCCCAGTTGTACAAGACGCACTTCCCTATGGTGTTGCATTTTGTATACAACAACAACGGGTCTGAGGATGACGCCAAGGATATTTACCAAGAAGCGGTCATTGTCTTCTATGAGAAAATCAAAGGCGGCACTCTGGAACTTAACTGTCAGATAAAGACGTACTTATATTCCATATGCAGGCGTCTCTGGCTTAAAAGGCTCTCCAGAAGCAGCAGATTTAGCAACGGCCTGTTAGAAGACACAGAGTCTGAGCTGGCCCACGTAGAAGAAGAGGCAGAACAGGCTGAGGAGAACGAACTCAAGTTTACCGCCATGGCCACGGCGCTGGCGCAACTGGGAGAGCCCTGCAAAACCTTGCTAGAAGATTTTTACATTCAAGGCATGGGCATGCCAGAGATCACAGAGAAGTTTGGGTATACCAACGCAGACTCTGCCAAGAACCAGAAGTACAAATGCCTCATGCGTTTGAAGAAGCTCTTCTTCACAGATTACCAGGCGCCTATGTAATCGCTTGACGTGCATCAGAAATACAGGCACCTATACAAAGGGTGAGCATCTATATGAGTGAACGGGAATTATACGAACTGATTGAACGCTACCACCAGCACCAGGTCACCTCTTCTGAGCGGGCCCAGCTGGAGGAGCGCATAGCCTCTGATCCGGCCTTCGCGCAGCGGGTGCAGGACTTTAAACTATTAACCGCTACCCTGCAGTCTCATGGCAAGCAGAAAGTGTTGCGCCAGCGCTTGAACGGCCTGCACCAGGAGTGGAAGGCAGAAAACCCGGTTCAAACCAGAACGGTTGCTGCACCAACCACCCCGCCTGCACGCAAAACGCCGGCCATCAAGCTTTTCTTAAAACAGTATTCTGCCACTATGATGGTGGCAGCCACGGTAGCCATTGTCACGGTGTTCAGCAGCTTAATGGGTATGGAGCTTTGGCGCTCGGCCAACAAGCAGCAGACGGCCCGCTACGTAGAATTGCGCCGCGAAGTGGACGCTTTAAAACGCAAGCAAAATGCCTTGTTGCAGGACGCTACCACCACGCCAAGAGCCTCGGTCAATCCAGGTCAGTTCACCGGTTCTGGCTTTGCCCTGACAGCAGACGGTTACTTTGTGACCAGCTACCACGTGATTGAAGGCGCAGACTCCTTAATGATTGAAAACAAAGCCGGCAACCGGTATAAAGTGGTAGAAGTGTACTCAGACCAGGTACGTGACCTGGCCTTGCTGCAAGTAATAGACACCGCGTTCCATGGCTTCGGCAAGCTGCCCTACTCCTTCAAGTCTAATGAGAGTGATCTGGGTGAGCGCGTCTTCACCCTGGGCTACCCTAGAGAAGACCTGGTGTTTGGCGACGGAACTTTAAGCTCTAAATCAGGGGTTTACGGAGATACCTCGTCTTATCAAATTTCTATTCCCTTGAACCCTGGTAACAGCGGCGGGCCCTTGTTGGATGACAAAGGAAACATGATTGGCGTGATCTCAGGAAAAATGCTGGGCGTGGACGGAGCAGCCTTCGCGGTGAAGTCTGGCTACCTTTTAACCTTATTAGAACAGTTGCCAGCCAGCAGGTTACCGCAGCCGGTGAACCTGCCAAAGACTAACAGCTTGGCCGGTACCTCAAGACCGCAGCAGTTGAAGAAACTGCAGGACTTTGTGTACATGGTCAAAGTATACAACTAATAACCCTTTATTCTATCTGTTTTTCGGGTGTTTTCCCGGAAACTCTGTCAAAACGCCCGGGGCTCTACCCCGGGCGTTTTTTCATTATATCAAGACGTCACTTTGCAACCAAGTGTAACTTATACGGATGACCTGCGTTTATCAAGTCACATGAATCAATTGGCCGGCAAACGGCCGGCTAATTTTTTTAAGATTATGTTACACCTACTAAACATTAAACAACGAACTATGGAAAATCACACTGGAAACACTAGCAGCAACCGTATGATGACGGGTATGTTCAAAGATAGAGAGAGTGCAGAGCGTGCGTACAATGCATTACACAGCCGCGGTTACTCCAAAGATGATGTAAACGTAATTATGAGCGATGACGCCCGCAAGCGTCACTTCTCAGATAGCCATAACAATGACACTGACCTAGGTGACAAAGCCCTTGAAGGCGCTGGCGCTGGTTCTGCCATTGGTGGTACTTTGGGTGCCATTGTAGGTGCTATTGCCGCCATTGGTACTTCAGTAGCCTTGCCAGGTTTAGGTTTGGTGATTGCCGGTCCATTGGCCGCTGGTCTTGCCGGCGCTGGTGCAGGTGGGTTGACAGGTGGTTTACTTGGAGCCCTTGTAGGTTCTGGTATTCCTGAAGACCGCGCCAAGGTATATGAGTCTGGCGTAAAAGAAGGTAACATTGTGATGGGGGTAACTCCGCGCACACCAGAAGACGCTGACTACTTTGAAAACGAGTGGCGCACTAACCGTGGTGAGCACATCTACAGATAGTAGAAGTTCACCATATAGCATAAGAAATCCCCGGTACCGCGTATGGTGCCGGGGATTTCTGTTTTATAAGTATTCCAGTTTAGTTGATCTGCAGTCTAATGGGCAAGGTGAACTTAACAGGAACGGCGTTTCCGTTTTGAATGCCGGGTTTCCAGCGGGGCATTTTCTTGATGACCCGCACTACTTCCTCCTCAGTGCCGTAGCCTAGGCCTTTTAACACCTCAATGTTGCCTATTTCACCGCTGGGGCTCACTACAAAGGTTAAGACCACTGTTCCCTCTACCCCGCTTTTCTGGGCCGCTGGTGGGTAGCGCAGGTTCTTGCCTACAAACTTCATGAGCGCGTCCATCCCGCCTTCAAACTCCGGCATTCTCTCTACAGAGATAAAGTAGTTGGGGGCGGTGGCTCCGGTTGCCGCAGGTGCTGTCCCGGTGCCTCCTACTGTACCGCCGTCACTTGGCAAAGCATTGTCTACTGGCTCACCAAGGCCGTCAGTAGTAACCAGTCCGGCAACAGCACCCTTCAATTGGTCTTGGGTTGGAATTTCATCCATGGGTTTCTGAGTAGCCTCTACTACTCTGTATGCTACATCACGCACGGTTCTGCCGGCAACCTGAGGGGTGGCAGGCTCTTCTGGCTGTTTCACCTCTTCCATGTCTGGCAAAATGACGTCCACCATTATCACAGAATCCTTGGGCGGATGTTGGATGGTGACACCTCCCTCTGGCCCGCCGGTTACCTTGCTCACTAATGCCGGGAACGTGAACAAGAACACAAACAAACCCAATGAGTAAAAGCTGGCCTGGGTTAAATGCTTGTTGTAAGACTTGCGCAGCTGGTAGGCCCCGTAGGCTTTGTTGCGGCCTTCAAAGACCATGTCATTTAAAGATTCTGGCTGGTTGTGGTTAGTTTCCATGGCTTTTGGATGTTTGGTATATCTTGTAGATGCGCCCATCCCTATATTTCCATAACCAGATGTATAAATTTTTTCCAGATGGCCTGGTTGCATGACCTGTTACCTGCCAGAGTGTCTACTTATCAAGAATAGAACAATACGCGCAAAACCTTTGTTTACCTTAAGAACAGTGGCAAAAACCTTTACCAAGCCTCAAGAAAGGAGTGTTTAAATAAGCCCTGGGCAGTACACCTTTTCACTTTAAACTATCGTTTAAGAGAAATAGCACTGGCCCTAGAAACAGGCACTACTTTTGCATATATTTACTGACTTTATCATTGTAATATGCTCTCATTAAAAACAAAACTGGTTGCCTACGGTACTGCTGCCTCAGTAGTGTTCGGGATTGCCTCTTATAAACTTCTGGAGAAGGACGGCCCTACCGCCACCCAGAAGAACGAGGTGCTGGCCAAGGTATTGATGCAGGGACTTTCCTCTGCCCATTACTCCCCTGAGAATTTAGATGACAATCTCTCTAAGAAAGCCTTCGCGCTGTACCTGGAGCGTCTGGACTATAATAAAAAGTTCTTGCTCAAATCTGACGTGGACCAACTGGCCAAGTACCAGACCCAGCTAGATGATGAGATCAAAAACGGTTCCTTTAAGTTCTTTGACCTGTCCATGACCCTTTTGAACAAGCGTTTAAAAGAGGCTGAAGGCTATTACAAAGAGATTCTGGATAAACCGTTTGACTTCACCAAAGAAGAGTCTATTGAGGTAAAGCCTGACAAGATCAAGTTTGCCACCTCACAGGCCGCCCTTAAAGAAGAATGGCGCAAATACCTGAAATACCAGGCGCTCATTAGAGTAGCTGATGCCATGGACAGCCAGCAGAAGGCAGACACGGTGGGTAACAAGGAACCCTTAAAATCTCAGGCTGAGATTGAGGCTGATGCGCGCAAGAAAATACGCGAAAGCTATGAGGAGCTCTTCAAGCGCATGAGTAAGCTGGAGAATGAGGACTGGCGCTCTACTTATTTCAATGCGTTTGCCAACATCTTTGACCCGCATACAGAATACTTTGCGCCTAAAGAAAAGGAAGACTTTGACATTGAGTTCTCTGGTACCTTAGAGGGCATTGGCGCGGTCCTAACAGAAAAAGACGGCTACATCAAAGTCTCTGAAATTACGCCAGGCAGCCCTTCTTACATGCAAGGCGATTTAAAAGCCGGCGACATGATCTTGAAAGTGGCCCAGGGTAGCAAAGAGCCCGTTGACGTGCAAGGCATGCGCCTTGACAAGGCGGTTTCTTTGATACGCGGTAAGAAAGGCACCGAGGTCCGCTTGACCGTGAAGAAAGTAGACGGTTCCCTTAAAAACATCTCCATCATTAGAGACGTGGTGGTACGGGAAGAAGGCTTTGCCAAATCATTGTTGATCAATGGCCCTAAGCCTATTGGCTACATACAATTGCCCGCCTTCTACGCCGATTTTAACGGTACAGGCGGCCGTAACAGTGGCGATGACGTTGCCGCCGAAATTGAGAAGCTGAAACAGGAAAACGCCCAAGGCATCATCCTTGATTTGCGGAACAACGGTGGAGGTTCTTTACAGGACGTGGTAGACATGGTGGGCTTGTTCATCAAGTCGGGTCCGGTGGTGCAGGTTAAATCTGCCACGGGTGCCCCAGCCGTATTGGTAGACCGTGACCCACAGGTGCAGTTTACCGGCCCGTTGGTGGTGCTAGTGAACGAGAACAGCGCTTCTGCCTCTGAGATCATGGCGGCCGCCATCCAGGACTATAAGCGTGGAGTGATTGTAGGCAGCGCTACGTACGGTAAAGGAACGGTACAGCAGTTTTTTAACCTGGACCAGGTGTTACCGGCTACCTTTAATAATGTGAAGCCGTTGGGCCACGTGAAACTTACCACCCAGAAGTACTACCGGGTGAGCGGAGGTACTACCCAGATGCGCGGCGTTACGCCAGACATCCAACTGCCAGACACGTATTCTTACTTGAAATACGGCGAGAAAGAGCAGGAGCACGCCTTGCCGTTTGATGAGATTCCGGCTGCCAAGTACACTACCTGGCAGAGCCCGGTTCTACCATTAGAAAAGCTGAAAGCCGCCTCTAAAGCTAGAATCAACAGCAGCTCTACGTTCTCCCTGATCAACCAAGGTGCCATGCGTTTGAAGGACAGATCTGAGGCTACCCTGCGTTCTTTAAAACTGACCACGTACATGGCAGAAGAGAAGAAGAACCAAGCGGAAGCCAAGAAACTGGAAGATGTGCGTAAGAACATTCCGCAGCTGGATGTAGCCACCTTAAAGGCTGACGTGGCTAAACTAGCCGCAGATACGTCTGCCTCGGCCCGTTTCAGTGCCTTTACCAGAAACGCCAAGAAAGACCTGTACATTCAAGAGGCCGTGGCTATTTTGAAGGACGAGTTATAAGAGTACCTTAAGTCAGTAAAAAAAACGCCGCCTCTGCATTTACAGAGGCGGCGTTTTTTGCTTATTTTCCAGAAATCAGGCTAAAAACGTCTACCCTTTCATCTTGGTAAACGCTTGCTCTAAATCTTTGATGAGGTAGTCTGGGTCTTCTAAGCCAATGTAAAACCGAATGAGATTGTAAGGCAGATTAGACTTGTAGTTGCCATCTCTGTAAGAAGCCACGGTAGGGTAAATGAGGGACTCATGCCCACCCCAGGAGGCCGCCATCAAGAAATGTTGCAAACTGTCACAGAAGCGTTCAATCTCAGGCACGTCCTCAGAAGCAAGTTGGATGGTAAACTGCCCGGTATTGTTGCGCATCTGTTTTTTGGCCAGTTCAAACTGCGGGTTGCCGGGCAAGAAGGGCCAATAAATTTTTGCCACCTCGGGACGTTGCTCCAAGAACGCGATGACCTGCCGGGTAGTGGCCGCAATACGCTCCATGCGCACTGGCAAAGTCCGTAAGCCTCTAATCAAGAGCCAGGCATCATGCGGCGACAGGACCGCGCCCAGCGTCATGTATTCACGCTCAAAGATGTGGTTGATTGTCTCGCGGGAACCGCAAATGATGCCGCCCATCACGTCACTATGGCCGCTTATGTATTTGGTAGCCGCATGTACAATCAAGTCAATGCCCATGGCTGCCGGGTTCTGGTACAAAGGACTAGCGAAGCTGTTGTCTATGATGGTGCAGATGTTCTTCTCTTTGGCTATGGCGGCAACAGCGGCAATGTCCTGCAGTTCAAACGTGAAGGAATTAGGGCTCTCCAGGTAATAAAAGACCGTGTTTGCTTTGGTGGCCAGCCTATAATTCTCTGCGTCTGTGCCGTCTATCATGGTCACTTCTACCCCAAAGCGCGGCAGAAACTTCTTCATGAGCGCGTTGGCCCAGGTATACGGTTTGTTTACGCAGACAACATGGTCTCCCGCTTTAACCTGAGACAACACCGCCGCAGACACTGCCGCAATGCCGCTGCCAAACGCAATGGCATGTTCTGTGCCTTCTAGCGCCGCTAGCTTCTTCTCCAGAATATCTACCGTGGGGTTGTTGCCCCTGGTGTAAAAATCCACCTCAGACTCATGTTGCAAGGCATATCTAAATTCTTCTACGGTAGGGCAGGCAAAATTACTGGACTGGATAATGGGCGGCGCAACGGCGTTGAAATAAGCGGCGCGGTCCTCGCCCAACTCATTTAAGATGTATGACAGGTCCATGAGCATTGGATTGGTTCTGCTCTTTTTACTCTCTGCACCTTAATTGGTTTACCTGCATAGAAGACACAAAAAAAGGCCTGCCTTTTCTGGCAAGCCTTTTTTACTGAATATGATTACCGGTTAGAAGCTCATTCTCAGGCTAGCCTCTACCTGCGGATCTGGTTCAAAGTCATTTTTAGACTTAGTCAGGTCATAAGAAGTCATCAAGGAGAATCTATCAGATAAAGTTACGCCGCCAATCATGCTCCAGGGAGCTTGCTCAAACTCAAAGCGTCTGCCGTCACGGTGCGTTGCGCCCACAGTCAGGAATTTATAAGTAGCCATGGCCGTGTACTGTTTCGCCATTTGGCCTCCATTCAAAGGCTTGTCTAAGAAGATGGAGGGCGAAAGGCTAATATCATCTGTCAACGTGAATTTATAACCGGCGGTTAAATACAATTCGCGCTCATCATGCACCTCAGAAGCGCCAGCCAGGTTAAACGTGGGCTCCAGCAAGTTAGCAAAAGTAGCACCAGCGTAGAACTTCTTCATGTTAAACCACAGGCCCGCATTAATGTCTGGACGAAGGTCACTGTCATGGCCCACCATGGGTTTAAGGGCGTTGAACCTAGAGAACTCAGACAAATCTACGTTCATGTACTTGCCTGAAAGTTCTGCCCCTACTCCAAGATAGATTTCTTCTGCCAGTTTAAAGCGCTTGGTATAGCTCAACCCAAACTTGCCTAGCCAATATGGTCCAAACTGATCATACATAGCCACCATGCCCACTCCATTCCGTGTAGTGTCACCTACTGCGCCATGGTAATACGCCAGCACAGACAGAGGCGCCGATGAGGATTTGCTACTGCCCAAAGAGTTTAAGTGGGTGGATAGACCTAACTCCCTCTTCCCCTCAGAACCAGCATAGGCGGGGTTCAAGTAAAAGTAGTTCTGATGGTACAACCTGGGAATGACCGACTGGTGTTTTTCTGAGGAAGTTTGACCATGTGCCACGCCAGCGGCCAACAGAAGTGCAAAGGCAAGTACTTGTTTCAGTTTCATCTTTAAAATAAAAGGCTTTAGGTATGAATAAATCTTGGATAGAGTAATCTATCTCCAACCTTTTTGAAGCATTTAAAGTTCAAGCCCCGTTTTTAATACGTCAACCCTAAGACGGTATCAATATCCCAAGGCAGTGTCATCTCCTCTGGAGTCGGCGCCACCTTCTAGTTTTCCGTTTGGTAGGCGTAGAATACCTTCTACGGCCCCGTAAGGTGCCCTCTCTTGTAATTGATGTCCCAGGCTTTTAAGAATTTCTCTGGTCTGGGTAGAAAGTGCCTTCGGCTCATGGTCTATTCTGTCTGGCAGCCACTGGTGATGGAATCTGGGGGCGGCCACCGCTTCTTGCATGCCCATACCGTGCTCTAGGACATTTACTATGGTTTGAAACACAGAGGTGATGATGGTAGAGCCTCCGGGCGTGCCTACCACTAGAAATAATTGGCCGTCCTTCTCTACGATGGTGGGCGTCATAGAGCTGAGCATGCGCTTACCGGGTGCAATGGCATTGGCCTCGCCGCCAACCAGACCAAACATGTTAGGCACCCCGGGCTTCGCGCTGAAGTCATCCATTTCATTGTTAAGCAAAAAACCAGCACCTTCTACCACTACTTTTGAGCCATAATTGCCGTTAAGTGTGGTGGTGACAGAAGCCGCATTTCCCCATTGGTCTACAATTGAATAATGCGTGGTTTGATCACTTTCCTTTTGGGGTTCACCCGCCTTTACTTGTGCAGAGGGTGTTGCCCTGTCCATGGCAAAAGCTGCCATGCGCTGTTTTAGATAAGAGCTGGAAAGAAGACCCTTCATTGGAACTTTATAAAAATCTGGGTCACCCAGGTGCGCGGCGCGGTCTGCGTATACTCTTCTCTCTGCCTCTACTATCACATGCACGGTATTGGGTGCTTGCCAGCCCCAGCCCTTTACGTCATAAGGCTCTATTAATTGCAACAACTGCACTAGCGCAATCCCACCACTAGACGGCGGCGGCATGGAGATGATAGTATATTCCTTGTAGTTGCCCTTTATTGGTTCACGCCAGACTGACTTATATTCTTTAAGATCTTGATGCGTCATGAGGCCCTTGCCCTTCTTCATTTCCCGAACAATCAGATCAGCGGTCTCACCTTCATAAAACCCTGCCCTGCCTTTGTCCCTGATGCGGGTAAGAGTACGGGCCAGGTCATTCAACCGCAAAGTGTCACCGGCCTGCCAACCAGTGGTGTTGATCAAATGCGAGGTATGCTTGTTGGCTTGTTGGAACTCTTGTTGAGCGGCATTTAGTCCTCTGGCTTCACGTTCTGTGAGGATGACGCCGCGGGCGGCCAAGTCAATGGCTGGCTGAACCACGTCAGCCCAGGGAAGCTTTCCTAGTTTTTGATGCATGGTCACCATGCCGTCCACCGTGCCCGGCACGCCTACTCCCAGATGCCCTAAGGTACTAAGGCCTGCCTGCAGGTTCCCTTGCGCATCTAGGTACATGTCTCGTGAAGCGGCATTGGGAGCTTTCTCCCTGTAATCCAGGGTTCCGGTTTGGCCGGTGCTCAAACGATACACCAGAAATCCGCCGCCGCCAATGTTACCTGCCCTTGGGTAGGCTACCGCTAAGGCAAATTCAGTGGCCACGGCTGCGTCATACGCGTTCCCTCCCTTCTGCAGAATAGCCAATCCAATTTTAGAAGCCTCTGGGTGGGCGCTCACCACCATGCCTCTGCTAGCTATGACGCCTTGCTGGGCCTGGGTGGTAGTCTCTTGATTAACAGAGGTACAGCCGGTGCAGAGCCACAGAAGAAACACCAAAATGGAATTGCCAGATACGTTTTTCATAGTTGCGTTTTTGGGCCATTTTCTGGAAAACAGGCCAAAAACGCCCTTGCCTTCCTCTCTTATAAAGCCAGGTAAATCTAACAGAATATACGGGGCATAAAAAAAGCCTGCCAGAAAGATCTGGCAGGCTTTTACTATTCCTTAAGAATGATTAGTTCTTAATCACGCGGGCTTGGTAAGTTTCGGCACCGGCCTGAATCTTGATGAGGTATAAACCAGCGGCAGACTTCTGCAACACGCGGCTTACTTCCTGGCTCAAAGACTGCTCGGTTCCGGTGGCTTTCAATACAACTTCGCCACGGGTGGTGTACAACGTCATGCTCAATTTAGCCTGGTTGGCCAACTTGGCTGGCAATTGAAGGGCAATCTTGCCAACGGTTGGGTTAGGATACACGCCAAAGCTACGGCTTACCGCGTCTTTCACACCTAAGATAGTGGTCAAGGCAAAACGGGCGGTTACCGGTAAGTGATCTGACGTATTAGAAATATAACCAGACACATAGGTTCTTGGGTCTTCAATCACAATGGAGTTGTCAATGTACTGACCTACCAGCTCGTTAGAGATGACAATATGGTCTAAGAAGTTTCCGCCGCTGGTGGTTGGGTGAGACACCGCACCTGCCTGGCTTAACTCATAGGTCAAGGTTTTGTAGTTCTGTACATCAGACACAATTGGGTTGAACGTGGTCACGAAGCTAGCACCTCTGGTAGACTTAGAAACGTCATCGTTAAAGTCACCCAACAAGATCAGGTTCACGTTGCCATAATAAGCCTTCAATGAATCTGACAAAACTTTTACGTCAAACAATCTGTCATTGTAGTCGCTAGAGGCAGAACCCGCTTTGGTATGCACGTTCACTACGTGTACGCGCTCTGTCTTACCGGCAACCACTACGTCAAAGATACCCATGTACGGTAAACGGCCAGATGACCAGAACCCGGCGTCAATACCCGTGGTGGTGCTGCCAGCTACCGTCTCTCTGTACATTTTCTCAAACATCACTCTAAAACCAACCGGTGTTACCGTAGCCGTGTTGTAGACAAACCCTAGTTTCTGGGCCGGGAAAGGCTCTGTGCTGCTAGATTGTCTAATAGAGAAGGAATAAACCGGAGAAACGCTCTTGGCATACCCTGGCATAGCCGCTACCACTTTGGCCAATTCTGGCTCATCTACTACTTCCTGTACCGCAAAAATATCTGACTTGATGGTCTGCATTACTCTGGTGGCGTTGGCTACCTGCAGTTCATCATTGGTTGGGCCGTACTCAAAACCGGTGGCGTCTCTAATGTCTGTGGCAAAGAACTCCATGTTGAAGGTGGTTACCTCAAACGTCTCAGACTTAAAGTAAGAGCTTCCTTCTACCGTAATGGTCTTCACGTCTAAGCCTGTGCCCGTAATGGCAAGCTGACCTTTCTGTAAAACCACCTTGGTGGTTGGAGCATAGGCTACATAAATGGTCTGGCCATTGGCAGCGGCTGCAGCGGCAATCTCAACGCTCTGCGCAAAGGTTCCGGTAGCGGTTGTGGCAACCTTAAAACCAGTAGGTGCCGTTACCGTCACGTTGCCATAACCTACCGCCTTAAAGGTAAAGTTCTGAGGAGTAGAAGTGGCATTTGGCGCAACTTCACCAAAAGAGAATAGAGTGGTAGGGATTTGGTAATAAGAGGCTTTGTCTTCTACTTTAAAGTTGTCAACGGTCCAGCGTGATGCGGCCTCAGTAGTAGAAGTATACACAAAGGCTACGTGCACGTTGGCGTTCTTAGGCAACTCAATTCCATCTGCCACGGTCCAAACACTGCTGTTAGAAGCCGGGAACACGTTAGTAATCTCTGTCCAGGTAGCGTCATTCGGGTTGCCGGCACCGGAGTAGTTGGTAGAATACATCAGCTTCAACTGGTTGCCTTCAAACGCTGAAATGGAAGCAAAAGACAATACCGGGAAGTTGGTAAAGCTAGCCAGATCCATAGCCGGCGAAATCAACCAGTCTTCATTGGCGTTGTTACCGTTGGCAAAACCATTGATCTGTACGGCTTTGTCTACCGTGGTGGCAGAGCAACCGCTCAAGCATGTCTGCCCGAAGTTGGTGCTGGCCCACACCTGCGCGCCAGTCACACTGTATTGGCTCCAACCGCTGTTGGTCAAGACGGCAGGGTCATTGAAGTTCTGCACATAAGGATTGTAGGCAGTGCCAGACAAGGCAACCGTTACCTCTTGGGCACCGGTGGCATTGTGGGTAATAGAACCTGTAGCGGCGCCAGTGGCAGTTGGGGCAAAACGCACAAACACTTTCTCACCGGCGGTGATTTCTGCCTGCGTAAAGGTTAAAGCCGTAGTGCCAAAAGTACCTTGGGCCGCTGCTTCTCTCTTGGCAATTTGGAAAGGACCTGTTACGGCCACGGTTACGTTGCCAGACAAATCAGTAGCTGAAAACTCATAAGACTGTACCGTAGAGAATTTGTTTTGGGCGGTGGCTCCAAACGTTAGGCTGGTTACGGCAGTGGTAATCACCGGTGAAGCCGTAGCGGCAGTGGCAAAGTTCCAGGTAGTATTATTGGTGATGCCCGCAAAGGCATTGCCTGCCATATCTGTCACAGAACCAGCGGCAATCTGGATAGCGTAGTTCTTACCAGGCACTAAAGCTGTTGCACTTGTTAACGTCACAGTTGAACCTGTGGCGCTTGCTGTCAATGCTGAGTTGGTTCCATCTGACAGGTTGTTAAGGGTGAAAGTACCTGAAGTACTTAATCTTACTGCCTCATTAAATGTAACAGTCAAATCTGTGGTAGTAGCCACACCCGTAGCATTGTCTGCCGGCATAAAAGGCGTAGCGCCTAAAGAGGGAGCAGTAGCGTCTGTTACCGATGAAGCTGTAACAGATTCCCACGTTGCTCCAACCTTAAGTGCGTCAAAAGTTAGAGTAGGAGCGTTAGAAGCTGTACCTTGACGTAAAGCTATTGCTCCAATAGTTGTTGCATCGGCTCCCCCTAAATCTGCCTTAGCAAGAGGTGTGCTTGGCTCTGCACCTCCTAGGGTAGGGTTTACAAATATTTCTACTACATCATCAGTTGTCGTGGTCCCCACATATGTGTATTTAACAACTACCAAATGAGTAATATTCAAATCATACTCTGTCGCTCCATAAACTGCAGCTGGTGTAGATACCTTTGATATACCAAATTGCAATTTGCCGTTAGCATTTTTCTTAGCAAAAAGACGGGCATTAAAGGTTGTATTGCCTGAAGTGGTATTGGGGCTGAAATGAAAGAAATAATCTCCAGTTGCTTGAGCATCACTAAAATTCACCAAAAAAGATGCGTATACGCTCCCAGTGGTATAATTCTTTCCAATTCCTCTATTAATATCCTGGCCCGTTGTGGTCAAACTTGCGGCCTTTCCTACACCAGAACCTGGAAGTCCAGCATATTGTAATCCAGTAGTAGAAACTAATATAGGATTGGTGGTGGATGTACCTGTCAAAGCCCATCCTGGTTGAGAAACTAATTCAGAGCCACTGGTGTATTCAAAATCTTCTTGAAGATCTTGCGCCTGAGCGTCATCCCCACTTCCAAGCCAGAGGCCGGCAACCAGAAGCAGACTAAGTTTGTGTAAATGTTTAATCATAAAGTAAGTTTTGAAAGTAGGTTTAGTAAGAAGACGTAATGCCCTCAATCGTCTAATTTACAGCCGAATGAGGATTTGCTCATGATAAACAAAAGTAGCCATTTGGATTGGACTGCATGTTATGATTGGGTTATTTTTTTCTATCAAACCACGTCTTGCATATGTTCAAATGATAGTTAAATGAGTGCTGTAAAAAGCCGGCCTTTACTAGCGAAACCCATGAAAAGGCCTCGTTAAAAAATGAGCCTATCAAAGCTTGAAAATAGTTTATAACTATCTGATTATCAATAGTTTAATAAGATAACAAAATAAACAAAAATGCAACTCGCAACCACCTTGTTTTGTTGATAAAACATGAAGAAGGTAGTAGACGAGAACGTGATTCCGCTCTTCCAGGAAGAGCAAAAGCAAGACGAGGGAGCCTGGCGGAAATCCATTCCGGCGCAGGTCTTTCTCAACTATTTTTTTGCCATTAATTACCACATCCACCATAGCTCAGAGGAGTCAGGCGTCAGGCACTTGGCGTTCTTCAGGGCGCATACCGCAGACTTGACAGAGACTGACCAACAGGCGCTTGTCAAAATTCTGCACAACTGCTGGAGCACAGAATATGCTTTGCGCGCTACCGCCGAGTTAGGCGATGAAACGTATTTGCGCAATGCTCTGCATTGGACGTTTCCGCAGGCGTATTATTCTGTGTTTGCAGGCTTGCAGGCGTTTCTGTATACGCTAGGTATCAAGACCAACCATGATGCGGTCTTGCGCAGAGAAGTGGGCAGATTAGTGGTGAAGAATGCCTACCCAAGAGCGGTCGGGTTTTATGCCGCTGGGGCGTACAATGACTATAGCGTGCATAGACTGCCGTTGGCAGGTTACAAGCCTGGCTTGCAGATTGCGGGCAAGGAGATTGAAGCGCAGGCCCAGATTGGTCAGTTTCTGCGTACCACCCGCAAACTGGTGGCCACTAACATTCGCGCCAAGGTGCAGGCCAATCCGGCTACGGCCATCAAGAGCGCGAAGACTGGTCAGGTGTTGGATAAATGGAACGCACAGCACTGGCAGCAAATTACCTGGCGCATGGGCTATACCACGCTGTTTGATTTGTTGAGCCGCTTGCGTATTTCTTCCAGCCAAAAGGAGATTGACCGTTTTGTAGAGTCTGCCATTGACTTCAAACTCTTCCATGAGTCCCTGCTATCTATCGTGAGCTACCTAAACGGCGTGCATGAAAGCTATGTGGCCAAGGCGCTGGGCATTGAGGTGTACCAGAAACTGGTGGCTGAACTACCGGAGCATTTGCGTAACAGCTTCGTAGAAGACCGTTTCAGGACGCAGGTGCAGCCGCTGTTCACAGAAGACACCTCTACTATGGCTGTGGCAGCTTAACCTGTATAAAGGCAAACAGCTTGGTTGTCCTAACTAATTCAGCGGCCGTTTTTGGCCTGTTTTCTAGAAAACAGACCAAAAACGGCCGCTGTCTTTTTATGCCACTCGTTATTGAGAACTCAAACTGCCAATCTGCACATCATTGGCACCAGCTTCTTCCAGGGCTTTGATCATACATTCTTTTATTTTGCTCAGGCGCTCTTCATGTCCCTCAAACAAGGTGATGACCTCTTGAGACACTGAGTTTGGGTCTGCCTCGGCCTGCATGTTGCCGGCCTGCTCAATGGTAAAGCACATGGCCTTGATCTTTTCGCGCTTCATCCGTACCTGACCAGCCTTGAATTTGATAAGGTCCTGCAACAGGTAGTCTTTCACGAAAACGCTCTCCTCAATGTCTGTGTCTGCCAGGCGCAACACTTCCTGGTAACTGCGCTCGTGCAAGAACTCCTGGAGCGTGGGTTGCAGGGCGGTGCGCACCTCAGGGTCACTGATTTGGTGGGCGTAGATTAATATATTAAACAGCCACCTAAGCGTGCCGTCATTCTCCTCAAAGATCAAGGTCAATTCGCATTTCATAGTGTAGGGGACAGAATGTGTACTTGCCTATAACGTGAAATTGTACTCAAGGATTACTAAAAAGCCGCAAACGCAGGATTTCTACAGCCAAATTGAAGGTTTCCGACATCTACTAGACTGTTTTTGGCCTGTTTTCTGGAAAACGAGCCAAAAACGCCTTTTCCTGTTCTAGCAAGGTCTACCCTTTTCATTTAATAGGCTGACACACTACCAAGGCTATTTCTAAAATGATTCTGCCTAGGTCTGCGAATAATTTCCGAAATTCGCGGGTTCAATTATAGAATCCACTGAATTAGACGTTTCCATGCAATTAAGCGAACAGGAACTACGCCGGCGCCATGAGCGCGAAGAGCTCCAGAAGATGGGCATCAACCCCTACCCTTCCGAACTTTTTGAAGTCAATGCCTCGGCCAAGGATATAAAAGAGAAGTATAACCCAGAGGAGAACAACTTCCAGGAAGTAACGCTGGCCGGCCGTTTGATGAGCCGCCGCGTGATGGGCAAGGCGTCCTTCGCCGAACTCATGGACAGCTCGGGCCGCATCCAGATCTACGTATCCAGAGATGACATCGCCCCCGGCGACAACAAGGACCTGTACAACACGGTATTCAAGAAGATGCTGGACATAGGTGACTTCATTGGCATCAAGGGCTACGTATTCAAGACCCAGGTAGGCGAAACGTCTGTGCACGTAACGGAGCTTACCTTGTTGGCCAAGTCTTTGAAGCCACTCCCTATTGTAAAGCGCGAGGTAGACGAGAACGGCGTTGAGCACGTGTATGATGCGTTCTCTGACCCAGAACTGCGTTACCGCCAACGCTACGTGGATTTGGTAGTGAACCCGCACGTGAAAGAGGCCTTCATCAAGCGCACCAAGCTGGTGAACACTATGCGCGAGTATTTGAACGAGCGCGGTTATTTAGAAGTAGAAACTCCAATCTTACAGCCTTTGTATGGTGGTGCCGCGGCCCGTCCGTTCAAGACGCACCACAACACGCTGGACATGACCTTGTATTTGCGTATAGCCAATGAGCTGTACCTGAAGCGTCTGATCGTGGGTGGCTTTGACGGCGTGTACGAGTTCTCTAAAGACTTCCGGAACGAAGGCATGTCCCGTTTCCATAACCCAGAGTTCACGCAGGTGGAACTGTACGTAGCCTACAAAGACTACTACTGGATGATGGACCTGGTAGAAGAAATGGTAGAGAAAGTAGCCTTAGCATTACACGGCACCACCGAGGTGCAGGTAGGTGAGAACATCATCAATTTTGCGCGTCCTTGGAAGCGTTTCACCATGTTTGAGGCCATTGAGCACTTCACCAAGATTGACATCTCTGAGATGGACGAACCGCAGCTGCGCGAAACCGCGACCAGCCTGGGCATCAAGTTGGATCCGAACATCGGGAAAGGCAAAATCATTGACGAAATCTTCGGGGAGAAATGCGAGGCACAGTTGATCCAGCCAACCTTCATCACAGATTATCCCGTTGAGATGAGCCCGCTAGCCAAGAAGCACCGCAGCAAAGAAGGTCTGGTAGAGCGTTTTGAGGCTATCTGCAACGGCAAGGAAATCTGTAACGCCTTTTCTGAATTGAACGACCCTATTGACCAGCGCGCCCGCTTTGAGGAGCAATTGGAGCTAGGCAAGCGCGGTGATACTGAGGCCATGGTCTTGGATGAGGACTTCTTGCGTGCCTTGGAGTACGGCATGCCGCCAACCGCCGGTCTGGGCATTGGCATTGACCGCCTGAGCATGATCATGACTAACTCCCATTCTATCCAAGATGTTCTGTTCTTCCCGCAAATGAAGCCAGAACGCCAGGACGGATAATAATGTGCTAATCTCTTAATGTGCTGATGTGCTATTTATCAGCAGCTGATATAAAACAGAAAGGCCGCTCTTTTGTAAGAGCGGCCTTTCTGTTTTTGGCCTCTTTTCTAGAAAACAGGCCAAAAATGAAAAGCCTGTAAAAGCGAAAAGCCTTCCCCGTCTGGGAAGGCTTTCCATATTGATTAAATAACGTAAGGCTACTTTTGGATGTGACTTTCGTCTTGTTCCCTAAGCGCTTCTTGTATCCCTTAAAAAAAGAATTCCTAAATCGGACTTAAACTTTTAAGTTTCAACAAAAAGTGACTAGCTCAGTTCTACTTCATCGCTTTCGCTTTTTATTTATTTAATCAATCATATCTACCTTCTTTAACGGCTTTACAGACCCTAAGGTTACAAAACCGCCAAAGAATTTGAGACTAGGAAGCAGTATTGGCACCGCCGCCCATGGTCTTAGCACCTTTGCCGGTAGCCTTGGCACCAGACGGAGTAGCTTCACCGGCTGCTTCAATGTTACCACCGGTTGGGTTGTTTGCCAGGTGTGATGTGGCTTTGGTATTAGAACCTGTGTTGGTCACGTCTGCGTCACCAGAACTGCCTTTCACTTTGTTCAACAGAGAGCCTGCGCTTGTGCCTACGCTAGAGCTTAGGGTCTGCAATTGCTCCATACCAGCCTGGAGTTTAGTCTCCAGGTCTTTGCCTAGTTTAGAGGCAGATTTCTTTAGGTTACCGCGGGTAGCTTCACCAGTTTCTGGGGCCATTAAGATACCAGCAATCACACCGGCACTTGCACCCGCCAACATAGCCAGAAGAATTTTTCCGTTATTGTCCTTTTTCATGAGTTCTACTTTTTATACTTGATGTTCTGATTATAACAAACAGCACCCAAAAGCACTGTTTCAAGCTTAACGGGAATACGCAGATTTGGTTATATAGGCTATTCCCTTTGCTTGAGAGTCTTAGGCTTGGTCAGCGGTCTTGCCGGTGTTGGCATCTGCGCCTACAGCCATGGAATTCTGGTCATCACCGCTGCCGTTCAGCATGCTGGCCAGGCCATTGAATTTTTCCATGTAGGCTGCTACCTGGCCGTTGAAGTTTTCAGCCACCTGGCCGGCAATTTTCATAAGACCGTCTCTAGAGTCTTTACCCGTGCTTGGGGCCATCAATAAACCAGCAACTACGCCAGCCGCTGCACCTGCCGCCGCCGCAATAAGAATTTTTGAGCTATCGTTTTTCATAGTATATAGAAAGATGTATTGTGACTGTTTTTTTTAACCGAGGCTTCTTTACGCCAAAACGATTAAGGAGTTTACCTTGATATAAAAAGCTATAAATATATTATAACTTATATATTTAATTCAGTACGTATATATACGATGTCAGGTTAACGTTTTAGGCCTGTTTTCTGAAAATTAGCCTAAAAACGATTACTTAGCCGTTTCTAAAAAAAGGCGTATACCCACACCATAAACCTATGTTATGAAAAAGAGACTTTCGTACCTGTTCCCCCTGGCCGCCATCTTACTTGCCCAAGGCTGTCAGCAAGCCCCAGACAGCACCTGCATTGACCCCACCAAAATAAGAACGGACATGGCCTGCACCATGCAGTATGATCCCGTATGTGGTTGCGACGGCAAAACGTACGGCAATGCCTGCACTGCCACCAACGCGGGCGTCACCTCCTTTACCAAAGGCGAATGTGCCACCAAAGGCACCGCCCAATAACTGATTTATGGAAAACAAGAAATACGTATTGCAGACTGCTCCTTTTAAAGTGCCCACCACAGACGGCAAGTTGATAGAGGAGCATTTTGGCTTAGCCAGCACCAAGACCAGCGCCTTTAGCGTGGCGCACATGGTAGCCCCTCCCCATTGGAGTGAGCCCCACCAAACCCCAGCCTTTGACGAGGTCACCATTGTCCTACGCGGTAAAAAACAGATTGAGATAGACGGCGAGGTGATAGAACTAAGAGCCGGCCAGACCTTGCTCATCAAAGCGGGCGCCCGCATACGCTACGCCAATCCCTATGACGAAGAATGCGAATACTGGTCTGTCTGTGTGCCTGCCTTTGACATGAATACCGTCAACCGTGAGGAGTAGTTAATTTGAAGAATTGGAGATTTGAAAATATGAAGCTGTCCATGGCGCAAGGATGCCCATGAGTCTGCACGCATTGAGGATTTGGAATGCATTCTCCCCTTCCTCCTCCATAGAGGACTTGACGTGGAATGCGTGAGAGACGAAGCAGTGCCGGTTCTCTACAGTATCTGCGTTATCAACTTTCCAGTGCAGCTCCCTTATCCTACCCTTCTTCCTCTGGGAGAAGAAGCTTTTGCTAATTCGTTTTCGGGCTGATTTTCAGGAAACAGGCCAAAAACAGAAAGGCCGCTCTTAGCTAAGAGCGGCCTTTTCGTTTTATAGAGAAAGAGGCATTTTCACATCTCCTCATTTTCAAATCTTCAAATTATGAACCTTGCTCTTGTGAGGCAGCTTTGGCTTCCATTAGGCCTACCACGTCTTCAGAGATGCCCATGCTGGAGAACCCGCCGTCGTGCATCAGGTTTTGCATGGTTACCAGTTTGGTGAAGTCAGAGAACAGAGACACGCAGTAGCTAGCGCAGGCCTCGGCAGAAGCATTGCCCAGCGGCGACATCTTGTCTGCATAGTCAAAGAAGGCGTCAAAGCCGCCAACGCCGGTACCAGCCGTGGTTTTGGTGGGTGACTGAGAGATGGTGTTCACGCGCACTTTTTTCAATCTACCAAAGCGGTGGCCATAGCTACGGGCAATAGACTCCAGCATGGCCTTAGCCTGTGCCATGTCTGTGTAGTCTGGGAATACACGCTGGGCGGCAATGTAGCTAAGTGCAACAATAGAACCCCACTCATTCATTGCATCCAGTTTCTCAGCTACGTGCATCACCTTATGGAAAGACAAGGCAGACACGTCAATGCTCTTCATGAACCACTCATAGTTCAGGTCGCCGTACGGACGGTTCTTTCTGATGTTAGGGCTCATGCCAATGGAGTGCAGCACGAAGTCAATCTTACCGCCTAGAATCTCCTGCGCCTGCGTGAACAGGTTGGTCAAGTCTTCTACCGAGGTAGCGTCTGCCGGTACAATCTGGGAACCAGTGGCCTCGGCTAGTTTATTGATTTCGCCCATGCGCATGGCCAGCGGCGCGTTTGACAAGACAAACTGTGCACCTTCTTCATGCGCCAGTTGCGCCACTTTCCAAGCAATTGATTTCTCGTCCAGCGCCCCGAAGATGATTCCGCGCTTCCCTTTCAGTAAGTTGTATGACATAAACTTGTTATTTTTCTGAGTTGAAAGGCCCTCCCAAAGAAGGCCAAGGCAAATATGAAAAAAAAACCGGCAGCTTCCGCACCGGTTTTCCAATTTCTATTCTATCTAAACGTAAGATTAACTGGCGGCACTGATCGCCAATAGCTCCTTAGCACTTTGAAAGGCATTCTCAGATGGATTAGCCCCCGAAATCATCTGGGCAATCTCCTTCACGCGCTCTTCATGGCTCAACTGTCTGATGCGTGAAATGGTACGGTCAGCGCGGTCTTCTTTGTAGACAAAGTAATGCGTGTCTCCCTGCGCGGCCATCTGCGGCAAGTGCGAGATACAAATCAACTGGTGCTTATGAGACATCTGTTGCATCATGCGGCCCACCTTCACGGCAATCTCACCCGAGATACCGGTGTCAATCTCGTCAAAGATGATGGTGGGCAAAGCGGTTTTATCAGCTAGCAGATATTTTACGCAGAGCATTAACCTTGAGAACTCTCCCCCTGAGGCTGCTTTGCTCAAGGTCTGCGGCGCGGCGCCTTTGTTGGCACTGAACAGGATGTTTACTACGTCAATACCCGTCGGGCTAGGCGCCGAAGTCTTATGCTCCACTACTACCCGGGCGTTCGGCATGCCTAGTTCAAACAACAGGCTGTGCAGTTCGTTCTGGAAAGTATCAAACACGCCGGTTCTGCTTTGGGATAATGCTTGGGCGCGCTCCTCTACTTCGGCTAGGGCTTCATCTAAGGCTTTTCTGGTTTTAGAGATGGCGGCATCCAAGTTATGAACGCTTCCAACTTTGGTCTCCAACTCTGCCTGAATGACCAAGATTTCTTCAATGGTTTTGACCTGGTGTTTGCGCTGAAGCGTGTAAATTAAATCCAGACGCTCTTGCAATTGCTCGGCGCGTTGCGGATCTGCCTCGGTTTTGCGTTCGGCGTCCTCCAACTCCCCAGAGATGTCTACCAGTTCAATAAGACAACTGTCCAAGCGCTCTTTCAAGGTCTGGAAGTTCTCGCCGTACTCGGTTACCTGGCCCAGCAAATGGCTGGCGTCCTTCAAGGCAATAGAGGCATTGAACTCAGACTCAGAAAGGTATTGCAGGGCTTGGGTCAGCTTCAGTTTTATCTCTTCGGCGTGCTCCAGTTGCTTGAGCTCTACCTCATGGCTTTCCTGCTCATCGGCTACCAGATTGGCCTCTGCAAGTTCATTCAGCAGATAGGTATTATAGTCTAATTCTTTCTCTGACTGGGCCAACTGGGCTTCCAGGTCCTTAAACTCGCGCTCTAGTTTGCGGTAGTTTCTGTAAGCGGTGCCGTACTCATTGCGCAGGTCTTCGTTCTGGGCATACAAATCCAAGATGTTCAACTGGTAGGCGGGGTCACCTAGCAAGAGCGTATCATGCTGGGAGTGAATGTCCATGAGCTGTTCACCAATTTTACGGATGGTTTCCAGGGTCACGGGCGTGTCATTCACAAACGCGCGGGACTTGCCCGACGGACTGATTTCACGGCGCAGAATGCTTACCGGCTCAAAGTCCAGGTCTTCTTCTTCAAAGAAGGGTTCTAGTTTGTACTCATAGATGTTGAAAGAACCTTCAATCACGCACTTCTCATCCTGGTTGAACAGCAATTTGGAGTCGGCACGGTTGCCCAGCAACAGGCCTATGGCGCCCAGCATAATGGATTTACCCGCGCCAGTCTCGCCGGTAATGATGTTCAGAAGCGGCGAAGGCTGGAGTTCCAGCTTTTCAATGAGGGCGTAATTCTTTATCTTAAGATCTACCAGCATAAGGAAGATGTACCGTGGTCAAGAATGAATGTTGAGTGGAAGGATGAATTTTTCCAGACTGCTAATTTACCTAGCATTTTGCTAATCTAAAAGGAATTGGGCGTCTGGTTTTAAGAGTAGTCGCTAATACTCTGCCACCAAGTCCAGCACTACCTCCTCTACGTCCAGCAGGGGTAAATGGTGAACGTGATGCCGGCCATCCTGGAGAAAAAGCACGCCTTGCTCCATGCGCTGCAGCCTACCGGTTAACACTTGGCCGTGGCGTAAAATCACCTGCACAATGTGCCCTACAAGCAAAGGCATTTCATGCTCAATGTCTTTCTGGAAGAAAAATCTACGTTGCCGCTTACCCATGACTGTTTTTGAGGAGTTTTACCGAAAATAGGCTAAAAACGAATTATCGCTGCAAGAGGCCGTCATACTTAGGCCGGTTGGTGGGATCAATCTGCGTGAGCAACTCATACGCCTGTTGTTTCTGGGCCGGAGTTGCCGTGTTGAAGGCGTTGGCTAACTCAGTGGACTTGGCCTCAAAGAATGACCGGATGGCCGCCGCACCAGGACGCAACTGGCCCACGCGTTGAATGCCGCGCAAGGCTTCCAGAATGTTCTGTCTGGCCTTCTCTGGGTCAGAAGCCATCAAGTCCAGGCCCTGACGGTGGTAGATATACAAGGCCGCCCTGAAAGGCTCAAACTGCGGGTCCTGCAAGTTGTTCAATAACCAATAGCGGTTGCGGGTATCATCTGTAGACGTCCAGCCCCCAAAGCCGCCGCCAGAAGAGTTGACCAGGTTTAAAATATTATTCGCCTCTGTGAAAGCGCCGGCCCCGCCCAAACGGGCAAACGAGTCATTGTCCATGCCAATGATGGAATAGGCATAGAAGGAAAGCAGAGCCGTTAAGGGAGAGGTGTAGGTGTTGGGTGCAAACTGCAAAGGCTGTGCCTGGTTGTACTCAAAGGTAAACTTGGTGTCTACAAAAGAGAGCACCGTGGTTTCATAGCCGGTACCGTACGTTGGCCGGCTGGAGATGATCTGGGCGTTGGCTTCAAAGAAGCCTATGCGAGGCATGGCCCTTAAGGTGATGAACAGCTTACAGCGTATGCGCTCATCATTCTGGTAAGTGTCATTGGTCCAGCGGGTGTTGTTCATGACCTCAGAGATGGCGTTTTGCATCTCCTGGAAGACCTGCCTGTCCGTGGCCTGCACCTGGTCACTGTTCACTACTACCTCACAGCGTAATTCCTGTGCCATTCCCGCCAGAGGCAAGAACAGGCAAAGCACGCTAATCCAGAAGCTTGTTATACGCATGCCATTTCAGATTTTATAGATGCTACTATGTCTTGGGCTACCTCTTCCTTGTTTTTAAGGTCGTAGACTTCTACGGTTTCTGGCTTGACAATGGTGATTTTATTGGTGTCATGTTTAAAACCGGCACCCGGGTCTTTCAAGGAGTTCAAGACGACCATGTTCAGGTTCTTCTTGGCCAGTTTAAGACGGGCATTTGCCAATTCATCATCAGTTTCTAAGGCAAAACCCACCGTGAACTGGTCTGGCCGTTTCTGCTTGCCCAAGGTAGCCGCTATATCAACGTTCTTTACTAACTCAATGGTAAACGTATCTTCATTTTTTTTGATTTTGGAACCAGCTATTTCTTTTGGCCGGTAATCTGCCACCGCCGCAGAGAATACCCAAATGTCAGACTGCTCTGCGTATTTTTGGCAGGCTTCAAACATCTGGTCGGCGGTCATGACGTTAGTTACTTGTACCAAAGGATGGTCCAGCTTCAAGGAAGTAGGGCCCGAGATTAACTGCACTTCTGCGCCTTGCTCGGCAAAACAGCGTGCCAGGGCAAAGCCCATCTTACCCGTGGAATGGTTGCCAATAAAGCGTACCGGGTCAATGGGCTCATAGGTGGGGCCCGCCGTAATCATGACTTTTTTGCCGCTAAACAAATTCACGGGGCGTAAAGTGTTGGGTTAAAACGTCCAGAATCTCCTCAGGCTCGGCCAGTCTCCCCTGCCCTATCAGGCCGCTGGCCAACTCACCGTAACCAGCTTCAATAATGTGGTTGCCATAAGAGCGCAACAGCCTGAAATTCTCCTGGGTGGCCGGGTGCTGGTACATGTCCAGATCCATGGCCGGAGCCACAAACACCGGACAGCGCGCCGAAAGATACGTGGCGGTCAAGAGGTTGTCACAGAGCCCCCGCGCAAACTTGGCCACCGAATTGGCACTGGCGGGCGCTACCACAAAAGCATCGGCCCAAAGGCCCAGTTCCACGTGGTTGTGCCATAAGCCTGAACCGTCTGCCTTGATAAACTCAGACAAGACCGGTCGCTTGGACAGCGTGGCCAGGGTGACGGGGGTTATAAAAGCAGAAGCAGAAGTAGTCAGGATGACCTGTACTTCTGCTTCTGCTTTTATGAGTAAGCGTATGAGAGATGCCGCTTTATAGGCCGCAATACTCCCACAAACCCCCAATAGAATTTTCTTATGCCGAAGCATATCTAGCGCGAGCTCTTAAAGCGCTGAAGAAGTTTCAGTTTCTTCGTCGGCGAAGCGGTAGTACACTTTGCCTTCAATGAATTCTTCAATGGCCATGTTGGTTGGCTTAGGCATGCGCTCATAGTATTTAGAGATTTCAATCTGCTCGCGGTTCTCAAATACTTCTTCCAGGTTGTCAACCGTGGTGGCAAACTCGGCAAGTTTAGAGTTCAACTCCTCCTTTACTTTTACCGCAATCTGGTTGGCACGCTTAGAGATGATAGAGATGGATTGGTACACGTTACCGGTCTCTACGGCCAGGTCAGAAATGTTACGCGTTACAATGGATGCAGGAACTTGTGCCATATATCTAGAATATAAGTAGTTACTAATTGAATTATTGTTGGGTGGTAGTGGCTGTGGCAGCCGCCGCCTGTGATGCGTTCAGTTTCTCTATGGCCTTGCGGGCGTTGTCATAGAAGCCTTCAGCAGTACGTAAATATTTACTGTTTGGGTAAGTATCTACAAAGTTCTCATAGAACGCAATTACCTCTTGGTAGCGTTCCTTTTGTTTGCTTTCAATACTCTGCTCTGCGTAGCTGTGCTGGGCATCTATGCGCAAAGCGGCCGCCTCTTCACTAAACTTAGAAGAAGGATAGTCTCTTCTAAAATTAGCCAGGGCAATCACCGCCGACTGATAATACTGCGGATTGTACTTGGTGAGCTTGTAATATAGCTTGGCGTTGTCAAAGGCCTTGAACTCTACCTTTGAGGACAGTTCAGTGTACAGCTTATTGGCTTCGTCTTTAAAGGTACTGGTTGGGTAGCGGCGCAAAAAGTCTTGGATGGCCGTTAATGCTTTGGCGGTGTTGGACTGGTCTAAATCTTCATTAGGCGATTCAGCGGCCAGGGAACGCACGTTCATGAACGCAGCCTCTTCTACCAACTGGCTTTTAGGGAACGTAGACCCAAACTGAATAAAATGGAAGGAACTCTCTAAGTACAGTTGCTGGTGGTACTTGGTGTAGGCGTACAAGAAATTGGCTTTCTCATACTCAGAGCGGCCTTTTAACAAAGGCAACAGTTCGCCTAAAAGCACCCCGGCCTTCTCATATTCCTTCTCTTCATAGTACTTGAGCGCGCCCGCGTACCGTAGGTCCACGTCATCGCTCTTCATCAATTTCTGAAAATTACTACAAGAACTCAGCAGGACGACTGCCAGCAAAATGGTCAAAAAAGGGAAAAGGCGTTGGGTCATAAGCGCGCAAAAATAACTAAAATCTTTTATATCTAATAGAACGTCTTTTCTGAGGCATTCAGTATTTAGGCGTTTAACCTATTATTCGGCCGGCAGGGGCTTTTTTACGCTTGGGTGCCGGAGCCTTCTTTTTGGGTTTGGCAACTGGTTTAGGCTTGGCCGGCGCACGTTTGGCCAACACTTTGGCCCTGGTGGGCTTCTGCTCCTCCAGCCAAACAAAGCCTGTCAGGCGCTTGTCTGGCTCTGCTAACTCATGCGGCGGAATCAATTTTGCCTCTGGGTCTGTGATGAACGTGATGGATTCTACCTGCCCGTTCTGGAAAAGCATGCGCATGTCACTGCACACGGCGCGGTTCATGCCGGTCACCAGCGTGTCTCCCTGCAAGGCAAAGTAAATACTCTCTCCGTTGCCATTCACGTCTATGCGGCGCAGCCTGCCATCCAGAAAATGGCCCAGCATCTTGCGGCCCTTCACTTGGTTATAATTATTGAGCGTATCCTCAGAAATGGCAAAGGTATTCCCAAAGAGGCGCATCTGGTGCAATGTATTGTTAGCCAACTGCAACTCCACGCTGTCTGCCGTCAACTGACTCTTGTTGGCCCACAACTTGGGATTGCCACTCATGTAAATGGTAGAGTCATTGAGGTTATAGGTCACAGAGTCACACAAGCCCTGCAAGTCTGACTTAAAGATGCGCACCCCGTAATACGCGTACAACACGCCTTTCTTGGTTTTATCTGCCACGCTCTCTACTGAGTACAGCGTGTCCGCGGACAGGTACATGGTGTCCTGTTTCATGATGTTGCGCATCACGGGACTGCCGTACACCTTTGACTTACCCTGCGCGCGCCAGTATTTGGCCACCTCGCCGGTAATGACGGTGTTGTTCTTGAACGAGGTCATGGACACTTTCTGGGTGGCCGTGAAGTACTCGCGCTGTTTGTCATAGGTCAGGACTTCGCCTTTAATCAAATACTCTGGCGTCTTGATGCTGGCCCCTCCCCTGAAGTTAGACTCACGGGTCACCGTGTTATAAGTACCGCGAGTGGCGTACAAGGTGCCATCCGGAGATTTGACCGTGGTAGGCCCAAAGAACTCCACAATCTTAGAGACGGTGTTGTAGCTCATGGTGTCACTCTGCACCTCAGAGCCTTTGGTCACCAGCACAATGTTTCGTTTAAAGGAAAGCGTCTTGGATTCTGTTTGGTAGGCGCCAATCTGGCTTTTGATGGTATAATCCACGCCCACAATGTTGCCGGTCTCTGTATAGTAAGCGCGTTTGGCGTCCAGGTTATAATCTAAAGAGGGCGTAGTAAGCGTCATTTTTTGGTCTTGCAGGACTACGCCGCCGCGCATGTTGGCAATGCGCTTGGTGCCGTCATAGCTGGCCGTGGCGCTGGTGGCCGTCATGGCTTCCTGCACAATGCGCACGTTACTAAACACTTCCAGGCGGTTGGCGTCGTCCTCGTACTGGTAGGCAGAGTCGGCGGTGAGGGTGGTGGTGCCCTGTTTCATGACCACGTTGCCCAGCAGACGGCGCACATCCTGCCCGTTGTACTTACCCTTCTGGAGCGTATTCGCCGACACCTGCACGGGCTGCCCGCCCTGCGCGAAGGCACCCACCACAGTTATCAGGGAAATTAGCGAAGCAAAAACTACCTTTGTGAACGTCATCAATGAATTCTAATTCAAGCAAAATTACTAAGAACGGGCGTATAAATCGTTTTTGTGTTAGAAAAAGGTACAGAACCCCTACCAGCTTAGCTTTTTGAAAGCTTATAAGGTATAAACTCACCTGCTTTTAACACTTCTTTTACGTTTACGCGCTTGGTCTCAACACCTATTCTCTAATACGAATGCTTCCAAAAGTTATACAATACATCCAGGACCATCAGCTGGCCACCGAGGAAACTAAAATACTAGTAGCCGTGAGCGGCGGGCTGGACTCTGTGGTACTGGCAGACTTACTGCACCGCGCCAAGTACAACATCGCCATCCTGCACTGCAACTTCGGGCTGCGCGGCGAAGAGTCTGACGCCGATGAGCTGTTTGTGCGCAAACTAGCCAAATCTTATGAGGCGCCTTTCTATAGCGAGCAGTTCCAGACCGAGGCCTTTGCCGAGCAGGAAGGCGTATCCATCCAGATGGCGGCCCGCACCCTGCGTTATACCTGGTTTGAGCAGATGCGCCAACAATTGGGCTACGACGTCATTGCCACTGCCCATCATCAGTCAGACGCCTTGGAGACCGTGTTGATGAACCTGGTGCGCGGCACTGGCTTAGCAGGCTTGCACGGCATCTTGCCTAAGAACGGTCACATCATCCGTCCCCTGCTAGGTTTCCCCAAAGACGATTTGTATGACTGGCTGGTGGCTAAACGCCTGGCTTGGCGCGAAGACTCCAGCAACGAAAGCCTCAAATACTCCCGCAACCTATTGCGCCATGAGGTGATTCCGGTGCTCAAGCAACTAAACCCCAATCTGGATGAGACCTTCACCCAAACCTTGGAACGCCTGCAAGGTGCCGAGAAAGTGTTTTTGGCCTCTTTTCTGGAAATGAAGGCAAAAACGCAACGTGAGGAGAACGGCGCCACCTACCTGCGTATTGCCCCGCTGCAGGCAAGCCCCGCCCCGGCCGTGCTTCTGCATGAATTCCTTAAGCCCTTCCACTTCTCTTATGCCCAGACGCAGGAGATTGTCGGCGCGTTTGAGGCCCAGGCCGGCAAGACCTTCACGTCACTGTCGCACACGCTAGTAAAAGACCGCGAGGACCTGGTCATCACCGCCAAAAACCTGGCTCATTACGGCAGCATCACCATCCCGGAGGAGACTACTAAAATCAGCTTCGGGCCATACACGGCGCATTTCACCCGTAAACCCAAGCCCGAGGATTATAGAATTCCCAAAGGCAAAGACCACACCGCCCTGGATGCGGCCCTCGTTAAATTCCCGCTCAAACTGCGCGTCTGGAAACAAGGCGACTGGTTCATTCCCCTAGGCATGAACGGCAAGAAGAAAGTAAGCGACCTGCTCATTGATAAGAAAGTGCCTACCAATTTGAAGCAGGACGTTTGGGTGCTGGTCTCTGATGCCTCCCTCGCCTGGGTCATCGGCCAACAGCTAGACAATAGGTTTAAAGTCACCGCAGATACTGAGGAGGTGTTGGAGATTAAGATTACCCGAAATTGATTGCTGATTGTTAATTGCTGATTGTTGCTCAGAAGAGACTCTTGCAAAACGCAGATTCTCCCCTTGAGGATTACCCAAACGAGAGTTTGAGGCAGCGAGCGTAGCTTTTTAGAGGGGTGTATACAAAAGGAGAGAAATCTACAATGCGTTTAAGAAAAGGCAGTGCCTGGTCTCTACAGAATTTACGCATATCGTCCCCCTTTGAAGGGGGTAGGGGGATGACCTATAAGTTGAAGAAGTTACCCTCGGCCAAAGAGCATCTACCGTTGAAACTACAAGCAGCGACAAATTCCTCTACACGAGCAATCATCCCCCTACCCCCTTCAAAGGGGGACAATACGCGTCAAAGACAACTCCGTTTTCAGCCTATTTTCCAGAAAACAGCCCAAAAACGACAACCAACAATGGGCAATCAACAATTAACAACCAATTCCTTTTCTACCTAACGGACATTTGTCTAATTTTACCCACATCATAGTATAACCGTCTAACCAAACATAAATAGAATGAAAGTAACCGTTGTTGGAGCTGGAAACGTGGGCGCTACGTGCGCAGACGTATTGGCTTACCGCGAAATCGCCAATGAAGTAGTGTTAGTGGATATCAAAGAAGGTTTTGCCGAAGGCAAGGCGCTGGATATCTGGCAGAAATCCCCTATCAACCTGTATGACACCCGCACCGTGGGCGTTACCAATGATTACACCCGCACGGCCAATTCAGACGTGGTAGTGATTACTTCTGGTTTGCCCCGCAAGCCCGGCATGACCCGTGACGATTTGATTAGCACCAACGCGGGCATTGTACGTTCTGTCACAGAAAACATCATCAAGCACTCGCCAGAGGCCATCATCATTGTGGTGTCTAACCCACTAGACGTTATGACCTACGCGGCGCACTTGACTTCTAAATTGCCTCGCACCAAAGTGATGGGTATGGCCGGTATTCTGGATACGGCTCGTTACCGCGCTTTCTTAGCCGAAGAGTTGAACGTGTCTCCAAAAGACATTCAGGCGGTATTGATGGGTGGCCACGGCGATACCATGGTTCCGCTTCCAAGATACACTACCGTTGGTGGTATCCCGGTAACCGAACTGATTGACCCAACTAAATTAGACGCCATTGTTGACCGCACCAAGAACGGTGGTGGTGAGTTGGTGAAACTGATGGGTACGTCTGCCTGGTACGCGCCAGGTTCTGCCGCCGCGCAGATGGTAGAAGCCATTGTACGTGACCAGAAGCGTGTATTCCCGGTTTGTATCAAGCTAGAAGGTGAATACGGCATCACTGGCACCTACCTGGGCGTACCAGTTATCCTTGGTAAAAACGGCGTTGAGAAGGTAATTGAACTTCAGTTGAACGAAGAAGAGATGGCCCTATTGAAAGCCTCTGAGAAAGCGGTACGTGAAGTGATGGACGTTCTGGACAACATGCCAGCTACCGCCTAAGGATCCGCTTCTTTTATAATATTGAAAAGCCCGGCCCATAAGGTCGGGCTTTTTATTTGGCCCGTTTTTAGCCTCATTTCCAGAAAACAGGCCAAAAACGATGCAGGGGATAATCATGGTCGAGCAGAACGGCTGCCTTATACCTAAGCCTGCCAGGAAACAAACTCCACCCTCAGCCCCTACCTATTTGGTGTGCATAAAACGTTGGCTCCGGCCTTGGGTCAATGCAATACGGCCATACAAATCCTACCTACCAAACCCCGTCATCGCCTTGCAAAGCCGCTTTAAATTTTGTATATTACTGACATAAAATTTAAAACAATGGATATTTCTCTTTGGTGGTTATGGTTTGTGGCCGGCATTCTGCTTATAGTAGGTGAAATGTTCACGGTCAGTTTTTATCTGCTCTGGTTAGGAATTGCGGCCATGGTGGCAGCCGTGTTTGCCTACTTCTTTCCGGAGACCTACTGGCTTCCGCCGTTGGCGGCCAGCATTACCGGCCTGATGCTCATTTTCTTCACTAAACCGCTTACTGCCCGCATGCGCCAAGCCAAAGGCTTCAAGGATCCGGCCCAGTCCATGACCAACCGCCTGGGCGAAGTGGTGGAACCCGTCACCCCTACCCGTCTGGGCATTGTCAAAGTAGGCAATGACATGTGGTCGGCTAGTGCGCAGGAGACATTGTATCCTGGTCAGCAGGTGGTGGTCATCAGTCAGAGCAGTACGGTTTTGCAGGTCCAGCCGCTGGTAGAAAATGCGCAGGACAGACCTCGGCAGGAGTCTGTGTGGTAGGTTCCTGATTAGCACCGCTTATACTTCAAATTCTATTTAAAGGCAAACGCCTATCCTTTTGGCGCTGCCTCTCACTCTACACCCTTTAAAAACTATGACTACTTCTCTCATCATTCTGGCCGCCGTCATCATCTTGATGGCCATGTCCATCCGGATCATTCAGCAACAGCGCGTAGCTGTGGTGGAGCGGTTGGGTAAGTTTCAGCGCCTCATGCACCCAGGCTTGAACCTGTTCATCCCAATTGTGGACCGCGTGCGCGTGTACCATGACCTGCGCATCCAGCAGACCAACGTACCGCCGCAAAGCGTGATTACCCGTGACAACGTGCAGGTGCTCATTGACACCATCGTGTTCTACCAGGTGGTAGGCCCAGAGCAGGCCACGTACGGCATCTTTGACTACGTGCTGGGCGTGCGCAACATCACCACGGCCACCATGCGCCAGATCATCGGTAACCTGGAGCTGGACGAGACCCTGTCTGGACGTGAGCGCATCTCTGCGGAGATTAGAACTGCCCTGGATGAGGCCACTGAGAAGTGGGGCGTGCGCATTGAGCGCGTGGAGGTGATTGACATTAAACCGCCGTTGGACATCCAGGAGGCCATGGACAAGCAGATGAAAGCTGAGCGTAACCGTCGTGCCATCATCCTAGAAGCCGAAGCCGCCAAACAAGACATGATCTTACGCGCCGAAGGGGACAAAACCAGTAAAATCCTTCGGGCAGAAGGGGACCGTGCTTCTGTGGAACTCCAGGCCCTGGGTGAGGCTCGCGCCATCTCAGACGTAGCCGAAGCCGAGAAAAGACGCATCCAACTCTTGATTGAAGGCGGCCTGGACGAGCGTGTCTTGACGTACAAGTCTTTTGAGGCCTTGGAGAAAATTGCCATGGGCCCTGCCAACAAAATCTTCATTCCTACCACAGCGGTGGAAACCATGGGGAGCATTGGCGCCATCGGGGAGATGTTGAAGCACTCCGGCACCGTAGGCAAAGCATAACCCGTTTTTGGCCTGATTCCACGAAAACAGCCTAAAAACTGCCCATCCATAAAAGCAGAAGCCCCGCCGAAAATCATCAGCGGGGCTTCTGCTTTTGTAAACTTATTCAAAAGAAACAATTGACAATCAGCAATTAACAATCAACCTACTTCTGGCTGGCTCTGAACAACTTTTGCTTTTCTTCCTTGGTCAGGCTCTCATATCCTGATCTGGAGATCTTGTCTAGAATGAGGTTGATTTCGTCCTCGCTGGGCGTCCCATTGAACGTAACAGAGCCTGGGCTAGTAGAAGTGTTGGCAGAAGAAGGTGAGGCAAATGGTCGGTTTGGATTCTTATAGGCTACTTTCAAAGGGCTTCGGCGCGCGAAGAGGCCTCTAAAGAAGTCCAGGACGGATTGTACCGGTCTGCCTAAGTCTGAACCGCTCTGCAGTTGTTTGATGTACAGGAAGCCTAACAAGGCACCGCCTAAGTGAGCAATGTTACCACCCGCATTTCCGCCGGTGGCGCCAGAGATGGATAAAAGCACCATCACCGCGGCAATGTACTTAATACGTATGGGCCCGAACAACAGCAGGTTAAAGGTGTAGTTGGGCAACAGCGTAGCTGCGGCCACCATGATGGCAATCACACTGCCAGAGGCGCCCATCATGAAGGAGTTGTCGGCGCGTACCTGCAGGTAGGGAATGGTATTGTAGGTCAACAGATAGAAAAATCCGCCGGCCAAACCGCCTAATATGTACAGGTTCACCAGCTTTTTGTCACCCAGATACTCCCGTATAAGCATACCAAACCAGTACAGGTTGAGCATGTTAAAGATGATGTGCAGAAACTCTAAGTGCGTAAAGAAATAGGTGATGAGGGTCCAGGGCCGCCATATGAAAATCCCCAGATTGGAGGAGATGCTCAAAAAGGTCATGAGATAGGCAAACGTACCCCCAGAACCGCTTATGGTCATGATGGTGCGCAAAATCACCAGCACCGCAAACACTACTATGTTAATGGCAATGAGCTGGTGCAAGGCGTTGTTCCCCCTACTAAACGAGGAACGGATATCGTCAAAAATGCTGGTCATAGTTTAGTAAAAGGTGGTACGGTTGCGTTGCCACAGTTTAAGCAGGATAAACGCGAAGAGCATTCCGCCCAAGTGCGCAAAGTGTGCTACGTTATCACCGGGCGCGCGTTGCACGCCAGCGTATAACTCATAGGCCCCATACAGGAATACGAAATACTTGGCCTTGATGGGAATAGGAAAAAACAACAACATCAACTCCGTGTTCGGGAAGAGCATACCAAAAGCCATCAATATCCCGAATACTGCCCCGGAAGCCCCCAGCATAGGGCTGTCCAGGGTACGCTGGAACAACTGTTGCACGGTTTGCTTCGCCTCAGCAATCATGGCCACGTTGTCTGGGTTGCGCTTGAGTTGCAGGATAAAGTCTACGTTGTAGTTGTTGCCTACTAAACTGTCTAAAATCTTGCGCAGGTCCACTGGGTCTGGGTTCTGCATAAAGGCCACCACCATTTCTTGTATCTGGCTGATCTCAACGTACCGCACCACCGAGTAAAGCAAACTGGCCCCAATACCGGTCACCAGATAGAAGATAGTGAAGCGCTTGGCACCCCAGTAATGCTCCAACATCGGCCCGAAGAAAAACAAACTCAACATGTTACTGAATAAGTGCATCACACTGCCGTGCAGGAACATGTGCGTGAGGACTTGGTACACCTGGAAATATTCTGAGCGGATATCATGGAGCGCAAAGTTCTGAAACACATAGACTTCAGCGGCTCTGCTCCCAAAGAATATGATAACATTCAGGATGAGCAAATTACGCACCACCGGGGTGATAGGAGGCATATTTTATTGGTTAAGGTCTACTCTTATTTAAGGAACAAGTCTTGCAGTTGTTCCATCTGTAAAATCACCAGCGTCTTTTGGCCACTTGGCGTGTAATTAGGCACCTGGCAGGCAAATAATTGGTCCACCAAGGCATTCATTTCCTGGTCAGACAAGCGGCCGGTTAATCTGGAAGACACGCGTTTGGCCATGGCCCGCGCCAGGTTCTCCTGCCGGTCTACCTTTAACGAGGAAAGGTTGTTCTTATATTGTTCCAGCAGGCCCTCAATCAGTTCCCGCTCATCGCGCAGTGGTACCTCTGCCGGGATGCCGTTCACCACAATGGTGTTCTGCCCAAACTCACTGAACACAAAGCCCAACGCGTTGAACTCCTCAGCGAGCTCCATGATCAGGGAATAATCTGCTGGCGAGAGGTGCACCGTCTGTGGGAACAGCAACTGCTGTGAAGCCCCGCTCCGCTTGCCCAAGGCCTGGCTGTATTTCTCAAACAGGATGCGCTCCTGCGCCGCCTGCTGGTCTACCATCATCAAGCCGCTCTTCACCTGCACCATCAAATACTTTTGATGTAGTTGTAAAGTTTTAGAGCCGCCCATCACGCTCACAGAAACCGATGGATTGTCCTCTTCTATAAACAGTCGGTTCTCCGGTTGGTTTTCGGTTCTGGAGATTTCCCTAAGGGCCGCCGGTTTGAAAAAGCTTTCGTCCCGGTCGCCCATGGTGGCTTTGCTGGCATACGTGGTAGGCCTAGGCGCGGGCGCCGAAGAAGCGCTAGGTGCCTTGGCCGGCGAGGTGTCAAAATCCATGGAGGCCGGAAACTTCATGGGTTGTAATGGAATGTAGTTCACATCGGCACCGAAATCTAAAGAGGGAGCAATGTTATGCAGGCCCAGGCTTTGCTTGACGGCGGCGCGCACAATGGCGTATACCGTTTTCTCGTCCTCAAACTTAATCTCCGTTTTGGTGGGATGCACGTTGATGTCTATCGTTTCTGGCGCAATTTCCAGGAACAAGACGTAAAACGGAAAACTGTCCTTAGGCAGTAGACCCTCAAAGGCCGTCAAGACCGCGTGGTTCAGGTACTGGCTTTTGATGTAGCGGTTGTTCACGAAGAAGAACTGCTCACCGCGGCTTTTCTTGGCGTACTCGGGCTTGCCAATGTAGCCGCGTACGGTCAGAAACGGCGTAGTCTCCTCACAAGAGGCCATCTGCTCTTTGTACTCGCGGCCAAAGATGCTCACAATGCGCTGGCTTAGCTTTCCGGCGGGCAGGTTCATCACCTCTACCTCGTTCTGGTACAGCGTAAAGGCAATCTCGGGGTTGGCCAAGGCCACCCGCTGGAATTCGTCCAGGATATGGCGCATCTCCACGGGATTGCTTTTCAGGAAGTTGCGGCGGGCGGGCACGTTAAAGAATAGGTTCTTCACGCTGATGATGGTGCCTTCAGACATGGCTACGGGCTCCTGCTTGAGCACCTCGTTGGCTTCAATGTTCAGGCAGGTGCCCAGCTCTGTGCCGCGGGCGCGGGTTTTCATCTCTACCTGGGCCACTGCCGCAATGGACGCCATGGCCTCTCCCCTAAAGCCCATCGTCCTGATTCTGAAAAGGTCCTCAGTAGTCTTAATCTTAGAGGTGGCGTGGCGCTCAAAGCACATGCGGGCATCGGTCTCGGTCATGCCCAGCCCGTCGTCCACCACTTGTATGAGTTGCTTGCCCGCGTCCTTTATTATTAACTGCACAGAAGTAGCCTGCGCATCTACGCTATTCTCCAACAACTCCTTCACCACCGAGGCCGGCCGTTGCACTACCTCGCCGGCGGCAATCTGGTTGGCTAAGTGCTCGGGTAATAAACGAATGATATCTGCCATACAAAATCCCTGCGTAGTTCTATTGGCCTGTCTAAGCAGGCCGTAATGAGCGCTTTAGCTCAGCATTTTTGAAGTTTATGCCGCGCAAAAGCGAATTTTTGAGTAATATTACCAGCTCAACTCGCGATACCGGTACGCCGTACCTTTGTTCTCGCTTCGCTCTTCTGCTTCTAACGTCTTGGCGGCCCCTTGGGCGTCACGTTCCATAGCAAGAAGGGCGTTGTCATTAGAAGGGCGGCTTAAACAAATAGCGTTTTTGGCCTGTTTTCCAGAAATCAGCCTGAAAACGCGTTTTTCTGGTCCGGTACGTCGGCTATGTTTCCTCTGCGAAATTAGGCCTAATGTAAGAGTTAATCAAAGTTTAAATTACGCGTTGTGAAATGCTGAAGAAATATAGCCTCGCGCTGACGGCTGTGGTGATGTGCGCCTGGTGGGCTCTCTCTGGTTTTGGACCAGCGGGCCGCGGCAACATCAGTTTGCAGGAACAGCGTTGGGTAGACAGTGTGTACCAGTCTCTTACGCCTCAGCAGAAGCTGGGACAGTTGTTCATGGTGGCGGCCTACTCCAACAGCGGCCAAACCCATGTGCGCGAAGTTGAACAATTGGTGAGCCAATATGGGATTGGCGGCGTCATGTTCATGCAGGGCGGACCGGTGCGCCAAGCCAAACTGACCAACCGCTACCAAAGCCTGGCCAAAGTGCCCCTGATGGTGGCCATTGACGGCGAATGGGGCCTGGGCATGCGCCTGGACAGTAGCATGCACTTCGCCCGTCAGATGACCCTGGGTGCCTTACCAGATGACCGCTACGTGTACATGATGGGCCGCGAGATTGCGCTCAAGCTCAAGCGTCTGGGTATCCATGTCAATTTCTCCCCGGTCATAGACGTCAACAGCAACCCAAAGAACCCCGTGATTGGCAACCGGTCCTTTGGGGAAAGCAAGGAGCAGGTGACCCAGCGCGGCATTGCCTACATCAAAGGCCTGCAGGACCACGGCATCATTGCGGTGGCCAAGCACTTTCCCGGCCATGGTGACACCGACGCAGATTCTCACTTCGCCCTACCAGTCCTGACCCATGACATGGCCCGCCTCACCGAGGTAGAGTTGTACCCCTTCAGACGTTCCTTTGACGCCGGCGTGATGGGTGTGATGGTAGCCCATTTATACATTCCTAAACTGGATTCCATCGCCAACCGTGCCGCTACCCTGTCGCCGTATCTGGTACGCGACCTGCTCAAAGGCAAAATGCAGTATGATGGCTTGGTCTTCACAGATGCCTTGAACATGAAAGGCGTGACCCGCTATCATAAGCCTGGTGAGGTGGATGCCCTGGCGTTTATGGCGGGCAATGACGTGCTCTTGTTCTCTGAGGACGTACCCAAGGCCATGTCTATGATTCAGCAGGCGGTGGAGAACGGACAGATTACGCAGCAAGAAATTGAAGTACGGGTACGCAAAATCCTGCACGCCAAGTATTGGGCCGGCCTGAACCAGTACAAGCCCATTGACCTGGAGAATCTCTCCAAAGACCTGAGCGGCCCAGCCAGCATGGTTTTGCAACAGCAGTTGTATGAGCAGGCAGTGACGGTGGTCGCCAACAAAGACAACCTGTTGCCTTTTAGAGTGCTGGACACGGTGCAGTTTGCCTCTGTCTCTATTGGCGAAGGCTACAACAACCACTTTACGCGCACTCTGGACAAATACGCGCCGTTCAAGAAATTCTCGGTGAGTAGCCGGTTTGCTCCTGATAGCGTGTTCACGGCTATTCGTAAGAACTTAGATTCTGCAGATGTGGTGATTGTCACCTTGCATGACTTGACCAACTCCCCTACCCGCAATTACGGACTGGGCACCAATGCGCTCAACTTTGTAAAGACTCTCCAGAAGGACCCTACCAAAAAAGTAATAGTGGTGGTGATGGGCAATGCCTACGGCCTCAAGAGTTTTGAAGACAGCGATTGGCTGGTGTGTGGCTTTGAAGACAATGATATAGTGCAGCGCGTGGTGCCGCAGATTCTGTTCGGGGCCTTGCCGGCCAACGGTCGCCTGCCGGTGACGGCTTCACCTAAATTGAAGGCGGGCACCGGCATCTCTACGCCTGCCTTAAACAGATTGAAATACTCTCTGCCTGAAAGCGTAGGAATGAACTCTGCCATTCTTAAGCAGATTGACAACATTGCGCTAGAAGCCATCGCCTACGCGGCCACGCCGGGTTGCCAGGTATTGGTAGTGAAAGACGGCACCGTGGTATTGGACAAAGCCTACGGCCATTACACCTATGACAAAACCCAGCCGGTCACGGAGAAAACCATCTTTGACCTAGCCTCCATCACCAAGGTGGCGGCCACCCTGCAGGCGGTCATGTTCCTCAAAGACCAAGGCCAACTAAAGCTGGATGACCGCTTAGTGACCTATTTACCAGAACTGAAAGGCTCTAACAAAGCCAACCTAACCGTACGGGATGTGTTGTTACATCAATCGGGGTTGCAGGCTTACATTCCTTTCTGGAAGAAAACCTTGCTCAAAGGACAGCCCAATCCCATTTACTATGATTCTGTAAGGTCAGAGGCATACCCCAATGTGGTGGCCAACGGGCTGTTTGCCAGCAAACGGTTAGAAGACTCGGTCTGGACCTGGATTGTGAAGTCAGAGCTAGTTGGCCAGCGCGTGGGCAACGGCAAGTTTGAGTACCGTTATTCAGACCTGGGTCTGCACCTCATGAAGCGCATTGCTGAGCGCCTGCTTAACCAGACCATGCCCGACTTCATGGAGCAGAACTTCTACGCCCCACTGGGTGCACACAGCTTGACGTTCAACCCGTTACAGAGATTCTTAAAAGAACAGATTGCTCCTACCGCCAAAGACAGTGTCTTTAGAAAAGGCTTATTGCAAGGCACCGTGCATGATGAAGGCGCCGCTATGCTGGGCGGCGTGGCCGGGCACGCCGGTTTGTTCTCAAACGCCAATGACCTGGCCATTCTCTTGCAGATGGACTTACAGAACGGGAATTACGGTGGTCAGCAGTATTTCAGGACGCCGGTGGTAACGGAGTTTGCCCAGAGCGGCAGCAACAACAGCCGCCGCGCCATTGGTTGGGACAAGGCAGATCCAGACGGCAACGGCCCAACCTCAGAGATGGCTCCGGTTTCAACCTTCGGGCATACGGGTTTTACCGGCACCGGCGCCTGGATTGACCCCGAGAACAACATCATTTATATTTTCCTGTCTAACCGCGTGCATCCAGACGCTGAGAACACAAAACTGTTGAAATACAACATCCGTACGCGTATTCATGACGTGGTGTATCAATCGTTAGAACCTAAACCGTAACTTCGCGTCAAACACAGACGCCAATGAACATAGGAATAGTGTGCTACCCCACCTTTGGCGGTAGCGGAGTAGTGGCCACCGAACTTGGAAAAGCCCTGGCCCAAAAGGGTCATAAGATACATTTCATTACCTACAGCCAGCCCGCGCGGTTAGAGTTCTTCAATGAGAACCTGTTCTACCACGAGGTCAACATTCCGGCCTATCCCCTGTTTCAATATCCGCCGTATGAGTTAGCCCTGGCCAGCAAGATGGTAGACATTGTGCAGTATGAGAAGCTGGACGTGTTGCACGTGCACTATGCCATTCCGCACGCCTCGGCGGCGTACATGGCCAAGCAGATCCTCAAAACCAAAGGCATACAGATACCGGTCATCACCACCTTGCACGGCACGGACATCACGCTGGTGGGCAAAGACGCGTCGTATGAGCCGGTGGTGACCTTCAGCATCAACCAGTCAGACGCGGTCACTTCTGTGTCTGAGGACCTGAAGACGGAAACCTACAAGCACTTTCCCATCACGAAGGACATAGTGGTGATTCCCAATTTCGTGAACATTGAGCGATTCCAGAAGCAGCGCAAAGACCACTTTAAGGCGGCTATTGCCCCGTTTGGCGAAAAACTGTTGGTGCACACGTCCAACTTCAGGGCCGTGAAGCGCATTGGCGACATCATCAAGATTTTTTCTAAAGTGCGCGAAGTCATTCCTAGCAAGCTCCTCTTGGTGGGCGATGGCCCCGAGCGACCTAAAATGGAGAACATGTGCCGCAAGCTGGGCATCTGCCAGGACGTGCGCTTTTTAGGCAAGCTGGAGGCCGTAGAAGAATTGTTATCCGTAGCCGATGTTTTCCTGATGCCATCTGAGAAAGAAAGCTTCGGGTTGGCGGCTCTGGAGGCAATGGCCTGTGAGGTGCCGGTGATTTCCTCCAACGCGGGTGGTCTGCCAGAACTCAACATCCACGGTGTGACCGGCTTTGTGAGCAAAGTAGGAGACGTAAAGGACATGGTCAAAAACACCTTATTTCTGCTACAAGACGACCAACTCCCTACTTTCAAAGCCAACGCCTTGGCCAGGGCCAAAGAGTTTGAGATTAGTAAGATTGTGCCTATGTATGAGGATGTTTATCAGCAGGCCATACAAGAAGTGATGAGTACCAGCGTTTAAGAAAGTACCCTCGTTATTGGCCTATTTTCTGGAAATTAGGCCAAAAACGAAAATCTTACCTAGATAAGGGGCTTTTTAAACTTCTCTTGCAACTCCTTGGTTTTCAACAAATGGAAAACTTTAAAATAGGGCGCTACCTAGCCTTTATTGCGGTGGTGCAGTTTCTGGTGACACTGGGCTTTGGCATCTATTCTGAAGCGGGTGACCTGAGCGTGGCTTTTTTGTATCCTCTGGAATATCTGTTTCCGGCGCTATTCATCAATTACGTGTACGGGCTACTGCTTCAGATTTTCGCGCCCAAACTGCCCAACGGTGGGTTTTGGTTGCTGTGGCTGATTTTGGGCACCGGTTTGATGCTGGCCAATGAGCTATTCATACAAGGAGCCACCCAGATGCTGCACCTTATTCTTCTGGCATCTGCCGGGTTGAATGCCCTTTACTTTTACAAAACCATAAGCAAGAAGAAACCTGTTTATACCAAATCCATCTAACTCCGTTTTTAGCCTATTTCCCAGAAAACAAGCCAAAAACGACGAGGCCTCATCCTCACATTTCCACATTTTCACATCAGTAAATAGCACATCAGCACATTAAATCATTAGCACATTACCCTGTGAAACCAACCTACACAACAGAGAATCCCTGGACCGTTCTGGAAACCGAAGCCATTTATAGCAACCCCTGGATTAGCGTACGCCAAGACCAAGTCATCAATCCCAGTGGCGGCAAAGGCATCTATGGCGTGGTGTCCATGAAGAACAAGGCCATCGGCATCATTCCGGTAGACGCAGAAGGAAACACGTGGCTGGTGGGACAGTACCGCTACCCTTTAGATGAATATTCCTGGGAGATTCCTATGGGAGGCGGCCCGGTGGAGCGTGACGTGCTGGAATCTGCCCAACGCGAGTTAAAGGAAGAAACCGGTTTTACCGCCGCGCGCTGGACCAAGATTGCCCGGGTGCACACCTCTAACTCGGTGACAGATGAGGAAGGCTTCATTTTTCTAGCCGAGGACCTGACTGCCGGCGAAACCGAGTTTGAGGAAACTGAGGATATTAAAATCTGGAAGCTCCCGCTAAAAGAAGCCGTGGAAATGGCCATGCGAGACGAGATAACAGACTGCATATCAGTGGCTGGGCTACTCAAGGCAGAACGCGTCTTGGCAACCCGTCAAAACAAATAATTTACTTGGTTTAGCACTAATTCTGCGGCAAGGCTGTTCCGTTTTTGCCCTCTTTCCTGGAAAATAGCCCAAAAACGGTCCTTGGAAACAGAGTGCGTGGTAAGTTTTAAATTATTTGTAATTTTGAAGAGATGAACTGGCTAAAGAGAACCGGAAAGAAAGCATACTCTGTGTGGTGTACCACATGGTTTGTGCTGCCATTTATCACGTCCTATCCACTTTTCAGGCTGTTTGTCTCTAAGCCGCAATGGTACCGCCATGGCCATACCTTGAACCGCATCTGGTCAAAAATACAGTTGCGCATGTACCTCATGCCGGTAAAAGTGCGCGGCCAGGAATTTCTGGACCCAGACCAAAAATACGTCTTCGCGCCTAATCACAGCTCCTTCATTGACATTCCCATGGTGTTGGCCGCAATTCCGGGGTTTATCAATTTTGTGGGCAAGAAGTCCTTGACCAAAGTGCCGCTGTGGGGTTTGATTTATGACCGCCTGTATATCTCAGTGGATCGTAAAAGCGCCGTCAGCAGTGCCAAAGCCTATATCTCCAGCAAGAAAAGTCTGGAAGAAGGCCGCAGTGTGGTAATCTTCCCGGAGGGTACCATCTCTGAGGAGGCAGGCAGAGAGTTATTGCCCTTTAAGGACGGTCCGTTTAAGCTAGCCATTGAGAAGCAGGTGCCGCTGGTGCCTATTTCCATGCCCTACAATCATCTGTTTCTACCAGACGTGAAGGGGAAACTGGTCATCAAATACCACCGTCTGGAGATGACCATCCATAGACCTATTCCCACAGAAGGCCTGACGTTGCAAGATGTAGAGTTTTTAAAGCAACAGACCTTTTCAATCATTCAAGAAGAATTACACGCCAAGAACCATGAGTACCAATATAGAGACACTCCGTCAGTTAGCGCACTTAGCCCGGCTTGAGTTTGATGAGACCAAAGAGCAGGAGATGCTCAAAGGTTTAAATGAGATCCTGGACTGGGTAGACCAGCTGCGCCAGCTAGACACCGCCAACGTAGAACCGCTGGTGCACATGTCTGAAGAGGTAAACGTGCTGCGCGAAGACGTGGCCCAGAACACGGTGAGCCATGAGGACGCCCTGCGGCTGGCCCCGCGCAAAGACTCAGATTATTTCAGGGTTCCTAAAGTGATGGAATAGCTAGATGGCAATTCTTTCTTTCTGGAAAAATGTAGATGGGGGCCGACGTGCCCTTTATCTTTTACTATTGGGTGCGGTTCTGGCGGCAGTCGGGTTGGGCATCTACGGATTTTACAAGGGTGACCAGCTGGTTTTTCCCTTAGAAAGACAGGCAGAACTCTTCCCCGCCGAGGCGCACTTGGACGAGGCCTCTCCCCTGCTCACGCCCATCAGGATTGAAGCCAACGCCTATCTGGTTTCTGAGCGCTACACCGTAGGTGCTATGCAATTGCCTATTTGGGCCGTTTGGGCAGTGTTGACCGGCTTGGCTCTCTCCCTCACCTTTTTCTGGACGCTCATCAGTTCATTAAAACGGTTGCCCTTTTACATAGCCGTTGGCTTGGGCATGCTGTGGCTGTCTACCTTTAACCTGGACCTGCTGGGCATCTTCTCAGAAACCAGCCGAACGCTTTTGTTGATCACGTTAGGCGTATTGGGCGGCACCAGCTACCTGTTCCACTCTTTTCTGCCGCAGTTCTCTTTTACAAAACGGTTTCTGGTCTTTACGCTGTTGGTGCTGGGCTTGGGCACGGCTATTTTTTACGCCTCTCCCTTCTCAGTAGACTTAACGGCCATGCACCTGGTCAACTACAGTACGTTGGGGAGCATTGTCGCCTCTGCGCTGTTCATGATTCTGGTGGGCTATGAAAACCTGCACGGCTTGTTGTGGTTCAATACGCAGGCCCAACAGCCTAACCGCAGGTTTGGGTTGCCGCAGTTTCTGCTTATCAGTGTGCTGTACCTGGGCAACCTGGTATTGCTGTATTTAAAACAGAGACGCATTCTTGACCTGGATATTGTTCTGTTGCACCCCTTCCTGATTCTGCTGTGCTCGGCGGTGGTAGGTTTCTGGGGACTGCGCCAACGCCAACTAGTATATAGCCGGTTCCTTCGCTTTGACACGGAGGCTGCTCCCATTTACCTGGTGCTGGCTCTGCTCACCTTTTTGAACTTGGGGTATGCCTATCTGTTGGCCAATGACGCTACCTTAAACGCTTACAAGAATCTGGTGGTCCTCACGCACCTGGCCTACGGCATTCCGTTCCTGATTTATGTGTTGGTGAACTTCGGGCCGTTGATCAAGCAGAAGTTGCGGGTGTACAAAGTGGTCTATGAGCCCAAGCGCCTGCAGTATTACACGGTCTACCTGATGGGTACCGTAATTATGGTGGTGTTGCTCTTGCACTCTAGTTACGCGGTGCAGAACCAGGCCATGGGTGGCTATTATACCTATTTGGGAGATTTGTACCGTCAAACAGAGGCGCTTCCTTTGCTGGCAGAACAGTATTACACAGAAGCCGCCGACCGTAGCCGTACCAGCCAACGTGCCCGGGTCTCTCTTGTAGACATGTACCACCAGGGCGGCATGCGCACCTTGGAGCTGAGGCAATTGGAGACCCTCATGGAAAACACGCCAGCTCCTACGCATTACCTGCGCTATGCAGATTTATTGACTGACCAGGCAGATTTGTTTACCCACCTGCAACTGTTGCGGGACGGGGTAAAAGCGTTTCCGGAGCATGGGCCGCTGCTCAACAACATGGCCTTACTGTATGGCACCACTACGTTTCAGGACTCGGCGGCGCAGTATTTGGATTTAGCCTTAACCCATGCCCAAGACCCCGAGGTAGTGCAGGCCAATCAACTGGCCTTCTTGCTAAGACATAACTTTTCTGCCCAGGCCAAGGAGTTTGCCGCAAAGTATGACGGGGACTATGGCCCCTTGCTCACCAACAAACTGGCTATTTCATTCTTATTAAAGCAACCGGTTCCTGCCACCTTACCTGGCACCTTGCAGGACAGCCTCTTAACCGCGCAAAGCTTTGCTGGTTTCTATTTGAAGAACCTATTGCCAACGGTAAAGGCAGATACGTCTTCTATTGCTACCATTGACAGGCTGTTGCGGCAAGAGGTGAATCAGTCCTACGCAGATGACTTACTTCTTTTGAAAGGGCTGTTGCAACAACGCCAAGGCAGACCAAAAGACGCCAAAACCACGCTCAACCAGCTGGCTACCGCCAATGAAGGCGTGGCCGGCTACTACTATGACATTCTGGGTCAATGGATGCTTCAGGCTAAATTGTACCCAATAGCCGCCAATTATTTTGACGAAGCCAGACAGGCCGGCTATAAAGATGCGCACCTACACGCCATCTTGGCCCATGCCCTCAATGGAAACCTGGACCAGGCCGCCCAGATAGCCTTACAACCGGCCAGTGCCTTTCCAGAGGAAAGCCAAAACAGAGCCGCGACCAATTTGGCCATCGCTACTCAATTGACTCCAGAACAAGCTGTTACTGCGCCAGATTCTTTAAAGGTGAGGTTCCTACAATTAAAGGCTTCTAGCTTACCTGTGGCAGATGTAGAAAAAGTGGCCCAGCAAATTACAACTCCCGCCTTGGCTCCGGTGGCGGCCCTGCCCTTGGTGGCACGTTACCTTCAAGAAAATAACCTGGTAGAAGCCCAACGCCAGTTGAACACGCACTTTCCAGCCAGCTTCCCTAAGAACGTTTTAAAATCTGAGGCTACTGGTTTACAGGCCCAACTGTGGTACCAAGCGCAGGCGTGGCAAGGATTAGAGAAGGAATTGCCGGGTATGTATTTCGCGCCGCAACATGTGGGGACTAAACTTTATTACCAGGCACTGGTGGCTCAGCGTAATAAACAGGTAAAAGCTGCGACTAATCTCTACAACCAGCTTTCACAGAAGGCGCCGGGGCATGAGGCAGGTCAGTTGGCCGCGGCGTCATTCTTCAGTGCCCAAAAGCAGGGATTACGCGCGTATGACGTTTTACTAGAAGCCGTTTCTTACAACCCGCAGTCCATTACCTTGCGCAAAGCCTACATCAAAGAGGCCATGAAGCAAGGATTAAAAGACTACGCCTTGCAGGGGTTGGAAGGCTTGCAGCCTTTGGTTAGTCCTACGGAATACCTTACCTTTAAAAGAGAAATAGACGCCCAGCTACAGGTCAGTGATTCATTGAACCAAAGCTGGGAATAAGGACAAACCTATGAGCACCATCATTCAAACCAATGAGATCTCGCGCATGTACCAGATGGGCACCGAAACCATCCATGCCCTTAGGTCTATTTCCATTGAGATCAAGAAAGGCGAATACGTGGCGTTTATGGGGCCTTCGGGGTCTGGCAAGTCTACGCTCATGAACATCATTGGCTGCCTGGACACGCCTACCAGCGGAACTTACATTCTCAATGGCAAGGATGTGAGCAACATGGTAGACAATGAGCTGGCCACGGTGCGCAACAGAGAGATTGGCTTTGTGTTCCAGACGTTCAACTTGTTGCCCAGGTCTTCTTCTTTAGAAAATGTAGCCCTACCCTTGGTGTACGCGGGCTATAGCAGGTCTGAGCGCGAGGAGCGGGCCATGGAAGCCCTGAAGAGTGTTGGGTTGGATACCAGAGCCAAGCACAAACCCAATGAACTGTCGGGTGGTCAGCGCCAGCGCGTAGCCATTGCTAGAGCTTTGGTAAATGACCCAAGTATTCTGCTGGCAGATGAGCCTACCGGTAACCTGGACTCCAAAACCTCTTATGAGATCATGGAGTTGTTTGAGAATCTGTACGCCAAAGGCCACACTATTATCATGGTAACCCATGAAGACGACATCGCTCATTACGCGCACCGCATTGTACGCCTGCGTGATGGTTTGATTGAGTCTGACATCATCAATGAAAACGTGACGATCCCGCATCTGCAGGCCGCCGCGCACAACGCATCTATCTAGTTAATGAAAATATACACCAAGACCGGCGACAAAGGCGAAACCTCTTTGATTGGCGGTACCCGCGTAAAAAAATCTCACGCCCGTATTGAGGCCTACGGCACCGTAGACGAGCTCAACTCCTTTATTGGCGTGGTGCGTGACCAAGAGGTAAACCAGAAACGCCAGGCCCTTTTCTCTGAGATTCAAGACCGCCTGTTCACCATTGGCTCTACCCTAGCCACAGATCCTGACCGCGACACCAAAATCCAGACCCCAGACCTGCACGAAGCTGATATTCTTTTCCTGGAGAAGGAAATGGATGCGCTGGACCAGAATTTGCCGCCTTTGCGTAACTTCATCTTGCCGGGCGGGCACGTGGCTGTATCATTTTGCCATGTAGCGCGTACAGTGTGCAGACGGGCAGAACGCCTATCCATTGCCTTGCAAGAAGACTCTCCGGTAGATGACCTCATCATAAAGTATCTGAACAGACTGTCAGACTTCCTTTTTGTTCTAAGTCGTGCCATTAGCCAAGAGCTGGGCGCACAAGAAATAACCTGGAAGCCTCGTATCTGAGGCTTTTTTTATTCTAGCAGCACCTAAAAACCGTAAATACTCACCTATTGTTTTTATGCAATCAGACATCATGACTATTCATACCCAAGTAACCACCGCCAGCCGGTTGGCAGACCTGGACATGGAGAACATCCAGTTCGGGAAGATCTTTGCAGACCACATGGTTTCCATTGACTATGCAGACGGCGAGTGGCAGACGCCTCAAATCTTACCGTACGGCCCTATTGAATTAAGTCCGGCCACCGCGGCCCTGCATTACGGCCAAGCCTTGTTTGAAGGCATGAAAGCCTATAAAACCGTAGACGGCCAGGTAGTTTTGTTTAGACCACAGGCCAACTGGGCCCGCATGAATGAGTCTGCCAAGCGTCTGTGCATGCCAGAGATTCCGGAAGAACTATTCATGGAAAGCCTCAAGCAACTCATTGCCCTGGATGCAGACTGGGTGCCAAGCAAAGTGGGCCACTCGCTCTACATTAGACCGTTCATGTTTGCCAGTGATGCTTTGGTGGGCGTTCGTCCATCAGACACGTATAAATTCATGATTTTCTGCAGCCCTGCCAGCCAATACTACGCTGAGCCGGTGCGCGTAAAGATTGAAGAAAAATACACCCGTTCTGTAGAAGGCGGCGCCGGTTACGCCAAGGCGGCCGGTAACTACGGTGCCTCTCTGTACCCTACCAAATTGGCCCAGGAGAAAGGTTTCCACCAGGTCATCTGGACAGACGGCAAAGAGCACAACTTCATTGAGGAGTCGGGGACCATGAACGTGATGTTTGTGATTGACGGCAAACTCATCACACCTGCGTTGAGTTCCTCCATCCTGGCCGGTATCACCCGCGACAGCGTGCTACAACTAGCCCGTGACTGGGGAATGCCGGTAGAAGAGCGCCGCATCTCTGTGCAGGAGATTGTAGACGCTCAAGCCGCTGGTACCTTGCAAGACGCTTTTGGCACGGGTACTGCCGCTACCATTGCGCCTATCAAGTCCATCATGTACAAAGAGCATGAGATGGAGTTGCCGCCGGTAGCAGACCGCACCTTCTCTAACAAGGTAGCCGCTGAACTAGACAAAATCAGACACGGCCAGGCCGAAGACGTGCACGGCTGGATGGTACCGGTTCAATAAAAACTAAGCACTCACAATTAAAAAGGAAGTACCCGTGAATCACACGAATACTTCCTTTTTTGTTTTACCTTCTAAATATTTAACGCTATATCTAAAGTTCAAACCTATTCTCAACTCAAACATGAATAAGATGACAGGAATAATTCTCATTGGCCTCGGTATAATTTTATTTATCGCAGGCATCATCATTATTTACAAACCCACGCCAGCAGAGGCTCAGACAGGAGTTGTTTCTTCATTTGATACATCTTCCAGTAATTCAAAACCTATTTTAAATAATACTGCATCTAATGTAGATAAGTCAAAATGGGCGAATAAAAAAGATGTCTCGACTGAAGAGAATTTTAGAAAAGGTGAAAACTTCGAGAAGTATGTTGTAAAAAAATTTAATAGAGAATATTTTACTATTAAAGAATGGACCAGTGATAAATATGTTGACGGTATTTATGCCGAAACAAACCAACATCCAGATTTAGTGGTAGAATTAGCCCTTAGGTCGAAAAAGAAAAGTTTTTCCATAGAATGTAAATGGAAACAAAGTCTATATAATAATGGAATTAAGGTTGCCACAGAAGAGCAATTAAATAGATATAAAAAATTCGAATTAGAAAGAGGCATACCTGTTTTCATGGCAGTTGGAATATCCGGAGAACCAAGTCGACCAAAAGAACTATATATAATACCTCTGAAAGAACTCAAAAATAATTTCATCCATATCAATGACTTAAAAAAATATGAAAAGGAAAATATCGAAGAAGGCTTCTTCTTTGATATGGAAGAAGAAACTTTAAGATAAATTTGTTCAAGTTTAGACTGCTGGTTTTTAGCCTATTTCCCAGAAAACAAGCAAAAAACGATAGGAGAAGCATCTTCACATTTTCAAATCTCTACATCTTCACATAAGAAAATAGCACATCAGCACATTAAACAATTAGCACATTAGCATAATGACCCAAGAGCAGATAAAAGAGTTAAAAGGCCGCGTAGAGGCTTTGAGGAGGTATCTTTGACTATGATACCAAGAAAGAACAAGTAAACGCCATTGAAGAGAAATCTACGGCCCCCGACTTCTGGGATGACCCCAAGAAAGCCGAAGTAGTCTTAAAAGAAGCAAAAGTCTTGAAAACCTGGACCGATGACTTTGAGAAGACCAACAAGGCGGTGGAGGACGTGGAAGTGCTCTTCGATTTTTATAAAGAAGGCGACGTGTCTGAAGAAGACATAAATGCTGAATACAAGTCCGCTGAGGAAACCGTAGAGGCCCTGGAGTTCAAGCGGATGCTCAGCAACGAGGAAGACCAGCTGGGTGCCGTGCTGGAGGTAAACTCGGGCGCCGGCGGCACGGAGAGCCAAGACTGGGCCGAAATGCTTTACCGCATGTACCTCATGTGGGGCGAGCGCAAAGGCTACACGGTCAAGCAGCTTGACTACCAACCCGGCGAGGGCGCAGGCATCAAGTCTGCCACGCTCCAGTTTGACGGAGACTTTGCCTACGGCTACCTGAAAGCGGAGATTGGCGTGCACCGTCTGGTGCGCATCTCGCCGTTTGACTCGGGTGGACGTCGCCATACGTCGTTTGCCTCTGTGTTTGCCTACCCGGTGGTGGATGACACCATTGAGATTACCGTCAACCCAGGTGACATTGAATGGGATACTTACCGCGCAGGCGGAGCCGGTGGCCAGAACGTGAACAAGGTAGAGACGGCCGTGCGCCTCAAGCACAAACCGACGGGCATTACCATAGCCGTGCAGATTGAGCGCTCCCAGCTCATGAACAAGGAACACGCCATCAGGATGCTGAAATCTCAGTTATACCAGATTGAGATCAACAAGCGCAACGAGGAGCGTGACAAAGTGGAGAGCACTAAAAAGCGCATTGACTTTGGGTCGCAGATCAGAAACTACGTGTTGCACCCGTACAAGCTCATCAAAGACATACGCACCGGCGTAGAGCGCACCGATGTGCAGAACGTGCTGGACGGCGACATTGATGACTACATTAAAGCCTTCTTGATGCAGAATTAATCGTCTGCTTAGCGTTACTGATAGAAAAGCGCCTTCTACGCCTGAGTAGAAGGCGCTTTCGTTTTCGGGCTATTTTCCAGAAATAAGGCCAAAAACGACTAGTATCTAGGCCTCAGGATTTAAAGCAAGAGTTGAACCGACCTCCCCAGGTCCTTGTTGTTTTCATATGCCATGCTTCACACAAAAGTAGTTCACCATGAAACACTTGGCTAGCCTTCTGCTACTGGTCTGTCTGCTTTATGAATCTATTTTACTATAAGCCTATTCCTTCTAACCCAAGGCGGTTGCAGTCCTTCCGGAAATCTATTGTCTGGAAACTGCTCCTGGCGGCGTTTCTATTGTTAAACCTAATCTTACTATTAGGCGCCGGGAAACCTGCTAATATTGCCCCTCTTCAATTACGCGCAGAGAAACTCTCCTTTACCCCCAAGGAATTTCACATAGCCGAGGTGGTGGATGAAAGATCTTCTCGGTCTGCCGTTGGCTACTTGATTCCGCCGTTTACTGCCCCGGCCTTACCTGCTGCACCGCAAGCCGTAGATTTTCAAGGAGGCGGCGCAACAGCCATCAAAAGCTATATCAGCCAGAGTCTAACGCAAGATGCCAGCCTGAGACCCATCACGCTTAAAATCAAAGAATACAAAGTCACAGAAACGCCCGGCGACAAAGGAAAAGTGAACGGCCAGGTGGTTATTGCGGTCACGTTTGAATGGCGGCGCGAAGGCAAGCAGATTCACTTGCTGGACTACAAAAGCGGCGCACGCTACACTAGGTCCGGCAATCAATTGACCGTGGTGGAGCCTACGCTCAGAAAACTTTTGAACGGCTCCCTAGAATACCTGCACCTCTGGATGGAGCGCGAAGCCGCCGCCAACGAGAAACTAGCCAAAGGCCTACAGGTGCACATTACAGACCATCTGGAAAACACGGAGCCCGACACGCTCTTCTATGACCCTAACCGCCCGCTCAACTTCGGTGACTTTAAAGGAAGACGGCCGCCCAATAACTTTGCGGCCACCATTTTCCCGGGTTTGTCTTATGAAAGTACCGCTACCATGGACCAAGGCATCATCCTGGTCAAAATCCATGTGAAAGTGTATGCCCTGCGCGAGCTCACCAAGGTACGCGATGACGCCCAAGATGCCCGAACCCTCAACCATGAGCAACGGCATTTTGACATTGTGAAAGTAGCCGCCGAGCGGTTCAAACAGCGCGTCCAGCCTAGCAAGCTTACCATTGAGGATTATGATTCCATGATTCAGTATGAGTACCTGAAAGCGCTCTGGGAGATTGGCGATGAACAGAAAAAGTACGACGCCGAAACTAGCCATGGTCAGTCTGTGACCGGCCAAATGAAATGGAACTCCTATCTGGACGAAGAACTGAAAAAGCTAGGTGTAGTTAAGGACTCAGACTTAACGGCGAACTAGAGAATCAAACGATTCTAAAAGGTCTATGGCGCAAGCGTCCGCTTGTGTCCGCACGCATTGTTGATCTGGAATGCATGCGCACACAAGCGGACGCTTGCGCCATGGTTGTCATGGAATAAGATGCTTCCGTTTTTAGGTTATTTTCCAGAAAACAGGCCAAAAACGTCGTTTAGAAATCTCTCACGGAGCAGACTACCTCTTTCGCCAAGTCTGGCTGTTTCATTAGTTGAATCACTTTTTTAGCCGCTTCTTCTGGTGAGGCCAAGCCATTGTTTTGGTGCATGTCTTTGAAATTTTGGACATTGCTGAACTGCTTTTCATCGGCGCTTCTAATCTGCTCTTGCATGTCTGTGTCAATCACGCCCGGCGACAGTGAGAACACCTTCACTCCGGTTTGCATTAAGTCCTGCTCTGCTTGGGTGGTCTGAGACAACATATCCAATGCCGCCTTAGAAGCACAATACGCCGCCCAACCGTCAATGGGCCGCTGCCCCGCACCAGAGCTGATGTTCACAATCATCTTCTCGCAGTCCTGTCTATGCTGGTAACTTTGTAAGTACATGTTCATAAGCATGGCGGGTACTACCACATTCACATCAAAGACAAACTCAAAATGCTCGTTCTGGCTCTGCCCCACGTAGCCAATCTCGCCCACCACCCCGGCATTGTTCACTAGCACAATTTTCTGGGCATCGGGCAAGGGCTCAAACACCTTGTGCAGGTTATGCTCTACGCCAGCCATGTCTGAGAAGTCCAACGGCTGGTGCCGGTAGTTTTTATTAATGATGGAGCAGTTTCTAGACACACCTATGACCTTGTTTTGACTGTCTTTCAACAAGGCTTCGGCTATGGCCTTGCCCAAACCCCTACTGGCCCCCGTGATGATATAGTAGTTCATTTCTATTTAATTAGAAATTAAAAATTAGAGATTAGAAATGGATGTTCTGGATTTCCACCTTTGATTTGCATACGGAAAAGAATGGGTAGATAGTTGGCATGTAATGCTAGATACAACACCTTCTGGCAGATGAATTACTTGCGAGGTCCGTATTGGGCTATGTGCATGGATTCATAGAGTTGAGCCAAATGCTCCTTGCCAAATTTCTTTTCAAGCGCCAATCGCATGTGGTCGTTGTAGCATTCCACACCCGTCATCCCGGTACATGTGACTACACGGACTATTTTCACCCCGTATTCCTTCTCCAACATAGCATAAAAGATCTGAGGCATACTAGTAGAATCTGAGTCAAAACCAACCTCAATAATCATTCTTATATCTCCGTGCGCAATCTCATTTTGCGCCAATGATTTGCCTGAGGCGCAAGATGATACCCGTTTTTTAAATTCCCTCAGGAAGCTTTCTTCCTTTGTATAGGTAGGTCTCGCCCCATACAAGCCCACCAATGCTATGACTAACACAAGCGCAGTAGCCACATACAATTCTTTCCTTAAGAAAAGTAGTTTCGGTTTGATTCTCATTTTGTATTGGCTCTGTCTTTAGATTCCGTTTTTGGCCTGTTTCCATAAAAATAGCCGAAAAACGGAGTTTCTTACAAAATGAAAGAGCCAACACCGCGGGTGTTGGCTCTTTCATTTTGTGTTGATTGCATTTAATCACCGTCTGTCTAATTCGCCCACAAGGTCCTTTCAGGATGACAGAAGTGTGGAAAGAGCTGCATTTCTAATCTCTAATTTTTAATTTTTAATTTCTAATTACCTAAAGAATGTACTGACTAAGGTCGCGGTTCTTGACCATGTCGCGCAGGCGCTCTTCCACCAGCTCTGGGGTCACCAGAAGCCGGGCGTTGGCGGGAATGGTGTCTGGCACGTCATAGAGTATGTCATTGAGCAGGCGACTCATGACGGTGTGCAGACGGCGCGCTCCGATGTTTTCTACCTCAGCATTCACTTCAAAGGCGATTTCCGCAATCTTGTGCAGGGCCTCGTCTGAGAAGGAAAGTTCTACTTCCTCGGCACGGAGCAACTCTACATACTGCTTGGTAAGGGCGTTCTTGGGGTACTTGAGAATCTGGTAGAAGTCTTCTTTGCTCAGGCTCTGGAGCTCTACTCTAATCGGGAAACGTCCCTGCAACTCCGGTATCAAGTCTGAGGGTTTGGCCACGTGAAAAGCACCGGCCGCAATGAACAAGATATGGTCGGTTTTGATGACGCCGTATTTGGTGTTCACGGTGCTTCCTTCTACAATAGGCAAGAGATCCCGTTGTACGCCTTCGCGGCTTACGTCTGGACCGCTACCGCCTTTTCCGCTGGCACTGGCCACTTTGTCAATCTCGTCAATGAAGATGACACCGGCGTTTTCGGCTTTGGCGATGGCTTCTTCCTTCACCTCGTCCATGTCAATGAGCTTGGACGCTTCTTCTTCTAAGAGGATTTTACGGGCCTCAGAAATGGTCACTTTGCGCTTCTTGGTTTTCTTGGGCATCATGTTGCCAATCATCTCCTGGATGCCGGCCATCTGCATTTCGTCCATGCCCGGCCCCATCACACCCACACCCGAAGATGGATTGTGTGCCACCTTAATCTCAATCTTGCGGTCTTCCAGTTCGCCGTTTCTAATCTTCTCTCTAAAGCGCTCACGCGTGCGCTCGTTCAGTTCGTAGTCATTGTCTGGCACATCTGAGGTAGAATTAGAGCTTCCGCCGAAACCCATCATGCCATTGTTGCCAGATTGGTTGATAGGCGGAATCAGGGCGTCCAGAATGATGTCTTCCACCATCTGGGCGGCCTGCGTCTTCACTTCTTCTTTTTTACGGGTCTTGACCATGTTCACGGCCTGTTCAACCAGGTCACGCACCATGCTTTCTACATCGCGGCCCACGTACCCTACCTCCGTGAATTTGGAGGCCTCTACTTTGGTGAAGGGTGCGTCTGCAATGCTGGCCAGACGGCGGGCAATCTCGGTTTTACCCACGCCGGTGGCGCCTATCATCAAGATGTTGTTGGGCACTATCTCCTTCTGCATCTCGGGGTCGGCGTGCATGCGGCGCCAGCGGTTGCGCAGGGCAATGGCCACATTGCGCTTGGCGTCATGCTGGCCAATGATGTATTTATCCAGTTCGGCTACTATCTGAGCGGGGGTCAAGTACTTGGTTGGGTCTAACATAAATTATTGAATGATTGAGAGATGGATTGATTGAGAGAATGTTTCTTTCTCCCAAGCAATCGTCTTCAAGTTTATAGTCTACGCCCAAAGGCGGTTTTTCTTTTATTTTATCGTTACAACAATCTATTTATTACTTCATAAAAGCCACGCAACACTATCACGGCAACAGTGAATACTGTACCTAGGCCTAAAAAGACTGGTCCTACTTTCATGTCCAAATCATCAATGCCTTTCCTCAGAATTATCTCGGTTAACCACCCAAAGCAATAACAAACGTTTATTGCCAAGGCTAGCATCAAAATCAATCCGAAGCCGAAGAAGGCATTGTATCCTAACAGAACGACTGTCAAAGCCAGAGTAAAGATGGAGACAAGAAAGTAGACAAGATTAAATTTTAGTCTTCTCCTTTCCCACCACAAGATTATCTCCTTCGTGCTATTAGGAGCATTCTCTTGATTGAGATAGGCTTTCAATTTATTCATTCAACGACACTTATTGCTTATTAATTTAAATGACATCGTTTTCAGGCTCTTTTCCAGAAAACAGGCCAAAAACGACATTCATCATTTTCAAATTTGCACATCTCCAAATTTCCAAATCTTACAACTCTGGTGCCTTGCTCAAAAAGCTGTTCAGGTCGGTGGTGAGCGTGAGGTAATGACCGGCGCCGGCCACGTGAAACTTAGCGTAGCTGTAGTCAAACCGGAAGGCTTTGATACGGATGGAACTTCCGAAGGAGAAACCCGCCATGCCGCCTGCGTTTTCCTGGACGAGTTCCTGGTGCCGCAAATGGTTGTACCCCGCCCGCAGTTGAAAGTTTTGGCTCAGGAGAAATTCGCCGCCCACCACGAAGTGCCGGGCCAGCTGGTCCCCGAAGCTTTTCTCTTCCTTCACCTCCTCGTTGTTTTCATTGATGGTGCCTTTTTGGTTGGGGTCAAGGTACACAATGTCCCATTTATGCAACTGGTGCCCCGTCACCGACAACCTGAACGGCGCATGCTCGGGTTTGTAACTCACGCCCAGCTGCACGTCCAAGGGCAAGGGTTCACGGTCGCCGCCATCATAGGGTTTGAGCATTAAACCCAAATTCTTGATGGCCACGCCAACTATTAATTCTTTCTGAGGATGCTTGAAAGTACCACCCAAATCAATGGCCGTAGCAAAGGCTTGGTTGCCGGCAATGTTAGATACGGCTCCTTTCAACGTGCCACCTACCGTGAAATGCTCAATGGTTGACGCATGCGAAAGCGTCACTACATAGTCCCGCACGTTGAAGCTTCCTTCCTCCAAGCCGGCGGCATCACGTTGGGTGAAAGCACCATAATCCAGATACTGCACCCCCACGGCATTTCTGCCGTATTTGGCGTGGTCAAAGGTGTATTGGACGTTGTTCTGACTGATGTCTGAGAGGTAGTTGAGGTGCGTGAAGGATAGGTGCCGATTGGTCTTGCCTTGCAACAGCGCAGGGTTCTCTGTCACCGCGTTTACTTCCTCCAACCCTGAGGAGATGTTAATGCCGCCCAAAGCCGCCACCCGTGCGTGCGTTGGTATTTGCAGAAACGAAAAAGCAGAACGCCCTCCCAACTGAGCATAGGCGCACTGCAGGACAGCAACCCATAGAAGCCCCAGAAGGAAAAGGCGTTTTTGCATTGTTTTCAGGAAAATAGACTAAAATAAGCTGTCGGCGCGGGCCGGAACTGGTTCCTCCGTGACTTTCAATTCTAGCGGTTTGGCGACTTTCTCCGGCAATAGCGCAAACTCCAGCACGTCATCCACGCGGTCCACGTAATGGATGTTGAGCCCGGCAATGTAATGCGCGGCAATCTCATTCACGTCTTTGCGGTTCTTGTCGCAGAGAATCACGTCCTTCACACCGGCGCGCTTGGCCGCCAGAATCTTCTCTTTGATACCACCCACCGGCAATACTTTTCCGCGTAGGGTTATCTCACCGGTCATGGCCAGGTGCGAGCGCACTTTGCGTTGCGTGAACACTGAGGCGATGGAGGTAAAGATGGCGATACCCGCGCTTGGCCCATCCTTTGGCACGGCCCCTTCCGGGAAGTGGATGTGCAGGTCATACTGGTCAAACAGGCGGTAGTCAATGTCCAGCTCCTGGGCGCGGGCGCGCAGGTAAGAAATAGCCGTCATGGCTGACTCCTTCATCACATCGCCCAACTGACCAGACAAGGTCAACTTGCCTTTGCCGCGGCTCAACAGAGATTCAATGAACAGGATGTCACCACCCACAGAGGTCCAGGCCAAGCCCGTCACCACGCCCGCGGTTTCATTGTCCTGGTACAACTCTTTATCAAAAATCTCAGGTCCCAGAATGCGCACCACGTCTTTGGCTTCCAATTTGGCCGGCCACTCCTCTTCCATGGCTTTGGATTTGGCAATGTTCCGGACAACAGCCCCCAGTTTACGTTCCAGATTCCTTACCCCAGACTCACGGGTATAGTCTTCAATCACTTTCTGGATGGCCGCCGTGGAGAAAGCAACGTCTTTGGGTTCCAGGCCGTGGTCTGCTTTGAGCTTGGACAGCAAGTGGCGCTTGGCAATCTCTACTTTCTCTTCAATAGTATATCCGGTCACCTCAATAATCTCCATGCGGTCGCGCAGAGCGGGGTGAATGGTATCCAGAGAGTTGGCCGTGGCGATGAAGAGTACCTTGGACAGGTCATACTCCACCTCCAGGTAATTGTCCACGAAGGTATGGTTCTGCTCTGGGTCCAACACCTCCAGCAAGGCACTGGATGGGTCTCCTCTGAAGTCAGAATTAATCTTGTCCACCTCGTCCAGAATCATCACTGGGTTAGAGGATTCTACCTTCTTGATTTGGCTGATGATACGACCCGGCATAGCACCCACATAGGTCTTGCGGTGCCCTCTTATCTCGGCCTCATCACGTACACCGCCCAAGGCAATGCGCACATATTTACGGCCCAAAGCTTTGGCTACGGAACGACCCAGCGAGGTTTTACCCACACCCGGAGGTCCGTACAAGCAAAGAATAGGCGCCTTCATGTCGTTCTTCAGCTTCAAGACCGCCAGATACTCCAAGATGCGTTCTTTTACTTTCTCCAGCCCGTAATGGTCGGCGTCCAGGATTTTCTTGGTGCGCTTCAGGTTGAAGTTGTCTTTGGTGTTCTCGTTCCACGGCAAGTCTAGCAGGAACTCGCAGTAGTTTAAGGAGATAGGATACTCGGCGGCCTGCGGGTTTAAGCGGCCCAGTTTGTCTATCTCTTTGTTAAAGTGCTTGGCAACGGTTTCGGGCCATTTCTTTTTGGCGGCGCGCAGGCGCATCTTCTCTACTTCCTGTTCGGGGCCGTCCATGCCCAGCTCGTCCTGCAAGACTTTGATTTGCTGACGCAGGAAATAATCGCGCTGCTGCTCATCAATGTCCAGGTGCACCTTGCTGTGGATTTCCTGCTTGATTTCCAGCATCTGGATTTCGCGCATCATCAACTGCAACAAGGTAGTGCCGCGCTCTACACCGTCATTGATTTCCAATAATTTCTGCTTCTGGGCAACCTCTACGTTGATGTTAGAAGACAGGAAATGCGTCAAGAAGCTAGGGCTATCAATGTTGTCCAGGGCCACTTGGGCTTCCTGCGGAATCTCTGGGTTGAGTTTTAGAATCTTGGCCGCCGCTTCTTGTAGCGAGCGCACCAGGGCTTTTACCTCTTTGCTGGTTTTGTTGGGGAACACCTCTGGGCAGTAAGACACCTTGGCCGTAAGGTAGGGGTCTTCCTGGGTGACTTCTTCTACCTTAAATCGGCTCTGTCCTTGTATGATGATAGTGGTGTTCCCGTCTGGCAAGACCAGCATCTTCAGGATTTTGGCCATGGTACCTACGGTGTACAAATCCTCGCCGCCCGGTTCTTCTGCGGACATGTTCTTCTGGGCCACAACGCCCACAATCTTATCGCCGCGGTAAGCTTTGCGCACCAGTTTCACAGACTTCTTTCTAGTCACGGTGATGGGCAACACAACGCCCGGGAAAAGCACAGTGTTGCGTACCGGTAAAAGCGGCAGGGTATCAGGTTTATTCTTCTCAGCACCGTCCTCGTCCTCCAGGTCAGTGGTGATAATGGAGATAATGTCTCCATTGCCATCATCTGCCAAGTCGGCAAGCATGAGTTGGTGCAGTAGTGTATCTTGGGTATTATTCATAAAAGCGCTCTCTTTGAATGCCATAATGACAGCATTCTGCGCAGGCTGTGCGCGGTTTTGGATGAAGATAGATATATGTCAAGTCCTATGCCAATGTCTGTGGCAAAACTTCTCTATTTGCTAAGAGAACATCGCAGAAAAACTTACATTTGATATGTAATTAAGAATAGTGTTCCCCCGGCAGCTATTTTACTATGCCACTACTCAGACTCCTTTGCCTATCCTTGCTGTTTTCTGCCTACAGTTTTGTCACTGTAGGACAGATAAAATCACCGTTACGCATACGCCAAAAAGCCGTAGCTGACTCGCTTAGGGATAGGACGCCAGACGCTGAACTGGTCCTGAGCTTCCCCAATCTCAACAAAGTAGCCTTCTACCAAAATCCTTCTAAGCTCAGCGCCATTCTAAAACTGGAGCAAAAGCAAAACTGGGCCAAGGTTCTGCCTTTGCTGGAGGAATACGTGGGCAATTTTGGCATTGATAATTTTTACCGCGACACCAAGCTACTTTGGCGTTTAGGGCAGTTGTATGACAAACTGGGCCAGCGCGAAAAAGCCATTGCCTATTATCGTTTGGTGCTCAAACACCACCGCACCGACATCAAGCGTGTGCAACTGTACTATGATTCTCTGGAGCAGAAGAAGCAGGATTTGTATGTACCACTAAAGCAGTATTATGAGATTGTAGAGTACCGCAAATCAGTGGCAACCTACAAACCACCACGCGGTGTCTACACCAATATGGGCGATGCCATCAACTCAAAGGCCGAGGACTACGGACCGGCGGTGCACACAGATAGCGCCTTGTTCATTTACACTTCGCGTAGAAAAGCCACCAAAGCCACCGGCACCGACGAGGACCTTTATTTCTCTAAAAACGAAAACGGCTTCTGGCATGAGGGCCAGTCGTTTGGCAAACCCATCAACAGCATTTACAACGAAGGCTCTGCCTGCCTAAGCCGCGATGGCAAGACCCTTTACTTTGCCCGTTGTGAAAGCCCTGACGGGTACGGCAACTGTGACTTATATTCAGCCACTAAACTTTCTGACGGCTCCTGGGGCCAGCTTAAAAATCTGGGGTCTAACGTGAATAGCAAATCCTGGGACTCTCAGCCTACCCTTTCCCCCAAGGAAGACACCTTGTATTTTGCCTCTGACCGTCTGGGCGGCTTTGGCTTATCAGACATCTATTACACGGTCAAACAGAAAAACGGGGATTGGTCTTCAGCTAAGAACCTAGGGCCGGTAGTGAACACCCGGGAGAGCGAAGTAAGTCCGTATTTCCACCCCTTGTACCAGGTGCTGTATTTCAGTTCACGGGGGCAGTTGCTAAACTTCGGGGACTTTGACATTTACAAAACCTACCGCGTGAACGGTCATTGGCAGGAACCACGCAACGTGGGTCCCTTGGTGAACGGCAAAGGCAGTGAGTATTACTTCACCATTGACGCCGTCTCCAAGAACCTGTACTATGCGCGCTCTGAGGAGAAAGACATGAAGAACCTGGACCTCTTCTCCTTTCCGTTGCCTATGGAAGCGCACCCGCTGGCCGTGACCAAGCTTTCTGGCGTGCTCACAGACTCTATCACCAACAAACCACTCAACGGCATTATCTCCATCATTGACATGGACAACGGCATTGAGGTAGCCTCTAAGTACCTGCGCGACGACGGTTCTTTTGACTTCGACCTCATTGACAACAGCCGCTACATGATGCTCATCCAGAGTCCCGACTTCTTCTCCATTGAAAAGGAAGTGGACCTGAAAAGTGATACCGTCATGAAAATCATGACCACGCTCATTGACTACAGCATTCCGCTCATCTTCAAGAATCTGGAGTTTGACGAAGGCAAAGCCGACATCAAAAAGGACATGGAATCCAGCCTGGACCGGATTGTGCTGTTCATGGTAGACCACCCCGAAATCAACCTCAGCATTGAAGGCCACACGGATGCCTCCGGAGACCCAGACGCCAACTTTGAACTCTCTAACTGGCGCGCCATCTCCATCAAGAAGTATATTGTTGACAAGGGCAAACTGGATGAACGCCGAATCCATGCCGTAGGCAAAGGAAGTTCTGAACCCATCAAGGAAGAGTTCACCCTAGAAGACCGTGCCGTGAACCGCCGCGTAGAGTTTAAGCTGATTAAGCCGGGTACCGGCACTTCTGAAACGAAGAGTGACGGCGGAGAAAAGTGGTAAGAAGGATTTTTCACTAAAGTAAGACTCTCGTTTTTGGCTTGTTTTTCAGAAAACAGTCCAAAAACGAGAGTTTCTATTTCGAAGCAGGATTGGATTAGTATAACAAGCTATAGAGACTAGGCCCTGCGTTGTCTCCCGTCCTTCAAGGCGATGAAGGCATTGCAACCCCTCAAGCCGCAGTCCTCCAGCCCTTGACCGAGGGGAAAGAGACTGGTCAGTTTAAGTCTCTTTCCCCGAGGGAGAAAGCAGTGACGGTTAAAACAGCAGAGGCATAAGCCCACAATGCAACAAGTCACTTCTCACGGTGCACCTTAATGAGCCCCCGCCCTGTCTGAGCGGTCAGCGAGTTCGGGGGCTCTTGATTCTTTTGGTTACTTTTCTCATCAAGGAGAAAAGTGACAAACCTGAATAGAAAGTAAGAATGGGATAGTTTGAAAGGACATAGTTGGAAGGCAGAGGCATTCTTGGTCATTGAGGTTCTTAACAACAACTGCGGGAGGTATGACCAACTTGTGTAAACACCCCTCTACGCTCCCCTCAAGGGGAGAATCTGCGTTAAAGCGCGGTTGAAGCTCTATGAAACAAACTCCCGTTTTCAGCCTGATTCCTAGAAAAGAGGCTGAAAACGGGAGTTTGCAATACAAGTTACTACTTCTTAATTCTTCTTCGGCAAGCCTGGAATCTGGATGGCTGGCGTACGGTCCTCTGGGCGGGGAGCGTCTTTTCTGAGTTTCTTGCCACCCACGTTCACAATCAGGCCAATACTCATGACAGAATTGCCGGCGGTCATAAAATCACGGTTCTTCAGCCCGAAGTTACTACCGCTGGTGTATTGCAATTGGATATTGGGCGTGAGGTGCAGACGCGTATAAAAGACAGGCTCAAAGAAAATATTGTCCTCAGTGGCTTCCTTGATGTCGTTTCTCAGGAACTCACTCATGTTTACGCGGCTCATGCGCAGGGCGGTGCCGTAATTGAGCGTGTGCTCATTGCCAAATAGGGTAAGAAGACGCTTCTTTCTGGAAGAGTAGTTCACCTGCAAAAAAACTTTGTTGAAGGTAACCTCTTGACGGTCATAGGTCATCATTCCCTCGGGGGTAGAGTCCTTGAAGGTACGGTCACTGCTGCCGCGGCCAAGACCGGCGTAAATTTCCAAGATACGGTTTTGATTGGGGCCAAAGGTGGTAAAATAGCCGCCGCCTGCCTCTAGCAGATTATGCCGAAAGTCTTTTTTGCGGGAATCGTTGTTCATCATGGCGCCGCTCACCAATACACCCACGTGGTCTGTGACAGCGTACGCCGAGTTAAAGCTGGCATTGCCTTTGAGCGTGATGTGTGCGCTGGTACTCAGTTCACCCTGTGAGGTAAGCATAGGAGTGTTGGGCACATTGGGCATGTACACACTGGAACAACTGCTTGCTCCTATGGCCAAAAATAAGCCGGCCGCCTTCAGTAACTGTTTTTTCATAAAAGTACTCGGTTTCTTAATCGTGCTCTTATTGGGGGAATGAAATTACAAGGTCACGGTGTGCTGGGAGTCTCCAGATCGGCTCAAGACAGACTTCTTCTTGGCGCCAACCTGTAGGTTGAGGATGTTGGTCTGGTCGTCAAACAACTCCATCAAGAGGTCATTCTGCACAAAAAGGCTTTGTACTGGCGCTTTACCGGCCGGTATCTCAATGTACAGCCAGATGGCGTCTGCTTCTTCCTGGGCGCCCACAAACTTCTGGACGGGCTTGGTGCCTTTGGCGGCAGAGATGGTGAAGTGCGTTTGCAGGTACTCAGCAATGAGTTTGTTCACGCGCTCAGACTTGTCTAGCCTAATACTGGTTTTGTGACGCTTGCTCAGGGCATCTTCCAGATCATCGGCAAAGACCCGGATGGACAACTCGTAATTCTGCGTCTTGGGGTTGTAGCGGGCGTCTGTGATGCTGGTATGGAAGTCATGTGCCCATGCCTGCCCCGGAAGCAGGATACCCAACAGCAAAGCAAAATATAAAGCCTTTCTAATATTCATATGCTCTTTTAAACAGGAAGAGACGCAATTTTATTGCGTCTCTTCTGGCTCTTATAATCAATTAAACTCCCTCAAAGAAGTCTTATATCTTGTGTCTTAGGTCTTGAATCTAATCCGCTAGTTGAACAGCAATTTAAAGAAGTCATTGAAAATGGCAAAGGCCATCAAGCCCAACAACAACACCATGCCCACCTTCTGCGCGTTCTCCAGGAACTTGTCACTTGGCTTACGACCCGACACGATCTCATAGGTCAGGAACATCACGTGGCCACCGTCCAAGGCTGGAATGGGCAGGAAGTTCATGAACGCCAACACCATGGACAACATGGCCGTGATGGTCCAGAAGTTAATCCAGGAGAAGGTACCGCCAAAAATCTGAGCAATACCAATAGGGCCACTCAAGGCCTTAGAGGCAGACACCTCGGCTCTAAAGATCTTCCCGAAGCCTTTGATGTTGGTAGTGATGACAGAGAATGCCTTCTCAGCACCCAAGGGAATAGACTCCAGGAAACCGTAATGATGCGTAGCACGCGGCAACAACAGTTCTGGGTAGAAACCCAAGGTACCGTCTTCCTCCACGGTTGGTTTTAAGGTCATAGGCTTGCCGGCTCTTTCAATCTGCAAAGGAACCGTCTTGGCTTTGTAGTTGACCAAGGCGCCCTGGAACTCATGGAAGAACTGGATAGGCTGATCACCAATCTTTACAATCTTATCACCGGCCTGTAAACCGGCCTTGTCTGCAGCACTGCCAGATTTCACGCTGCCAATCACAAACGGCTCACGCGGCATGATGAAGCCCACCTTATCATTGTCGGCTAGCTTGTCCATCAAGTCTGCAGGCACCTTGATATCTATACGCTGTCCGTCACGCTCAACGGTATAAGAACCGTTGCGGTCCAACAATACCTCTGGGCTGTACACGTCCTGGAACTCCACCAAAGGCTTGCCATTGATGCCTACCACTTTGTCGCCGTCTTTTAAGCCAATCTGCTGACCAATCTCATTGGTGACAATGCCGTATTTCACGTCTTCGGCTAGCAAATAACGGTCACCGTAGTACCAGGTAAGGCCCGCGTAAATGATGATACCGGTAATCACGTTGAAGATGATACCGCCCATCATTACAATCAGGCGTTGCCAGGCGGGTTTGGCCCTGAACTCCCAAGGCTGTGGCTCCTGGTTCAAGGTGGCGGTGTCCAGAGACTCGTCTACCATCCCAGAGATCTTCACGAAGCCGCCCAGCGGGATCATGCCAATCATGTACTCAGTCTCTCCTACTTGCTTGCTCACTAATTTGGGCGGGAACCCGATGGCGTATTTCTCTACGCGCATCCCAAACCATTTGGCGGTCAGCATGTGACCTAGTTCGTGTATTCCTACTAAGATGGTCAGCCCCAGAATTAACTGGCCGGCCATTACTAAAGCATCCATTTGTTATGGTTATAAGGTGTAGCGACTCTTTGGCAAGTGCTGTCTGGTCGCAGAATGTGTCTTTTTGTTGTTTTGCTGGAACGTTCAGCCACTTAGGCGTGTACTCTTTCCTGCGCTAAACGACGGGCTTCCTGGTCTGTCTGAATGTAGTCATCCAAAGAAGGATTGGCAATATACGCAACTTTGTTGAGACAGTCAGAAATGAGGTCAGACATCTCTAAAAACCCAATCTCCTCGCGCAGAAAAGCCGCCACGGCCACTTCATTGGCCGCATTAAGCACGCACGGCGCGTTGCCGCCCCTCTCCATGGCCGCAAACGCCAAGCCCAGATTCTGGAACGTCTCCAGGTCTGGCTTCTCAAAGGTGAGTTGCGGATAGTCCATGAAGTTGAAGCGCGGGTAGTTGGACTTCAAACGGTTTGGATAGCCCAGCGCATATTGGATGGGTAGTTTCATGTCGGGTAAACCCATCTGTGCCTTCAAAGAGCCGTCCTCAAACTGAACGAGCGAGTGCACAATAGATTGCGGATGCACAATGACTTCTATCTGATTGTTTTGCAAGCCAAATAGCCACTTGGCCTCAATCACCTCTAAGCCTTTGTTCATGAGCGAGGCCGAGTCAATGGTAATCTTGGCGCCCATCTCCCAGTTAGGGTGTTTTAAGGCCTGCGCTCTCGTCACGGTCTCTAAAAACGTGCGGTCCTTGCCCCTGAACGGCCCACCCGAAGCGGTCAGGATGATTTTCTCAATGGGATTATGGAATTCGCCGGTGAGGCACTGGAAGATGGCGCTGTGCTCAGAATCCACGGGATAGATGTTCACCGCTTTGGCTTTGGCCAGATCCGTAATCAACTGCCCGGCCACCACCAAGGTCTCTTTATTGGCCAGTGCGATGGTCTTGCCCGCCTCAATGGCTTTGATGGTAGGCAACAGCCCGGCGTAGCCCACCATGGCCGTCAAAACAATATCCACGGTGTCCATCTGCACCACAGAACTCACCGCGTTCAGGCCGGCATACACCTTGATAGGATGCGAGGCCAAAGCGTCCCGTACCTTGTCATACAGGTCTTCCTGCGTAATGACCACGGCGTTGGGCTGAACGGCAATGGCTTGAGTGATGAGCAAGTCTGCGTTGGAGTGGGCCGTAAGCACCTCTACTTCAAACGCGTCTGACTGCGCTTGAATCACTTCCAGGGCCTGCGTGCCTATTGAACCGGTTGAGCCAAGAATGGCTACTCTTTTCTTCATGTAAAAATTAAAAGCCGTTTTTGGCCTGCTTCTGCGAAAATAGGGGAAAAACGGGAGTTTCTTGCGGTTAAAATCCTAAGCGGTCTCAATTCTACCCAGCAGGATTTGCCAATCTCCAGGCGGCTGCCATGAAAAGTATAAAACTTAAAAACGTATACACCAGCAACCAAGCAGTAATACCTGATTGATCACTATCCTTAAAAGTTGCAATGATTTTAGCTACTCTTTTGTTCATTAGCAGCACAGCCACCATCCCTGTCACCCAGCCAAAGGAGAAACAGTAGTAGTGAGGATTCTCTATGAATAGCCCCTGCCACCGTAAAACCACATTCAAAAATATAAAAAGGGTAGTGGCATTCAGGAAAACTAAAAAGAAATACAGTCTCTCAGAGTGGTTGTCTACTTTAACCTTTCCTTTTAATTGCCACCTATATAGGGCATAATACATCATCTCATAGAACCTCACCATGCCCTATAGTTTTCCGTTTTCAGCTTGTTTTACCAAAAATAGCCTAAAAACGGGAAATCCATTTAGCAACCGCACTCGCCCACAAACGGCAGGCTTTGGATGGCACTGGTCTTTAAATCCTTGACCTGCATGATCCCTTTTTTAGAAGCCACCTCGTCCCCGGTCTGTTGGCTGTCTTGAATGGACACGCTTACCTCATACCGGCCTTTTGGATCTTTGTATGGCGAATTTAACATTGATGGGTTTCCTTTTGCCGCACCAACTAAAGGGATTTTGGTGCCATTGACAGAGACCAAGGCCTTCTGCTGGTAGTCATTGAAATAGATGTACTTCTCCTGCTTCAACTCCTGCTCGTTCCGGGCAAAGTAGCAGGCACAGCCTCTAAACTCGTCCAGGTACCCATTGATAACATCTACCTTGAAAGAAGGTTTTTGCGGCTCTAGACTGGTAATGACTTTTTCTTGCTTTGGAGTTTGTAAGGTGGTGTCTGCTACCGTAGTATTCATTGCGGTATCTCTCACCGCTGGCTCTACAGTGGTTTGGGCAGAAGACGTGGTGGTGGTTTCCTGAACCGTTTTATTCTCACTGCACCCTATCAAAACAGTAGCACAAAGGCCTACAACAAAGGAATGAAAATAGCGCATGTCTCTTTTTAATTGGTCTTAGACCGCATACGGACATTTTTCCAGAAGGCTGCTCCCTTTATAGTTGAAAAGCATTTTGTGCAAGCCTCGTTTTTAGCCTGATTTCTCAAAAACAGCTCAAAAACGACCAAGCCTATTCCACCTTTTTCAGAAGAATCTTATCTATCTTGGTGCCGTCCAAGTCAATAATTTCTACCTCAAAGCCGTTGTAGACAAGTTTCTCCCCGGTCCCCGGAATCCGGCCCAGCTGGTGAATGACAAAGCCTGCCAGCGTTTCATACTCTGCCGGGTTCTTTTTGATGAAATCAAATTTAAGCTTGCGGTTAAGGTCTCTAATGGGCAGCAGGCCACTTACCAGATAGCTGTTGTCGTCTCTCCTGAGGAAGGTGAATTCCTGCTCTTCGTCCAGGTCTGGGATGTCGCCTACAATGGCCTCCAGGATGTCATGCAGGGTGATGATGCCTTCCACGGCCCCAAACTCATCTACCACCACGCCCAGGTACTGCTTCTGCTTCCTGAAAATGGAAAGCACTGAGCTGGCGTACATGGTATCTGGCACAAAGATGGGCTCTTTGAGGAGCGCGGTGAGCGGCGCGTTCTGGTCCAACAGGTTCTCATAAAAGTCTTTGGAGTTCAAGATGCCCACCACCTTGTCCTGCACCTTGTCATACACCGGAAACTTGGAATGAGCGCTACTATGCAACTTTTCCTTTAGTTCCTGGGGCGTGTCTTGCAGGCTCAGCCACTCCACGTCTACGCGGTGGGTTTTCAAGTGCTTGGCCCGTTGCTCTGAGTAATGAAAGATGTTCTGGTGCAGGTCTGTCTCTTCTTTGGCCAAAACGCCCTGCTTGCCTGCGGTTTTAATGATCTGCCGCAGCTCCTCTTCAGACATGATTTCATCCTGGGGCTCTTTGATGCGCAGCAGCTTTATGACCACGTTGGTAGACCAGGACAGCAACTTGACCAAGGGCAACGTAAACTTAGTGAACGCCTTGATGATGGGGGCCACGAACAAGGCAATGGACTCACTGTTGCCCATGGCAATGGTTTTAGGAATCAACTCGCCTATCACAATGGAGAAATAGGTGATCAAGCCCACCACTATCACAATAGACATGGTCTGGGCGTACGGCACTAAAAACGGCACCTGCTCCAAAACCACGCGCATGTCATCAGAAAGGGCCGCACCGCCGTAGGCACCCAGCACCACCCCAATCAAGGTGATGCCCACCTGCACTGCAGAAAGGAAATCCTCCGGCTCGGCTAACAAGTCCAGGACCGTTTGCGCTCTTTTATTTCCCTCCAGTGCTTTGTTGCGCATCCTGTCCTTCCTTACTGAAATGATGGAAATCTCTGACAGCGCAAAGAAGCCGTTCAGAAAGGTGAGGATGATGAGGATGAGTATTTCCATAGGTGGGAGTACGAGAATGCTATGATTAAGAGTGAATGGCTTTCAACAGACCATCGGCTAACGTACGGTCATTGCTCAGGCGCGGCACTTTGTTCTGGCCGCCCAGTTTGCCCTGTTGTTTCATGTACTCCTGAAAAGCGTTAGGCGCCAAGGCCGTCACTTTCAAGGTGCTCAGGATATGACCGCCAATCAAGTCATCATAATACGAGTTGCGTTTACGCAGATGTACGTCCAGGGCTTTGGCAAACTGCTCTGGATTGTGAGGCGCTTTCGCGAAGGCGATCAACCACTCATGATACGACGCCCCGGCATCTGGGCTCACATAAGGCGCGACGGTGAATTCGGTCACGGCCACTTCGGGGAATTCTTTCATGGCCTCCTGCAAGGCGCCTTCCACCTCTTCGGCAATCACGTGCTCGCCAAACGCCGAGATGAAATGCTTTAAGCGGCCACTTACTACTAGCTTATGCGGGAACAGAGAGGTAAACTTGACGGTGTCGCCAATAGAATAGCCCCACAAACCGGCGTTGCTGTTGATGATGAGCGCGTAGTTTACATCAGTCTTCACCTCGGCCACGGTCAGGCGCGTAGGATTGGGATTATGGAATTCCTCTACGGGCACAAACTCAAAGAAAATGCCGCTGTCTACCATCAGCAGGAGACCCGGGTCTTCCTGCAGGTTTTGGTACGCGAAGAAGCCCTCAGAGGCTGGAAACGTCTCTATGGAATCTACCTTCTTCCCGATGCTCTCCAGCAGCTTGGCGCGGTACGGCGCGAAGTTCACGCCGCCGTAGACAAACAGGTTGAAGTCTGGGAACACGTCTTTGATTTGCTTGCCAGTGCGCGACCTGATTTTGTCAAAGTACATCTGCACCCACGGCGGAATCCCCGAGATGAGCGTCATGCGCTGGTCAATGGTCTCATTGATGATGGCGTCCAGCTTGGTTTCCCAGTCGTCTATGCAGTTGGTCTGGTAGCTGGGCAATTGGTCACGGCGCAGATAGCCCGGCACGTGGTGGTTGATGATGCCCGACAAACGGCCGGTATTGATGCCGCTCACCTTCTCCAGCTCAGGACTACCGCTCAGGAAAATAAGCTTCCCGTCCAGAAACTGCGACCGGCCCGTCTCATGAATGTAGCTGAGCAGCGCGCTCTTGCCGCCGCTCACGTGGTTGGGCATGGAGTCTGCTGTGATGGGAATGTATTTGGTACCTGACGTAGTGCCAGACGTTTTGGCAAAGTACAGCGGTTGGCCCGGCCAGAGCACGTCCTTCTCTCCTTCCTTGACGCGGTCAAAGTAGGTCTTGAGCGCCTCATAGTCCCGCACGGGCACGGCCTGCGCAAACTCCTGGTGGGTGCGTATGTCTTTAAGATGATGGGCCTTCCCGAAGGCCGTATTGGCACCCTTCTGCAAGAGCTCTTGCAGAATTTTGTCTTGCGCGGCGGCAGGGTCCTGCATCCAGGACTGTTGGCGGCTGTGGGCCAGAGCCGCCAGTGGTTTACTCAAAAAAGCCTTTACGCCCATGGTTTATTCATTGGTAATCTGGTAAAGATAAGAATCTGATGCATGTATCCAGAAAAGACCTCGGCCCTAATTTAAAATTACGCTACACGTATAACAAGCACCGCCTGCTTGCCCTACATCAATTTCTGCCAAGGTCACTTTTGGCTAAATTCTCACAAAATAGGCCAAAAACGATGGATCTGCTCCCCTACTGTTCCTCCACGCGGCAAGCTGGTTTTGCCAGATTGTACCTTTTCACCTGCAGGTCAGTTTTCTATAAAACGGGAAAACTTCTAACTTAAACGAAGCAAATAAGTACATACCAACACATTTAACCATCTACAACTATGGCAAACAACACTGGAAAAGCCGTCTGGAACGGCGGCCTGAAAGACGGCAAAGGAACAGTCTCTACCCAAAGCGGCACCCTGGATGCGCGCTACTCCTTCGGGACGAGGTTTGAGGATGATGTGACGGGCACCAACCCCGAAGAACTGATTGGCGCCGCGCACGCAGGCTGTTTCTCCATGTTCCTGGCCGCCCTGTTGGAAGGCGCCGGCAAACCAGCCACTTCAGTGAGCACAGACGCCAAAATTACCTTGAGCAAAGACGACACTGGCCCGTTCATCAGCAAGATTGCCTTGACCACTGAGGCAGAAGTGCCCGGTATCACCAATGAAGAACTGCAGGAGTTCGCGCAGAAAGCCAAAGAGGGCTGCCCCATCTCCAGAGCTCTGGGTGCGGTGAAGGAAATCACTCTGCAGGCCACTTTAAAAAACGCTTAAAAGAGGAGTGCGGCCTTGGCTCAAGGTAGTATAGAAAAATTAGTATCTTTGCCCAATAGACATTTTGCATGAGATCATTGGCTAGAGTAGGGTTGCGCCCGTCGCGCGACCATAAAATCTCCTTCGGGGTACAGTTATCATTAGTGTTGCTGTGGATTGTGTACAGTTTGTTTCTGATTTTCACAGAACCAGAAGGCGGCACCAATGACCGACACTTTTTCCATTACATTTTCCTAGCGCTGGCCGCTGGGTACCTGATTTTCATACTGGCGCAGAATACGTCTTTGTTCGGGTCACAGTCTTATCTGGAGATTACGCCGGCCTATGTGGTGGAGAAACGTGGTCACTTCAAGAAGAAACTGGCCATCCATTTGCAAGACGTGACGGGCATCACGTTTAACAACACCACCGCCCGTTTTGACATGCGTGACAACACCCGTTGCCAGCTAGACCTGAAACTGGTGCGTAGCCGTAAAAGCCTGAAATTGGTGAAGGACAAAATCAAAGAGGTAGCCGACAAGCACGCCATCCCGGTGACGGACAACGCCACCAACAGAAGATAACAGAAACCGTTTTTGGGCTATTTTCCCGGAAACAGCCTAAAAACAGAATCGGCCACTCTACCTAGGGTGGCCGATTCTGTTTTAGATGGAATTCGTTTTTTGCTTGTTTTCCGGACATCAGGCTAAAAACGATACTTATACAAATTGATGATGACCATGGCGCAAGCGTCCGCTTGTGTCCGCACGCATTGATGATCTGGAATGCGTGCGGACACAAGCGTCCGCTTGCGCCATGGAAGCCTGCTTTAAAAATCGAACTAGATTTCTAGTTTAAATTGGGCTGAGGCGTCATACGCAGATAAGGCTTCAAGACAGTATGGCCCTTCGGGAATTTGGCATCTACCTCCTCTTGCGGCACCGATGGCAAAATCACGCAGTCCTGACCATTCTCCCAGTTGGCTGGCGTGGCCACGCTGTGGTTGGCGGTCAGTTGCAGAGAGTCAATCACTCTGATAATCTCGGCGAAGTTTCTACCAGTAGACGCCGGGTAGGTCAAGGTGAGTTTGATTTTCTTGTCGGGCCCAATCACAAACACAGAGCGCACGGTGGCGGTGTCACTGGCGTTGGGGTGAATCATGTCATACAGGTTGGCTACCTTCTTCTCCGGGTCTGCTATGATAGGGAAATTGACGTTGGTGTGCTGCGTCTCATTAATGTCTTTGATCCAGCCCTGGTGCGAGTCTACGGGGTCCACGCTGATGGCGGCCACCTTCACGTTGCGCTGGTCAAACTGGTCTTTGATGCGGGCCACAGCGCCCAGCTCTGTGGTACACACCGGCGTGTAATCCCGTGGGTGCGAAAACAAAACGGCCCAACTGTCGCCAATCCATTCATGGAAAGAGATAGGGCCTTGGGAGGTGTCGGCGGTGAAATCTGGGGCGATGTCCCCTAAACGTAATGCCATGTTGTGATGGGTTAATGGTTAAAAATGGTCAAGAATCTCCTGTCTGGGTAGGCTTCCCTCTTCTTCACACTCCATCTGCACATACGGGAAACCCACTACCATCTAATCTCTATAGATGTAGTAGACAAATAGAATAAATAAAAAGGAAAAGTCCTAGGCTTCGGCCTCTACCAAGGTCCTTACCTTGGTTAAATCTGTCAGAAAGGTAGTATCCAGAATGGCGCAGGTAGCGTCCCGCACCTGTTTCATGAGGATTCTAATCTCACAGGTGGTTTCGTCTACGCACTCTTCGCACTTGCGGTAATAAAGATGGCTTACGCAATGCACGGGCGCCAGCGGGCCGTCAATCATACGGATCACGTTGCCTACAGAGATCTGCGAAGGGTCTTTGACCAAAGTATAGCCGCCGTTCTTTCCGCGCGTGCTCTGCACCACCTGCTGTACCTTTAGGTCTACCAGAATGGCTTCTAAAAACTTACGGGGAATGCGCTCGCCTTCGGCAATCTCAGAGATGAGCACCAAGGGTTTTTCTGAGTTCTTGGCAAGGTAGAGCAGCGCCTTGAGGGCGTACTTGGCTTTCTTGGAAATCATACCAGATAGGGAAGCTTAGCCGGCCTTTACCTTGAATTTCTTCTGCAATTCCTGGATGGAAGCTTTGAACTTCTTGTCGGTGTCAATGAGGTCAGAAACGGTTTGCACCGAGTGAATCACGGTGGAGTGGTCACGTCCGCCAAAATGATAGCCAATAGACTTAAGCGAGTGGCTGGTGTACTCCTTGGCGAAGTACATGGCCACCTGACGGGCCGTTACAATCTCCTTCTTGCGCGTCTTGGCTTTCAGAGACTCCAGGGTCACGTCAAAATACTCGGCCACGGTCTTCTGGATGAAGTCCAGGTTCACCTCGGTCTCCACGTCTTCAATGATGTGCTTGAGCGCGGCTTTGGCCAGTTCCAGGTCAATCTCCTTGCGGTTCAAGGACGACTGAGCAATCAAAGAGATAAGCACGCCTTCCAGTTCACGCACGTTGGTGTCTACGCTATAAGCCAGATACTCAATCACGTTGTCTGGAATATGAATCCCGTCAGATTGCATCTTCTTGTAGATGATGGCCATGCGGGTTTCAAAGTCTGGGCTCTGCAAATCGGCGGTCAAACCCCACTTGAAACGGGACAACAGACGCTCCTCCAAGCCTTTTAGGTCACGCGGCGGACAGTCTGAGGTCATCACAATCTGCTTGCCGCTTTGGTGCAAGTGGTTGAAGATATGGAAGAACATTTCCTGGGTCTTTTCTTTCCCGCTCAGGAACTGCACATCGTCAATGATTAGAATATCTACCAACAGATAGAAGTTGGCGAAATCCTGTACGCTGTTGGTCTTTAAAGACTCAATGAACTGGTTCACGAACTTCTCAGAAGACACGTACAACACAAACTTGTCTGGGTTGTTGCTCTTGATGTGGTTACCAATGGCCTGCACCAAGTGCGTCTTGCCCAAACCTACGCCACCGTATACCATCAAAGGGTTGAAAGACGTAGTACCCGGTTTGTTGGCCACGGCGTAGCCCGCCGAGCGCGCTAAGCGGTTACAGTCTCCCTCAATATAATTGTCAAAGGTGTAGCTCTGGTTTAGCTGGGAGTTGAAGAAGTGCCGGTCAATGGCTTTGCTCTCAAACGGGTTCTTTAAGAACGAACGCTCTGGGCTATATGAATTTACTACCGCAGAAGGCACCTTCTTGGTAGGGATGTTCACGGTCTGGGGCTTGCTGTGGTCGTTGCCCTGGTCTACAATGATAGAGTACTCCAGACGGCCCTCTGAACCCAGCTCCTGGAACACCACTTTCTTCAGCAGGCCCACATAATGCTCCTCCAGCCACTCATAGAAGAATTGGCTAGGGACTTGAATTGTCAATACGTTCCCGGTCAAAGACAAGGGCACAATCGGCTCGAACCACGTTTTGTAGCTCTGCTCTCCTATGCTGTCCTTGATAACCTGTAAACAGTTATGCCAGACGGTTGTACAGTCTTTTACCATTAACATCGCTTCTTCCAATCCCGCGTTTATTTGAGTGATGATTTTTTCAGAGGGCTACAAAAATGAAAAAAAACTCTTGAACAAAAAACTTGAACCTTACGAAATATTGACACTAGGATTCAAGGGCAGAACCGAGGCCGTAGACCCTGTTTTTACTTTCTTCTTTCTGTCAAAGGTGAAGTCAATGCGCCCCAGGTTGATGCCCGACCAACCCACTTGGTTCACCAGAGTGACATGCCCATCTGAATGTACCACTTTTTCTGGCTCATCCAAGAATGTGTGCGTGTGTCCGCCAATAATCAAGTCAATGCCGCTCACCTGTTTAGCCAGTTTGAGGTCGTCAATTTTAGCGCTCTCATATTTATAACCCAGGTGGCTTAAGCAAATCACCAAGTCCACTTTCTCCTGCTCACGCAAGGTTTTGACCATGCTTTGGGCCGTGGCCACCGGGTCAAGGTACTTGGTGCCGCCGTAGTTTTTGTCAGCTACCAAACCAGCCAATTCAATGCCCAAGCCAAACACGCCTACGCGCACGCCTTCCTTTACAAAGACCTTATAAGGCTTGATGTCACTTTTAAGCGGTGTATTGCTGAAGTCATAATTGGCCGTCAGGAACGGGAAGCCAGCATGAGGCAATTGTTTCTGCAAGCCTTCCAGCCCATTGTCAAAGTCATGGTTGCCCAGTGTGGCCGCATCATAGCCCATCTGGGTCATTAGCTTGAACTCCACCTCGCCCCCGAAGAAGTTGAAATAAGGCGTCCCCTGCCAGATGTCACCGGCGTCCAATAAAAGCACATTGGGTTCCTGCTGTCTAATCTGCTTGACCAAGGTAGCTCTGCGGGCCATACCGCCCATGCCGCCGTTTTTGCGCCCGTCATTGGGGAACGGGTCAATGCGCGAGTGCATGTCATTGGTGTGAAGAATGGTGAGCTTGATAGGCTTAGCCGCCGCCTCTGCCAGACTCGGCAAACCCAACACCGCCAAACCCGCGGTCCCTACTACGGTGCTCTTTATAAATTCACGACGTTTCATTTTCTATTAAGATGTTAGATGCTAGACGTTAGATGTTAGACTATCCTTTTGCAGTTCAAAAAGTCTAGCGTCTAATATCTAACGTCTAGAGTCTAGTTTAACACTTTCACTCTTCCATCCTTGGCGCCGGTAACGGGTTTGCCTTGGGCGGTGAGCTGTTTTACTTCGTTCATGATGGCGTCACGGGCTAAGAGACCGGCTTTCTCAGATTTGAGGGCGTCTTTCAGGAAACCCATGTTGTCACCGCCGTTGGCCAGGTAATCAGAAATGGCCAGCGTATAGGTTTTGTTAGGATCAAAAGGCTTGCCGCCAATCATAATATTGAGAGGCTTGCCGTTCTGTACACTGTAGGTGGCGTTTGATAAGGAAAGAATCTTGCGCTTGGCGGCAAAATCAAACATCTCCTGCACCGTTTTACCGGACAAGGTCAAGACCATCATCTCATTTTCAAAGGGCATCAACTCAAAGACATCGCCCACGGTCACCGGGCCTTGGTCAATGGGGTTGCGCAGACCGCCGCTGGTCATGGCGCCCATGTCTATAGGCTTGCCATACACAGCCATGGTCTGGGTACGGGTAAGGTCAGAGACAAAATTCCCGAGGCTGGATTCAATGTCGCCTTTCTCCAAGGCCACCGGTGCCTGCCCAATGACCTCATTCATGGTTTTGTCCACCCGCTCGCGGTACGGCACAATGGCAGTCTCCACGGCCGGGTCGGTGGCCAGCTGGGTGTTCACCGGAATGTCGGTGTTCTGGGAAAGCTGGGCCGAGGGTGTTAACGTCCGCTGACAGCCCGTGAAGGCCAGTGTCAATCCGAGGCCTACCGTGACCCAAGTATATTTTATGCGATGAAGCATGAGCATGCGATTTAGGTTTTACCAAAGATACGGCCCTTAGGGGTAGAAGCCAAAGTTCTTATGGGTTACCGTCCTACCCTATGCCATGCGTATTTGTACTGATTTTATGTTCTTATTGCACAATTTTAGAGGGTAAGTCCTTGACAATTAAGATGTTTTTACGTACACTTGTTTAACCCTTTCTGGTTATTGCAGAATAGATTCATTGCCCATCTAACCACATGCTACGTTTTCTTTGGATGCTGTTTCGTCAGGTAAGACGATGGGTGCCGGACCTGTTCCGGTGCTTAGAAGGCGTGTGTGCCTACTGTCCAGGCTATACCAAATGGCAGACGAAGGCTAAAAAAGTTTGGCGTTATGTGTTACAAAAATTAAGCTCTGGCAAACAGCTTCTTTTCTCAATTTGGCAAGGGAAAGTTTCTAACGCTACACAAAGCGTAAATCACTCAGTATCAAAGGCAGTGCACGCATGGCTTTACCTGTTGCACCGCCGTATTCTTACCTAGGATCCTCCCCCATCCTACCGCGTTCCAGCATCTCCCGGTCCTCCGCGTCCCAACAAAACGGGCAATGGATGGTTATCTATCAGCGTTCATCTTATATCACAAGCAAATTTAAATCACCCACATTTTATCTATTATGAGCACTTCTTACTTACAGTACAGCAAGTTAATTCTATTAAAAGTTAGTTTTGATGTTACCCTATTTGAGAAAGAGCTCCGAAAGTGCCTCCGGTTGCTATTGACCCATGAGATAAGAGAATTGAAGCATTGGTGCCGGGCCACGTTCCCCAAAAACTTCCGCCGCATCATGGCACGGTGCTTCCGGTACTTCAACTGGAAGAAGAAATCAATGAATAGTGACTGATGATCAATGACCAGTGATTAATGAGTAATCACCTAGGGTTAGGGCTTCACTGGCTTATACAGCATTCATACTAACAGCAAACTCCGTTTTTGGCCTAGTTTCTAGAAAACAGGCCAAAAACGGAGTTTCGCATTTTAAGTAATTACTCTTCACGCTACTCATATATCTGCTTTCTCAACTTGCCAATTCCCTCATTAATCATCAATCATTGGTCACTAATCATTACTATTAGTCACTGGTCATTATTCATTAATCACTATTAAGTATCTTGCAGGCCTCCGCCAACGGACACCTATCATGGAAAACACACTGCCCCTACATACAGATTACCCCCTGGCCACGCAGGTTCTGCTGGTGAGACCCGCCGGCTTCGGCTATAACCCAGAGACCGCCGCCACCAATGCCTTTCAGCAGGAACTTGGTGAAAGCACACCCGAGAAAGTTCAGGAGAAGGCCTTGGACGAGTTCAACCAGTTTCTGCTCAACCTGTGGGCCAACCGCATTGACGCCGTGGTGCTAGAGGACGCGCCTGAGCCTCACACGCCAGACGCCATCTTCCCCAACAACTGGATTTCCTTTCATGAGGGCGGCAAAGTGGTCTTGTACCCCATGATGGCCAGCGCTAGAAGACAGGAACGCCATCCAGACATTCTTCAGCAATTAAAAAATGAGCATAACCTGCCCTTCACCGAAGTCATTGACCTCACCTATTTTGAGGAGCAAGGCAGGTTTCTGGAAGGCACCGGCAGTCTGGTCCTAGACCGCAAAAACAAAATAGCCTACGCGTGTATCTCTGAGCGTACGCACCCAGAGGTAGTAGAAGCCTTCTGCGAAAAGCTGGGCTACCGCGCCATCCTGTTCCATGCCACCGACGAGCAGGGCCTGCCCATTTACCACACCAACGTGATTATGAGCATAGGTGTGGACTTCGCGCTGATTTGCTTAGAATGTATCCAAAGCGAAGAAGAGCAGGGCGAAATCCTGGAAGCGCTGGTAGACGCCGGCAAAGACATCATTGACCTGAGCTTAAAGCAAATCAGGAAGATGGCCGGCAACATGCTCCAGGTCCGCAACCGCGTGGGCGAGCCGGTCTTGGTCATGTCTGATAAAGCCTATAAAGCCTTACGCAAAGACCAGTTTGAAGAACTCAAAAAACTCACCAAGATGATGCGCTCAGACCTGCGCACCATAGAAGCCCACGGCGGCGGAAGCGCCCGTTGCATGCTGGCGGAGATTTTCTAATTGTTGATTGCTGATTGTCGATTGCTGGTCGAACAATTAACATTGGAACATCAATAAGCAAACCCGTTTTTGGGCTGTTTTCATGAAAACAGCCCAAAAACGGGTTTGCTTTAACACAGTGCTTTATTTACCTGAACAATTAGAAGCAATATTAAAACGAATTGAAAAAGCGGAAGAAGAACAGGGAGAATGATGTAAAACTAAGGCTTTTACTAACCCTTGTACTGTTTCTAGCAGTTGTGTTCCACTTCGCTATTGAGGACATCTTCCTCAGAAAATACGGAAAGTGCACTAAGGCTAAGGTTTCAAGTGAGATTAGATACTCAAGTTCCAAACCAGATACATACTATTTCAAATTCATAGAAAATGGGAAGGAATACACGGGAGATTCTAATGTTGAAATTCACAAGAAAGAAATGATTGGGGATAAAATATGTATAGTTTACTTAGAATTACTACCAACTATAAACAGGAGTCTAGATGGTTATTTTGAATCAAGATTTACTAGGTGTAATTGTAAATAAAATATTACCCTTAACAACATCAAAAAGCATTCCGCGGCGGATGGGCTCGGCCATCGTTTAGCCAAGTCCGTTGATCGATATTCTAACAATCAACAATTAGCAATCAACAATAAGAGAGAAACCCGTTTTTGGGCTGTTTTACAGAAAACAGCCCAAAAACGGGTTTCTCTCTTTCAGCCACATACGTACTCACTCCTATGTGGCAAAAACTGAAACAATGGGCGAAGCAACTAAAGGCAGACATTCAGGCGCTGGCATTGGCGGTGCAGGATGCGCGGGTGCCGTGGTATGCCAAAGTGATGGCTGGTATTACGGTGGCCTACGCCCTCAGCCCCATTGACCTCATCCCCGACTTTATTCCCATTCTAGGCTACCTGGACGACCTGCTCCTTCTGCCCATTGGCATCTGGCTTTCCATCAAACTCATTCCGCCGGCGCTGTTCCAAGAGTTTCAAGAACAGGTAGTCTTGGCAGGAAAACAGAAATTACCTCAAAGCAAAACCGCGGCCATCTTGATTATTCTCCTTTGGCTGGTCATCCTGTGGTGGGCGGGTGGATTGGCTTGGCGCTGGTACCAGAACCGCTAGAGGTTGAGAATGGCCTGTTTTAACCTGTCTGCGTCTGCGGTAGCGTTGCCGCCAATGGTGTTATTGAAGAAAGCCCAAACCGTCTTTCCATCCAGCAACCAGTCCTGCGCCATGTAGGCGAAGCGCTCCATCTCCTCGGCTGGGTAGGCGCCGCGGTACAGTTGCTCATGGCCGTGCAGGCGCATGTAGACGGTGTTGGTGGTAGACGTGGCCAGGGCGGGCCAGCGCTTTCCGGCACTAATCACCACCAGAGAAATCTCAAACTCCTCCAGCAGTTCTAGCACCTCCTCAGTGTGCCAGGAGGCGTGCCGCACCTCCAGGGCAAAAACCGTGTCTGGGTACAGCTCGCGCAGGAGCGTAAAAAAGTGTTTGGCAATGAGCTCGTTGTAATGGAAGCTTCCGGGGAGTTGCACCAACACGGGGCCTAGGCGGTCGCCCATCACCAAGAACCGGTCCATCCATTTACGCAGAGGCTCCTCCACGTTCTGCAGGCGGTTTTCATGGGTGATGGAGCGGTGCATCTTGGGCGCGAACTTAAAATGCGCAGGCGTAATGTCCAGCCACTTTTGGATGGTTTTTTCCATGGTGAAATGGTAGAAACTGCTGTTCACCTCGGTGCAGTTGAAGTGCTCGGCGTAAAAAGTAAGCATGTCCGCTGACTTTATATCCTCTGGGTAAAAGATGCCGCGCCAGGCGTAACTCCAGCCCGAGGTGCCTATGTAGAGTTGATTCGGTTCTAAGTCCATGCCCCTTACAGACGCAGAAACTATTTAAGGGTTCTTGCGTTTTTGGCCTGTTTTACAGAAAACAGGCCAAAACCAAATAGCGGAATTCCCCCTGAAGCCGTAGAAGTATATGGGCAAAAAACTATCTTTACCCCATAATACAGCATCTCTTTATGATGAATACTACCGCTTCTGATTCCCTTTTCCCCGAGTTCACCGCCCCAACACCCGCGCAGTGGGAAGAAAAAATCAGCAAAGACTTAAAAGGCATTGACCCTGCAGAACTGCACTGGCAAAGCTATGAAGGCATTGACGTGGCGCCTTTCTATACCAAGGAAAACCTGCCGCAAGGCCTGCAATACCAGACCCAGCCCGGCGAATTCCCTTTCCTGCGCTCCCCTAAAACTGGCACCAACACCTGGCTGAACCTGCAGGCCATCCGCGTGACCGGCAAGGGCCATGAGGCCGTAGACAAAGCGGCAGACGCCCTCACCCGCGGCGCCGATGGCATCCATTTCATCATTGAAAACGGGGTAGATTTTGACGTAGACTATCTGGTGCAGCATTTATCCTTGGGTGATGTTCCGGTTTCTTATACCGTTTCTTCTGATGCCGCTACCTTCCTGCACCATCTGGTGACGGGGCTGTACCGCAAAGGCATATCCTTAAACCAGTTGAACGGCTTCTTGAAGTGCGCGCCCATTCTGTCATCTGAGAGTTACCGGCAGTTGGACATGGAGCACGCGAAACATCTGCTGGAGCAAACCCTGGATGCACCCAACTTCTATGCCCTTACCATCAACGGTGCGCATTTCAGTAACAAAGGCGCTACGCTGGTACAGGAGATTGCCATTACGCTGGCCATTGCGGTGTGCTATACCAACGGGCTGACGAATGAGATTCTGCCGGTAGAGCGACTGTTCCGAGACATGCAGTTTCACCTATCCGTGGGCACCAATTACTTCTTTGAGATTGCCAAGTTCAGGGCCGTTAGGTTGCTATGGTCTAAAGTGGTGGAAGCCTACAAAGCTCCGGTAGAATCTGCGGGGCATCTGCGCATTCATGCCTCTACTTCGCGCTGGCATCAGGCTACGCTTGACCCGCACACCAACCTGTTACGCCATACCACCGAGTTGATGAGCGCCATCATGGGCGGCGTGGATTCTGTGGAGGTAGAGCCATTTGACAGCACCTATAAAGAACCGAATGCCTTTAGTGAGCGCATTGCCCGCAACATTTCCATCATCTTAAAAGAGGAAGCCTACCTGCACCAAGCCATTGACCCTGCCGCCGGTTCTTATTACATTGAGTACCTCACCCAGGAGATCGCTGAGAAAGCCTGGGCGCTGTTCCAGGAGATTGAAGGGCTGGGCGGTTTCATGGCGGCGTCTAACTCGGGCTTCATCCAGGATTTGATTAAAGAAGCCAGCAACCAAAAGTTCAAGAACATTGCCAGCGGCAAAGAGGTAATATTGGGTACCAACAAATACCCCAACACCAACGAAAAGCACGACTACAACCCCGAGGCTTTGATGCAGAGCCGCGACTTTGACAATACTCGCGCCGCCTACCCGTATGAAGTGATGCGCCTGGCCACCGAGATGCACCTGCGCAAGAAACAGCGTCGTCCGTTGGCGGTGGTGGTGCACATGGGGCCGGCCATTCAAGAGCACATTCACGCCTCCTTCGCCCGCGAGTTCTTCACTTGTTCTGGTTTTACTACCCAGGTGGTGAAGGTAAACACGGTGAACGAGGCCTTGGCTTCAGTGAAACCTTTGGACGCGCAGGTGATTGTAATGGCCACGCCAGAACAGGCTTTCTCTGACTTCGCAGATGAGTTTGCCCGCGGCATGCGCGACCAGCACAAACAAGGCCCCGCGCTTATTCTGGCAGATGACCCCATGCACCTGAAAGATGAACTAAGAGCCAACGGCTTTGACGAGTTCTTGTTCCAAGGCTGTGACACCAAGGAAATCATTACCCGCATTCAGGAACGCTTGGGCGCATAAGGAGCGAAGCGCCTAGCCCTGAGTTCTGAGTCTTGAGTCGCGAGTCATCTTGTAGTCTTATAAAAACTTCGTTTTTGGCTTAATTTCCAGGAATCAGGCTAAAAACGACATAAACACCAACGTTACCTTGAAACGCTTACTTCTGTTATTCACGCTTCTGTTCACGCACCTAACCATGGCTGATTCCTTGAAAAACGAGCTTACTTCTATCACTGCTGAAAGCCCCATAAAAGGTGCCAGAAAAGGCTTGGACGGTCAGGTGAACGCCTGGAACGCCGGCAATCTGGAAGCCGCCATGGGTTTCTACTGGAACTCACCCGAGATGCTCTGGATAAGCAAGAATGGCGTAGAGAAAGGCTGGCAACCGGTGCTGGAAATGTTTGAGCAGGACTTCAAAGACCGAAGCACCATGGGCACCTACTCCTATGAGCCTCTGCACCTGGAAGCTTTAGGGAAAGACGCCGCGCTGTATGTGATTAAATGGAAGATTGAGCGAGACGGCAAGCGACTGATGGGCGGCATCTCCTCCCAGGTCTGGAAAAAGATGAACGGCAAATGGGTGATTACCTCAGAGCATGCAAGCTAGTTGAGAGTTAAAAGTTATGAGTTAAGAGTGGCTTTCCCACTTTGTCATCCTGAAAGGATCTTGTGGGCGAACTAGACCAGCAGAAGCGATGAAACGACCTTCTCTTCTTAGAAAGAGAAGATTATAGAAAGGTTCTCATCAATCAGTTTTTCACACTTAGTGATGTAAATACATCTTGCTACCAAGATCCTTTCAGGATGACAAAGGGTGCGAATTAATAAAATGAAACAATAGCAAGCCTTTAACCATGAGTTGAAAGTTGAGACTTGTTACAAAATATAAAACCAGATGTACGCGCTAGAAAAGTCTTATGTCCTGCGTCTTGCATCTTACGTCTTAAAAACATGAAACCAGATTTCACCAAGATACCATTTACGTTTTCGGGCAGTTCTGGCAAAAACAAGCCAAAAACGGAAGCCAAGACCTGGAAGACCGCGGAGCGCATGCCTTTGCAGAACTTCTACACCAAGGAAGACACGCAGGCCTTTGAGCACCTGGACTTTGCCGCTGGTTTGCCACCTTATCTGCGCGGGCCATACAGCACCATGTACGTTAAGAACCCTTGGACCATTAGGCAGTACGCGGGCTTCAGTACTGCTGAGGAATCTAACGCCTTCTACCGTCGCAACCTAGCCGCCGGGCAGAAAGGCTTGTCGGTAGCGTTTGACTTGGCCACGCATAGAGGCTATGACTCTGACCACCCGCGCGTAGTGGGTGATGTGGGCAAGGCCGGGGTGGCCATTGACTCCATTCTGGACATGAAGATTCTGTTCGACCAGATTCCGCTGGACCAGATGAGCGTGTCCATGACCATGAACGGCGCAGTATTGCCTATTCTGGCGTTCTATATTGTAGCCGCAGAGGAACAGGGCGTAAAGCCGGAGCAGTTGAGTGGCACCATCCAGAATGACATCCTGAAGGAGTTCATGGTGCGCAACACCTACATTTATCCGCCGGAGCCCAGCATGAAGATTATCGCCGATATCTTCGCGTACACGTCTCAGCACATGCCTAAGTTCAACTCCATCTCCATCTCGGGCTACCACATGCAGGAAGCCGGGGCCACGGCAGATTTGGAACTGGCTTACACCTTGGCCGACGGATTGGAATACGTGCGAACCGGTTTGGCCGCGGGCATGGACATTGACACCTTCGCGCCGCGCCTGTCGTTTTTCTGGGCCATTGGCATGAACCACTTCATGGAGATTGCCAAGATGCGCGCCGCCCGTATGCTGTGGGCCAAGCTCATCAAACAGTTCAACCCGAAGAGCGACAAATCCCTGGCCCTTCGCACCCACTGCCAAACTTCTGGCTGGAGTCTGACGGAGCAGGACCCGTTCAACAACGTGGCCCGTACCACGGTAGAGGCCTTGGCCGCCGCTTTAGGCGGAACGCAGAGTTTGCACACCAATGCCTTAGATGAAGCGATTGCCTTGCCTACAGATTTCTCCGCGCGCATTGCCCGTAACACGCAGATTTACCTGCAGCAAGAGACGCACATCACCAAAACCGTGGACCCATGGGGAGGCTCGTATTACGTAGAGGCCCTCACCCACCAACTCGCGCACCGCGCCTGGGACTTGATTCAGGAAGTGGAGCGTCTGGGCGGCATGGCCAAAGCCATTGAAACTGGTCTACCCAAAATGCGCATTGAGGAAGCCGCTGCTCGTAAGCAGGCGCGCATTGATGCGGGCAAGGATATTATTGTGGGCGTGAACAAGTTCAAGCCAGAGTCTGAGGAGCAACTGGAGATTCTGGACATCGACAACACCGCCGTGCGTGAGTCCCAGCTGACTAGATTAGCCAACCTACGCGATAACCGCGATGACGCCGCTGTCTTCGCCGCCATGGACGCATTGACCAACGCTGCCGAAACCGGAGAAGGCAATCTGCTGGAGTTGGCTGTGCAGGCCGCCCGCGTGCGTTGCAGTCTGGGGGAGATTTCCTATGCCTTAGAAAAAGTTTACGGCCGTCACAAGGCCACCATCAGAGCAATATCAGGCGTGTACAGTTCAGAGATTTCAGACGATGAGAACTTCGGCAAGGCCCAAGCGCTAGCCGATAAATTTGCCACCCAGGAAGGCCGCAGGCCCAGAATCATGGTGGCCAAAATGGGCCAGGACGGCCATGACCGCGGTTCTAAAGTCATTGCCACCTCTTTTGCAGACTTAGGCTTTGACGTGGACCTGGGCCCGCTGTTCCAGACCCCAGAAGAAGTAGCCCTGCAGGCCGCCGAGAACGACGTGCACGTGGTGGGCGTGAGCAGCCTGGCCGCCGGTCACAAAACCTTGATTCCTTCCTTGATTGCCGAATTAAAGAAACTGGGCCGCGCGGATATTATGGTCATTGCGGGCGGGGTGATTCCGGCGCAGGATTACCAGTTCCTGTTTGATGCGGGCGTATCAGGCGTGTTCGGGCCAGGCACTGTGATTAGCGTGGCCGCGCAGGAGATTCTGGAGAAGTTGTTGAAGGCGTAGATTTCTTACTTATAGTTTATAGAACTCCCGTTTTTGGCCTAATTCCTTGAAAACAGGCCAAAAACGGGAGTTTTCTGTTCTAGCCGACCAGAAATTCACTGTTACCAATCAGGCACACATTTCCTAAGTGGCTATGCTTTAAAACAGCTAAACCGCGCTTAGAAGGTAGAAACCAAGAAAATTATAAGATTGTACAAGTTACCACGCGGGTATTTCCTTCCTGTGAACAAAAATGCGGAATGGGCATCTTTACTAGACCAATCCTAGTCTACTGCCCTTTATGAAGAAGTTAGTAATATGTATGCTGACCAGCCTGCTCATCTTGAGCTGCGCCACGCACCTTGCTGAGAGAAGGCATACCCCTCCCGCAAATTCTTCTGTCCTTTCTCAAAGTGCTCCATCGCAAAAGCCACTCATTCAAAAATACGCGGCAATTAATTATTTTAAGTAGAAGTAAGGAGTAGGCCGTTCACTTGGAACTAGAGAAGGGTTAGGCTTGCTGGCGTTCTAACTGGTGGGCTTCTAACCAGGCCGTAGCCTCGTCTATGTCCCCGAAGATCTGCATCTCAAACCCGTCTGCGCTCTGCTTCATCTCCTCACTGGAGAGCTTGGCCAGAGAGTCTTTGTCTACCACGTGGGCAAAGTAGCGCAGACCAGCAGCAATGGCTCTGGGGGTCCAATCAGTGGCAATCCATTCTACGGCGTGGTTCCAGGGGCCAATGATCTGCCGGTTGTCATTGAGCAGAAAAGAGCAGTGGTGCTGGTTGAGAACCTTTATGCAGGCGTTAGCGCCAGAGACAATGCTCTCATAAGACTGATAGCCTATCCAGTTGTTGTAGACCCAGTTGTTCTTCTCACTGTATTCTATCGTGAGAAAGACGCGTCCTAGGGAGTTGGTGAGTTCTTTCTTCATGGGGGATGAGCGTGTTAGGTGACGAATGAGCACTCCATCTTAGTCTTTCGTCCAACAGCTTCCATCCATTTTAGAAACTACCCGGCGTCATGTGCCTAAAGGGGTAGCTAAGATATTTTAAAGGTAGGTATATTCTGGATAGTATGCTAACTCTATCTTACTATCATCCTAATCTGAGGTCGGCTAACGGTATTCGGCAATTTTAACCGGGTGCCAGTATGTACCTGCCTGCCTTTAGCGCGTTACATTCTAAAGAGGGCAAAGTTTTGGCCTAATCTTTGAATTCTTATTACCAGACTACTTGTTCTGAGAATGATGAAGACCCTGAAGACTATTTTACTGCTATTGCCTTTCTGGTTGGTATCTGTGGCGGCCCAGGCACAGAAGGAGGCTACTTTTTGGTACTTCGGTAGAAACGCCGCCCTTTCTTTTGCAGACGGTAAACCCAAGCCTGTGAAAGGCGGCAACCTGTTCAGCGAGGAAGGCAGCGCCACGGCCTCAGACGCTCGCGGCAACCTGCTCTTTTACAGCAACGGCATGCGGGTCTGGAACCGCAACGGCGAGTTGATGGCCAACGGCGATGAGCTAAAAGGCCACGAGTCTTCTACCCAGGCGGCGCTCATTTTACCAAAACCGGGCTCCACCTCTACCTATTACCTGTTTACCACAGATTTTCAAGGCATGAGCCACGGCTTGCAGTATCACTTGGTAGACATGAGCAAGAACGGCAGTCTGGGCGAAGTCATCACCAAGAACAACCTCATCTTCGCGCCCGTAGCCGAGAAGCTGACCGCCGTGCGCCATGAGAACGGCCGCGACTACTGGATCATCACTCACCGTTGGAACAGCAGCGCTTTTTACGCGTATTTACTCACCTCCAACGGCCTCACCTTCACCCCCATTGAAAGCCGTTTGGGCAGCATGCACGCCGGCGATGACGGCGCGGCTATTGGCTATCTGAAAGCTTCGCCGGCCGGCGATAAACTGGCCATGGCCACATGGGCCGCGGTGAACAAGATAGAACTGTTTGACTTTGACCGGGCTACCGGCGTTGTGTCTAATGCCTTGGATTTGGGTCGGTTTGACGAAGCCTACGGTGTGGAATTCTCTTCTGACGGTACTAAACTGTACGGCGCTAAAAACGGCTTATCTGGCGGCGAGGCGCGCATCTTTCAATTTAATTTAGAGGCAGGTAACGCAGAAGCCATCAAGTTGTCGGGCCAACAGGTGGCCAAGAGCATGAGCCGCAAGATTGGCGCCCTGCAACTGGGCCCAGACGGTCGCATCTACGTGGCTAGAAGCGGCAACAACTGGCTGGGCGTCATCCAGGAACCCAACAAACTGGGCAAAGAATGTAACTACAAAGACGCCGGCGTAAGCCTGGGCAACCAGAAAAGCGAATTGGGCCTGCCTAACTTTCCGGGTTTCTACTTCCAGAACATACTGCCCACCACCGGCCAGGTGGTACAGAAACAGTAGCTTGGTTGTTGGGCGTCAATTGTTGATTCTGGTCTTTTTCAACAACCAACAATAAGCAATCAGCAATTAATTAAGTACTTTTCGGGCATGGAATCTCTGGTATTTTCTCCTCAGGTGACGGCCTATGTTCAGCAGCAAGCAAGGGAGCTACAGCCGTTGCTTCAGCGCCTTAGGCACTGTATTTTGCAAGCGGCCCCGCAGGTAGAGGAGCGTTTCATTTACAAGTGTCCTTTCTACTATTACCTGGGCCAGTTGTGCTACATGAGCACCACAAAAACAGGCTCAGTCTACCTGGGCTTTGTCAAGGGCATGCACCTTAGCAATGATCAAGGGCTCTTTGCCGAACCTGACACTAAGCAGATCAGGAAAGTATTCTTTCATCCAGACCAGCCCTTTCCAGAGGAAAGTTTGCGAGAGTTGTTGCAGGAGGCCATCCTCTACAATGATTTCAAGCCTTCGCAACAAACGTTGTGCAAACGCAGAGCCATGGCTCATTAGCAATTCCAGTCTCCTCCTGCCTTTGAATTTGTAAAGTCATTTTGTGGCTTCTTCGTACTTTTAGCGTAGTTTCCAGAAAATAGCCCAAAAACGAGTGCCCAAAAGATTTACCCCAGAAGAGTACGCCCAAGGTGTGTTGGCCGGTAACCGCGTGTTGCTGAGTAGAGCCATTACGCTAGTAGAAAGCACCCTGCCCTCAGACCAAATGCTGGCCCATCAGGTCATGGAACAGATTTTGCCGCATGCGGGTAAGTCTGTAAGAGTGGGGATTACGGGCGTGCCGGGCGTGGGCAAAAGTACCTTTATAGAGGCCTTCGGGAATTACCTACTAGAACAGCACGGCAAGAAACTGGCGGTGCTGGCCATTGACCCTACCAGCCAGCGCACCGGCGGCAGTATCTTAGGTGACAAAACCCGCATGGAGACTTTGGCTGCCAACCCATCTGCCTACATCAGGCCCTCGCCGGCCGGCAAAACCCTGGGCGGCGTAGCCCGCAGCACCCGCGAAAGCATCTTGCTCTGTGAGGCCGCTGGCTTTGACGTGATTTTTGTGGAAACGGTGGGCGTGGGTCAGTCTGAAACCGCGGTGCATGAGATGGTGGACTTCTTCTTACTGCTCATGCTGGCCGGGGCTGGTGACGAACTACAGGGCATCAAGAAAGGCATCATGGAAATGGCCGATGCCGTAGCCATCACCAAGGCCGACGGCGCCAACCTGCACCCGGCCACTAGCGCCCAGGCCGAGTACCAGGGCGCCTTGCACCTCTTCCCCTTAGGCACTTCTAAATGGAGTCCGCGCGTGACCGTCTGCTCTGCCTATGAGAAAACCGGTCTTGCCCCGCTCTGGGAATCTGTGATGGACTACGTGCAGCTCACCCAGGGCAACGGCTACTTCGCCCAGCGCAGAAAAGACCAGAACCTGCACTGGCTTAAGCACAGCATCCGGCAGAGTTTAGAAGAGCGCTTCTATCAGCATCCTTTGGTCATGGCCCAATGGGACCGCATTGCCCAGCAGGTGGTAGAAGGCCAGAAATCACCGTTTGCCGCCGCCGAAGAATTGCTCAATTCAGCCCACGCTTGAAAGAGAACGCCGTTTTTGGCCTGTTTCTAGTAAAACAGGCCAAAAACGGCGTTGGCAAGATTGGCTTAGACTCAGTAATTCAAAGTTAGTACCGCCTATGTGCTTGCTGGTGATAACACCAACAAGGGCGAATTTTAATGCCGTTAGTAACTGTGTAAGGGCAACCACAAGGGATTGCCTCTACGGTATGCATGCTCTTTCAACAACCAACGATTAACAATCGACAACCAACTTAGCTTCTGGGATGGAACTCGTGGATGACCTGCTTGAGGTAGTCACGGTCCAGGTGGGTGTAGATCTCGGTGGTGGTGATGGACTCATGGCCCAACATCTCCTGCACGGCGCGTAAATCGGCGCCACCTTCAATTAAGTGCGTGGCAAATGAATGCCGGAACGTGTGCGGACTGATGCTTTTCTGCATGCCCACCTTGGCGCTTAGATCTTTGATGATGTTGAACACCATGACGCGCGTCAGGCTGGAGCCGCGGCGGTTCAGGAAGATGAAGTCCTCCTGCCCCTTCTTGATGGTCTGGTGCCGGCGTACGCCTTCAATGTACAGCTTTATGTACTTCAAGGCATCCCGCCCAATGGGGACCAGACGCTCTTTGTTGCCTTTACCCGTCACGCGCACAAACCCGAGGTCCTCATAGAGATTGCTCAGCTTGAGTTCTATTAACTCAGAAACCCGCAGGCCGGAGCTGTAGAGGGTTTCCAGCATGGCTTTGTTGCGGGTGCCTTCTGGGGTGCTCACGTCTACGGCCTCAAACAACATGATGATCTCCTCATAGCTGAGGGTATCTGGCAGTTTGCGTTGGAGCTTGGGGGCCTCAATGGTTTCCATGGGGTCTGCGTGCAACAGATCTTCCATGATGAGAAACTTGTAGAAGGCCCTGATGCCAGACAGCGTACGCGCCTGAGAGTGGGAGGTCATGCCTAAGGCATTGATCCACTCCAGGAAACCGTGCAAGTGAATGGGCTGTACCTCTAGCGGGTTCACCTTCTGCTGCGTAATCTCAAAGTACTGAACCAGCTTTTTGACATCACGCACGTAGGCCTCCACAGAATTGCCGGACAGCGACTTTTCTATTTGCAGGTACTCTTGAAACTGTTTTAAACCTATTGACCAATTCATGGGGGATAGAATGGAATGTAAAGCGGGCTATCACCCTCCTATGGTTTATATACAATTGGCTATTGGAGCCTCTCTTCCAGAGACAAACGCCCACAGCCAACTTCTATTGTCAAAATTACAGCCCTTAGAATTGTATCTCCTAATGGTACTGCAGTTTTTATTTCATGGAAACTCGCAGAGGAGCTTAGCTGGGCAGAGAGAAGGAACAAGGCAAAAGATGCCAATGACCTGGTTTTCACCCAACATCTCTCGCTTATAAGACAGCTTGCCCAGCCCTTACCCCCACGCGAACATAGAAAAAATGAATATTTTATTTCTAAACGGGTATTGCTTTCGCTCTTTCAGAATTACCAACCTAAAAGTTGTCATGGACTTGCTCTTTCAGATTTACCAATCTGAAAGTTCTCTGTCGGGGATTTATCAATCCCCGTGTCCGCGTTTACTCAATTAGCCCGCAACGGGGATCTGGAGATCCCCTACAGAGTGATTCGTGATTGGTAAATCCCGAATAGCCTTGTGGATTAAAAAAATCCCGAATAGCATAGAAGCATAGAATAATAAATCCTGCATAGCGTGGCGCAGGCGTCTCCTTATATCTGCACGCTTGGCTATTCTCTAATGAATTGGAAGACAAAAGTAATCGGGACCGGGTGGGCGTAGGTTGAAAACTTGCTTCAGGTAAAGCTCCACGTTGAAAACCTGATGCTGTGACTTTGATGAGGTACAACTGCCATGCGTGCAGACCAAACCCGACAATGCACCCTAGCTAATGGTGTTTTGAAATTTTACGGCTTCTCCTTTCCTACTTCAGGCAAAACCAGCCATCCAGGTACCAGAAAGATTCTGTACCTTACTTACCTTTGTGTGTTTTCCTTACTACAGATCTCTACCTATGAAAATATTAATCCTCAACGGCCCTAACCTCAACCTGCTGGGCAAACGTGAGAAAAGCATCTACGGCTCGCGCTCCTTTGAAGACTACTATGAGAAGGACCTGGTGCCGGCTTTCCCAGACATGGAACTGGAGTACTTTCAGTCTAATGTGGAGGGCATTCTTATAGACAAACTGCAGGAGGTGGGCTACCATTACCAGGGCATTGTCTTTAATGCCGGTGCCTATACCCACACCTCCCTGGCATTAATGGACACCATTGCCGCCATTGAGACGCCGGTGGTAGAGGTGCACATCTCCAATGTGTTTGCGCGGGAGGCCGCCCGCCACGTTACCTTTATTGGCGGAAGGGCCGTAGGTAGCATCAGTGGGTTTGGCCTGGAAAGTTATCGACTTGCCTTACAATACTTTGAGCGCCTGAAGCCTTCAAAAGTCGGATTTAATTACAAGAAGGCGTAACCAGCGGGCGTTTTTACCGTGTAGGTGATTTCTGCTGGCTTCGTTTTTGGCCTGTTTTCTGGAAAACAAGCCAAAAACGGAAGTCCTTGTGAACCAACGGGCCCTGGGCTCCTACTCTGCGCGAATTCCCAAAACCTCCTATACCTATTTCCCTCATGCTCAATTTTTATCCTGGGCCCTCTAAAGTCTACCCCCAAGTGCGGGACTACCTCACCATGGCCTATGACGAGGGCATTCTCAGCATTCCGCACCGCAGTGAGCGCTTCGTGCTCATGATGCGCGACTTGGTGGGACTGCTCAGAAAGAAACTCAACATCCCCCAGGACTATTACCTGTTCTTCACCTCCTCGGCCACCGAGTGCTGGGAAATTATCTCTCAAAGCCTGACGCCTCATAAAAGCCTGCATTTGTACAACGGAGCGTTTGGCGAGAAATGGTGCCAGTACGCCAAGCGTCTGCGCCCAGATTCTTATGGTCAGTCCTTTGGTGTAAATGACCTGCTGGACGTTCCTAATATTCCAGTAGAAGATGACACCGATTTGATTTGCGTAACCCAGACCGAGACCTCTAACGGCACGCAGGTGAGCATGGAAACGCTTTTGAAACTACAGAACCAGTTCAAAGACCCTTTGCTGGCCGTGGATGCCACGTCTAGCATGGCCGGTTTGAACCTGAAGTTTATACGTGCGGATATATGGTTTGCCTCGGTGCAGAAGTGCTTTGGCCTGCCGGCGGGCTTGAGCGTATTGGTTTGCTCGCCTAGAACCTTGCAACGCGCCAAAGCCCTCAATGATAGAAAACATTACAATAGCCTGGTGTTTCTGTATGAGAAGATGCTCAATTACCAGACTGGCCACACGCCCAATGTATTGGATTTGTACCTCATGCGTCAGATGCTGGAGCAACTGCCCCTCATCAAACAGGTAGACCAGCACCTGGTCAAGCGCGCCCATGACCTGTATGCCTTCTTTGAGGAAATGCCCGGTGACGTGCGCCTGCTGGTAGAAAACCCCGAGGTCCGTTCCCAAACCGTCCTAGCTCTGCAAGCCCCCGACAAGAAAGTGCAGGAACTAAAACGCGTGGCCCAAACCCACGGCATTACGCTGGGCAACGGCTACGGCGCTTGGGCCAAGAACACCTTCCGGATTGCCAACTTCCCGGCTATTGAAGACAGCGAGTATGACACTTTGAAGGATTTCTTCGGAAAGCTTTATATTTAGGTGTGAGAAATCAAATTAAAACCAAAGCTGACTTAGCAGTTCCTCTATTGATAATCTGCGTAGGATGCCTATTTCTGGCTGTTATTATTCTACCCGCTGAGTTTGGGCTGACCACCGCGGGCTACGTAATTTGTGGATTTATCTCACTGTTCATCTTTTCAGGCTTATGGAAGATTGGGCACTTTGAGCTTAATGACCACCTATTGACCAAGTACCAATTTTTAGGACTGGTGAAGCGAACCGTGGATTTAAACTGTTTGGTAAAGTATCAAACAAAGACCAATAACTTTACCGGAGTGCATAGTCTTGTAGGTTTGATTCCTTCCAAATCTGATAAATATCGCAAGCCTCGTGAGGCCACTTTGCATTTCACTAACTCTAGTAAAATGACACTAGATGAAGAACTCATTCCAACTAAGGACTTTGACTTACTTCTTGAAAAGATAAGCCTTTTCTCAACAGAGAGGATCCAGTTGGCATAAAACCTTGCAACTGGATCCTCTCTGTAAAGTAAGCTTTCTGTGAAAATCACTAGCTTTGCGCTTTGTTTTTCGCCCCCTGAAATCTACCACCCTATGATCAGCTTCAGTTTTAAAGAGATTGTTTCTGTTAGCCTCATTCTGTTTGCCATCATAGATATCTTGGGGTCTATTCCCATCATCATTCAGTTGCGCCAACGCGAAGGCGTGATTCAGTCTGAGAAGGCGACGCTGGTGGCGGGCGTGCTCATGATTGTGTTCCTGTTTGTGGGGGACGGTATTTTAAAGCTCTTCGGGATTGACTTTGCTTCTTTTGCCATTGCCGGTGCCATCATCATTTTTTTGATGGGCATGGAGATGGTCTTGGGCATTCACCTGTTTCATTCCAACCCCGAGGTGAAAACCGGTTCCATTGTGCCGCTGGCCTTCCCGCTGATTGTGGGCGCTGGCACTATGACCACGCTCCTTTCCTTACGCTCTGCGTATGCCCTACCCAACGTGCTGGTGGGCATCTTGCTCAATCTGGTGTTTGTGTACGTGGTGCTCAAAAGCTCTAACTGGCTGGAGCGCAAGCTGGGACAGAACGGCACCGAGGTCTTGCGCAAAGTCTTCGGGGTGATTCTGCTGGCCATTGCCATTAAGCTCTTTAAGACCAACGTCACGTTCTAACCGAAGAATATTTTATTTCATATATAGACCAGGCAACCTAACAGAGGCGTTCAGCATCTATCAGGCAAGCAACGTCTCTTATGAAAAAATCTCTCCTTCTTTTCCTGCTTCTTATTTCCTTTTACGCGCAAGCGCAACGGTTCCAGGGCAGAGTCCTAGACCAGAAAAACGCGCCGCTGGAATACGTTAACATTGGCGTTATTGGTAAGGATGTAGGCACGGTTTCCTCGGCTAAAGGCACCTTTGCCCTTACTCTTCATGATTCTTTGAATTCTGAAGCGATTCTTTTCTCGGCTATTGGGTACAAGGCCGTCAAGTGGAAAGTGAGCGAGTTTAAGCAAAAGTTTGCGGGGCAGACGGCCTCCATTCAGTTGCAGGAAGACGTGGTAAACTTGAACGAGGTGGTGGTACGGCCCAAAGAATACAAGACCAAAGTAGTAGGCAACACGACTGACTCCAAAACCATGATGGCGGGCTTCAAGATAAACGGCTTGGGCAGTGAGGTGGGGTCTGTCCTGAAAATCAAGAAGCCCAGCTTTGTAGAGAAAATCACCGTGAACGTAGCCCGCAACCAGTTTGACACGCTTTTTCTGCGCATTAACATCTACAAAATGGGCAAGAACGGACCTAAGGAGAATCTCCTTCGCGAGCCCATCTTCATCAACCTAACCAAGCCCGAGGTGGGCAACGCCATAGTGATAGACCTTTCCAAGCATAACATTTACCTGGAGTCTGACGCTTTCCTGGCCTTAGAGTTGGTGAAAGACCTTGGGGCCGGCGGCCTATGGTTTAGTGCCGGTATGTTTAACAGTGACACCTACTATAGAAAAGCCAGCCAAGGCTCTTGGGAAGGTGTCCCATTTATTGGCTTAGGCTTTAACGCCACCGTCAGTCAAGAGAAATAGAAGTCAGCATAGTTAAGTAACCCGTTTTTGGCTTGTTTTCTGGAAAGCAGGCCAAAAACGGGTTGCTCATGTAAAGGATATTCTTCACCACCAAAATCCTAGCTCCGCAAATTAATCCCTGCCCTATTAGGAAGGCTATCGGCTTAAGTGGTAATTTTGGGGTTTACTAACCTCCCGCGTTTTGATTGAGATTTTTACCGATGGTGCCTCCAGAGGCAATCCGGGCCCCGGTGGCTACGGCGTGATTCTGCGCTACGGACGCCATGTGAAAGAGATGAGTGAAGGGTTCAGGAAGACCACCAACAACCGCATGGAGCTGCTGGCCGTGATTGTGGCCCTGGAGTCCATCACCAAACCGGGCATTCCCATTACGGTCTATTCAGACTCAAAATACGTGATTGACGCCGTAGAGAAGAAGTGGGTGTTTGGCTGGGAGAAAAAAGGCTTCACCGGCAAGGCCAACCCCGACCTCTGGCAACGCTTCCTCAAGATTTACCGCCAGCACCAGGTGCGCTTTGTCTGGGTACGCGGCCACAACGGCCACCCCGAAAACGAGCGCTGCGACGAACTGGCCGTTGCCGCCGCCCTGCAACCCAACCTGCCACCCGACAAAGGCTTCGAGGCCAATCCTACTAAAGGTTAGTTAATGTGCTAATGGTTTAATGTGCTGATATGCTATTCTTTTAATGTGCAGATCAGGCTATGGATTTTATCGTTTTTGGCCTGTTTTACCCAAATAAAGCCAAAATCGCCATCCTTACTTTTCATCATGCTACCATATTCACAGCTCCCCATTTTCAAATCAATTAGCACATCAGCACATTAAACCATTAGCACATTAACCCGTGGCCAACGACTATTTCCAGTTTAAGCGGTTCTTGATCAAGCAGGACCAGTGTGCCATGAAAGTGTGTACAGACTCCTGTGTGCTGGGAGCAGCTGTTGATGTTAGCGGGGCCAAACGGATACTGGATATTGGCGCAGGCACCGGGTTGTTGAGTTTGATGGTGGCCCAGCGCACGCCAGAAGGAACGCAGATTGAAGCCGTGGAGATTGACCAGGCCGCGGCCCAACAGGCGAAGTCTAATATTGAGAGAAGTCCTTGGACCGATAGAATTACGTTGCATGCGCAGAGCCTGCAGGCCTTTCAAGAGACTAAGCCAGCGCCATTTGATGTCATCATCAGCAATCCGCCGTTTTTTCAGGCATCTTTAAAATCTGCAGACACTGCCAAGAATGTGGCCAAGCACACAGAGACGCTGTCATTTACAGAACTCTTGCAGTTTGCGCAACAGTATTTAACACCTGCCGGCCGTTTGCATATTTTGCTTCCGCCGCATGAGGCAAAGGTTCTGGAACGCGAGGCGCATCAATTGGGCTTTCATACCCAGCATATTCTCTGGCTGGAGGCCACGCCCGGCGGCAAGCTGTTGCGGGCCATCCACAGCTACACTAAAGCCCCTACTACGTTGACCCAAAGCAGACTGCCCGTCCGGGAAAAAGACAATGCCTACACCGCCGCTTTTCAGGAACTATTGAGAGACTATTACCTTATTTTCTAGACTAAGCCGTTTTTAGCCTCTTTTCTGCAAAACAGGCCAAAAACGAGGCCATGCCATACTTCTCAGTTAGCCCTAGGCAAGACCGGCTTCAGAACTGACATTACTACACCTTAAGCTGCATTCCCTAAACATAGCGGTTTTACAATGCTTTGAGGCAGAGTGATTTTCTGAAAGGCTTTGCCAAATTCTCCTTAATTTTGAAGGATGATTAACCCTCTCTCAGGGATGAAAAGAATTTTCCTCAGCTTTCTCTTTCTTTCTATATCCTTAACCGCTTCCTTCGCCGGAAACTCTGGAAACACGCCTAAGCGCGAGTTCAGGGGCGTGTGGTTGACTACGTACGCCAACATTGACTGGCCCAAGCGCAACCATACCCCTGCCCAACAGCAAAAGTCCCTCATTGAGATTCTAGACACCCACAAGGCCACCGGCATCAACGCCGTTTTTTTGCAGATACGTAGCCAGTGCGATGCCCTCTATGAAAGTCGTCTGGAGCCCTGGACCGCCGATTTAACAGGAATTCAAGGAAAAGCGCCTGCCCCGGCCTGGGACCCGTTGGCCTTTGCCATCCAAGAATGTCATAAGCGCGGCATGGAGTTTCATGCCTGGATCAATCCGTACCGGGCGGTGGGCCACGTCATGAACCTGCCCAGCTTCTCCCCAGAACACGTGGCCAAGAAGCACCCAGAATGGCTTATGGCTACTGGCAATCTGCGTACGCTCAACCCCGGCCTGCGCGATGTGCGCAACTACATCCAAACCGTCATCCAGGACATTGTGCAGCGCTATGACGTAGACGGCATTCACTTTGACGACTATTTCTACCCAAGCGGTACCTTCAATGATGACGCTGCCTACGCGGCTGACCCGCGCGGCTTCCAGAACCGCGCCGATTGGCGCCGGGACAACGTGAACCTGCTCATTAAACAAACGGACGCGACCATCAAGAAAGTGAAGCCGTGGGTCAAGTTCGGGATTTCGCCTTCTGGTATTTACCGGAACAGCTTGAATCCTGCCATTGGTACGCCTACCGCGGGTCTGGAGCATTACAACGAGCTCTACGCTGATACCAGAAAGTGGCTACAAGAGGGCTGGATAGACTACCTGGCGCCGCAGGTGTATTGGTACATGGGTCAGACCCGCGCCAATTACAGCCAGATTGTGCCCTGGTGGAACAACAACACCTATGGCCGCCACATGTACATAGGCTTGGGGAGTTACAAGATCAACGATCCGGCCTCTGGCGTGAATTGGGCTAATCCGTCACAGGTTCCTAACCAGATCCGGTTCAACCGCCTGCCCCACCACAATAATATACACGGGCAGATCATGTACAACACGGGCAGTATGAGCGCGCATCAGAAGCACGGGTTCAGGGACTCTCTGCGCGAGAATTTCTACCAGAAGCCGGCCCTGCTCCCCACCATGCCCTGGCGGGACAATACGCCCCCGGCCTCGCCAAGAAGTTTGACGGCGGCTATTGCAGCACCAGATTCTGTGGTGCTTACCTGGAAAGCACCTTTGCCTGGTAAAACAGAATTTGACAAAGTGCGTCAGTACGCCATTTATCGCTCAGAGAAACCGGTGATTGACTGGGAGACCGCTGACCATCTGGTAGCCCTTAGCACCACTACCCAATTCACCGACAAGATTCCGGACGCTACCAAGCCTTATTATTACCTGGTGACGGCCTTGGACCGCTACCACAATGAGAGTACGCCTACCAATGTGGCCACCTTCTCCCTACCCGCCATCGCCCAAGTCCAGAACCTGGAAAAGCAACTGAAGGAGAAGGCGTTGGGACAAGAACAAGCCACCACCGTGGTAGCCATCGCTGAGAACACGGGCCAACCGGTACAACCCATGGAGGTACTTACTCCCCCTGAGAAAGAAGGACCGGTGGTATTGGTGAAGAACATTTCCAGAAGCCTGAAAGACGGGCCGGTGCGGCTTATTCCCTTAGAAATCAATGACGGCACGCATGACAATGACACGCCTTCAGAGGAAATCACGTTCACGCTTTCCCAGTCTGAGTTTACTTCGGCTAACCTTGGCAAGAATTACGTGACGCTCACCGCCAAAGACAAACATGGCAATACTTCTTCTGCCACCGCAGAGGTGACCATTGAGCTGGTAAGCGCATCTACCATTCCATCGCACCTGGAAAAGGAAATAGCTCCAGTGCCCAAAGTCATACCCAGAGCACCTAGTGCTCGTTTCTTACAAGCCACGGCCGTAGACGCGGCGGCCATGAAAGAGGCTGAGGTTGATTTTCAGGTACTGCCCTTCCCCAACTCTAATCAGATGATGGTGCAGTTTAAACTGCCCAAGGGCAACTCCAAAACCTACCTGGAAGTCTATGACCCCAATGGCGTGAAGCTTGTCACCTTATTTACGGGTAAAGCCAAAGGCAACAACCTGTATAAATACCAAGTCAATCTGGAGCCATGGACGGGCAAGTTGTTCTATGTGCGGCTCACCACTTCAAAAAAGGTATTTACTTATAGATTGACGCGGGCTGAATAAAAGCCTTCGCTTTTTATGAAAGCTCATTCTATAGATTTGCCGTTGTTGTTGGTAATGTTTCACTGATGGCTCTGTCTTTTAAACTGTACTGTGGCTTATTTCCGTACTTATGCACGCATTTGGCTGTTGCCTTGGCACTGCCGTTTGTTCCGGTGCGTACTCACAGCTTTGTTCCATTTCTTCCGCTAAGCGCTCAAGGCCGCGGGGCCCCGTCTTGGCCCTTCGCACTGCTGTTGTACTCTGGGCCTTTGGCCCCGCCCTGCCGGGCGACGAAACAACAGAGGCGCTCAGGACCAAGACTGGTTTCGGTTCCAGTCCTGTGTAGGCTGGATGGTTTATTCTGGTGGTTGCAGGCAATGGCAGTCCCTGTCGCTGCAGAGGCATTCGTGCTGCGCACGGTTCGCTTTTTCCCCAAGGCCTCTGGTTCCCATATCTGGTTCAAGTTTAGCGAAGCGTAACTTGGACCTATTTTAAAAGGGAAGTTTGCAACTTCCCTGAGGCATTCGCCTCAATGGGCGCATGACGGAAAGTAAGCATCACTAGGTCTAAATACTTGCGGAATAAACTGCACTTTCTTCCATGGCGCAAGCGTCCGCACGCATATTGGATCTGGCATGCGTGCGGACACAAGCGGACGCTTGCGCCATGAAACCTGTTTCTACAGATAGCTTAGGGAACAATGCACAGCCATTTCTTTAAAACAAAAAAGCGAAGGCCTCCTGTTTTGCAGGAGGCCTTCGCTTTTGGATATAGTCTGAAGTGGAATTAGAGCTTCTTCAAGCCTTTCAGCTCAGAAGCGTTTCCTTCTTTCACGCTCACGGCAATACCACCGCTAGCGGCCAGGCCTTGCTTTAAGATGCTCTTAGAGTTCACCTTTACTTTGCGAACGGTGTAGCTCTGCGGCTTCTTGTCATGACTGGCGTCTGCGCCATCTGCGTAGATGGTGGCTACGTAGTCTTTGCCTTTGGGCAGGAAGCTGAACGAGATGGTGGCCGTGCGTTTGTTTTCATCTGTGATGCCGCCAATGTACCACTCGTTTTTGCCTTTAGCCTTGCGGGCGGTGGTGATGTAGTCGCCTGGTTCGGCTTCTAATACATAGGTGTCATCCCAATCCAGGGCCACGTCTTTGATGAACTGGAACGCGTCTGGGAACTTCAGGTAGTTCTCAGGCAAATCTGCCGCCATTTGCAGCGGGCTGTACATGGTCACGTAATAGGCCAGTTGTTTTACCAGGGTGGTGTTTACACGGTTGCCCTGGCCATACACCGTTAAGTCTGTCTGGAAGATACCTGGGGTAAAGTCCATAGGGCCGCCCATCAAGCGGGTGAATGGCAGGATGGTGGTGTGCTCAGGGGCCAGGCCGCCCATGGCCTCAAACTCAGTGCCACGTGCAGATTCTTGGGCAATCCAGTTAGGGAAGGTACGGTGCAAGCCCGTCGGGCGCACGGCCTCATGGCTGTTGACCATGATTTTGTAATCTGCGGCGGTCTTGGCTACGTGCAGGTAGTGGTTCACCATCCATTGGCCGTCATGGTGCTCACCGCGCGGAATAATGGATCCCACGTACCCGGTCTTCACGGCATTGTACCCGTTGTCCACCATAAACTGGAAGGCTTTGTCCAAGCGGCGCTCATAGTTGGTGGCCGAGGAAGATGTTTCATGGTGCATCATCAGGCGCACGCCCTTAGAGGCCGCATAAGCCTGCAATTCTTTCACGTTAAAATCTGGATAAGGAGTCACAAAGTCAAACACTTCTTCTTTCCAGTTGCCAAACCAATCCTCCCAGCCAATGTTCCAGCCTTCTACCAACACTGCGTCAAAGCCGTGCTCGGCGGCAAAGTCCAGGTGACGTTTCACGTTCTCTGTGTTGGCGCCGTGTCTGCCGTTGGGTTTGTATTTGCTGAAGTCGTCGGTGAGTTTGGTGTTGGTCTCGGTGCTGTACCCCCAGGAGCTTTTCCCGGAAATAAAGTACTCCCACCACACGCCAATGTACTTAACCGGCTTAATCCAGGACACGTCCTGGTACTTGGTGGGCTCGTTCAGATTCAGGATCAGCTTAGAGGTTAAGATGTTAGCCGCCTTGTCACTCACCACAATGGTCCTCCACGGCGAGGTAGACTCCGTCTGGATATAGCCTTTGTTGCCTACCGCGTCAGGCGTCAGGTGCGCGCTCATTTTCAGGTTCTGGGCGTCCACGTTCAGGTGCATGGCCGGGTAGTTGATCAAGGCCGCCTCATGAATGTTGATGTAGAGCCCGTCCGTTGACTTCATCATGGACGGCGTTTGCACACTTGGGTTCTTGATAGGTGTCTGCGCCGAGATTCTTATGGTAGCCTTTTCTTGCAGGCTCGGGATCTCAGAGACTTTAGAGGTGGTGTAGGTGTACTCGTTGGTGTCATAGTCGCCCGGCATCCAGAAAATCTTATGGTCCCCCGCCAAGGCAAACTCGGTGCGCTCTTCCTTGATGATGAAGTAGTTCAGTTCCTTCTGCTTCGGGAATTCATACCTGAAGCCCAGACCGTCATTGAACACTCTGAACCTTAATTTAATGAACCGGTCCTTCTGGCCCTTCTGGGTCAAGGTCACCAGCAGTTCGTTGTAGTTGTTCCGGATGGTCTTCTGCTCGCCCATGATAGGGTCCCAGGTCTCATTCACAGTCTTCTGCTCGGTGTTGGTTACCGTAAAGCCGTCTAACAAAGAAGGGTTGTTCACCAATTCTAGGCCCAGGCGGCTGGTCTTGATAACCGGCTTGTTCTTGTAGCTTAGTTGGTAGTACGGGATGCCGTTCTGCACCTCAAACTTGAACGCCAGGTTCTTGTCTGGGGAGGTGAGGTTTTGCGCCTGCGTGGCCAGCGTTAAAAACAGCAGGACAACTGATAGAAAAATTTTCTGCATAGAATCTTCTTTATGAATTAGAATGCACCCCTCTCTTAGGCCTTTCTGTGATTTTCGGCCTAAAAAGACAGGCAAAAACCTATCTAGGAAATCGATTTCCTAAATTAGGCTATTTTCTGGAAAACAGGGCAAAAACGAATTCTAAACCAGTACTTCTACTCTCTCCTGAAACTGCACGCCATACGGTTGTAGCTCTTTTAGAATGGCCGTATACAGGTCTGCCTGCAACGGCACCACCACGCCGGTCTGCTTTAAACTTCCATGCAACAGCAGTTTGGTCGCTATGCCTACGGGCAGGCCCACCGTCTTGGCCATGGCGGTATGCACCTCGTCATCCCCCAAGACAACCAAAGAAGAAGTTAATTTTTGCTTTTGCCCATCCAGCTCATATTCAAAGAGGTGGAGCATCACAATCATGTCTTTGTCGCCGGGGCTCAACTGCCATTTCTGGGTAAGCAGTTTCTCTAAGGCCTGGGCGGGCGTGGCGGTCATCATGGCAATGGGCTCGTCTTCCAACAGACCGGTCCATTCTATCATGTCCAGCTCCCGGGCGTCTGGAGCAATACCCACGTAGTCGGCTATTCTTTCCCTGAGAGGTGCGTGTTCATTCCCAGCAGGCAAGAAGCTTTCCACCAGTTCCCGGTACGTCATCTCCTGCGGATTGTCCAGAAAATAAGTATCATCTGGCAGGCCCAGTTGCACCAGCACCTGCCAGGCCTGGCAATACCCCGGCCTTCTAAGCGTACCACGTAACATGGTCGGGATTTCCTGCAGGCCGTAGGGCTCGCGGTAGCTTAAAGAATCACGGTTGGCATAACCGTCAAAGTGGCCGTAGCCTTCCACATGAAAGGTCTCCGTACGACTGAACAGTCTTGGGTAGGGTATGTATTTGTAGCTGCCGTTCTCAATGTACTTAGCGGTACTCTGCCCGGCCAGGATGACGTTGCGGGGGTTCCAGGTGAATTTGTAGTGCCAGGGATTGGTGTCTGACTCGGGGGCCATCAAACCGCCTGTAAATGATTTAAACGACGTAATGGTAGCGCCCTGGCTCTGCAGATGATGGATGATTTGCATGGCCGACATGTGGTCAATGCCCGGGTCCAGGCCGCATTCCATCAAGAACGTGAGGCCCTTCTCCTGTGCCTGCGCGTGCAGTTGCTTGATATCCTCTGGCACGTAAGAGGCCGTTACCAAATGTCTTCCTTTTTCAAGGCAGGTAGTAGCCACCAAGGGATGAAACAGCGCCGGAAGCATGGAAATCACCACATCTGCCTGGCTTATCTCTTCCTCGCGCTGGGCTACGTCATGTACGTCAAACGTGAAGGCGCGCACCAGTGGGTTGGTCAGAACAGAGGCAGGCAAGTGGTCTACGCGCACATCGCCTATGGCTAACAACCAGGTTTCTTTGACAGCATTGGCAACAAGGTATTCAATGAGTACCGATGCGGACCGACCGGCACCTAACAGCAGAATGTTTTTCATAGCAGACTAGAATGGGGCTTCAAAATGGGCATTTTCTGCGGGACAGGCAACCTCTGCTTGGTTTTTCGGGCTAACTTATTAACTTTGACTCCCGTACGTGCTCGTGCGGAAAACGCATCTTATGACCGAACAAGTACAACTTAACATCACCTATGACGTGGTATCTTCGCCAGAAGACCTCACCGCTCAAGAGAGACAAGTGCTCCAATTGGCCCAGAAAGCCACCGACAAAGCGTACGCCCCCTACTCCAATTTCATGGTAGGCGCTGCGCTGTTGCTTTCAGACGGAACCACCCACCAAGGAACCAACCAGGAAAATGCCGCCTACCCGTCAGGGCTTTGTGCTGAGCGCACCTTGTTGTTTGGCGTGGGCTCCAACTTCCCAGACCAGCAGATTGAGATTTTAGCCGTAACGGCCCGTCGCCGCCATGAGTCGCATTTCTTGCCGGCCTGCCCCTGCGGCGCCTGCCGTCAGGTCATGGCCGAGTACCAGAACCGCCAAGGCAGACCCATCAAATTATTGATGCAGGCCGAGGATGGGAAAGTAGTCCGTTTCTCCACCGCCTTGGATTTGCTGCCGTTTTCTTTCTCTAAGGAGAGCCTCTAAGCTTGACTGCCCAACACCGTACTTTATCTGTTCCAAGAACCGCGCATCTGCACCAGCTAGGTACGCTGTCATCTGCCACCCAACACGTATGGGTGGTTTGTCACGGCTATGGCCAGTTGGCTAAGTACTTTATCCGGCACTTTAAAGGACTGGAGGATGAGCAGACGGTGCTTCTGGCGCCAGAAGCATTATCCAGGTTTTACCTAGAGGGTTTCTCAGGCCGCGTGGGTGCCACCTGGATGACAAAGGAAGAACGCCTCTTGGAGATTGACGATTATGTAGAGTACCTTAACTTGGTGTGGCAATTAATACAAAAAGAGGCGCCCAACGCCAGGCTTACCCTTTTAGGTTTCTCACAGGGTGCCGTCACGGTCTGCCGCTGGCTGGCGTTTTCTGCCGTTCCCTGTGAAAAGCTCATCCTGTGGGCTGGTGCCTTCCCAGAAGACATTGAATACACAGGCCTCAGCACCACGCTGGCCCATACGTCCGTGTACATGGTGTACGGCCTGCAAGACCCCTTCATTACCAAAGAGCGCCTGCACAACCAGCTAGAGATCCTCAGGTCTCAAGGCATCCAACCTATCCTAATTCCGTTTGAAGGCAAGCACGAATTGAACAAAGACATCCTGGCCCAGCTAAAAGCCAATACTATATAAAACTTACTTTGCTATGTCACATGCATCCTCCTCAGAACACTTAAAAGCGTTGATCACCCAAGATGACACTTGGTCCATGGCCGAGGGGGAGAATGCCGGCACCCCTTTTCTTGTTCGGTTCAGGCCGCATCTGCAGCCCTTCATCAATACGCACCAGTTCACCAAGCGCCTCATCATTCTTTGGAATTACGTTTCTGAAGACGAATACTTATTCCCCACTCCGGAAGATGCAGACATGATGGCAGACGCAGAAGAAAGACTGATTCACCATTTAGAAGCGAATGCCCAGACGGTTTTGGCTTTTGTCTTTACCGGGCAAGAACGAAGAGAATGGCATTGGTACACCTCAGACATGGCCGTCGCCCAGGAACAACTCAATGAGGCCTTGTCTTATTTTGGTCCATTACCCCTAGAACTTACTGCAGAAGATGACCCTGACTGGGAGGAGTACCTTTCCATTCTGGAAGGCATGGAGGATGCTGAGGATGGTGAGGACTAGGGGGATAGCATAAGGTGGTTTTAGCTTGTTTTCTGGGAGTCAAGCCTAAAACGCCTTTCAAATGTAAGAAAGGGGCTTCTTTGTCCCCCTTTGAAGGGGGTAGGGGGATGATTGCCGGTTGTGATTTATTCTTTCTGCCTTCACTCTTAACTCCCGCCGTTGTTGTGTGTTCTCACCAACGACCCAGACTGCCTTTCTGACTAGCTTTGTGCCTCTTCTATGGCGCGGATGTTACCTCCGTGACTTTTTGCCGTGCGCTTCCGTTGGCTAATCCTGAGCAATGCCGCTTCATCCGGTGCCCTTATGCCCTTCGTTTCATTGTTTCCGCCAAGCGCTCGCGGCCGCGGGGCCCCGTCTTCCCGCCTCGCGCTGTACCAGCTTGCCTCCTTTGCATGGCAGCTTCCCTGGGTATTTGACGGTTCCTGCCGGGGCATGACCGCTGGCCGGTTCAGAGGCAGCAACCTGCTTAGGCGACTCGACGGAAAGACTGGATAAGGTGCCAGTGGCAAAGGCTTCTACTAACCGCAGACTCCCCCCTTGAGGGGGGCTAAGGGGGGTGTTTACACCAACAGATGAATCACCTAGCAATCAACAAACGCCGCTACTCAAAGGACCTCGTTGCGTCCGGCAGGACCTGCGGACGTCTGTGCTTATGGCTTTGGCAATTGCAGATTCTCCCTAGAGCGCAGCTCAAAAGGAGGCTGTTTATACCGGCAGGTATATCAACTAACAATTAGCAATTAACAAGCAGCAATCAACCACCCCTCATCCTAACCTTCTCAATGAGGGAGAAAAGACGGCAATGTTCCGTTTTTGGGTTGTTTTACAGAAAACAGGTTAAAAATGACCTTACTCCTCGCCCCAGATGCCGGGCATGATGATCTCAAGTAGGTGTTGGTCTGGGTCTCTGAAGTAACAGGACCGGCGGCCGTGGGGCCAGATTTCTTCATGCTCCATGGCAATGCCTGACTGTTGCAGCATTTCCTTCCAAGCTTCATAGTCCTCGGGGCGGCACTCAAAGGCCAAGTGTATGTGACCAGACCCGAAGTGCGGCGGCAGCCCATGGTTGTCTCGGCTCATCTCTGGGTCAAAGCAAAGCAACACGGAACTCCCCACCCTAAAAAAGACGTACCGGCCCGGCATCTGTCCAATGATGGGTAAGTGCAGGATGTCGGCGTAAAAGTGCGTGGTGCGGTGCAGATCACGCACATACAGACAAGTCTCTTTGATTTGGGTGAATTCCATACGCGCAAGCCTTTTCTATTTCAACGAGAGGCCAATTCTAAAAGATGCTTCGTTTTTGACCTCTTTTCCAGAAAACAGCCCAAAAACGGCAACACCTCCTAAGGTGGTCTTAGGAGGTGTTGCCGTGAATGATTGAAATCTTATGTCTTATATCTTGTGTCTTGTGTCTTTAAGAAACTACAGCTGCTTGTGCATAACCGTGGCAGAAGCTTGGGCGGCAGGCAGAATCAAGACCTCGGCTAGGTTAACGCGGCTGGGGCGGGTGACCATGAAATGAATGAGGTCTGCAATATCCTCAGGTTGCAGGGCTTCATAGCCTTTGTACACCGTGGCCGCGCGCTCTTTGTCACCTTTGAATCTCACTTCAGAGAACTCAGTTTCTACGGCCCCGGGATTAATTTCAGAAACTTTCACGCCTTCTTGTACCAGGTCAATGCGCATGGCTTTAGAGAGGGCGTCTACGGCAAATTTACTGGCACAATAGACGTTTCCGTTGGCATAGGCTTCTTTACCGGCAATGGACCCAATGTTGATGATGTGACCGCTTTTGCGCGCCACCATGCCCGGCAACACCGCCTTGGTCACGTAGAGCAAGCCCTTTACGTTAATGTCTAGCATGGCGTCCCAATCATCTACATCACCAGACTGGATAGGCGCCAGGCCGTGTGCGTTGCCGGCGTTGTTGATAAGCAGGTCAATGGTAGACCAGTCAGACGGCAGGTTGGTAAAGGCGTCTTGCACCGCTACTTTATCCCGTACGTCAAAGGCAATGGGGAGAATGGTATCTTCGCCGTACTGGTTGACTAGTTCCTGCAAACGCTCTACGCGGCGGCCGGCGGCAATGATTCTAAAACCGTTTTGAGCCAACACCATGGCAGTGGCTCTGCCAATGCCCGAACTGGCACCAGTAATGAGGGCTGTTTTCTTCTGTGACATGGGAAAGGACAGATTACTCAAAGTTGAGGTAGAGCGTGATGGTATTGCTACTCATGCGCTGTATGCTGTTATTAAAGTTGTTGTCAACGGGCTTGTGCAGGTTGGTGATGCCTCTGGAGAAGCGTAGCTCAGGCGCAAACTTGAAGAACGGATAGAACATGTCCAGCCCTACGCCAAAATCCACGCTAAAATCAGTGGTGCCCACTTGCAGAATCTCATTGTCCTTTTTCTGGCCACCTACTACCACAGAAGGCTTGACGCCAGCAATAAAGTACATCTGCGTGTTCTTGCGGCGCAAGGACTCATACTTTAACAACACCGGAAACTCGCCGGCAAAGGTGTTGATCTCCTGCAGAACCGCTCCGTCCTCAGAGGGCTCAGTGGTGCCGGGTGCCGTCACGTCTCCCTTGTACTCTATAGAACGGCTATAATAGCCCACGCCCGGTTGCAGCCTAATCAAAAAGTCTGGCGACAGCCGGTAAGAACCAATAAAGTTCACGTTGAAACCTATGCCCATCTTGGCGTTCATGGAGATGTCATCGCTAAGGTCAGCCGTTTTAAGGCGGTCTACATAGCTGTTGGAATGCTCCAGTTGGTACCAGGACGTGTTCATGGCCAGAGAGAAGCCCCATCTAAATTGACGGCTCTCATAGCCTTGCAGGTTTTCGCCTTTGATGGTGCGCTGGGCAAATGTGGGTTGCGCTACAGTTGCTAGCACCACAGCCAACGCCAAGATTATTTTATGCCTGTGTAAATGGAGCTTATGCCAAATGTAAGTGAATGCCATTTTGTGTCTTTAAAACCAATTCTTTGGAAGATGGAAAGGAAGTCATTGCCGTCTGGGAATGCCTGCACAGACTCGGGCAGGTACGTATAGGCGGCGTTGTCCTTAGAGATCAGCTTGCCAAAAAGCGGTAGAATGTTTTTGAAGTAAAAATTATAACCCTGTTTCATGGGAAAACTCTGGGGCTTGGAGAACTCCAGAATCACCACCGTGCCCCCCGGCTTCAAGACCCTGTACATCTCAGAGAGGCCCTTCTCCAGGTTCTCAAAGTTGCGCACCCCAAACGCCACCGTGATGGCGTCAAAGTGGTTGTCTGGGAACTGGATATTTTCTGAGTCTCCTACGTGCAACTGGATTAAATGGCTGAGCCCGCGCTTCTGAATTTTCTCGCGGCCCACGGCCAGCATGCCTTCAGAGATGTCAATGCCCGTGATCTGCTGGGGCTTTAAACGAACTGCCTCCAGCGCAAAGTCTCCCGTGCCGGTGGCAATGTCCAGAATGGTCTTGGGTTGCGCCTTCTCCAGTAATTTTACGGCTTTCTTGCGCCATATTATGTCTATGCCGGCGCTCAGGAAATGGTTGAGGAAATCATACCGCTTGGCAATGCTGTTAAACATGTTTGCCACCTGGGTCTTCTTGCCTTCGTTTTGATCTTTATACGGTACTACTGACATTGATTGCTCATCATGTTATGGAGGGCAAAGCTACTATGCTTTAACTACATTTCCTGTAATATGTTGTACAGCCCCCGTCCCAATAAAAACGCCGCCCCGGCCATTGCTGGTCTGGGGCGGCGTTTTTGGGCTGGTTTCTGGATTTTAAGCCAAAAACGAATTCTTATTGCTTAGGAGCGTCACCTTTGATGATGGTGAACTCTGTACGGCGGTTCAGCTGCATGTTCTCAGCAGAGTTGTTTGGCGCAATTGGTCTGCGCTCACCGTAGCTTCTTGAGATTAAGCGGTTAGCCGGTACGCCTGCTTTGATCAGGTAGTCATACGCGGCGCTGGCTCTGTTCTCACCCAGCAGCATGTTGTAAGAGTCTGGCATTCTGGAGTCCGTGTGGCCGTCTACAGAGATACGCAGGTCTGGATTGGCTTTCATGATGCGTACAATGTTGTCCAACTCTCTGATAGACTCTGGACGCAGGTCCCACTTGTCAGTGTCAAAGTAGATTTTCTTGAAGGCGTAAGAAGCCACGTTGATGCTGGAACCTCCGGCAAAGTCAATGTAGAAGTCTTTCTCTACCACGGTAGTGTCTACCAAAGACAAAGGCACTTCAAACTGCTCTGTGGCAATGTTGGCACCGTCTTTAGAAAGCGTCACGGTGTAAGGACGGTTAGACAGAACGGTTACCTCATAGTTGCCAGAGTCTGGCTTGGTCACGTCACGGTACTCTAGCGGCGTGTTGGCAGCGGTCTTACCCGTGAACACCAACTCCACGCCTGGGATGATAGAAGAGTCACGCAGGCTGTACACATGGCCGCGCACAATGGCGTTTTTGATGTAGTTGATGGTATAGATGTCTTTCTCGCCGTAACCACCCATGCGGTAGGAAGACAAGTAAGCCAAGCTACCATCACCGCTCAAACGGTAATAGGTGTCATCATCTGGTGTGTTGATAGGATACCCAATGTTCACGGGACGGCTCCAACGACGGGCCACGGTGTCATACTTAATGGTGAAGATGTCATAACCACCCATAGTGGTATGACCGCGTGAGCTAAAGAACATGGTCAAACCGTCTGGCGTGAAGTAAGGGCTGTCCTCGTCAAACTGGGTGTTTACTCCGTTCCCGAAGTTTTTAGCCTCACCCCATTCTCCGTTCTTGTCGCGCTTGGCGTAGTAAATGTCTAGGTCACCGTTTTCTGAATACCGGTTGGTAGAGAAATAGATAGTCTGGCCGTCTGCGGTGATAAAGGCATCACTTTCAAATTCTCTTGAGTTGATGTTGCGGTTCAGCTTGGTTGGCTTGCCCCAGTCACCACCCTCACGGCTGGTCACAAAGATGTCACCGTTCTCATCCTGGCGGTACATTAACAATTTAGAGTCGTTGTCAAACAACTGGATGGAGGCATCATGGCCGGTACCGTTCAGCACGCCGCTCAACGCACGTGGCTGCTCCCAGGTGTCTACGCCTACTCTACGGGTCTCAAAGATGTCTTCAAAGTACTCTCCGTCATAGGCTTCTTTACCACCCGTTACGTTCTGCCCGCGCGAGGTGAACAGAAGGTAGTTGTTGTCTTTAGAGATAACCGGGCTGTGCTCAGAGAAAGGCGTGTTCACCGTTGGGCCCAGGTTCTTCACAAACACGTCCTTCTGGTTGGCTACTTCTTTCTTGGCGTTGCGCGCATGCTGAATCAACAAGGCTGCTTGCTCTTTGCCTTCTTCGTCACGCTTGCCCAGGGTTTTCTGATACTCCTGTGCGTGCTGGATGGCCTTGTCAAACTCATAGTTTACCAAGTCCACGCGGCCCAGCCAGTAAAGGATGTCTTCCTCTACCCTAGGCTTAAGCGAATAGGCTTTGTAGATGTACTCGCTGGCCTTCTCTTTGTCAAAGGCGATTAAACTGATACCAGCTCTGTACAAGGCCTTGGCATTGTCTGGCTCACGCTCCAACGCGCGCTCATAGAAAGGAAGCGCGGAACGGAAGTTGGTCTGGTTGAATAATTTGTCTCCGCTTCTGATCAATTGCCGCGTGCTCTGTGCCATAGCCGCAGTAGAGGCCAGGACAAAAAGCATAAGCGCAATTAAAGAAGATTTGAACATCCGCTTGTCTAAGTGATCCATAGGTAAAGATTTTGGTATAGCTTAATTTTGGGAACAAGTGCAAACACATAGTAGGTTGTTGGGCCAGAAAGCCGTTTTGACCGGGGTGTTCACTTGGCACTTGTGTACATGAAAGGACAATGATATTAAAAATTCCAGATATTTTATACGTAAATTAATGAGAGGCTGGTTTCATTAGCCCATGGCTATATATGAAATCCCTTTTCACCGGACTTATCCGAGATTCGATACTGTGAAAACAGGCCTAGGGTTGCCTTTTTAGCCATTTAACTTATCCACACCTAAAAGTATCGTAATTATTGCCTTGCCACTTTATTTGGTAACTTTGTGGTTGCCGCTTAAAGTTTTGAGGGAGAAACCATGAAAATCAAAGAAGCCAAGTTTATCTGCAGTAATACCCGGGCAGACCTCTGCCCTACCACCACGCTGCCAGAGTACGCCTTCATTGGACGGTCAAACGTGGGCAAGTCTTCTTTGATCAACATGCTCACCAACCACTTAAAGCTGGCCAAGACGTCTTCTTTTCCGGGCAAGACGCAGCTCATCAACCACTTTCTCATAAATGAGGAATGGTATTTGGTAGACTTACCAGGGTACGGCTGGGCCAAGGTGAGCAAGGACTCCAGAGAGGCCTGGCGCAAGATGATCAATTTTTACCTAAAGAAGCGGCCCAACCTGGCCTGCGTCTTTGTGTTGATTGACTCGCGCCTGCCCGCCCAGAAAGTTGATTTAGAATTTATAGAGTTATTGGGAACCATGGGGGTGCCTTTTGTGCTTATCTTCACAAAAACCGACAAGCAATCGGCACCCAAGACAGATTCTAACATTGCCGCGTTCATGCAGGTCTTGAAAGAAAGCTGGGAAGAACTCCCTACTATGTTTAAAAGCTCGTCTACGTCCAAAGAAGGCCGTGAGGAGATTTTGTCCTTCATAGAAGAGATCAACAAACGCTACCATTCCCAAGAAGAAGACTCATATTAATACTTATAACCGCTTAAAGAAAATGAAAGCCAAACACACTATTTTAGCCGCCATCTTAGTTTTATTCACAGCCGGCGCATTTGCCACTGCGTCTAATGAGCCAGCCACGGTTGCCGTGCAGACCACTAAGTACCCGGTGTCTGCGCATTATGAAGGCGGTCAGGATTCATTGGTGGCGCACATTAAGCGCAACATCCAGTACCCGGCCTCTGCCAAGCGTAACCGCGTGATGGGCCAGTGCATTGTCAGCTTCTTGTTGAACGAGGACGGCTCTACCAGCAACTTCAAGATTTTGAAGGAAGTAGGCAGTGGTACCGGCGCCGAAGCATTACGCGTGGTACAAAACTTAAAATTCAAAGCCCCAGGCTACAGCCAGACGTACAGCCTGCCGGTGAACTTTAAATTATAATCAACCCTAACCAACCTGTTTCTCTATGCCATTTGACCTGAGAGAGATTGCCTCTATTGCCGGCATGCCCGGTCTATACCGTATTGTAGCCCCTACCCGTAGCGGCATTATTGTAGAAAGCCTGGCAGAGACCCCGGTGCGCAGCGTGGCCCAGGCCCGCAACCGCGTGTCTATCCTGCATGAGATCTCTATGTACACCAATGACGAGGAAAGCACCGTGCCGTTAGAGGACATCTTTGACCGCGTGCGCAGCCAGTACGGTGACACCCTGCCGGTAACTGCCAAGTCTAGCAACCCAGAGCTTGCCAAGTTCATGGAAACCGTGCTACCTGACTATGACCAGGACCGCGTGTATGCCTCAGACATGAAAAAACTGGTGCAATGGTACACCTTGGTAAGCAAGTTTGTGCCGTACACAGAGGTAAATGAGGAAGCTCCTGCCAAAGAAGAGGCCAAGGCTGAGAAAACAGAAGACAGCCAAGAAGAGGCTCCTGCCAAAGAACCGAAGGCTAAAAAAGCGGCCGCCAAAAAATAAGCGAACCGCGCTCCTATATAACAGAAAGGCCCCAACCATTGGTTGGGGCCTTTCTGTTTTTGGCCTCTTTTCCAGAAAAGAGGCCAAAAACGAAGCTTGAATTAATTATGTGCAGTGGCTGAAATAGTTGAGGACACAGAAGCCTCAGAAGAAGCCAAAAGTCTCTCCACTTCTTCTACCATCTCAGTGGAGCCAATATAGAGCGGGCAACGCTGATGAAGATCAGTTGGGTAGAGTTCCATGATGCGCTCAGAACCGTTAGAAGCCTTTCCGCCGGCCTGCTCTACTATGAACGCCAAGGCGTTGGCCTCATACAACAGACGCAGTTTGCCGTTAGGGGCCTTGGTGGTGCTTGGGTACATGTAGATACCGCCCTTGAGCATGTTTCTATGGAAGTCTGCCACCAAAGAGCCAATGTAACGTGCCGAGTAGTTGCGCTCACGGCACAGCTCTACGTATTGCTTGATGGCCGGCTGAAACTGGTTATAGCTTCCCTCATTGATGGAATAGATGCTACCCGTGGTAGGAATGGTGATGTTAGGGTGCGATAAAAAGAATTCGCCCAGAGACGTCTCATAGGTGAAGCCATTTACGCCGCAACCCGTGGTGTACACCAGCATGGTGCTGGAGCCATAGATAATATAGCCGGCGGCCACCTGTTGCACACCGCGTTGCAGGCAATCCTCCAAGGTGCCTTCACAGCCCTGGTCAGACAAACGGCGGTATACAGAGAAAATAGTCCCGATGGACACGTTCACGTCAATATTAGAAGAGCCGTCCAGGGGATCAATGGCCACAATGTACTTACCTTTGTGATTGCCGGTCTGGATGACCTCTTCGTCTTCTTCAGAGATGATGGCACAAACCTCGCCGCCGTTGCGCAACGCTCTAATGAAACGGATGTTGGCCACCACGTCCAGCTTCTGCTGGTCCTCGCCCTGCACGTTTTGTTTGCCGTAGGCGCCGCCAATATCTGTTAAACCTGCGTGATTAATGGCGCGGTTTACGATCTTTGCCGCCAGGGCAATGTCACGCAACAACTGGGAAAGCTCCCCAGTGGCAAAAGGAAAGTCCTCTTGCTTGCGCATGATAAACCGGTCAAGCGTTGTGCCTACCGGCAGGGCCAGATTCTCTGTAATAGTCATATAAAAGAGGGGTAAGAACGAATTAGATTACGAAAATACTACTAATTCTGTTAGAGAGGGCAATGTTTTTATAAATTCGGCAATTTTTTAAGGCGTGTAAATGAAAGTTTTCAAATTTGGGGGAGCCTCTGTGAAGGATGCCTCGGCGGTGCGTAACATCTTCAAGATCCTCTCTGACCTGCCAGAGAAAGAGCAGCTGGTGGTAGTAGTGTCTGCCATGGGCAAGACCACCAATGCACTGGAAGACATCTATAGAAAAGCGCACCAACGGCAGGAATTTGCCCCAGCCTTGGAATCTTCCAAAGCCTATCACTTAGACATTGTGCGGGAACTGTTCCCAGACCCCGGGTGCCCCGTCTACGCAGAAGTAGCCGCGCAGTTTCAGGAGTTAGAACAAACGCTGTCATCTCTCCAGCCCGACCACTGGGACCAACAGTACGATCAGGTCATCAGTCGCGGCGAACTGCTCTCCAGTATCATCCTGCATCATTACCTGCAAAGCCAGGGCCTCTCTACCTACTGGCTGGACTGCCGCACCTGCCTGCGCACCGACAGTACCTGGCGCGAAGGCCGCCTGGACTGGACCTACACCGAGAACCAGATTCAAAGCACCCTGCCCGCCATTCTGCAGAAACAGATTGTGATTACCCAGGGCTTTATTGGCGGCACTGCAGACGGTCTCACCACCACCCTGGGCCGTGAAGGCTCTGACTACAGCGCCGCCATTTTTGCGTACTGCCTCAATGCCGCATCGCTTACCATCTGGAAAGACGTGCCCGGCCTGCTCAACGCTGACCCCAAACTCTTTAAAGAAGCCACCCGCTATGACGAGGTGGCCTACCAGGAGGCCATTGAGATGGCCTATTACGGCGCATCAGTTATTCACCCCAAGACCATTCAGCCGCTGGCCAACAAGTGCATTCCTTTGTATGTAAAGTCGTTTCTGCACCCAGAATTGCCCGGCACGGTGATTCATGACTGCCAGCACGGCAAAATTGCGCCGTCTTTTATCTTAAAGCAGAACCAATGCCTGCTGTCGTTCAAGGCCAAGGATTTGGGGTTCATCTCTGAGGAACACTTGAGCGCCATTTTTCAGGCGGTGCATGCGGTGCGGCTTAAGATCAACATGATGCAGAACTCAGCGCTTTCTTTTTCTGTGTGCTGTGATTATGACGAGGCTCGCGTGCAGCAACTCAAACTAAGCCTATCCGACCAGTTCATCATCAAATACAACCAGCCTTTGCATCTGTTCACCATCCAGAACTATGACAAGGGGAGCATTCAGCGCCTCACCAACGGCCGCGAAATCCTGATGGAACAGCGCACGCGTCATACGTTTCAGTTTGTGTCTAGACCCACCGACACCATTGAGCACTAAGCATTTTCCGTTTTTTGCCTATTTTCACCAAATCAACCCAAAAACGCCAAAACCCATTGCTATGGAATTCATAAAAGTAACCGAGCAGGCCCGCCCCCAGGTAGCTCTCATCCAACTAAACCGTCCCAAAGAACTAAATGCGCTTAACCTGCAACTGATGGGTGAACTGCGCGATGCCTTAAAAGAGCTGGACGACAATGAGAACGTGCGCGCCATTGTCTTGACGGGCAATGACCGGGCCTTCGCCGCCGGCGCTGATATTAAGCAGATGGCTGGCAAGACCGCCATTGACATGCTCAACATTGACCAATTCTCTACCTGGGACCAAATCAAGAAAACCAAGAAGCCCATCATTGCGGCCGTGAGCGGTTTTGCCTTAGGCGGTGGTTGTGAGTTGGCTATGACCTGTGATATGATTATCGCCTCAGAGACCGCCCAGTTCGGTCAGCCCGAAATCAAGATTGGTGTGATGCCCGGCGCGGGTGGCACCCAACGCTTGACGCGTGCCTTGGGCAAAGCGAAAGCCATGGAGATGGTCTTGACCGGCAAATTCATCTCGGCCCAGGAAGCCGAAAAGCACGGCCTCATCAACCGGGTGGTGCCGGTAGAACTGTACCTGGAGGAAGCCTTCAAACTAGCCACTGAGATTGCGCAACTGTCGCCGGTGGCTGTGAAGCTAGCCAAGGAATCTGTAAACCGTTCGTATGAAACCCATCTGGACGAAGGCCTTCATTTTGAGCGCAAGAACTTCTACCTCACCTTCGCCTCTGAAGACCAAACCGAAGGCATGAACGCCTTCGTGGAGAAGCGCAAGCCAACGTTTACAGGAAGGTAGTTTTCTTTAGACGCAAGACGTAAGATTCAAGACACAAGACGTTCAATCAACTACATGATTTCTACAGAAGAAGAAACTGAAGGTTTAGTAAAGGTATTCTTTGAGTTTTATAATGAGATTCTTGAGGAAGATTATGTAGAAAGCTTGTGGGCTTCCATTGAAAATGAAGAAGAAGGAGAATATAGATTAAAAAATATTCCCTTTTTTGTTACTAGTTATGCAAGCGAGGATGTTGTGTTGGCCGAAGTAGAAAATGGAAGATTGGTGGTCAAAGGGTTGATTAAAGAATCTGGCAATAGCACTTTGCAAATCATGTGTTTAAAAAAGGAAATGGCTCAGTCCATACAGAAAAAGCTGGAGGGGTTTGGATGTGCTTGGGAAGGCAGTCATTTACCTGGATACTTTTCTGTAGACGTTCCTGCAAATATTGATTACCAACCTATTAAAAAATATTTAGATGAGCTAGAAATGGCTGAAGTGATAGGTTATGCAGAAGCCTGTCTCGCTCATAAATAATTGTATCAAGTATCTTCATTCATCCCGTTTTTGGCCTGCTTTCTGGAAAGCAGGCCAAAAACGGGAATTGCTTTTTCAGACCTGACTAGGCTGTGGTTCATATTATAAATGACTATGCACTTACCTCAATCAGGAAAGACCAGTACAACAGGACCTATTAGATCTACTTCAGTAAGATGATATCTTGAAAAGAGAATAGATTACATTCATTATTCTATCAGCCATAGATAGAATCTATAAAATCGTATGATGGGTTTCTATAAATGATCCCGCTCCTCGGTTTTTGGCTTGATTCACAGGAAACAGGCCAAAAACGGAAGAAGCAATTTTCCTTGTAAGTGTATGTAGATACCCTTTTGGGTACTTCTATGTTAGGGTTCTTGGTTGTGGTTTAGGTATATGGGTTGTACCTTTGCACCCGCAAACGGGAAGGTAATTTCACCCATTTCCCGGCAAGGTTTAATTTACATTTTAACACATAGCATCATGGCAGTATTAGTAGGTAAGAAAGCTCCTGCATTTAAAGCGACCGCAGTAGTTGACGGTGAGTTTGTAGAAGATTTTTCTTTGGAGCAGTACGTTGGTAAGAAGCACGTTATCTTCTTCTTCTACCCACTGGATTTCACGTTTGTGTGCCCAACAGAAATCATCGCGTTCCAGGACCGTATGGAAGACTTTGAGCGCAAGAACGTAGCCGTAGTAGGTTGCTCTATTGACTCTCACTTCTCGCACTGGGCTTGGTTGAACACCCCGCGCGACAAAGGCGGCATTGAAGGCGTAGCCTATCCATTGGTAGCTGACACTACTAAGACCATCGCGACGAACTATGACGTGTTGGCCGGTCACTATGATTACAATGAAGAAGGCGAAATGACCTTCGTAGGTGAGCCAGTAGCATACCGCGGTTTGTTCTTAATTGACAAAGAAGGCGTTGTGCGTCACCAAGTAGTAAATGACATGCCACTAGGCCGTAGCATTGACGAGGCGCTTAGAATGATTGACGCCCTTCAGTACTTTGAGGTGAAAGGCGAAGTATGCCCGGCTAACTGGGAAGAAGGCAAAGAAGCCATGGAAGCCACCCGCGAAGGTGTTTCTAGCTACCTAGCCAAGTAATTTAACAAGAGCTCAGCTCTTTAATGTAAGAAGCCTCTGCCCCTGGTAGAGGCTTCTTTGTTTTAAACGGCTGGGTTTTACCTGCCAAATCAAAACAGCCACTACCTAAAAACCGTTAAACAGACAGGCCAAGATTCTAAGCGAAGGGCAATTGTAAAATACCCTTACCTTTGTTTCCAATAAATGAATATACCTTATCAGGTGGTATTCCCCCAAACCTACTAACGTACACACAAAAGGTATGTCTTTGATTTTATACAATGCCGGCATTCAAGCCTATGGACTGGGAGCCAGAATGGCCGCTCCATTCCATAAGAAGGCCGAGCTTTGGGTAAAAGGCCAGAAGAACCTGCTGGAAGACATTGGCGCCAGGATGAAGGGCAACAAAGAGCCCGTGGCCTGGTTCCATTGCGCCAGCTTAGGCGAGTTTGAACAAGGCCGTCCCCTGATAGAGGCCTTCAAAGAGAAATACCCCGATTTTAAGATTCTACTCACCTTCTTCTCCCCGTCAGGGTATGAAGTAAGAAAAAACTACGCGGGCGCAGACTACATCTTTTATCTGCCATTGGACACGGCTAGCAACGCCAAGCGGTTTATTGCCAGGGTGAGGCCCAAGGTAGCATTCTTTGTGAAGTATGAGTTCTGGCACCACTTCTCCAAAGAACTGAAGAAACGGCACATTCCCTTATTCTCCGTATCTACCATCTTCAGGCCCAACCAGATTTACTTTAAGAAAGGCGCCGATTTTTACACCAGAATATTAAAACGATTCACCTTCTTCTTCACCCAGAACCAAGAGTCCGCTGAGTTATTGGCCACCATTGACATCAGCAAAGCCACCATGACCGGTGACACCAGAATGGACCGCGTACTGCACACGGCAGACAACGTCGCTCCTATTCCATTGGTGGAAGCTTTTAGACAGGACAGCCCCGTGATGGTAGTGGGGAGCAGTTGGCCGCAGGACATGAAAGTGCTTCTACCCTTCATCAAAAAGCAGGTAGGCAACCTCAAGTTCATCATCGCGCCTCATGAGATAAAGGAGAAGGAGCTTACAGAGATGTCACAACAGTTGGCGGGCAAAGCCGTGCGGTTCTCTCTGGCGAATCCAGAAACGGTGGGCTCGTTTGACGTGCTCTTGATTGACAACATTGGCATGCTTAGCGCGCTGTACCAGTATGCAGATTTTGCATACGTAGGCGGGGCGTTCGGGAAGGGATTGCACAACACGCTGGAACCCGCGGTGTTTGGTCCGCCCTTGTTTTTTGGGCCCAAGTACCAGAAGTTTCAGGAGGCCATTGACTTGGTAGAGTTGGGTGCGGCGTTCCCCGTGAAATCAGCGCAGGAGTTGGAAGAGATGTTCAACAAGGTGTCTAGCAATGACAAGCAGATGGCCAAAATAAGAGAGCACATTAAACACTACATACACAAACAGGCAGGTGCCACCAGTCGCATTTTAGAGGCGCTGGAGACCTGGATTCCCGTTCCTACTACATGATTGGCACTGTCATAAAATCAACCGGTTCCTGGTATCTGGTGCGCAACCATGCAGATTTACAACTGTACCGGTGCCGCCTAAGAGGAAAGTTCAAGAACAAAGGCCTTAAGGTCAGCAACCCCATTGCCGTAGGCGACGAGGTGACGCTGGAACTGGAAGGCAACGAGGGCCACGGCGTCATTACTGAGATTGCTGTGCGCCGCAACTACATCATAAGAAAGTCTACGCACAAAGCGCACCACGCCCACATTGTAGCCTCTAACCTGGACCAAGCGTTTCTAGTGGTGACGCTGGCCTCGCCGCGTACTTCGTTCGGGTTCATTGACCGCTTTTTAGTGACCGCAGAGGCCTATCAAATCCCCACTACCCTGCTCTTTAACAAGAGCGATCTGTATGATAAAGACGCCCAGGCCTATTTGAAACAAGTGATGGCACTGTACAGTCAGATTGGGTACCCGGGCATCAGCTGCTCAGCGCACAGCGGCGAAGGGATTGAAGAAATAAAGGGGCTGCTCAAAGACAAGACCACCTTGCTTTCGGGGCACTCAGGGGTGGGCAAGAGCACGCTCATCAATGTGCTGGTCCCAGACTTGGACTTGAAGACCACAGAAATCTCTGCCTTCTCAGACAAGGGCGTGCACACCACCACGTTTGCGGAGATGTTTGAAGTAGAACCGGGCACCTACCTCATAGACACTCCGGGCATCAAGGAACTGGGCGTGGTAGAGATGAAGCGCGAGGAAATTGGCCTTTACTTCCCAGAGATCCGTGACATGAGAAGCCAGTGCAAATACCATAACTGCCTGCACCTAAACGAACCTGGCTGTGCCGTGCAAGCCGCCGTCAAGGCTGGCAAAATCGCTCTTCCGCGGTATGAGAGCTACTTGAGCTTGTTACAAGACGAGGATAGCCACCGGTAGAATTAATTAATAATTAAGAATTAATAGACTGGCCTTGTTATAGGCTCTCGCCACCCTTCCACTTTGTCATCCTGAAAGTGGCACATCCCGGGCTTGACCCGGGGGACTTTGTGGGCGAACTAGACAGCAATAGTTAAGCGCTAAATCCGTTTTTCGCCTTGTTTCTGGAAAACAAGCGAAAAACGGAAGTGCTATCAGCAAAGTAGGCTTAAGCCTAACATTTTAAATTTGCGTACCTTTGTAGTCAGAATAAACATGCTGGTTATTTAAATAGCACATCAGCACATTTACTCATTAGCACATTAACCAAAGCACATTATATAACATGAAAACTGCAGAAATCCATACCGCCAAAGGTGTCATGAAAGTAGAATTCTACGAGCAAGACGCGCCAAAAACCGTTGAGAACTTCACCAAGCTGGCCAAAGACGGCTTCTATGATGGCTTGGCGTTCCACCGCGTATTGCCTGACTTCGTGATTCAGGGTGGTTGCCCAAATTCACGCGAAGGTTCTAAAGGCATGGCCGGCACCGGCGGACCAGGTTACAAAATTGACTGTGAATTGACCGGCGGCAACCAGTACCATGACCGTGGTGTGTTGTCTATGGCCCACGCTGGCCGTAACACTGGTGGTTCACAATTCTTCATCTGCCACAGCCGTAACAACACCGCCCACCTGGACAGAAACCACACCTGCTTCGGGAAAGTGGTAGAAGGCCTGGACGTGATTGACGAAATCAAAGCCGGTGACAAAATCGAGAAGATAGTTGTGACGGAAGCATAAGCTTCTTTAGATGTTAGTAGCTAGATTTTAGACACTAGACTTCTTTTAAATCAAAATAGCCGAGGAATGTTCGTTCCTCGGCTATTTTTTTGGAATTAGGTGAAAAATAGTTGCTACCGCAAGTTTATAACTTGTGGTTGTGATGAGGCAAGTTTTCAACTTGCGTAGGTTGGCAGAAGAGAGACGCAAGTTGAAAACTTGCTATAAGAATGGCTCCAAGTTGAAAACTTGAAGCAGAGGCAACCAAGATTTACTTTTTAATAAAAGAGTAGGCTTTCGCTCTGAGCTGTTGTAGCCACTTGATGGGTGCTGGAAGGTTGTTAGCTTTGACAGACAGGAAATACGTGGGCGTAGACCCAAAACTGCTGTAGAAGTCTGAGATGGGCCCCACTTCCGGAGCCTCAAAGTCATACACCAAATCCTGCCCAGCGTAGGTCTGCAGAATATGGTCTACCAGAAATGAGATGGCGTTGGTTTTCTTGCCTTCGGGGGTAGAGGAGTTGAAGATGTAGATGAGCTTCTGGTTGTAATGGAAGAGCATGATCATGGCCACCACTTCTTGCCGCGCATTCACCGCCTCATGCATAGAGACTAGGCCGCGTTGATTGGCTGCTTCATAGAGTTGCCGTAGCATCTTGTACTCATAAGCCTCTCCTATGACCCCGTAAATCTTGTGGGCAATGTGCTGGTCAAAAATCTGGATAATGAGGTCTATGTTGGTAGAGGGCCTTACAGTTAGGCCCGCGCGTTTGGCTTGGTTAATGCGCCAGCGCCGGTCTTTCCGGTAGCCAGACACAATAGCTGGGTAGCCCTGCTTTAGGTCTAAGTGATAAGTAGAGAATCTATCGGTTTCAAATTTTGGCAGGCCGCTATTTACCAGTTCTACATTGCCATTATTGAACTCATAGCTAGAAATCAATTGGAAGTTCTGGTACAGCAGACGGCCAATCTCCTCCCATTCTGCTGGCGTGAGCGGTTGCGCATGAAATACTCCCAGCTGCTGCGCGAAGATAGGCTGACGCACTATGTTCACCCCAAACTTCTGAACCACCGGAATGGGCATTATGGCCACGTACTTGCCATTTTCCTTTTTCACAATGGCGTGCCAGTCTGGCGCTACAATGTCCAGATACCAAGTAAACCCATAGATGATAGCATTGGGCGAGGCCTCCAGGCAACGGTCCCATTCTGCGTAATCTATCTCATGGTGTTTCAGGTACTGGAGCATATTGGCGCTAAGTGAAGTTTAGGACTTTGATTTTATTGCCTACTTCAGCTTCAAAGTAACAAATAGTTCTTCACTACGCCTTATTTCTGCTGAGCATTAAAAGCAAAAGCGCCCGTATTGCTCATTGGCAACAGGGCGCTATCCTTCATTTTTGGCTTATTTTCTGGGAAACAGGCTAAAAACGGTCTTCGTCTTCATCGTCCTCATCTTCTTCGCTCAAGCTAAAGCCGCCGCCAGAGAACATACTGCTCAAGAGGTCCTTGAACTGAAGTCCGGCGGTGAGGCGGTTGCGTGAAATCAAGCTGTACTCTGCCAGGCCGTGCAAACAGAACTCCATCCAGAAAAGGTGCTCAGCTTCCTTCTTGGGCGTGGGCTGAAACTTATTTACCACTTCAGAAAGGCCCGGCACCTGGTTGAGTTCACGTTTATAGTCGGCGTCTGAGGCATCGTTCAAAATGTCCAGGGTGTGACCGTCAGAGAACCACTCGGTTACTTTTTTGTAGGGGTCCTTGTCCTTCTGCTTTTTGAACTTGTCCGGGTCTGGGAAGTAGTGCACAAACTGCGTCCGGATGGCTTTGCCCATTAACCTATAAGCTACGCCACCGGCTCCCTCCTGCTCGCCTTCATACACCAACTCTACTTTACCCGTCACCGACGGCACTGCGGCCAGAAAGTCGGTGATGCGTACATGAGTTTTAGCTTCGCCGTTCAATAAAACGCGGCGCTCAGCGGCGCTAATCACGCTTTCATAGGCAGAGATGGTCAGACGCGCCGACACGCCGGATTTAGCGTCTACGTACTCGCTCTCGCGGGCCTCAAAGGCAATCTGCTCTACTAGATCATGGATAAGCTCATGACCCAGCACGCGGTCCTTCTGGGCGTCTGTGATGCGCGCCTCCTGCTTGGTGATGCGCTTGCCCACTTCCAGGCTCTTAGGATAGTGGGTGATGATTTGGGAGTCTATGCGGTCTTTGAGCGGCGTCACTATAGAGCCGCGGTTGGTATAGTCCTCTGGGTTGGCCGTGAATACAAACTGAATATCCAGGGGCAGTCTAATCTTAAAACCACGTATTTGGATATCCCCTTCCTGCAAAATATTGAACAAGGACACCTGGATGCGGGCCTGCAAATCGGGTAGCTCATTGATGACAAAAATGCCACGGTGGGCTCTTGGTATCAACCCGAAATGAATCACGCGCTCATCTGAGTACGGCAACTTGAGTGTGGCCGCTTTAATAGGGTCAGCATCGCCAATTAAGTCGGCCACAGACACGTCTGGGGTGGCCAGCTTCTCAGTGTAGCGCTCGGCGCGGGGGAGCCAACCCACAGGCGTCTCGTCGCCGTGGTGGGCTATCTGGTCCAAGGCGTACCGGGAGAGCGGTTGCATTGGATCATCATTGAGCTCTGAGCCGGCCACTACGGGCACGTACTCATCCAGCAGGTCTACCATGAGGCGCGCAATACGCGTCTTGGCCTGCCCCCTCAAACCCAGCAGGTTGATGTGGTGTCGGCTTAGGATGGCCCGCTGTAAATCTGGAATAACCGTTTCTTCATAGCCGTAGATGCCCGGAAAAACGTCTTCGCCGGAACTTAGCTTTTTGATGAGGTTGGCTCTTAATTCTTCTTTGACACTGCGCGGCTCATAGCCGGCGGCGTTCAACTGCCCCAAAGTCTTTATTTTCAAAAGCTGGGCGGGTGCTATATCTGTATAATGCATTTTTAAGGACTGATGGCTAAATAATTGTTGATTGCTGGTTGTTGATTGTTCTATCCTGACTTACGTAAAAATGGTATTGCGTATTGGTGTCTTTGTCACATGAAAAAAACTGCTGTGCCTACGTGGTTAACCGTCATTGCAATCATCTTGTTTGTATGCGGGCTGCTTTTGCGCGTTTTCCATCTGGCCAGCCTCACAGTGGTGTTCATTTTCATTGGCCTGGGCCTGGTACTCAGGGTCATCGCCCGCGTGCTCAATTACCAGAACGACCGCTCAGAAGCCCAAGACCAGGACTAGCCGTTTTTGGCCTGTTTTCTGGAAATTAGGCCAAAAGTGAAAGCTAAATTTCCTTGCATTTTCATTACTGTAAGTATTTTCTATACATTCCAGTCTTAATTCTCTTCTCTGTGAAAACGTCTTCTATCCTGTATCTGATTGCTTCTATCCTTATAGTCATTGGTTTAGTATTACAACTCACCCATGTTATCAGTCTGACTTATTTCAACTATGTAGCTGGTGCCAGCTTGATGCTAGGCATCATGGCAAATGGCAAGCGGAGACAAGAGATAAAATAAAAACTTAGCGTTTTGATCTGTTTTCTGGAAAAGAGGTTAAAAACGGAGCTTGCATAAGGAGCTTCTCCGTCCCCCTTTGAAGGGGGTAGGGGGATGATTCACTCATGTAGAGCAACTCATTCCCGAGAATCATTTTTCTCATTCATAAACTGCTGATGTTGGGATTTCAACCTTACTTATCATCCCCCTACCCCCTTCAAAGGGGGACGAAATGCGTGCTATCATCTCCAAACTTTTGAATTGTTCCAATAGCACATTACCCAATTAGCACATTAATTACACCCGTTTCTTGCGGTTACGGCCGTAGTCTCTGAACACCAAGTCTCCCAGACCTTGCAGACTGCTGTAATAAGCCTGACCGTTGTTGACCTGGGTGAACTCTTCTACAAACTGTTGCAGGTACGGGTCTGAGGCAATCATGAAGGTGGTGATGGGGATGTTGAGCCTTCTGCATTGCGCGGCCAGGTTGAGCGTTTTGTTCACCACTTTCCTGTCCAGCCCGAAACTGTTTTTATAGTACTTAAGGCCTTCTTTGAGACAAGTGGGCTTGCCGTCTGTAATCATGAAGATTTGCTTGTTGCTGGTCTTTCTTCTTCTGAGCAGGTCCATAGCCAGTTCCAGGCCCGCTACGGTGTTGGTATGGTAAGGACCCACCATCAGGTAGGGCAAGTCCTTAACGGTAATCTGCCAGGCGTCATTCCCGAACACGATGATGTCCAGGTTGTCTTTGGGGTATTTGAGTTTGACCAGCTCGGCCAGGGCCATGGCTACCTTCTTGGCGGGTGTGATGCGGTCCTCACCGTACAGTATCATGGAGTGCGAGATGTCAATCATGAGCACGGTGCTGGTCTGCGTTTTGTGTTCCCGCTCGGTTACCTCCAGGTCATTTTCTGTCAGGAAGAAGTCATCGGTGAGGCCGTGATGAATCTGGGCGTTCCGGATGGATTCTGTGAGTTCAATCTGCTCGGGCGCATCCCCGAACCGGAATTCGCGGCGGTCTGCGTTGGGCTCATCGCCAATGCCCGACTTGGGTGTGGTGTGGCTTCCGCGGCCGCCTTTCTTCAGCTTCCCGAAGATTTCTTCCAGCGCGCTCTTTCTAATCTTCTGCTCCCCTTTGGCCTGCAGTTGAAACTGACCGTCTGGGCCTTTGTCATCTATGTAGCCCTGTTTCTTGAGGTCTTCAAAGAAATCGCCCATGCCGTAAGAATCGTCGGTGAGGCGATACTTCTGGTCCAGTTGGTTGAGCCAGGACATGGCTTCGGCTACATCACCCGCGGTGAGGGTGATAATCTGCAAGAAAATGTTGAGCAGTGCCTCAAACCCCTTCTGCGTGGTTTCTTCGGGCACAAAATTGGTAAATCTATATCCGGCTGACATGGTAAAAGACATAAGTTGTGAGACACAAGATACAAGGCGCAGGTAAGAACAGTTTCTATTAGATGGTATCCTTTTCTACACTTTACTCCTGAAAGAACAAAGAACGTTCTTAACCAAGTAACAGAAGAAAATCTTGTGTCTTATGTCTTACGGCTTGTTTCTATAACTAAACAACGAGTAAACGGCATTGTTCCTTAAATGCACAACCTTCTCAAGGCAAAGCAGTAAACAACTAGAGAGAATACAATCATTTTAGTAAAATAATTACATTTTTTATAGTAAAGTATGCGTGCCATTTGGAAAAACACAATTATTGCAGAGAGCGAACAGACCGTGGAGATAGAAGGCAATCATTATTTTCCGCCGAGTGCCCTTAAGTGGGAATTTCTGCAGCCTAGCACCCGCCAGTCCTTCTGCCCCTGGAAAGGCGAAGCCTCTTACTACTCTGTAAAGGTGGGACTGTTTGAAAACAAAGACGCCGCCTGGACTTACTCCAACACCCAAGAACAAGCCGCCAAACCTATTGAAGGCTACGTGGCCTTCTGGAAAGGGGTACAAGTGGTCCACAGCCACCCGTCTCCCGTACACAGTTAATGGTGATTTGGTAAAAAGAAACGCCCCGCTGAGAAGTGGGGCGTTTTGGTTTATTAATGAAAATTAAAATTGAATTTGTCTTAATCCGATATTTAAAAATATTATGAACTGATTTTATAAAACCATTATATCTACAAAATATCGCTCATAATAAACAATATAATTCACTTTAATAAACCTTCCCTTGTTCCAAATACTTTTTCCTTATTGTGATTGTCACTAGAAAAGACCCTATTCTTTTAAAACATTAGAATTAACTTTTATTTTATTTTCTAATATATCACTGTCTATTATATCCTCATTGCTATAGTAATGAAAAGTAGTACCTATATTATAAAACATAAAGCTATCTCGCCATAAAGGAGAAGCTTCTATATGCAAATGATAAATACTATCATGATTTTTGCTATCAGATGCACGTTCAGCTATTTCCTTCCTCAAGGTGAAGTAAATCCTTGTGCTAGGGCCATAAAACACCTTTGCTCCATAAACTAAGGTAGTAAAGTCACTTTGCAATTCTTTGGGCAAATCTTTTACCAGCATTTCAGAACCATCGCCTCTTTGGCTTGAGATTACTAGAGGCACTTGTTCTGATAGTAAATTCAGATTAACCCTAGTCAATGTAAATTGGATAATATAACCCAAAATAGAATCTCGCGATTCGATGACAATCACTAAAATCAAAATAAACCCTATTAAACACTTCTTCACTTATAATATCATTTAAGAATTCGATGTGTAATATAGTTATTGAAGTTACTAAATAATAAACTGTATCAAACAAAAACGCCCCACTTTTCAGCAGGGCGTTTTTAGGCTATATTCTAGAAAAGAGGCCGAAAACGGCTCTTGCCTTATACTTCAATCCACTTGAACTTGTATTCCAATTCTGGCACACGCAGACGCTCTGCCACGCGGCGAAGGCGGTTAGGCAGTTGCATGATGTAGTCACGGGCGCGTTCGCCGTTTTCATTGAGGCCGGTCATGGTAGAAATTTTCCACTCTCTAATTAAGGTCTCCATGATTTCTACATAATCGGTAGACGTGTACACACCAATACGCTGGGCGGCGTCTGTGAAGTGCCCGAAGGTCTGGCCTTGGTCAATTCCTAGTTCGCGCAGGTAGTGGGCCGGCATGACAATCTTCTTGCGCATCATGTCTTCAAAGGCCATCATCATTTCTGACGGGTCTACTTCAAAGATTTTCTTCACAAAGGTTTTATAAGCCAGGGCGTGACGTCCTTCATCTGCGGCAATAAAGTTACAGATACGGGACAAGGTGGTTTCGCCTACTTTCTTGGCCAGGGCACCCACGCGGCGGTGAGACACGTTGGTAGCCGTCTCCTGGAAAGAGGTGTACACAAAACTGCGGTATGGGTCATTGTCAGTCTTAATGTCCATGCCGTCGGCAATCAGGTACTGCGTAGAGGCCTCCATCTGGCGCATGTCAATGCGGCCGGTCAGGTAGAGGTAGCGGTTGAGCAAATCGCCGTGGCGGTTCTCCTCAGAGGTCCAGCCGCGGTTCCACTTCATCCAGGCGCTGTGCTCGTCATTGTTGATGTCATGAATGCTCATGATCCAGCTTTCATAGGTAGGCAGGGCCTCTTCGGTGATGGTGTCACCAATAAGCACGGCTAGCAGGTCATAAGACAGTTCTTTGGCCCGCTCTTGCAGGTCTTTTATTTCAGAGAAGAAGTTGTCAAAGCGGGCGTCTGGCAGAAAGTCTGCGGGTTGCCAGCTGTCTTCCACTGATTTCAGGAACTCCGGAAGCTTCTGCTCCAGGAAATTCTCCAGGTATTTCATTACCTCAGAACGGGTGGTCGTGAGCGTTGAGATCATACGTGTATCTATATGGAATGTCAAATATACTAGTTTTCAAGCATTCTACCCGACTCTTGGCCTAATTACTGAACCTACGCTAAGAAAGGGAGAAGGAAGGAACTGATACCTACGTAAACCAGCCGTTAAAGATGTCAGTACTAATCCCGTGCGCATGCAGATAAAATACGGAACGGTCTGTATATTTGGTAAGATTTGCCCTGCCCATGTACCTGTTGAAAGCCCTTTTGCCCGCCCAAACCCGTCTGCGCCTGCGCAGTTATTCCTGGTGGGCCAGAGGCTGGTTCTACCAGGGCAAGGAAGTGTTTTGCCCACTGTGCGAAGGCCACTTTCAGAAGTTTCTGCCCTTTGGCGTAGAGCGCAGACCGCAGGCCCTGTGCCCAAAATGCCATACCCTGGAGCGGCACCGCCTGCTATGGCTGTACTTGCAGGAACAGGTACAGGTAGAAACCCAGCAGCTGTCTGTCCTGCATATGGCCCCTGAGCCGGTGTTGCAGGAGAAACTCAAGCGCCTGCCCAACCTCCAGTACCGCAGCGCAGATTTATCCTCTCCCCTGGCCATGGACAAAGTAGACATCCAACGCTTGCCCTACGCAGACGCGTCCTTTGACTTGATCTTGTGTTCCCATGTGCTGGCCCACGTGCCAGATGAGAAGTTAGCCTTGCAGGAATTGAGCCGTGTCTTAAAACCAAAAGGCCGGTTGCTACTCCAAGCTAGAATCTTCCTAGACCTGCCGCAGACGCTGGAAGAAGCCGACGTAGCCACGCCGCAGCAACGCCTTAAAGCCCATGGCCAGGCAGACAGGTTCAGGAAGTACGGCTTGGATTTTAGTGAGCGGGTGAGCGCGCAAGGCTTTGCAGTGAGTCCAGTAGACTACGCCCAAACCAGAACCAGCCAAGAACAGCAACACCTAGGCCTGGGTCAGCAAGAAATCATCTTTGTGGCCACTCCTTCTGCCCATGTCCCTGCTTAAGCGCCTGATACACGCAACACCCGCCTTGCAAAAGCTGGCCTTACGGTGGGCCGGGCCATTACGGCATTTTTGGTGGCGAATGCGTCTCACCAAACCAACGGCACCGGACCCTGTCACACTAGATATGGTTCCGCAACCCTTGGAAGGCTATGCCCACCAACTCTTTTACACCCCGGGCCAAACTGTCCTGTTCCACTTAAAAGCGTTACAACACGGCAACCGGTTGGTATTACAACGCAGAACCGCGACAGAAACTTGGGAGCTTGTCACAGAGCATTCGTTTGGGGAAATAGTAAAGCCTGAAACGCTGGAGGATGCGCAGCAGGGATGCCATTGGAGCGTGGGTTGGGAATACGCGTTGCCGCATAACCAGCCCCAAGGCTATTATCGGGCATTATTGGTCAATGAGGCGTTCAACTTGTCTTCAGAAACTCATTTTATAGTAGGAAGCGCTCAACCCATCAGCAAGGTGGCTGTGCTGGCGCCAGTCACCACTTGGCAAGCCTATAATGCCTACGGCGGACATTCCCTCTACCGGAACGCCGTGGCAGCAGAATCCGTGTCTTTCGTCTCAACGCTCAGACCAAACACTGCTTTGACGTACCACAGAAGCAGCAGCCACCAGCACGACCTGCGCCTAGAATCCCATATCTACCATTGGTTTGCGGAACACTACCAGGCAGACCTCCTCCCCGATTATTGGCTGGAGAAGCATCCAGAACGAATGGATTCCTATCAAGTGCTGGTACTATCCTACCACGCCGAGTATTTCTCTGAGGCCATGTTCCAAACCCTGCAGAATCTGGTCTTGCAACAAAACAAATCTCTACTGTCTTTAGGCGGAAACCAAGTCTACTGGCAAGTGCGCTGGCACCAGAACTTCACGCAGGTAGAATGCCCGAAAAACGGCTCTTTTTTCCAAAACAGCCCAAAACGAGGAGGCCTCTGGCGACATACCTCCACCCCAGAAAGTCTACTGCTGGGCGCGCACTTCACCGAAGCCGGCATAAACACCTACGCTCCCTATCAAGTTATAGAAGCAAGTCATTGGCTATTTGAAAACTACGAGGTGAAAAACGGCGATATATTTGGCCAGGCAGGAATAGACGGCTTACCCATTTGCGGGGATGAAACCGATAAAACTACCTGGAGCAGCCCTGAAAATACAGTGGTCTTGGCCCGTGGCTTGAACAAAGCCACTGCTACCTCTGATGTGGAAGTTTATAAGCAAGAGGACAATGCTTGGGATAGTACTGGCGGCGGCGAGATGACTATTACTGAGTTGTCAAAGCAACATGCGGTACTAGCTACCGGTTCTATTCAAAGCGGCAGCGGTTTGAGTGTAGACAAGGTATTCACGCAAATGATAGGCAATTTTATGCGGCGGTACGTCCATAGCGCAATAGATGATACCACTTCCGGAACATCTGCAAAGGCACGCGTTTCTGAGTAAGCCACTTTAGTAATCTATACGCAGGCCTCATGCCTCCTTCATCCTCCAACATTTGCAACAGCGTTAGCGCTTCTGCATAGTTACCCGTGAAGTAGGCATGCCGCGCCTCGTACTGGATGCGTATCACCAGGGCTTCTTTTTCTCGCTCGGTCTGCACTAAGGCTTGGGCTTTCTGAATAATCTGAATGGTGGACTGGAGTTGTCGGTCGCCGGGCTTGTAGACTTGGTTGGACAGCGAATGGGCATGTTCGCGGCGTAGGCACAGCACTTCGTCTAAAAAATAGTAGTGCCAGTTGCGGGCAGAGCGTACCCAAAAATCAAAATCCTCATAGGCCAAGGAGGCGTCATACCCACCTAATTCTTCCAACACCTGCCGGCGCACCATCATGGTAGGCGGACAGATAAAGTAACGACCCAGCACATCGGCAAATACGTCTCCTTGAGCTGGTTTTGGGAATAGTTCGCCTTTGGTATTTCTTCGGTAAAAAAGGCCTAAGGGCTTGGACTGCTCGTCTATCAATTCGGCATCAGTATAGACCACGCCCACCTTTTCTGGCAGTGACAGGAACGCCGCTACTTGTTTGGCCACGCGTTCTGGGTGAAGGACATCATCCGTGGCGAAGTCTATGATAAACTCACCTTTGCTCAGGGCAAACGCTTCATTAAAAGAGCGGCAGTTACCTTGGTTCTGGGCATGCTGAATGAACTGAATATGAGGATGCGCGGCTACATATTCCTGTATGATGGCCGCGCTGTTATCCAAGCTCAGATCATCCACCACAATCACTTCTATCTGCGGGTAGGTCTGTATCAGGACAGAATCCAGGGCCTCGCGCAAAAAGCGCTCATGGTTGTAACAGAGGCAGATGATAGAAACCAGCGGCTGTGTCATTTCTGGGGATAAAAATACGACCTGAACAGCCATACGTGAAATAGCAGAAACAGTCCCCAGTCTAAGGCATACGCCCACAACAAACCTTGCAAGCCATACAAGGGCAACAGCCACAGTACCAGCAACACGTAAATAGCCGGCGACACCAGATGCACGCCCACGTACAGCTTTACCTGCGCCCGCACGGTCACCACATAGGACAGAATCCAGGCCACCATCTTCAGAAAATCGCCTAACAACTGGTACTCAAAAAGCGACTGGGCAGGCAAGAATTCATCATTAAAAAACAGCAGCAGCAGGAAGCGCCGTAACAGCCAGACCAAGGCCAAACCGGCTGCAATCAAAGGGGTCAAGGTGAAGAAGATGGTGCGTACGTATTTCCGGAGGTCGTTTTCCTCTTGGTGCAGCAGGGCCGCAATTCTAGGATAGTACACCATGCCCAAGACGGAAGTGTAGACCAGCGTGTACGAATCAGAAACTTTAGCCACGGCCTGCCACATGCCTGTCTCATGCAGAGAGAAATGCTGGATAGCCATCTCCCTGACTAGGAACTCGGCCAGCTTGCCCCCTACTAACATCGCAATGGCCATTAGAAGGAACTTCCCCAAATCCTGGAGCGACACTTTGGAGAAATGACCTTGCAAGGCTGGCACCAGCTTTTTACTAAGGACCACAGCAGTAGCCACCAGACCGGTCACCGCTTGCGCCCCCAGAAAGAACAAGAGCACCAAGGGCAAGCTCATCTTACCCACCGTTAGCCAGGTAATGGTAATGGAAAGCACACTGGTGAGCAGACTCAAGCCCACGTACACCTGCAAAGCCTGCCGCGCCAACAGCACCGACAGCCAGAACAACTGCAACAGCAGCAACAGAAAAAGTCCCAGTCCTGCTATCCAATACCACGGGTGCAGTGACAGAAACTCTGGCATACCGAACCGCTCAAAGAAGAACTCTGGAAACAGTAACAAGCCACCTAACACCGCCAAAAAAGTAAGCAGGTTTAGCCCGAGGCCTGTCCAGAAATAGGATTGGTATCCAGCGTCTTCGGGTGTGCCTTTGGCCAGGTACCGGATTAGGCCCACGTTCACGCCGCTGTTAGGCAGGGTGGTGAGAATGGCGATGAGGCTCTGAAAATGGGCCAGCAAGGTGATGCCGCTGGGGCCATAGGCCATGGCAAACAGTTTATTCACCACCAAGGCGCTCACCGCCCGGGCCACCGTAGACAGCCCCGACCACAAAGAACCTCCCAAAAACTGATGAATGAGCTGTTTGCGAGCCATGGTGCAAACTACGAAGATTGGTGCAGGATTCCCGATTTTAGCCTCTTTTCGGGAAATCAGGCCAAAAACGACAAATATATTTACTTGACAGGTGAGATTAAGCGAAGAACTGCCTGATGGCTTCCACCACTGCCGTCTGTTCTTGCTCCGTCATGCCCGGGAAAAGCGGCAAACTGAGGCTGGTATTGGCAAGTTCTTCGGTGATGGGCAAGTCGCCGGCTTTCAAGCCCAAATGCGCATAAGAGGGTTGCAGATGGGCAGGCACCGGGTAATGAATCAAGGTGGTGATTCCTTTCGCCTGAAGGTATTGTTGCAGGGCATAACGGCGCTGGGTTCTCACCACAAACAGATGGTACACGTGTCCGCAACCCGCTTGTGTTGCAGGAAGCACCAAATCCCCTACTCTTTGTAACTCTTGAAGGTAGATTTTGGCCAAGCGTTGGCGCTCAGTATTTAAAGCGTCCAGGTGCGCTAGCTTGACCGAAAGGATGGCTGCTTGCAGGGAATCCAGCCGTGAGTTCACGCCTACCACGTCATAATAGTACCGTTCTGACTGGCCGTAGTTTCTGTACTTGCGCAGGAAGTCTGCCACCTGCTCAGAATGAGTAGTGACCCCACCAGCATCACCGTAGGCACCCAGGTTTTTGGTGGGGTAAAAGCTGAAGGCGTTGGCCTGCCCGAAGGTCCCTGCTTTCTTTCCTCCTACTTCGGCGCCATGGGCCTGGGCACAGTCTTCCACCACCAGCAGCCCCACCTGGTTTGCAATGCCCATGATGGTTTCCATGTCACAGGCCTGACCGTACAAATGCACCGGCAAGATGGCTTTCACGTCTTTGTCAATGGCGCGGGCTATTCCAGAAGCAGTAAGGTTGTAGGATTCTGGATCGGGCTCTACCAGCACGGGCATGGCGCCTACTTGTTGCACGGCGTTGATAGTGGCAATGTAGGTGTTGCCCGGCAGCAATACTTTGTCCCCTTTGCCAACCCCTAAGGCTTTTAAAGACAAGACCAGGGCATCATAGCCATTACCTACGCCCACCACGTGCGGCACATTTTGATAGCGGGCAAACTCATCTTCAAAAGCACTCACTGCGGGGCCCAACACAAACCGTTTCTCTGCCAGGGTAAAAGCCACCTTTTCTTGAATGGCAGTCTCTATCCCTTCGGGGAAATCCCTCAACTCAAAAAACGGAACGTGCATAGGTGGTTCAGTGAATACCAGAGAATCTACTATTATTTGGAGGTTGCCTGCTGTTGGATGATGTTCTTAAACTCGGGGTAGTCGCGCATATAATCAGCCTCGTCATACACGGTAGAGGCCATGCAGCAGAGAATGGCGTCTGGGGTGGGAAATACCTTAATCCAGCAGTACGGCGGAATGTAGAGTCCCATGGTGGGCGCATCCAGCAGGAAAGAGTCAGTGCCTTGAGTGGTTTCGGTTTCAATGCGCACGGTGCCGCGCAGCACCGTCATAAGTTCCTGGGTAGTATGGTGAGCATGACCGCCGCGTTCAGAGTTGGCCGTGGTGTCCATCACCCAGAATACCCGCTTGGCGGTAAACGGCAGGCCTTTCTCATCTTGGGTGGAGATAAGGATGCCTTCTACGTTATTGATTTGCTTAAAAGAAAGTAAATGCGGCGCCGGGTAGTTCATGTGCCCAAGTTACGCAATGCCGCGCAATTGGTGGCAGCAACTGGCCCACATAGTCTCACAATACAAGGTCTAACCTGAGGCACGCACTGTCTAAACCCAATTACTCTAGGCACGCGTTTTTGGCCTATTTTCCAGAAAGTAGGCCAAAAACCATTTAAGCCAGCCCGCTACACCCACCAACTCCTTGAAACTTTGTATTTTTGGTTTCATTGCCCTACACGATAGCTATACCATATTCCATACCTTCTCATGAAAACGCATTATCGTCAGCATAAAAGCGCCCTTTTGATTTCTGGAGGCGTCTGGCTGTTCTTGGTGGTGTTGCTTTGGACCTTACCCATTGCCTTTAGCGGATACCTGGCCTCAGACGCCGACACAAATTTCTGGTACTGGCTCTCTGAGTCTGGCGGCGTGTTTGGCACCACTGCTTTAGCCGTACTCCTCTGCGGATTGGCGGCGGGGCAGCAAAAAGGCATTAAACAGAAGATACGGTCTTTTGCCGTAGCATTCGGGTTTCTACTGGTTACCCTAGGCGGCATTGCCTTTGTCAATGAATACTTTATCAAGCCCATTACACAGGTTCCGCGGCCCAGCCATTTGTTTCTGTTAAAGCCTGCCGGCGAGATAGAGAAATTCTACCTGCAAGACGTGTCTGCCCGGCCAGCGTTTCTGCAACAATACCTGCACAGCAATCCTGCTGTCTCCAGCAATGTCTCTCCCTTGGTGTTAGCCCACTGGGTGCAGGAATGTGGGTATTCTTTCCCCTCGGGCCATTCTTTGAACGTGTTTTTATTAGGGACCATGCTCACCTTATACCTTGGCTGGCAGCTGCCCCGCAGAAAGCAGCTTTGGCTCCTAGTGCCTCTGGGCTGGGCGCTCCTGGTATGCCTCTCCAGAGTGGCGTTAGGCGTTCACTCAGAATGGGACGTTGCCCTGGGCTCTGCCGCTGGCTTTACCGTGGCATATGTGCTTTCGGTGACGGGCCTGTTGCATAAGGTCTTTAAAGCGGCTACTACTTCTCACCCAGAAAATAATATATGAAGATTTTATATGGAGTGCCCGGCGAGGGCATGGGCCACGCCACGCGCAGCAAGGTCATCATCACCCATCTGTTAAGCCAGGGCCATGACGTGCAGGTGGTTTCCAGCGCCAGGGCCTACCAGTTTTTGAACAAGGCATTCCCGGGCCGCGTGCAGGAGATTAAAGGTTTTCACATTGCGTACCGTGAGGCGGCTGTCTCTAAATTAAATACCGCTCTGCTTACGCTCAAAACAGCCCCAGAAAGCCTTAAGGTAAATTTCAACCGGTACCGGGGCCTCATGGAAAGTTTCGCGCCAGAGGTAGTGATCTCAGATTTTGAGTCTTTCACGTTTCTGTTTGCCAAGCACCACCGCCTGCCCATCATCAGCATAGACAATATGCAGGTGATGAACCGCTGCCAGCTAGACATACCCATTCCTAAAGAAGAACGCGGCAGTTACCAGGTGGCCAAAAACATTGTCAAGGCCAAAGTACCGCGGGCGGCTCATTACCTGGTCTCTTCTTTTTTTAAGGCGCCGGTCCACAAGGAGAATACCACGGTGGTACCGCCTATCATAAGAGAAGAAATCCTTCGGGCAAAGCCAAGCCAGGGCAACCATGTACTGGTGTATCAGTCCAGCACCAACCAGAAGAATTTGCTGGAGACCTTGCAGCAGTTGCCTCAGGAAACTTTCTATGTGTATGGCTTTAATAAAGAAGAGCAACACGGCAACGTGCACTTGAAAGCCTTTAGTGAAGACGGTTTCATACAAGACTTGGCCTCTGCCAAGGCGGTGGTGGCCAACGGAGGCTTCTCCTTGATAAGTGAGGCGGTGTATTTACAGAAGCCCATCTGCTCAGTGCCTATTCCCAAGCAGTTTGAGCAGTTCATGAATGCGGCATATGTGCAGCAGTTAGGGTACGGCCGGTATTTTGCAGAATTCACCGCAGACGGCCTAAAGGCGTTTCTGTATGACGTACCTGGGTTTCAAAAGCAGCTTGCGCATTACCAGCAAGATGGAAATAAAGCTCTATTCCAAGCCATTGACAAGCAGTTAGCCGAAGTGGTGGCCTAGTGCATCTTCCGTTTTTGGCCTGTTTTCTGGAATACAGGCCAAAAACGGAAGATGACTTTCACTCAACATAAAACATAGATAAAATACAGTTCTATATTAAAAAGAAACCATATCTTCCTGTAAGGTTAATGAAGTTGAATAAGATATAGCTATACCAAAATTAAATCATGAAAAGAGCCACTGTACTATGCTTAGCGCTTTCCCTGTTCTTTGGATTGGAGGCGGCGGGGCAAGATTCTACCGCTACCAAACAAACCATTGCCTATGGTTCTCTGGGCTACCTCTATCCTTTCTCTGAAGGCAGGGGCTCTGGCGTGAACCTATCCCTAGTGGCGCAGACCAAAGCCAACTTTCTCCTTTCTCTGGGTTTTACTGCTGTCAATTACAAAGACAGAAAGTATGACAAGAAAGAAGCCGAAATCAACCCTCCCATCCATAAAATCAAGGAGTTCAACTTTTCAATTGGAGGTCTAGCGCCAATCAGCAGGAAAGTGTTTTTCACCTACAGCACTGGTCCCTCTTTTGTCAAATATGAAATGCCTTACAACATCACCATTGATACAGGAGGATGGGGCGGTATCATAAGAAGCAGTTCTTATGAATATGACACAAAGGAGTTTGGGCTCTTTGGCTGGAACGCTAAAACAGAGTTCGCCTTTCTTTTGGGAGAATCTTTAGGATTGACCACAGGTCTCACCGCCACGGCCACCAAAGAAGTAGCCTACGGCGGAGTATACGTGGGGTTAACCATCGGGGACTTCGGTCTTTCTAAGTAAGCAACTATAATTCAGCTGGGCGTTTTAATCTCATTTCCGGCAGGTGGGCTTCCCTTCCAGAGGTGGCTCAACTACTGCTTCCGTTTTTAGCCTCTTTTCCTGAAAACAGGCCAAAAACGGAGCCTTCCCGCAATTCTGTTTTACTGTGTACCTTTGCCTGCATGGAGGACAAGTACCGCACCATAGCCGCGCCCACAGAAGGGTTGTACAAAGAGAAAGGCAGTAAGTTTATTGCCAAGGCCTATGCCGTGTACTCAGAGGACGAGGTCAAAGAAGTATTGCAAGCCTTGCGCAAAGAGTACTTTGATGCCCGCCACCATTGCTACGCCTACCTCTTGGGCGCCGACCGGGCCATCTACCGCGCCAATGATGACGGTGAGCCCAACCACTCAGCCGGAGATCCTATTCTGGGCCAGATAAAATCTGCCGGTTTGAGCAATGTGCTGGTGGTGGTGATCAGGTATTTTGGAGGTACCAAGTTGGGCGTAAGCGGCCTCATCCATGCCTACAAAACCGCCACCGCAGAAGCTCTGTCGCAAGCCGACCTCATTGAACGCCACGAGACGTCATTCTTGACCATTCAGTTTGGGTACGAGCAGATGAACGAAGTGATGAAACTGGTCAAAGACCATGAGCTGCCCGTGCGCCAACAAGATTTTAACCTGGACTGCCGTCTTACCCTAGAAGCCAGAAAAGGCCTTGTCCCTCAGCTGCAGGAGCAGTTTGAAAAACTAGAAACGAGGGTAGTGGTTAGTGAATAATGGAAAGTGGACGAGTCGTTTTTGGGCTGTTTTCTGGAAAATAGGCTAAAAACGGACCTGGATGTAAATCCCCTCTCCCTCTGGGAGAGGGCTAGGGTGAGGGTATCATTTCATAGGCTTCTGCTTGTTGCCTCAATTCCTTTCCCCCTCATCCTAACCTTCTCCCTCAGGGAGAAGGGACTTCCCTACTGTTTGAAGCCAGGATACTATGAATTAAGTCTTTAGTAGTCGCTGCCTGGATACTATTAATCATTATCCCATTAAATACCATATGCTTTTCATTTTTCATTGGTCATTAATTACTAGTTACTGGTCATTATTCAGTGGTCATTAATCATTCTTCTAGCTTTTGCGTACCTTTTGCTCGTGGGCGTTTCTTGTAGCGCCTAACTGCCTAAAATCACTATTGCATGACGCCTAGTCCTACCAAGCAATTCACCAAAAACATCTTAGAACGCAAAGTCGGGCAGAAACCGGGCTTTTTGAATGTTCATGAGCATTCGCTTCCGCCCAGGCTGTTTATGGTCTCCTTTGACGGTGATTTGTATGAAAGCCGCGAGTTTGAGAACTATGACAGCCTCATGGCGGCCTTTGTGAGTCAGCCGCAGGCGCGCCACTGGATAGATGTGCGGGGCTACCAAAACCTGGAGCTGATGGAGCGCCTCATGCTAGACTTTCAGATACACGCCTTGCAGATGGAGGACGTGATCAATGACTACCAGCGCCCCAAAGTAGAGGAAGACGGCAACCGGTTGTTCATCATTTCGCGCATGGTCACCTTTACCGAAGAGCATGAGATTGACGATGACCAGATTTCCCTGTTCACGGGTCCCAATTACGTGCTTACCCTGCAGAGTGATTATGAGGATTGTCTAAACCCCTTACGCGAACGCATACGGGCGGGCAAGGGAAGCATCCGGAAGAAATCCTCCATATACCTGGCCTATGCCATCCTGGACGTGGTGCTGGATCATTACTTCCCGGCCATGGCGCAACTAGGCGAGTACGCCGAGGAACTGGAAGACTGCCTGTTTGAAAACCCCAGCAAAAAACTCCTGAGCCAGATCCTGGACCTGAAGCGCGAGGTGGTTAAAATAAGGCGCATTATCTGGCCAGAGCGCGACAAGATCAATGAGATTCTGCGCATGGACGAGGCACAAATTCCGCATGATCTTAGAATCTACTTTAAAGACATCTATGACCACGCGGTTCAGTTGATAGACTTGGTAGACAACTACAGAGAGACCACCAGCAGCCTCACAGACCTGTACCTGTCCAATGTGAGCAACCGCATGAATGAGGTCATGAAAGTACTTACTATCATTTCTACCATCTTCATTCCTTTGAGTTTTATTGTGGGCTTGTACGGCATGAACTTCTCCAGAGAGCAGCCTGACGGCGAAATAAACCCCTTGAACATGCCGGAACTCTACCACCCCTACGGCTATGTGACTTTGCTGGGCTTTATGGGCTTGGTAGTGGTGGGCATGGTCTATTACTTCTACCGCAAAGGCTGGCTAAATTAAGTACCTGCCATCCTCATTTTATGTGCAGATGACCTCCTTATGTGCATAAAACAGCCTTAGAGGTGACGCTGTAGGTTTGGCAGTAATTTTACCAACAACCTATCATCTGTTTTTAAAGCCTATCTGGTTGCCCCAATGCCAAGGTCTCCTGCGGCCCATTGCAGGTAGTACTTGGCTTTTGCGTATTTGGTCTTTAGCTCATAGAGCTTTATCTGTTGGCTTAGAAGGTTGGCCTCGCGGGTATTGACCAGAAAAAGGGAGCTTTCGCCGTTTTCAAACCGTTCCTGCTCGCCGCGCTGCAACAATTCACTGTTGCGTATAATCTGTTCCTGCAATTGTATCTGCTCTTCTAGCTGTTTCCGTTCATTGTAAGAGGCTTGGACCAGGTTCAGGCTCTCGCGGGTGGTTTGGGCCAGTTCTAGTTGGGTGGCGTTGATCTTGAGCCGCGTTATCTGCAACTTGCCCCGCTCCTGCCGTAAGAAAAGAGGCACGCTAAAGCTGGCGCCCAGCTTGTAATTATCTGACAGATACCGCTCTTGCAGCCACTGCTCTCCTGCCGTGCCGCCGGTTCCAATCACATTGTACTCCAGATTGAGTTTGGGCAACAGCTTGTTTTGCGTAAAGCGCCGTTCTATGTCTAGCTGCCTCAATTTTATCTGAAGCTTCATCACCTCTGGGTGCCGCTCCCGGGCCTGGTCCAACAAAACAGCAACGTCTTGAGCAGCCAAAGGCTCTAGCTCTGTGCCCTGCAAGGAGGGAGTCACCTGGGCGGGCAACTCCAGAGGCGTGTTGTTTTCTCCCCACAGATAATTGGACACCAATAGGGCGGCGTTCTGGCTTTCTAGCTGCGCTTGGGCAAGTAAGGCTTGCCGGTTCTGGACTTCAATCTGGGCTTCTACAGAGTCAATAGCTGCTAGGTCTCCCTCCTTTACTCTTTCCTTCACTGCCTGTAAGCGCACGTTGGCCAATTGCAGCCCTTGCGCCAGCAACTGTCCTCTATGGTAGGCATTGGCCCAGTCCCAGTAAGCTTTGGTGGCCTCCAGCAGCAACTTGTTGATGTTCTTCACGCGGTCAGCCTCTGCCAGGGCAAGCGCCTGTTTGGCCTGCTGTAAGGTGGCTCTGCGTTCGTCTATGAGCAATCCCTGCCCAATGGGTACAGAGAGGCCCACGTACTGGAGTCCTTGAGACGAGGTGACGTTCTCAGGATTGACATTGGCGCCCTGGTTGCGCTCATAGCCCGCCTTTACCTCGCCAATCCAGAGCGGCACTTTTAGCACATTGTCCCACAACGTATAATAGTTCTTGCCGCCTAATTCCTTCTGGTAGAACTTTGACGCTGCCACCGGGTCAAAAACCCCTCTGGCCATGCGTAGTTCCTGCCGGGCCTGCTCAGAAAGCTGGTTGGCCTGCCGCGCTACCGGATGGTGCAACGCCATCTGATTGATTAAATCCTGGATGGTAAAGACGGCGGTACTGTCTCCCGCACGGCTTTGCCCACTCATCAGGAGCAAGACTGCACTTAAGATTACGCACAAGAAAAACCTGTTGCCTCTCATTTCTCTTCTTTCACGGATGCTTTTCCTTGTTCCTCTTTCTGGCCAGTCACCTCGCCCACGTAGTCCGGCGGAAAGGCATTTAGCTGGCGCCATAGTTCATACCAGATGGACACGTCATTTAACATCACCCAACCGTAGGCGCCTGAACCCACGCGCACCGCTTCCGGCCAAGGACCTTCGGCGGGGTCTGGCACTACCAGAATCCGGTATTTGCCTTGGCTGTCCAGGTTGTCAATGACAGCCACTTTGCCCCCAAACGTACCAAAGCCCAGATTGGGCCAACCAGAGAAGACCAAAGCCGGCCAGCCTTCAAACTGCAATCGCACCTCCCGGCCTACCGCCAAAAGCGGAACGTCCATGGGCCGTACATACAGCTGCACGGCCAGCTGTGGATCTGCCGGCATAATACTACACACCGGCTCCCCTTCTTTAAGCGTTTCGCCAATACCAGCCTTTAAGGCCCGTACCACGTACCCATCCTGCGGCGCGGTGATTTGATAAAAAGAGCTTCTAATCTGAGTGTTGGCATACTCGTTCTCCATTTTAGAGATTTCGCCCTTGCTGTCGTTCACGTAGGCCAGGGTGGCGTTCAGGTCAGACCGCGCCTTGGAAATCTTATCCTGGTATTCGGCCTCTAAAGAAGAAAGCTCAATGCGGGCGTTCTGCTTTTCATTTCGGCTGATGTTGAGTTTGTTTTGCACGCTCTGCCGCTTGGCCTGTACTTCCTGGAACTTGAGCCGGCGGCTTTCCAGCTCTGTCAGGGATTTAAGGCCCTGTTGGTAGAGTTTTTCCTGCCGGGCGTACTGGCTCTGGGCTACCTCATATTCTGCCTGCATGGCCACCAACTCTGCGCTGTCACTTTGCACCTTTAAGTTGGCCTGTAGCATTTTGTTGCGGGCCTTCTGCAAACTAAACTGCAAGCCTTCTTGCAAAGCGGCAATCTGTTTTTGAAGAGCATCGGCTTTTGCCTGGGTAGCCGACAGGCTTCCTCCCTTGGCCTGCAACTGCTCTTCTAGGCGGCTCAGCAGCTGGGGGTCAAAGTATTTTTCCTTTACTTCAGAAAGCACCACTAGGGTGTCTCCTTTTTTCACCTTCTGACCCTCCTGCACCTGCCATTTTTCTATTCTGCCCGCAATGGTACTGTGCACGGTCTGGGGTCTGTCTTGCGCCTGTAGCGTGGTAATGGACCCGGTAGACCGTATGTTCTGCGTCCAGGGCAACCAAAGGGCAATGAACAGTAAGGTAAACAGCCCGATGGTCCAATACGCCAGCACTTTGGCCAGCTTGGGCTTGGTTACTAGCTTAAAGGAGCTGAACTGTTCCCACTCCTCTTGCACCGGATGATTTGTTGTCTGCTTTGCCATTACACCACCTTGTTAAATGCTGCCTTGACAGCTTCTGGCCCGGTCACTACTTGTTGTACTTTACCTGCTTGCAAAAGCGCCACTCTGGAGCAATGCCCCATGACGGCCTTATCATTAGAGATAACCACTACCGTCCAAGGCATTTCTGGGGTGAAGAGCCGACCGGCTATTCTAGCCCTGAGCGGCTTGTTTACCAGCGGCAGAAAATTATCCAGCAACAGCAGTTTAGGTTTTCTGGCTATGCTGCGCGCCAGGGCCAACCGTTGCGCCACGCCATTGGGAATTCCCTTTGAATTGCTGTGAATCATGGTGTAAAGCCCCTCTGGCCTACTTTGGATGTAGTCAGAGAGTTCTACCGTCTGCAGGGCCCACAAGACATCTTCTAAGGTGACGTTGGGTTGCCCCAGCGTGATGTTCTCTAAGATGGATCCTTCAAACAAAAGGGCGGGCAAGAGGTAGAAGCCAATGTGTTCATGCAGGGCCTCGGGCTGGTAATCATTCAGGGACAGGCCGTTCACTACCACCGCGCCCTCATAGTCTGTATGGATGCCCGCCAGAATCTGTAACAACGTAGACCTGCCCGCCTCCTCAGCGCCGGCCAGACATAGCTTTTCGCCGGAAGCTACAGTGAGGTCTACTCCCTGCAGGGCAGGCGCCTGGGCGTTGGCGTAGGTAAAGAACAGGTTCCTTACCTGGACAGACACCCCCTGCGTGGTAGAAGGCATTTCTCTGGTAAGCCCCTTGGTTTCTTCCATGGGTAGGTCTGTCACGCCTCCTAGTTTCTCAAGGCTGGTTAAGACATCATACACCACGTCTAGTTTTACCAGCAGCTTTTCTACGGCGGTAATGATTAGGATGATGATGATCTCAGAAGCCACAAACTGCCCCAGGTTGATCTCCTGGTTTAGCAACAGCATGCTTCCCATCAACAACAGACCCGCAGTAATGACGGTTTTAAAACCTATGAACCCTATGTATTGAGTGATGAGGACTTTAAAATGATTGCTTCTGGCCTTTAGGTATCTGCTGGTATAAAAGTCTGTCTTCTCTAAGGACAACTTCTCCTGCGAAGCCGATTTAAAGATGGTGATGTTGTTGGCCACCTCTTCTAACCAGTGCACCAGCCGGTATTTGTACTTAGACTCCTCCAGACTGGTCCGCATGCCTTTAGGGCTGGTGAACTTAATGATGAGGATGAGCATGATCACCAGCACCAAACCGAAGAAGATGAAATACGGATGGTAAAAAGATAGCAGAATCACCCCAAACAGAATCTGAATGGCCGCCGCAGAGAAGTCTGTGAGCATTTTGGCCAATCCTTTTTGCAGGGAGATGACGTCAAAAAAGCGGTTCATCATCTCGGGCAGGTTCTGCTTGGCCAGCTGGTTGCCTTTTATTTTGGTGAGGTGCGTAGTGAATTGGAAAGCCTTGGTGGCAAAGATGCGCTGCTGGATGTGCTCAACCAGGTAAAGCTGCATGACCTGCAACCCGCCCACTACCAAAACGCCCAGAATGATTAACACAATAAGCACCGTTACGGACGTAACCATCTGCCCACTGGAGACAAACCCAATCAGGCTTTGTATACCCAAAGGCAAGGAAAGGCTTACTAGTCCAGAGAAAATGGCATATAGGTAGATGTACCCAATGACCTTGCGCTCAGATGAGAGCAATTCTAAAAACCGCTTGAAAGGAGTAGGTGAGATTAGTGGCTTTGTAGACATATATACATCAACGGTTTAAAGAGGGCAAGTCTGCCCCTGGGGCAATGGCACTAAAAGCAAGGTGATGCAGAAACGGCAACAATGTATTTTCGCCAGATTCATTCACTTGTACCTCTGTAAGCGACGGCAGGTGCTGCGCAAAAAACAAATGCTTGCGGGTGGCCTCAAACAGCGTGGTGATCAACGCATGCGGAAAAAGGTAAACCGGGTTTATCTCTAACACCACCAAGGCCATCTTATGGCAGATGCTCTTGTAATCCTGAAAAAGCCCTTCCTTGTTGTTAGAGTCTACCTCCTTGGTTAAGTAGGCTTTAGAGGCTTCTAAGATGACTATCCTAGACAGCGCTTGCACGTCTGCCTGCGGGTTTAAACCATCATGCAACTGGCTTTCTGCTAATATTTTGAGGAAAATCTCTAGCTTCTCTGTAGCATTGGTCACGTTGTGGGTATGGTAGCTAAGCCTGTAGTCCAACCAGTTCCAATACCAGGACACCAGATACAGCAGAAGCTTGTGCTTGTTCTCAAAATACCGGTAAATAGACGCCTCTGTTGAAGAGATGCTTATGGCCAGTTTTTTAAACGTGAAATGCTCAAAGCCCAATTCATCAATGAGCTTGATAGACTCTCGCACAATCACCCTACCCAGTTCCGTGAGCTCAGGATCTCGTATATAAAGCTTATTGTTCAACTCTACCTTAATGGTTGTACTCATGCAGCTAGCGGACGTAGATTATAAAAAAGGCTACTACCCTCAAAAATAATAGCAATACTATTACAAAGACAATAACTACTATCTAATTGTTTACAAAAAGAGCATATTTTTTTCTTTAAACGGCCTTACACGTTGGTATCAAGCTCATTATAAAATAAAAACTACCACTGTACCAGACTAGCAACGCGTTTGCCATGTTATCCTCTCTTATCCAAATATTCTAACCAGGCAGGCACCTGCATAAAAGATTGCTTGACTAAAAGCAACGGTAAAACAAAAAGCCCTGCCCCCATGCATATGCACAAGGACAGGGCTTTTAAAGAAAAGGTGTTTATTATTTCTGGGCTACCAGGTCAACGTTCAAGATGAACTCATTGTCAATGGCTTTATCGCCTAGGTTGTCAAAGAAGCTTCCAGAACCATACTTGATGTCATAAGCAGTTCTGTCAACTTTAATAGCGGCTTTGGCTTTAATCTGATTGCCAGCGTGCGTCACCGTGGCCGGGAACGAAATTGGCTTTTTGATGCCTTTGATGGTCAGGTCACCGTTGATTAGGTACTGGCCGTTTTTGGCTTTGGTTACTTTAGTGATAGCCAAGGTAGAAGTTGGATATTTGTCTGTGGCAAAGAAGTCATCGTTCTTTAAGTGCCCTACTAACTGCTGGTTGTATTTGGCGTCAGTGATGTCTGTGTTACTGATAGAAGTCATGTCCATAGTGAACGTACCGCCAGTGATGTTTTTACCGTTGCTGGTCAATTTACCCTGCGCAATTTTGATGGCGCCCGAGTGCTCACCGGCTACCTTCTTCCCTACCCAGGTTACTTTAGACTGACCGTTTACTACTTTGTAGTCAATGCCCTTGCCGGCAAAAGAGAACGTTACAAAGGCCACCAGGGCTACTAATAAGGTGTTTTTTAATTTCATGGCTATGGTTATTTTTTATTTGATGTTACAAATGTATAAACAAATGATGTATATACATATGTTTACATGAAAAATATTTTTTTGGTTCAGGTATGAGCCAAATTTCTTTTAGGATTGAAGATTGGCGTAGCTCACTGCCCGCTACCAAAACCCACGCAGCTTTTCCTTTTCAGACAGTTTTCTAAAAAACAGGGCAAAAACGAAAAGCTGTCTGAGCAGAGACTCTCTTTTTAATTAATCGGGAATTTTTGCGCGGCCGCAAGCAGAGATTAATCCCGGCCCTGCACTATGATCTTCTGCACCGCATCCTTATAGGTGGCAAAGACGGTGTATTGGTTCTGCACCTCATGGTAGCGCACTGTTACCGGTGAACTGGCGTTGATAGGCTCCTGCCCTAGCGGCTGGGCCTGCACGTCATACAGATACGCTTTGCCAGGCCCTGTTTCTGTAATCACATAGAGCTTGCGGTCGCCCCCAAAATGGAAGTACTGGATCACTTTCCTGGACGAGGTCACAAACCTCCTATCTAAAAGTAGTTTTAAGTCTTGGCTATACAAGGCTACGCGACCCGGGTCTGTCCTGGCAATGATAAACGACTTGCCCCCAACCTCGGGCACCAGCTCAAACGTGCTTCTTCTGTCTGTGCGCAGGAGTTGCTCTCTTTTGGTGATTTCGCCGGTCAAGTCAAAGGTGATCACCTGTCCGTCTTGGGTGACGGTGGTGAACAGGGAGCGCCTAAACGAAATACCCGGCTTGGCATACACCGTAGAGCGCAGGTTCTTCTCCAGGTTCAACGGGAATCCCGGATACGTTTCGCCCTGCGTGGTGAACGCATAGACAAATCCATTCTCCAAGACCACCACAATCACATCACGGCCATTTACCTTATGATGCTGGGGCGGCGCGGCCAAGCGGCTGTCCAGGCGCATGGGGCTCCAGCCTGTCTGCAGATTCCCCTGCATGTCCAGCAAGTACAGATTGCCCAGGTTGTCATCGGCGGCCAGGCGGTAGTCACCGTTCTTGTTGTAGTCAAAGGCCGTGAGGTGCTGCAATTTTAGCGTGTCTCCCAACGTGAACGGGAAGCTGTTGACATCCTTGCCGTTCTTATCAACGCAATGGATGCGGTTAGGCGTGGCGTAAAGGTATTTGAGGCGGTTGTCCGGTCCGTAAATCAATTGCTGCACCTGTCCAATGAGGGGGCTTTCCAAGGTGTCGGTCCAGTTCTGCTTGCCCGTCTGCGTGCCCAGGCCATATACCACCAAGGAGGAGTCCTGCACCACCACTTCGTCTGAACGGTCTACGGGATACTGCGTCAAGAACGCCGAGGTCAGCAACTGGCTTTTAAAGGCAAATGCATCCTCCTGCCTGAACCCCGCACTGGCCAGCACCGCCTTCACAGAAGATTCTTCCTGGTGCCTTAGCAACAGGCTGGTATAGAAGCGTTCCTCTTTGGCACTAAACTGAAAACTGAAGTGGTTGAATTTCTTGATGATGGAGCTGTTGCGCACCAGGGCCGTCTGCTTTTCTGTACTCATGCCGCGCATGAGCAGGTTCCAGGCATTGGCCGTATTGATGTAGAGGCCCACGTTGTCTTCTTGCTGGGTTTGCTCTAATAGGGGTTGCAGGGCCTCTGACTTGCTCCAGACCCTGCCCGCCTCTACCTCTTTTAAGAGCGTGCGCATGGTCTGCACATCATCTGTAAACAGAATGTAATCACTCAAGGTAGTGTAATACACCTGCTCAAAGCCCCTGAACAGCTCGCCAAACAATTGTTCTGGGAGTTCACGGGTGGTTAGGAGCCTGATCACGTTTTTGCCGTGGCGTTCCTCAGTGCCGTTGGTGCGCCCGGGTTGCAGGCGGTTGAGCAGGGCACTGGTATACGCCGGATTGCTAGACTGTGCAAACAATACTTTCTCTGTGGCAGTCTTGGTGTCATATGACTCCAGGTAGCACAAACCCAGTTCACCGGCAAACGAGTTGGCCAGCGTGTCTACAAAGCCAGGGCCGTCCTTTCCCGGTCCGCCCTTGAGCGCGCCCATCTTGTCCAGGCCCATGTGCAAGACCACCGCCGCACTGCTGGGCAGAAAGTCCTTCATCTTAAAGGTCTTGGGCGCATGGCCTTTAAGACGGCTGTAAAGGGAACCCTCTACCGTCTCAGGTACAGAGAAGCCGTTCATGAACAGGCGGTTGTTGTCTAGCTTGAGGCCTAAAAGACTGCTTCGGCAAAGGCTACTAATGAGGTTGACATCGCCCTGCAGGTCTTTGCGCAAGAAAACGCCTAAGAGGTCTGGCAAGTGCTGGTAATTGATGAAGATGTTGGCGTAGACGTCTTTCTGGCTTAGGTAGTTGGTGGTCTTGTAGTCCTTGGCCGGCGACTCTAACTGCCCGCGGTTGATCTTGCGCACAATCTCTTCAATCAAGACTGGGCTGGGGCTTATGATCAAGTTGTTGTGGTAAGAGAAGTAGGACAGGTTCTCTTTGTTACCGTTATGCGATATATCTGTGATCTGGAAGCCCTGGTACTCTCTAAGCTCCTGGCGGTATTCTGGGTTGCGCCCCAGGTTCTCTACCAGCGTGCGTATGTAGCGGTGCTCGCCTACGGTCTTTACCGGCACGTAATAAATAAAGTCAAAGTCTGAGCGGCCCAGCACGTGCATGGACACCAGCACGTTCTTCTTGGTCAGGAATTTCTTAAGCTGAATGCGGCCCGAGGAAAGAGTGTCTAGCAGTGAAAGTTGGTCTTCTAACCGAAGCACGTACGGCATGCGGGACACCGTGGCCCACAAATCTGTCTGTTGCAGGTGGTCAACAAAGCGCGGCGCGTTGTTGGTCTCAATTACAAAAACGGCATCATCGGGTACTACCGTCCAGAGATCCACTTTCTCGCGGGTCTCCTGCCATTTTGTAAATCCGTAAAATCCCAGCGCACCCAGCACCAACAAGCCACACAGCCAGTAAATCGTCTTTTTCGGCATCCTTACAGAGTTAGGAACCACAAAAATAACGGAAAAAGCTGCGCTTCAGCGTTTAGGCCCCGGCAATTTGCATATACTGTCATTCTAGCCTTGTGGCCGCACTTTTCTTTTTATCTTGCCAAGGATAAATGTGCTAATGGGGAATGTGCTGATGTGCTAATTGATTTGGAAATGTATAGATGTGAAAATTTGCAAATGGGTGGCGGGTGGTAAGCTGCTCTTCTTTTGACCTGATTTCTGGGAAATAAGCCAAAAACGGATTTTACTAGAAGTGGCTCTTCAATAGCTCCTCATGTCCTCTTAGCTTTTAATAAATAAATAGATTTTATGCGCGTAGCGATACAACGAGTAAACCAGGCTTCTGTAGTAATAGACGGAAAAGTGAACGGACAGATTGAGCAGGGGCTGTTGGTATTGGCCGGCTTTACGCCCACAGATACCAAAGAAGACTTGCAATGGACCGCCAAGAAAACAGCCCAGCTGCGCATCTTCTCAGATGACCAGGACAAAATGAACCTGAGTGTGCAGGACGTAAACGGCGGCATTCTCCTCATCAGTCAGTTCACGCTATACGCCAGTACTAAGAAAGGCAACCGTCCCTCTTACATTGAGGCCGCGCCGCCCGCCGTGGCCATTCCCTTGTATGAGCAGTTCCATCAATTTTTAGAGGCTGAACTAGGCAGACCCATCCCCACCGGTGTCTTTGGCGCAGACATGAAAGTTAGCCTCATCAATGACGGGCCAGTCACCATCACCATTGATTCTCAGAACAAAGAATAGGTTGTTGGTTGTTAATGACTGATTGCGTGAAAAGACCACTAGACCGTTTTTAGGTTACTTTCCAGAAAACAGGCCAAAAACGAAAAAGCTGGCCACGCCCCATGCATTTCCAAATCTGCTCATCTCCAAATTTTCAAATCAATTAGCACATCAGCACATTAAATCATTAGCACATTACCCAAATGACCTTACAAGAAGCCCAAGAAACCGTAGATACCTGGATAAAAGACGTAGGCGTGCGCTACTTCTCTGAACTCACCAACCTAGCCATTCTCACCGAGGAAGTAGGCGAAGTAGCCCGCATCATTGCCCGCCGCTACGGCGACCAGAGCTTCAAGAAAAGCGACGAGGACGTGAACCTAGGTGAAGAGCTAGCCGATGTGCTGTTTGTGCTCATTGCCCTGGCCAACCAGACCGGCGTCAACCTCACCGAGGAGTTTGAAAAAGGCCTGGCCAAACGTACCCACCGCGACAAGGACCGCCACCAGAACAACCCGAAACTGAAAGACTGAGCCAAAAACGTTTTTAGTCTAGTTTCTGGAAAACAGGCAAAAAACGGAAGGGGCTCTTACTCTGTAAGTAAGGGCCCCTTCCGTTTTTTGCTTTGAACAATGGATAACTAACAACGACTATTTAGCAGGTACCAGAAAATCGCCTTCCAGCACCGGCACTACGTCATAGACGTCATGCTGCAAACAGAACTCAATGTCTGGTAGAATGTGCAGGCGCTCCAGGCGCTGTACGTGGCTGGACTTGGACAAGTAGCCTAGCAAATCATGCTTGGCACTTTGGTACATAGAATGCGCGGCCAGCGTGGCGTCATGGTTCAGGGAGAAATCATCTTCTAAGCGCTCAGCCAAGGCGCCGGCAAACAGCGTATCCTCCAGATTGAACAGCCCCTTCCAGCCGGCGCAAACCACCACTACGTCTTTGTTAGCGGCCTTCAGGTAATTGGCCACCGCCCCAACGTTCAGGAAAGCGCCTACTATGACCGCGTCTGCGGTGCGGGACCGATTGATAGCCTGCGTTCCGTTGGTGGTCGTGATGGCCAGGAAACGGCCTTTTACGCCATCTTCACGGTAATGGAACGGCGAGTTGCCCAGGTCAAACCCTTCAGCTTTTACGCCGTCGCGCTCTGCGGCCACCAGGTAGTTCTGCTCTTTGTAGGCCAAACATTCATGCAGTTCACTCACGGGGGCAATGTGCGTGACGCCGTGGGCCAGGGCGGTGACCATGCTGGACGTAGCGCGCAACACATCTACAGCTACGGCAATCTTTCCTTTTAAATCATACAAAGGCAACAGCTCTGGGCTGAAGCAAACATCTATAGAAGGCACGGTTTTTTGAGTTAAGAATTAAAAGTTAAGAGTTCAAAGTTTTGGAAGTAGCAGTTAGGCATAAAATAGGAGCTCCGTTTTTGACCTGATTTCTAGAAAACAAGCCAAAAACGGAGCTCCTCAAAACACCAACACTTAACTCATAACTTTTAACTCTTAACTATACTATACTGTTGGTTTATAAAACGGCAGTTTTACCACTTGGGCCTTGAGTTGCTTATTGCGCACCTTGATGAAGATCTCGGTGCCTGGCGTGGTGTACTCAGTTTGCAGGTAGCCCAAGCCAACGCCTTTACCCAAAGAAGGCGACATGGTGCCCGAAGTTACTTCGCCAATAGTCGCGCCTTCGGCGTTCACAATCTCATAGTGGCTGCGCGGAATGCCCTGCTCCATCATCTCAAAGCCAATTAGTTTGCGGCTCACGCCTTGCTCTTTCTGGGCCTTTAAGTTGTCTGCGTTGGTAAAGTCCTTACTAAACTTGGTGATCCAGCCCAAACCAGCCTCCAGTGGCGAGGTAGAATCTGTGATGTCATTGCCGTACAGGCAGTAACCCATCTCCAGACGCAGCGTGTCACGGGCGCCTAAACCAATTGGCTTGATGCCGTAAGGCTCGCCGGCTTGCATGATTTTCTCAAACACCTCTTTGGCGTTTTCATTGGGTACGTAAATTTCAAATCCACCGGCGCCGGTGTAACCCGTGGCCGAGATGATCACGTTGGGTACGCCTGCAAAGGTGCCTTTGTCAAACGTGTAATACACCATATTAGGCAAGTCCACCGGGGTCAGAGACTGAAGCGCCTGCGCAGTGTTTGGTCCTTGCACGGCAAACAGGGACATCTCATCAGAGATGTTCTCCAGCTTCACATTGCCGGTGTTGAATTGGTTGATCCAGTTCCAGTCCTTTTCAATATTAGAGGCGTTTACCACTAGCATGTACTCTTCCTCACCCAGGCAATACACCAGCAGGTCGTCCACAATACCGCCCTCCTGGTTAGGGAAGCAGGAGTACTGGATTTTGCCCGGCGTCAGTTTAGAGGCGTCATTGGAGGTAACGCGCTGAATCAGGTCCAAGGCACCCGGTCCGGTCACCATGAACTCGCCCATGTGCGACACGTCAAAAATACCCATGGCCTTGCGTACCGTGTGGTGCTCCTCTAAGTCTGAAGAGTAACGCACCGGCATGTTGTATCCGGCAAAAGGCACCATCTTGGCACCTAGGGCCTCATGCACGTCATTAAGGGCAACTTTCTTTAATTCCATATATGTCTTTGTTAGAAGGAATGACTTTACTACCTGAGCAAAAGTACTGATTTGGCGCGGGTTTGAAAACCACATCTCCTCAAGTTTTGCAGACAGCCTATAGGGTACAACCTAATGGTCTTTAGCAGGCCCGTACGCCACTATGCGGCACAGTGAACGCAAAAAGCCGGTTAAATCCAGCACTGCTCCTTTAATAAGACTTGCATAGGTTGATTCTTTTTTGAGTACAGCATTCTTCGCATAAGGTCCAAAACTCACTTAGGGCGGTAGCCGTACAGCCATTCAGCTACAAGTACCTATAGCGCTTAGTCGGGCAGAAGTTACGCAACACGCATAGGCATTACGCCAGGCACCGGCGCGCTAAACACTTGTATATCATGACCATATCACATTAACCATCTGTTGTACGCCATCAAGGTTGCCGCAAGACCTTCGGCCCAAGGCAGGTTAAGATATTTTTCTATTTTTGCGGAGATACCTCTTTTCATGGGAGGCGCTCCGTTTTCATGTTGGACTCCCGGAGGTGGCCTTTTCGTCATCTATACCCATGCATATAAAATTATCTACCAAGCTTTTTGCTGGTTTTGTCCTTATCTCTTTTCTCTTTACGGCCGTGGGGGTGGTGAACTACCGCCTGTCTGAAGACGTGATTGAGAACTCCAAGTTTGTTTCTGAGTCTCAGAACATTATCCGTAACTCTTCTTCCCTGCAACGGAACATCATTGACATGGAGACCGGTATGCGCGGTTTTCTGCTTACCGGCAATGAGGAGTTCCTGCAACCCTACCATACGGCAGACCGTCTTATGCCTGCCTTGTTCACAGACCTTAAAAAGCTGGTGGACGACTCCCCGGAGCAACTCAAGAAGATTCAGGAGATTGAGGAACTGCAGGTGAAATGGAAAAACGACTTTGCCGAATTACTCATTGCCGAGAAGCGCAAGGAGAACGAGGCAGGTGTGAGCATTAGAGGCATTAGAAACCTGGAACACGGCTATCTGGTGATCAATGAAGAAGGCAAGCGCCTCACAGACCAGATGCGTATCTACTTCAGGGCGTTTAACAGCATTGAGTACAAAGTACGCGAGGTGCGCCGTGAGCGCCTGGACAAAAGTATCAATGAGACGCGCCGGGTCTCTACTGCCCTCACTATCATCTCGGTGATGCTGGGTCTGGCCTGGGCCTACTACATTACCCGCCTCATCTCCAGACGCATCATGAAGATGGTGAACCTGGCAGACCGCATTGCCAACGGTGAATATAAGATTGCCATTGAAGACGATGCCCATGATGAGCTCACCTTGCTGTCAGACTCTCTTAACCGCATGTCTGGCACCATTGACAAAACCTTTACTGAGCTGGACAGCAAGAACAAGGAGCTGGACCAGTTTGCCTACGTGGTCTCCCATGACTTGAAGGCTCCCTTGCGCGGCATTGAGAACGCCTCTAAGTGGGTAGAAGAAGACATGGGCAAAGAACTGCCCAGCCACATACAAGAATACCTGCTCATGATGCGCGCCCGCGTGCACCGCATGGAAAACCTCATTAACGGAATTCTGGCCCTGGCCCGCGTGGGTAGAGCCAAACTAGAGGAGGAAGCCGTCAACGTGCAGCATTTACTCTTTGACGTGATAGATATGCTAAACCCGCCGGCCGGTTTTCAGGTGCATTTGCCAGACCGTTTACCCGTCCTGCGCGCTGCCAAGGTAGAGTTGCAGCAAGTGTTCAGTAACTTGATAGGAAACGCCATCAAGTACCATGACAAGCAAACTGGCAACGTCTCCATTGGGTACCAGGAGTTCCCAGACTACCACCAATTCTCTGTGGCAGATGACGGCCCGGGCATTGAGGCAGAGTACCATGAAAGAATTTTTGTCTTATTTCAGACACTCCAGGAGCGCGATGCCGTAGAAAGCACGGGCGTGGGCCTCTCCATTGTCAAGAAGATCATAGAACGGCAAGGCGGGCGCATAGAAGTATCCTCTACACCAGGCAACGGCTCTGTCTTTACCTTTACCTGGCCCAAAGCCAAATTGGCTCAGGCAGCCTAAAAATTAGTATTGAAACTTTTTTAGTCCTTAAATATATATTATGAGTGAATCTCAAGCCAGTATTTTGTTAGTGGAAGATGATTACCTGGATGCCATGAGCGTAGAGCGTGAACTACGTAAAATCAAGGTGATGGCCCCGCTACACAAAGCCAAAAACGGACGCGAGGCCCTGGCCATGCTCCGCGGCGAACCAGGCACTCCCAAATTAAGCCCTTTACCAACCGTTGTGCTTTTAGACATCAACATGCCCCGCATGAACGGCATTGAATTCTTACAGGAAATACGTAGAGACCCCAGCCTGTCCAACTTAAACGTGTTCATCATGACCACTTCTAACGAAGACTCTGACCGCCATGCGGCCCAAGACCTGCGCGTGAGCGGCTACATTGTAAAACCACTTTCTTTTGACTCCTTTGGCGAAGGCGGCTCTGGCATTGACTCCTTTAGCCTGTTCCTGGACCTCTTGAAAATGAAACCGCAATAGGCACGTCCTATTTTAGCATAAAAAAGGCGTTTTTGGCCTGTTTCCCAAGAAACACGCCAAAAACGCCTTTCTGTTTATACGTTGATTGCTACTTACAAAAGCTCCAAGGAAGGCATTTGTTCGGCCAATAATTTAAAGGTCATTCTATGATGGGCAGTGGTACCGTACTGAGCAATGGCTGCACGATGGGCTTTGGTAGGATAACCCGCATTCTGCCCCCAGCCATAAAAAGGATGCTGCTCACCCAGCTGTCGCATGAGGTCATCCCGGTGGGTTTTGGCCAGGATAGACGCCGCCGCAATGCTAAAATAGCGCCCATCTCCTTTAATCATACACGCATGCGGAATCTCTCTATATGCTTTGAACCTGTTGCCATCCACTAGTAAATATTCTGGCACTACGGTCAATTGATCCACGGCGCGGTGCATGGCGGCAAAAGAGGCATTGAGGATGTTGATCTGGTCAATTTCCTGAGGTGAGACTTCGGCCACCGCCCAGTGAATGGCTTCTTTGCACACTTCTTCGCGGAGCAGGTTACGCTGCTTGGCAGACAGTTGCTTAGAGTCTGTGAGCAGGGCATGGTGGTAGTCGGGTGGCAGGATGACGGCCGCCGCTACCACTGGCCCGGCCAGGCAGCCTCTCCCCGCCTCGTCCAGTCCCGCTTCTAAAATCTTACCACTATGGTTGGCAATCAGCATGAGCTTTCTTTATTTTCAATGCGAAGGTAAAACAGCGCTTCTCTAGAAATAATTCGAGGTAAAGATACGCAGAAGGGTCTACTTATCTATCTACCATGAACCGCCCCATTCCCTTAAAAGAGATGCTGCTGGCAGGACTGACATAGCCGCAGACGCTCGCAGGTGCTGCCGGACTCTACTTGTTTAGTCCTGAGTCATGAGTCTTTAGTCTGAAAGAGCTCCTTTCCTCTCCCTACCCCTCCCGAAACAAGTCCGGGATCTTCGACTTCAAAGGGGACGGAATGCGCAGCCTGAAGCCAGCGCTTCAGGGCAGTTGCAAACTGCCCGCCATCATGGGTCCAAGTCAAAGACTTGAACAACCATGGCCACGTGCAAGCAGATAGTTACAGCCGTGCGGCAGCACGCATGACTCTGCAGCGACAGTGTCAGTCATCACCTGCAAACAACCAATCAACCATCCAGCCTATGCAGAGAGGAACCAGAACCAGTCTTGGCTCTGAGCGCCTCTGTTGTTTCGTCGTCTGAAAGGCGGGGCCAAAGGCCCAGAGTACAACAGCAGTGCGAAGGGCCAAGACGGGGCCCCGCGGCCTTGAGCGCTTAGCGGACAAAATGCAACTAGAATGGTAGTGCGCACCAGAAAGAGCGGTCTTACTCAGGGAACTGCCAACAGCTAGTACTCAAGTCACCTCAGAAAGTCACAAGTGTTACATCCGCACCAAAAAAGAAAAGCCAAAGAGGCTGTCATGCACCTTGGCGAGAACCCCAACCACATCAAGGACATCCCGCCATTTCAAATCCGTTTTCAGCCTACTTTCTCAGAAACAGCCTAAAAACGCACCCATCTCTTCACTAACTCCGTCTTAGTATTGGCACTTTACTGAGAAAATCTAACTTTAAGCGACCAAACACCACCCTACTAACCTATGGACTACCGCATCAGATCAATGGAAGAGTACCAGGCTGCGTACCAAAAAAGCGTGGACCAGCCTGAGCAATTTTGGGCAGACGTGGCCGAGAACTTTACATGGCGTCAAAAATGGGACAAGGTCTTGGATTGGAATTTTGAGGAGCCTAACGTGAAGTGGTTTGTAAACGGCAAGCTCAACATCACGGAGAACTGCCTGGACCGTCATTTGGAGAAACGCGGCAACAAACTGGCCTTAATCTGGGAGCCGAATGACCCCAAGGAGCGCTTCATCCGGTTCACGTACCGCGAGTTGCACGAGAAGGTCTGCCAGATGGCCAACATCTTAAAGCGCAACGGCGTGCAGAAAGGCGACCGCGTGTGCATTTACATGCCTATGATCCCAGAGCTGGCGTTTAGCGTGCTGGCCTGTGCGCGCATTGGCGCAGTGCATTCGGTAATCTTTGCAGGGTTCTCACATACGGCCATGGCCGATAGAATCAATGACGCCCAGGCCAAGATAGTCCTCACCTCAGATGGTTTGAACCGCGGGCCTAAGCAGATCCCGGTCAAGCGCGTAGTAGATGAAGCCTTGGTAGACTGCCCCAGCGTAGAGAAAGTAGTGGTGGTAGACCGCATAGGCTGGGCCGTGAACATGGTAGAAGGCCGTGACGTCTGGTACCATGAAGAGCTGGAGCACGTGGACAAGAACTGCCCAGCAGAAGAAATGGACGCCGAGGATCTGTTGTTCATCTTGTATACTTCGGGCTCAACGGGCAAGCCCAAAGGCGTGGTGCACACCTGCGGCGGCTACATGGTCTACACAGATTATACCTTCCGGAATGTATTCCAGTACGAGGAAAGTGACATCTACTGGTGCACCGCCGACATTGGCTGGATAACCGGTCACTCCTATCTGCTCTATGGGCCGCTATTGTCTGGTGCCACAACCTTGATGTTTGAGGGAGTGCCCACGTTCCCAGACCCGGGCCGTTTCTGGCAGGTGATTGACAAATTTGGCGTGAACATCTTCTACACCGCCCCTACCGCCATCCGGTCTTTGATGGCGGCTGGTTTGGACCACGTCCTATCCTATAGCCTGGACTCCTTGAAAGTGCTGGGCTCAGTGGGCGAACCTATCAATGAGGAAGCCTGGCATTGGTACCATATTCACGTGGGCAAAGAGCGCTGTCCGGTGGTAGACACGTGGTGGCAGACGGAGACCGGCGGCATCATGCTTAGTTCCTTGGCCAACATCACGCCTACCAAACCTAGTCACGCGGGCTTCGCGCTGCCGGGCGTGCAACCCATTCTCATCAACCAGGAAGGCCAGGAAATCACGGAGAACGAGCAGGAAGGCTACCTGTGCATGAAATTCCCGTGGCCGGGCATCATCAGGACCACCTACGGCGACCATGAGCGCTGCCGCCAAAGCTATTTTAGCACCTATAAAAACCTGTACTTTACCGGTGATGGCGCCAAGCGCGATAAGGGCGGTTTATGGCGCATCATTGGCCGCGTAGATGATGTAATCAATGTGTCGGGGCACCGTTTTGGCACTGCCGAGATTGAGAACGCCATCAACCAGAACCGGCACATTGTAGAAAGCGCCGTGGTGGGCTACCCCCATGACGTGAAAGGCCAGGGCATCTACGCCTTTGTGGTCTGTGGGGAGGAGGCACCCACCAATGAAGAAAACCTTCGGGCCGAGGTCATTGAAACCGTGGTGGACCAGATTGGCAAAATTGCCAAGCCAGACAAGATCCAGATTGTGACCGGCCTGCCTAAGACGCGTTCTGGCAAGATCATGCGCCGCATTCTACGCAAAGTAGCCGAAGGCGATGTTTCTAACCTAGGCGATACCAGTACCCTGCTGGACCCGCCGGTGGTAGATGAGATTGTAAAAGGAGCCTTGTAGGCTCCTTTTTTCTTCCTCGCCTGGGCCACCTATACCCCATGGGCTAACCTTTTACCTGAAACAGGGTACAAGCAGGAACATCTTTCCATTTAAACTACCCTATCATGGCCTTAGATATAAAACACGACACAGAAAACCAGCAGTTCACTGCCTATATGGACAACCAGGAGATTGGCGAACTGGCCTACGCCCTGCCAGCAGACAAGGTGATGGATTTTCAGCATACCTACATTGAGGACCAATACCGCGGCAAAGGCCTGGCCGGAGAACTGATTCAACACGGCCTGGACCACGCCAAACAAAACGGTTTTGAGGTACGCGCTACCTGCACCGCCGTGGCCACCTACTTAAAGAAGAATCCGCAGGCGTAAGCAGAGCACACGTCTTGTAGAATAGTGAGAGCCGTTTTTGGTCTGTTTTCTGGAAAACAGACCAAAAACGGCTCTTTTGTTAGCACTTAAGGCAGGGCATAAAAAAAGAGCCTCAGTGCTCACACCGAAACTCTTTTTCCAAACAAACCTACAAAGAAGCTTTTTGAATGTCTTGCTATCTAGGAATGATTAACTTTTGACCTGGGTGGATCAAGTTAGGATCCTTAACCTGGTCTGTATTGGCTTGGTGTATTTTGTGCCACTGCTGGGCGTCGCCGTACACGTGCTTGGCTATTTTAGACAGAGAGTCACCGCTCTGAACGGTATAGTATTCAGTGGCTGGATTAGCCGCCGCCCCTGCCGCCGGTGTTTGGGCCACGTTGGGGTTATTCTTGAAAAAGTCATTATTGGCGGCTGGCTTTGCGGCCGGCTTTTCTTCGCCTTTCTTTAAAAAATCAAACAGTCCCATAGTTGTATTTCTAGTTTAGTACGTAGTTATCCAGCGCGCGCCTTGATGATAGCCTACTGGTTTACACTTCTTTTCTTACGAATGCACACGTCCTTTGTTAGATTTATTTAGTAGAACTGTGCGGTAAATACCACGTAAGTAGTATCTCAGTTTGCCAATTACGCAAGCTTGCATACAACTAGAAACCACAACCCAACAACTATGAAAAAGTCAATTGCATCAAACTTCACAAAACTACTCACCTTGGTGATGGCCCTTACCTTTACGGCGTTCACGTTTAGCTGCGGCGACAAGAAAAACGAAGGCGGTGACTCCAGCATGATTTCTGGCACTACCAGCAAAATCTGGAAAGCTGACAAGGAAACCACCGCTGCCGGCGACAAAGACAAGCTGACCTCTGCCGAGAAAGAAGAGCAGATCCAGTTCTTTGCCAACGGTAACTTTACACAGACATCTAACAGCCAGTCGGCCAACGGTACCTGGACCTATGACGCCAGCACCAAGACCTTGAGCCTTACCTACGCCAACAACAACGTAAGCGAGAACTTCACGGTAACGGAGCTTTCTAAAAACGACTTGAAGCTACAAGCCCCAGACGGCTCTACCCTTGAAATGGAAGCCGAATAATTAAAAAGCCCACACATAAAAAGCCCGCTCTGTCTTTGTACACGGCGGGCTTTTTTAATGAGTGAATGGCTTGAATGTGCTGAAAGTTTAATGTGCTATTGGGATAGATGTGAAAATTTGGAAATGTGAAGATGTAATTGACTATCCCTGCTTCAAGTTTATAACTTGGAGCTACCTATATCGCAAGTTTTCAACTTGCGTAGGACTTTGAAGGAAGGACCGAGTGTTGAAAAACTTGCATGATGGTAATCATTAGTTGAAAACTTGCGCCAGAAATCAGGCAAAAGTTGGAGCTGTTTTTAGGCTATTTTCCAGAAAACAGGCTAAAAACAATTCCTCCGGTTTTTACTTATCACCTATAAATTGCCTTACTTCAAACTCTCCCATTACGCATACATTACATCCTGTTCAATCTCCTCATGAAACACCGCTGGCACTTGATGGAACTGGAAGACCAGGCGTGGTTTCCGCATATGGTGAGACAGGGCATGATGGATGTGTTACGGTTCTTGATTACGGCGCTGGGCATTTACAAACCAATAGTGCCCTTGTTGTTAAAAGCACTGAGGCAAACCAATCAAAGTAAAATCATTGACTTGTGCGCGGGTGCAGGCGGTGGCATTCTGCAAATTTGGGAGGAACTGGAAAAGCAAAGCGGTCAGCCCATCAACATCACCGTCACAGACAAATTCCCGAATGTAGAGGCTTATCAGTTTCTGCAGGCGCAGTCAAAGGGTGCTATTACGTATGCTGAGGAGGAAGTAGATGCCACAGCGGTGCCGGTAGCGTTAATAGGGTTCAGAACGGTGTTTTCAGCGTTCCATCATTTTAGGCCTGAGATGGCGCAGAAGATTTTGCAGGACGCCGTGCGCCAGAACCAAGGCATTGGGGTCTTTGAGGGCGCCAGCAAGAAGTGGCATGAGTTGCTGCTGGTCTGGTTGGTGTTTCCGTGGGTAATTCTCTTGATTACCCCGTTCATCAGGCCCTTTACCTGGAGCCGACTTTTCTTTACCTATTTGGTGCCGTTGATTCCGTTGGGGGTAGTATGGGACGGGACGGTCTCTATCTTGCGCATGTATACCCCAGAGCACCTGCACGCCATGGTCCAGAAGTTAGACGCGCCGCACTATACCTGGCAGATTGGCCGGGCCAAGCACTGGAGCGGCACGGGCGTGTTGTATTTAATAGGCTATCCTTCGTAAACTGCTTCCATGAACCCATCCCTGTCTAGCGCCTGGCGGCTGTTGCGCATCCCGTTCTCGCTGTTCTTGATGCCCATTTTCTGGTTTGCTTTAAGTGCCACGCCTAATGTGTCTGTCTGGCGCGCAGCGGCTGTGTTCTTCATTCTGCATTTATTGGTGTACCCGGCCAGCAATGGTTACAACTCTTACTATGACCGTGACGAGGGCAGCATTGGAGGTCTTAAGAATCCGCCGCAGGTCACGGAGTCTTTGTATTGGCTGGTGTTGGCGTTTGATGTGCTGGCTTTGGGGTTGTCTTTGGTCCTTTCCTGGCAATTTGCGGTGATGGTGCTGGTGTATTTGCTGGTGTCCAAGGCCTACAGTTATGAGGGCATCAGGTTGAAGAAATACCCTTTTCTGAGTACGGTGGTGGTGGTGCTTTTTCAGGGGGCATTCACGTTTTTGATGGTGCAGGTGGGCAGTGGCGTGCCTTTAGAAGAGGTTCAAGACTATACCAATCTGCTGTTGGCCTTGGTAAGTTCTCTTTTCTTGTGCGGCTCTTACCCACTCACGCAAGTGTACCAGCACCAGGAAGACGCCCGCCGCGGTGATGTAACGTTGAGCCTCCTTTTAGGCCTGACGGGTACGTTTCTATTTGCGGGCATTAGTATGTTGCTAGCCACCAGCGCCTTGCTTTACACTTATTTCCTGAGAGGCCAGAACATGCACAGTCTCTTGTTTCTGCTGGGCACTTTCCCGGTGATTTTGGTTTTCATGCGCTGGGTGTTAAAAGTTAAGAAAGACGCCAATACGGCAGATTTTGAGCATACCATGCAGATGAACAAGGTCTCTAGCCTAAGCATGAGCTTTACCTTCGTGCTTATTCTGGCTTGGCAAATCTGGCACTTGGGCTAAACCGGTAAACAGCCACGCTCCAACTGCGTACATGCTTCTTTACCTAGCTTCCTTTGTATGCGTACCCTTCCCTTTGTTTGCCTTTTGTCACTGCTGGTTGCTTGTGAACCAGCCGCCCAAGAAACCGCTACCAATACTACCCAATCAGAAGTTTTAGAAACAACACCAGGAGGCAAAAGAGGCAAAGCCCCGGTATTGAAAATCGTGCAGCGTACGCATACATTTTCCTCCACTACCCAGCCAGATTATTTTAGACTGGTCCTCACCGGCGACTCTATTACAAATGGCAAGGTGCTGTTTACCATTACCTCCATAGACGGGCAGAAGATTTATGAAGAGCAGTTTCCCGCCGCAGACTTAGAGGCCGCCATGGTGTATGAAATGAAAACGCCCACCGCTTCCAGAACCGACCGCGAAGCCTACATTTTACGCCGCATGGAGGAGTTCGTCCAGCCAGATGATTTCGTGACGCCTGCCATTCCGGCGTCCATGCGCGCAGATACGTCCTTCGTTTCTTTGACTACTTTTAGAACCATTCAGGCCAATCCTTCGGCTATTGGGTTTAAGTACTTGTTAGGCAAAGAAGACGGCCGTTTGTTGGTGTATGACCCCAGCCAGAAGAAAGCGGTGCGGTACGGGAGTTTTGGTGGGTGATGTAATATTGATGGTTGTCCTTACGCCTATCTCAGAATCTTCTCTAGCTTCTTCCCCTTAGCTAGTTCATCAACCAACTTGTCTAAATACCGAACTTGTTGCGTTAATGGGTTCTCAATTTCTTCTACTCTGTAGCCGCAGATGACGCCAGTAATGAGATGCGCGTTTGGGTTAAGCTTGGCGTTTTGAAAAAAGGTTATAAACGCCACTTTTTGGTCAATCTGTTCTTGCAGTTCTTTCTCTGCATAGCCCGTTAGCCATTCAATCACTTGGTGCAGTTCTTCTTTGGTTCTGCCTTTCTTTTCTACTTTGGTCACATAATGCGGATAGACCGAGGCAAAGGTTAATCTCGCTATTTTGGCGTCGTGTTCAGGGGTTGTAGTCATTGTATGGTATTCTTTGTTGAATTTCCCTTCTATACTATTGAAGTTTCATTCAATCTCACAGCTTAACTTGTATTGATTAAGTTATAACGTACTAAGCTAAACGACGGGCGAGGCCGTCGGCCGAAGGCTGACGTTTAGCTGTTGTTAGGGGTAGTTATTTTTTCTCAACAAAAGTTACTTTTTCTTTGGTTGTGGTATTGTGGTAGTCGGTGGAGATAAACGTTCTTCTTTTCTTAATCATTATTCTTTCAATACCTGTTTCGTAGTGAACGAGTCCATATTCTAACTTAAAATTAGTATCTGCTTCTCCAAATTTTAGTGTTCTTTCCCTCCCCTTGTCGAAATACTTTCCAACCCCGTACCACAATTGCCCGTCATCAGTACTATAATAATGTTTGAAAGTGCCATTTTCATAAAAGACATATTTGTTGCTGAACATGAAAGCATCCTTCTGATGAAAAGTGGAGCTATCTTGTCCAAACAATTTCAATGAGATTAGTAGAGTACCTATTATTAATTTCATTGAATCTATAATTTAAATTACCCCTAACTACTGTATAAACGGAGTTATTCGGCTTATCTGCACTATGGGTGCATCAAAATATCCGGTTAATTGTCAAAAATGACAAATAAGCCGAATAACCTAACCGAATATACTATAAGTCCTTAGACATTAATCTCACTTTTTCCGTTTTCAACCTATTTTCCAGAAAACAAACCAAAAACGGAAACCCCAAAAACTAAGAAGGCCTTGCAGATTTCTCTGCAAGGCCTTCTTAGTTCAGCAAAACTTCTTGTGTCTTGCGTCTTATGTCTTGTGTCTCAAAAAAGACTAGCTGTTCATGGAGATTAAGAACTCGTCGTTGTCCTTGGTGCCTTTCATGCGGTCTTTCAAGAACTCCATGGCTTCTACAGAGTTCATGTCAGACATGAACTTGCGCAGAATCCAAACACGGCTCAGTTCGTCGCGGTCCATCAACAAGTCTTCGCGGCGGGTACCAGACGCAGGAACGTCAATGGCAGGGTACACACGCTTGTTGGCTAGTTTTCTGTCTAGTTGGAGTTCCATGTTACCAGTACCTTTGAATTCTTCAAAGATCACTTCGTCCATTTTAGAACCGGTCTCAATCAAGGCAGTGGCAATGATGGTCAATGAACCACCGTTCTCAACGTTACGCGCCGCCCCGAAGAAGCGCTTAGGCTTGTGCAAGGCGTTGGCATCCACACCACCAGAAAGAATCTTTCCCGAAGATGGCACCACGGTGTTATAAGCACGGGCCAGACGCGTGATAGAATCCAAAAGAATCACTACATCATGACCACACTCTACCATGCGCTTGGCTTTGTCTAGCACAATGCTGGAGATTTTTACGTGACGGTCGGCTTGCTCGTCAAAGGTAGAGGCAATCACCTCGGCTTTTACGCTACGGGCCATGTCAGTTACCTCTTCCGGGCGCTCATCAATCAAGAGAATCATCAGGTATACTTCTGGATGGTTCTCGGTGATGGCGTTGGCAATCTCTTTCAGCAAGACGGTTTTACCAGTCTTCGGCTGGGCCACGATCAAACCACGCTGTCCTTTACCAATAGGCGCGAACAGGTCCATGATGCGGGTAGAGTATTGGCTTGACTTGGTCGTCAGTTTCAGGCGCTCCTCTGGGAACAAAGGCGTCAAGTGCTGGAATGGAATACGGTCTCTGATCTCCTCCGTAGTACGGCCGTTCACAGAATCCACTTTCAAAAGAGCGAAGTACTTCTCGCCTTCTTTCGGGGCACGCACGGTACCTTTCACGGTATCACCGGTCTTCAAACCAAATAATTTGATCTGCGACGGAGACACATAGATATCATCTGGGCTGGCCAGGTAATGGTAATGAGCAGAACGCAGGAAGCCGTAGCCGTCTTGCATCAACTCCAGAACGCCCTCATTGGCAATAACGCCGTCAAACTCTCTAAAGTTAGGCTGGTTCTGCTGTTGGTTGCGGTTCTGATTTTGGTTTTGGTCGCGACGGTTGGTTTGCTGGTTGTCGCGGGTATTGGACTGGTTGTCGCGGGGTTCGCGGTCACGGTTGTTGTTGTCTCTTGGCTCGCGGTTGCTGTTGTCACGCGGTTGTTGCGCTTCTCTTGGCTCGCGTTGCTCTCTTGGTTCACGTTGTTCTCTTGGGGCGCGTGGCTGTTGGCCTTCGCGCGGCTCGCGGTTCTGGAACTCACGCGGCTGTTGCATGCGGTTCTCGCGCGGCTCGCGGGCTTCGGTGCGCGGGGCGGCCTCAGCGTTGTCAGAGGCGGGCTCTGGGCGGGCGGCTCTTTGCTCGCGGGCCTCGTCTGTCTTAGGAGTGCGCTCACGCGGGGCGCGGGCTTCTCTTGGTGCGCGCTCAGGTCGTTCTGCGCGGGCCGGACGCTCTGCCACCTGGGCTGGGCGGGCCTCCTCGGCTACCAGGGCCACTGGCGCTTCGGCTAGGGCTTCCACCAGTTCTTCTTCCTGTTGCACGGCTACGCCTTCAGCCTCTGCGGGTGCAGCGGCCGCTTTATATTTCTTGGGGAGTTTTTCAATAGGAGTGACAGCCTGCTGATCTAAAATCTTGTAGACCAATTCTTGCTTGCTGAGCTTCTTGAAGTTGGTGACACCGAGGTTTTCGGCAATTTCTTTGAGCTCTGAAAGAAGACTTTCTTTCAACTCTTCAATGTTGTACATAAATAGGTAATTAGCTATTCGATTTTAAAAGACATAGCGGTTGCGAGCGCAACGGTCAGGCGAAAAATCAGGAAATTTTATGGTAGTGAATTGGGTAATGAAGAACCAGGATGGCGGTCTCACTGAAAATGTACTGCAATGTTAGGCAGCCTCGTTCTAAATTACAAGCAATACGAGCGTTTTTATATATTATGTTACGTTAATTATGATAAAAAAGTGGCGCTTGCCGTAGCCTATTCAAAATATTCTATTTTTGTGAGCAGATAAACCGTCTTACCATGTTACAAATACCCGTTTTACGCGAGAACACCGCCCAAGTACTAGCCGGTCTAGAGAAGAGAAACTTTAAGAACGCCGCCCAAGAGGTTCAGTCCATCATAGACTTAGACCAAAAGCGCCGCACCTTGCAGACAGAACGTGACGAGCTGTTGTCACGTGCAAACTCTCTAGCCAAAGAGATAGGCGGCCTCATGAAAAACGGACAGAAAGACCAAGCCGAGCAGTTGAAAACTGAGACCGCCGAGCTGAAGCTAAAGACCAAAGCCCTGGACGAAGAGGTTCAGCAACTGCAGAATGACCTTCAGCAGGCCCTCTATAAAATCCCGAACGTGCCGCATGAAAGCGTGCCCGCCGGCAAGTCTGCTGAGGACAACGAGGTGGTTTTGGAGCACGGCGCCATTCCAGCGTTGCCAGAGAACGCGTTACCGCACTGGGAGTTGATTAAGCAGTATGACATCATTGACTTTGACCTGGGCAACAAGATCACCGGCGCGGGCTTTCCCGTGTACAAAGGCCAGGGTGCGCGTCTGCAACGCGCCTTAATCAACTTCTTCTTAGACGAAGCCATCAAAGCCGGCTACTATGAAGTACAACCGCCTATCCTAGTGAACGAAGCCTCTGGCATTGCCACCGGCCAGCTCCCTGACAAAGAAGGCCAGATGTACCATGACAAGGCAGACAACTTGTTCTTGATCCCAACTGCCGAGGTGCCCATCACCAATTTATACCGCGATGAGATCATCCCAGAAGGGAAACTGCCCATCAAAAACGTAGGCTACACCCCTTGCTTTAGAAGAGAAGCCGGTTCTTGGGGCGCCGATGTGCGCGGCTTGAACCGCCTGCACCAGTTTGACAAAGTAGAGATTGTACAGATACAGGCCCCAGAAAAATCCTATGAGGCCCTTGATGAAATGAGCCAACACATACAAGGCCTGTTGCAGAAATTAGAGCTCCCTTACCGCGTCCTGCGCTTATGCGGCGGTGACATGGGCTTCACCTCTGCCCTCACCTATGACATGGAAGTGTACTCTGCCGCCCAAGGCCGCTGGTTAGAGGTAAGCTCTTGCTCTAACTTTGAAACCTACCAGGCCAACCGCTTAAAACTGCGCCAACGCACCGAAGGAGGAAAGCCACAGCTCCTGCACACCTTAAATGGAAGCGCCTTAGCCCTGCCACGCATCGTGGCTGCCTTGCTAGAGAACAACCAAACCCCAGAAGGCATCAAATTGCCGAAAGTGTTGCATTCTTACCTGGGCTTCGAGATGATCACCAAATAAATCGTTATTGGTTATTGGTTGCTCGTTCTTCGAGATGATATATGATAAGGAGGCAGTTACGGCAACGTGACTGCCTCTTCTTTTTTCGGAGCAGGATTTACAGGATTAACTGGAGGTTCAGGATTGCATAAGTTTACACCTCATCGTAGAGACCAGGCACCGCTTTATCTCCCGCCTGAAAGGCGCTAAACACATTGCAACGTCTCCACCGGCAGTCCGCCTGCCGACCGACCTTGCGCAGGGCAGCCCTGGCTGTGCGCCCGGAGCATGGGCAGGGACCGGGCAGTGGCCTATCACCTGGCAGAGGCGTAAACGGACTATGAAACGAATCACATTGGCCAGGTGCACAATCCGAAGAAAAGACTGTCTGAGCGGCAGCGAGTTTCTTTTCTTCTTGATTCTTTTGGTTACTTTTCTCATCAAGGAGAAAAGTGACAAACCTGGGCAGAAAGCAAGAACAGGGATAATTGGATGGAAGGAGTTGGGAGGTAAAGGCTTGGCCGGCAGTCTGGGTCGTTGGTGATAACACCAACAACGGCCGGCGGCATTGACCAATTGATGTATACACCCCTCTACGCTCCCCTCAAGGGGAGAATCCACGTTCGGTCATTCCTTTTGGTCATTCCTTAAGAGGAGAGTCTGCGTTTAGCCAAGGGGATTGCCTTCCTGGACGGGACCGTTCTCAACGATCAGCAATTAACAAAAGACAATCATAACCGTTTTTGGTCTGTTTTCCAGAAAACAAGCCAAAAACGGCTATGCTTGAGAAGACTGGCCTAGGACAGGCAATGTAAAATCAAACGTCTGCTCCCGCATACACCTAAAGTGACGCTCAGGACATTTTGAATAGCCAATCTTAGAGCAAGGCCGGCAATACAGGTTCTTCACTTCCAGCACTTCAAAATCCTGGGTGTACGGGTACATGCCGAACTCCGGAACGGTGTTTCCCCAGATGCTGTAAATCTTCTTCTGGAAAGCGGCCGCAATGTGCATTAAGCCGGTGTCATGACTAAAGACGGCGGTGGCCTGGCGCACTAAAGAGGCAGAACCGTTCAAGTTATATTGACCGCAGGCATTAAAGATGACCGTGTTTTGCGTAGGGTCTGCCTCACGCTGACTTTTGCACGGTTCCGTCTGGAAGTACATGTCCACCATGTGCCCAACGGTCATGTCTTCTTTGCCTCCTAACAGGATGATTGGGCCGTTGATTTTCTCGCAGAGTTCAATGAGCCGGTCTACCGGAAGGCGTTTTGTGTAATGCTGGGCGCCAATGGCAATGGCGTAGTAGCCTTTCTGGTGCGTGGAGGGGAGCGTGCCAAGGTCTACCTCATCTTTTTCTGGGATGAAATAGTCTAAGCCTTTCTTGTCATTGGTCACCCCCAAAGAGGCGGCTGTAGCCAGGTACCTATCTACAATGTGCACCTTGGGCATGCGGTTGATCTTGAATTTGACCAACAGCCACTTCTCTAAGTTAAGTTTGTCAAAACTTTTGGAAGGTTTGCCTAAACGGGACTTTAAAATGCGGGTGCGCAGGTTGTGGTGCAGGTCCAGGACCAGGTCGTAGTTTTCGGCTTTGAGTTGGGATAGCAGGTCTTTGAGCGAATGCTCCAGACAGAACACCTTGTCCACGTAGGGGTTGCTGGCAATAATGTTCCTGAAAGCGGCTTTGGTACAAAAATGCACCTCGGCGCCGGGCACCTGCTGTTTCACGCACCTGATGACGGGCGTGGTGAGCACAATGTCACCTATAGAAGAGAACCGGATGATGAGGATTTTTTTCACGAGCAACCGTTTTAGCTTCGGCAAAGGTACGCGTCTTGGTACTTAAACGGAAAACAGTTAGGCGCAAAGAGTTTTACACGTCCATTTTAGGCTGTTTTCTGGAAAACAAGTCAAAAACGAACATTACCTTCTACGCATACTGACTACAGAGAGCACAATGGCCATCGCCGACAGCCCAATAGCCAGGTAAGCCAGGTAGTCTTTGGAAGAGACGGGTTGTACCTTTTTCTGTTGCCTGTTTCTGTAGGCAGTGAGTAAGGCGTATTCATTCACCCAGTTTTTAACTAATGTAATTTGATGCAAATTTTGATACTCCTCATAGTCTATAGAAGCATTCGAGGCTTTCTCTAGAACTAATGGAGGAGTAGAAGTAGTTAACCCCGTCAACTCTCTTGATATACCACACAAACTTATTTCTATCAGTTTACCTTCAACAGAATTTGCATAGATAATCCAAAAACCTTCATTGGGGATTATAAGGCAACCGCTTCTTTGGCTGTCGCCGGTTAGAATTGAATCTGCTTTAATATCACCTTTAAATGCATCAATAACTTTTAGCGTAAATGTCTTCTCATTAGACCGTATAACTTCTCCTAAAAAGATAAACTCGGTTCGATTTATATTTTTCTTAACACCGGGCAACCAATTCTCTTCTTTTACCCTTGGGCAATCGCACGCCAATGCTTGGCCGCAAGCCAAAGTCATTATATAGAAAATGAAAAAAGTAAAGAATCGCTTCATATAAAAGATGTTGTTTCTGAACAGATGCAGGAATCTTAACTTTCCATAAGGCAAACACCTTTTATGATATAGCCTCAGTCGTTTAAGAGCGGCCTTACTATTCGTTTTTAGCCAGTTTTCTGGAAAAGAAGCTAAAAGTGGAGCACGTCCTTCCCTTACCTTGCGTACGCCAAGGCCTTGGTGAATCTTTTTAAATAATTTTAGAGTAAGATGTTTGTTGTTTATATAAAATTACTATATTTAATCCGTAAGATATTTATTGGAGAGAGAACAAGAGGGCCAATAAGCTGGCTGAAGGCTGCTCAGAGAGGAAGAAAGCGCGAGAAAGGGGCGCAAAGTGCTGGAAAGGTAAATTTCTTTAACAAGAAGTATCTGCTAATGTGTGTATTTGACGCATAGGAGCATATCAAGAAAAAAATCAAATAAGATAGATAGCCATTATTATATGTTGTTAAGGATTTATCTATCTTTGTGCCTGCAAACACAGAATACCAACTGGTAAACTATTTATACTCGATTAAATCAACATGAAATCTCCAATTTCTACTTTGAAGCGCCTTTTCTTACTAATCGCTTTAATTGGTGGTGCCTTTACTGCCGAAGCCAGCTCTAAATCTTTGGTCATGGTCTCTGACTCTGCCATGATTTATGACAAGGTAGAGCAGATGCCGGTGTTCCCAGAAGGTGAAAAAGGTCTGGCCAAGTTCATGAAGGACAACTACCAAGCCCCAGAAAGCTTTACAGCCAGAGGCAGCGGAGGAACCATCATTGTACAAGTAGTGCTAGATGAAAAAGGAAAAGTTAGGTTAAGAGATACTAAAATCATCAAGACCTTAGGTTACGGTTCTGATGAGCCTCTTTTGAAGACTTTGAGTAGCTTACCTGCCTTCACCCCGGCCTTGGTCAACAACCGCGCCGTCCCATACAGAATCACTTACACCATTGGGTTAGACGGTTCAGGCAGAATCAACTCCATTAGATAATAACACAGCATTTTAGGTGAAGATATAAAGCAAGAGCGCCAGATGGGAAACCGTCTGGCGCTCTTGCTTTATATCTGGTATTTTATTGTTGTAGGAGATTATGGGGTGAAAAAAGGTTGAAGTGGTTTTCATAACAACGTATGACTGCCCTAAAACTCATCTACTTATAAAAGAATATGCCTTATTCTACCTTTCCGCTGGCTTTTTTATTTTACCGTCCGCTAAAACTTGGTATACTACCTTACCCGTTGTCATTTTCATGCTGCCCTCCACAACATCCATTTCTTCTTCATTAATATCCCACCGCTTTACGGTGTCAAGAACATAGATTGTCTTATCGGGGTTAAACGTCAAATGCTCAATTGCTTCATAGCCCATGTCTTGGCCACTCTTGTCGTAAAATCCTGTCGAGTCAATTTTATTGCCCTTTCTATCATAGGTAGTGAGGAAGGGAACAAGTCCCCAATCACCGTTAGAGCAATCAATAATCCCAATTGTTTCCTCGTCTTGATAAAAAATCCCCAATGGTTTAATTGCCCATTTGTATTTATATTTTTCGAAAGCATTTTTATCGAAAGCGTTTGAAACATCAGGGAACTGTGCCAGTGGGTTTATTTCTAAAGGCAGAGGAATCTGGTTAAGGGTAGAGATGTATTTCTTGAAATCAGACGTATCCTGTGCTATAGCTTTCTCAGGCTTAGTTGAGCTTTCTTTTTGAGTAGGGCTGTCACAACTCCAAAGAACTGATAAAAGGAAAGTGCCTACAACTATTTTTCTCATGATCGCTTTTTATCTTTCATACCCCTTTATTTAATAAGGCAGAGTATAGATAATGAATATCCAGAAATGTATCCTTTCTTCTTTGTCATCCTGAAAGTGTACATCCCAGACCTATTCAGAGAAATCTTGGCACCAAACAATAGAGACGCTTGAGTTAACGCCACTACAGCCTGCCCACAAGATCTTTCCAAGATGACAATGAATGACTGAAGTTGTTGTGGCCTGTTTTGGGTTATTTACCCTGAAGTATCCTACGCAATCCCTTTCGCCTTTTTGCGCTCGGCAAAATATGCTGCTACTTCTTGCCGGCTTTTGGCATTGAACGTCATCTCTGGTGTGAGGCCGCCTTTGCGCCCTACCAAGACGCCGTAGCGCATGTCCTCATAGCCGCGCATGCTGTGGGCGTCTGGATTGATACTGAGCAGCACGTTCTGGCTGAGCGCATATTCTACCCAGCGCCAGTCAATGTCCAGGCGGCGCGGGTTGGCGTTAATCTCAATGATGACCCCATGTTGTGCGCAGGCGTCAATGACGGCTTTGTGATCAATGGGATAGCCTTCGCGGCGCAAGAGCAAGCGGCCCGTTGGGTGGCCCAGCATGGTGGTGTAGGGATTCTGAATGGCGTTGAGCAGACGATCAGTGGCTTTGACCACGTCCATCTTGAGGTTACTGTGAATAGAGGCCACAATAAAGTCAAAGGTACCTAGCACGGCGGGCTCATAGTCTAGAGAGCCATCTGCCAGAATATCAGACTCAATGCCCTTGAAGATTTTAAACGGACCCAGCTCTTGGTTTAGGCGGTCAATCTCCTGTTGCTGGGCCTGTACCCTAAACTCCTGCAAGCCGTTGGCATAAAACGCAGATTTAGAGTGGTCGCAGATGCCCAGGTACTCATAGCCTAGTTGCTTGCAATGCACGGCCATCTGCTCTAGCGTATGCGCGCCGTCTGAGTAGGTGCTGTGGTTATGCAGAATGCCTTTGAGGTCACGGTCTCGTACCAACGTGGGCAGTTTGTTTTCCTGGGCCAGTTCCAGCACGCGCAGGCTTTCGCGCAGTTCAGGGGCTACGTAGGCTAGGTTTACGCGCTGGAAAATTTCTTCTTCAGAGGCGGCTGGTTCTCCGTATGCTTCGCTCATGAGCGTGTCTCCGGCGCTGTTGAGCGGGTGCGTGAGCCACGCTGGATTAGTGGAATATAAAAGTACTTGATTCGCGAAGCGTCTTTCAGGCACCAACCTAACCTCTAGCTTCAAACCAGATTCCTCCAACAGACCTCGCCAGACAAATGGTCCCGAAATGGATTCAATGGGCGTTATGCCGGGCAACTCGTGCAGGAAGGCAGGCCAGGTACCGTCAGTCTTCAAGCAGATGAGGTAGTGCAGGGTGTCTATGGTCTCTACGTTGCGGCGCATATCACCTACCAGTTCGGCGGCGGTCGTTTCTGGCCTGTTTTTCAGGAATTGGAGTAAATCCAGGGCCAGCGGCTCGGCCTCGGCCCAGAGTAGTTTGCCTTTGCTGTCGTCTGAATATTGAAGCGCCTGCAGGATGGTCTCCTGCGTCTTTGCCCCGAAGCCCTTTAACTTAGACAGTTCATTCTTCTCGCAGGCTTCGCGCAGGGCCTCAGAGGTTTCTACGCCCAGGTCCTTCCAGATGGTGCGTATCTTCTTGGGCCCGATGCCCTTGATATTGAGCATCTTGACTACGCCCTCTGGCGTGGTTTCCAGCAAGCGGTTCAGGTCTGCGTGGGTGCCCGTCTGGATGGCTTCCATGATTTTGGCTGCCATTCCCTTGCCAATCCCGTCCAACTTCTCTAGTTGCGCCTGGCTCATCTGGTGGATGGGCGATTCCAGCCGCTCCAGCACTTGAATGGCGTTGGTGTAAGACCGTATCTTAAAGGGGTTCTCATCATGCAACTCCATCAAAGAGGCGGTCATCCTGAAAAGGCGAATAAGGTCTTTGTTCTCCACGGGATTTAGGTTGGTAAGGGACTCGGTAAAGTTACCCATTATTCGTTATTGGTTGTTCGTTGCTGGTTATTCGTTTTTAGCGTTTCAGGACGAATGATAGCCAGTCCTCCAACTAGCATCCGTTTTTGGCCTGTTTTCTGTAAAACAGGCCAAAAACGGAAGACCCTAGTTCCTTCTCCCTGAGGGAGAAGGTTAGGATGAGGGGGTTGGCGTTGGAGGCTATTTATCACTGGCGCGAGTCTCTAGACTCGTGACCACGGATGCCGGGTAGTCTCCGGACTACCCTCGCGGGCACCGCGAAAAAGACACGCGTTGCCGTTTAGTGCTGGCTAGGCTCTAAATGCGTCATCATCCCCCTACCCCTCCCGCAACGAGTCCAGGAACTTCGACTTCAAAGGGGGACGATACGCGTGTTTGTTTGTAGAGATCAGGCATCGGCTTGTCTCTGACGCATGACCAATCCTCCCCCCAACCCCTCTCCCTGATGAGAGGGGCTTTCAACCAACCTCTTCCGGATTTGCAATCCGGAAGAGCGAAAGGGGGATTTGCAATCCCCTACGAATTGCGGGTTGTGGCAGGCGGATTGCAAATCCGCTTCTCAGTAGTTCGGGATTGCAAATCCCGAACAGCTAGGTCTAGTAATGCAACCCCCCCCTTCGCTCCCCTCAAGGGGTGAATCTGCGGCTGGAAACGCCCTTGGCACAGAGACGCTCGTTTGGGTAATCCTTAAGGGTAGAATCTGCAAATGAGACGGCATTGGCGCAGACGCTCGCAGGTCCTGCCGGACGCTACGAGGTCTTTTGAGTGAAAGGTGATGCGTTTCAGGCTGCCATGAAAGGATGCAATAAACACTGTGCTTTGGTCATTGTTCAATACTCCCTCGTCCTAAGTCAATGCGCACGCATCATTATTCATTAATTCCTATCTTGTGGCTGTAATTGAAGAAGCGTGCACGGTGACGCAACCTATCTCCCTATGAAAAACCTTTCCTTGCTTTGTTTGTTGGCAGTGGCATTGATGGCGGCCAAATGTGGTTCTGGCCCCGCGTTTCCGAAAGAAGTGTACGGCCAAACCTGGCTGTATTCCTATGAAGAAGACTCGGCAGATGTACGCACCTACCGGCCCAATACGTTTGATTTTCCGGCGTCTAGGGGGCGCACCGGCTTTATGATAAAAGAAGACGGCACGTTCATCAACTACGCCATTGCCCCCACAGACGGACTGGAGGAACAGCCCGGCACGTGGGCCGCGCAGAGCAAGAACATTCTCAACGTTCAATTAGAGGTAGCGCCCGGCAAGACACACACCATTGAGATTGTTTCGGCAACGCCCGCGGTGCTTAAAATCAAACGCAGATCCTCTGAGGAGCAGTAGTCTAATTTCCTTTTTCACTTTTTTTCTGGCATCTAGCTAGGTGCCTGTTTTTACCTTTATGAAGTACTGGTTAGTAAAGTCTGAACCCGATAAATACGCTTGGTCAGATTTAGAGCGAGATGGTCACACCACCTGGGACGGCGTGCGTAATTTTCAGGCGCGCAACAACTTACAGCAGATGCAAGTAGGAGACTTAGTGATGTATTACCACAGCGTCTCTGAGAAGGCCATTGTGGGCGTGGCCAAAGTTGCCAAAGAAGCCTACCAAGACCCCACCACGCCAGAAACGCAATGGGTAGCCGTGACACTGTCCCCCGAAAAAGCCTTAGCCCGAAAGGTCACGCTGGAGCAGATAAAAAAAGACGAGCGCCTGCAGCAGATTGGGCTGTTGCGCCAGTCGCGGCTGTCAGTAATGCCTTTGAGCGCAGAAGAATTTGACATGCTGTTGGCCATGGGCAATTAAGCCGTACGGGACGCAACATTCAGCATGTTTTTTTCAAGTGTTTTTTGTAAATTAAACAGAAAAACAGCACGCCTATGTCTTTGTCTACACACTTGAAGCAGTTGGGTTGCCTTATTGTTATTTGTTTAGGCACAGACATGGGCGCGGTTGCGCAGCAGAAGGAAAAAGGCCCAGAAAAGCCCAAGGCCCCAGAACAGACATTGCGGGCAGAGATTGAAAGCAACTCCTTTGAGGAAGAGCACCTGGTACACCCTCTGCCAGACAGCTCTCTCATGGTAGTCACCCTAGATAAGCATTCCTGGTTTACCAAGAGCAAACTCAAATTCACACGCTACAGCAAAAACCTCACTCCTCTCTGGACCAAAGAAGAAGACCACAAAGAAGGCACAGACTTTCATAAAATCACATCAGACGGCGTGCATACGTTTTTGCTGTTCACCACCCGGGAGCGCAAGAAACTGTTCCTCTACAAAGTCAACAACCGCACCGGCGAGGTCACCCACTCTAACCACACGCTGCCCAATCCCTACATTTATGTAAGAGAGATAGCAGCTAGCCAGGGCAACGTGTTTCTGTCTGCGGTAGAAGACTATAAGATCAACATTCTATTGATGGACCCCGCCGTGGAAGAATGCCGCATCCTGCCGGCCGTGTTTGGCCAGGAAGAGGATTTGGGCGAATTCAGGGTGGACACGCTCACCAAGGCTGCCGAGTTCCTGGTCTCTGAGACCAATAACTACCGCTCCCGCGTGCAGGTAAAGCGCATGAGCCCCAAAGGAGATGTGCTGGGCACCTATTTTCTGCCACCGCGCATTGACTTCAGCACCGAGACCAACATCCAGGACGGCCGCCTCACGCCCGGCGACACGCTCTCCAAACTGGTCCTGGGAACGTACGGGTACCGGGAGACCACCTTTGCCCGGGGCTTGTACAGCAGTGACCTGGCCGGCAACGTCAAGTTTTACGATTTTAGTAAGCTGGACCGGTTTTTTGACCATTTCTCACTTCGGCAGCAGCGGCGCATGAAAGCTAAGTTTGCCCGCCGTGAACGGCAAGGCAAACCACTGGTATTGCGGTACCGTCTGCTCCTCCATCCCATCATGCCCCACCCGCAGGGCTACGCCTTGGTAGGCGAAGTCTATTACCCGCAGTACCGGCAGAATTTTTACTACAACAATTTTGACCCACGGTACAACACTCCTAGCACTCCGCGCCGCAACTATGACGGGTTTAGGTTTACCCATGCTATTGTCTGCGTCTTTGACAAAGACGGCAACCTGCTCTGGGACAACAATTACAAACTAGAAGGCAAAACGTACGCAGAGCTGGCACCCACGGTAGAGGCAGGCGTGACCCCAGACGGGCAGATAGCCTTGATTTATCCAGATGATGATGAGCTCAAGTTCAAGCGGCTGATCCAAGGTGTCTCCCTTACCAATAATGAGGAGTTTGAAGTGCGCGTACAGGACACAGATGAGAAGCGCGTAGACAGCAACTCAGAAGGCGTGGTGCATTGGTACGGCGGCAACTTCATCGCCTTCGGGTTTCAGCGCATACGCCCAAAGTCAGGCAAAGCCCGCACGGTCTTTGTCTTGCAGAACCTGGCATTTTAAGTATATTAATGCCATAGAAACAGGCTTCCATCTCCTCTTTAATAGTTAAATTTCTAGAAGCAAAGACCATTCTATTCTACATTTAATATCATATCCATTCGTTTTTCATTATTCATGTCCCTTACCTTTTCAATTGCCCCCAGAAGATTAACCACTTTATTTTTGTGCTTACTAAGCCTAGGTTCGGTTGCTACTGCACGCCAAAAAGACAAAGAAAGGCCAACACCTCCAAACCAGAGTCTAAGGTTAGAATTGCCTAGAAGCTCATCAGACTACTCGCACTCTGTTCTTCCATTACTAGACAGCGCTTTGTTAGTCATCACAAAAAACAGGGAGGTAGAAATTGGCAAGAATGAGATTCTCCTCACCAAGTACAACCATATTTTAAAGCCCATTTGGGAAACAAAGGCCCCTCAGCCCAATGGTTCCAAACTTATATTTAAGGAAAACGAAAAAGGCAGAGCCTACCTCCTTTTCAAAACATCAATATCTGACACTAAGCTCCTGCTTTATCAGATAGACACGTATACGGGCTCCTTTATTCTATCAGAGCATTTTCTACACTCACCGTATGCTACGGTCAGAGAAATGAAGGTATTAGGGGGACAGGTCTTTTTAAGCGCCTTGGATAAGGAAGGACTAAGCATGCTTCACTTAAACCCTAAGGAATCAGAGATAAGGATTCTGCCGGCGGTAAAGGGCAAAGCAAAAAACCTGGGCGAGTTCAGGGTAGACACGCTCAACAAGACATTGGAGCTTTCAGTGTTAGAAACTAAAGGCACTAACACAAGATTACTCACTAGGTTTGTTTCTGCCCAGGGTGACATGCTAGGTGGTTACTACCTTCAACCTAAAGAATTGCCCACGCCCAATCAGTTGCTTCGGCCAGCCAGGTTGACGCCAGGGCCAACCTCCCAGAAATTGTTCTTGGGTAGCTATAGCTACGACGTAGATGAGTTTGCGCAAGGACTGTACAGCATAAATCTACAGGGTGAGATGAAATACTATGACTTTGGCAAGCTGAGCCATTTTTATGAATACCGATCCTCCCTGGCAACATCTCTGCGCATGAAAGCTAGGGCCTTACGAAAAGAAGCCAAAGGAAACGCTCCAATAAAACAGTACCGAATGTTCTTTCACCATGTACTTCCTCATCCACAAGGGTATGCGCTCATTGGAGAATTGTTTGAACCTATTACCGAAGTAGAATATGGGCGTAGTGAAACTTCTATCAGATCTGGGTTTAAGCAATTGTCAGTTCACGCATTTGTCTGCGTCTTTGATGCCAACGGAACCTTGCTATGGGACAACTCTTTCAAGCTAACTCATAACAAAAAGCTGGTTTCCACTTATGCATGGGATAATAGTCCCATCATACACAAGGCCATCTCTCCAGAAGGCGACGTCATTATGGCGTATATGAAGGACAGTGAAATCTTCTACAAGGTACTTCAGGCCAAAAGCTCATCCTCAGACAGAATCCCAATACAATTACCTAAAGCAACTGACAAACGGATGACCAGCTCCCAGGAAGACATACAGCACTGGTACGGCACCAATTTTATAACCTATGGTTTCCAGAGAATCAGCTCCAAGCAAGAACCGTCGCGCACCGTATTCTATCTGCAACAGGTAGCCTTTAAGTAACAATCTAACCTTGCGACCATTTATGCCCAAAGGCTTTCACCAAATGTTGAGACAGCTTGCCTTCCCGTTTCTATTCATTCTTTTGGCATTGCCAGCACTTTGCCTGGCAAATGGCGATAATAAGCCAAGTTCGCCCAACCAAAGCCTGAGAATAGAGCTCCCCAGCAACTCCTTTGATTATACCCATTCTGTATTGCCATTGCAGGACAGCGCCTTGCTGCTCGTCACTAAGAAGCGCGAGGTAGAAGTAGGCAAGAACGATATCATCTTCACTAAGTATGACCGCCAATTGAAATCTGATTGGGAAACCAAAGCCCTACAGCTAAATAACACCAGGCTATTATTTTTAACTGAAGAAAAAGGCTTTGCTTACCTTTTGTTTGACAACTTATTATCAAACACCCATCTTATACTTTATCAGATTGATACTAAAACAGGGAGTATTAAAATATCAGATCATTCTTTGGGTTCATCTTCTGCACATATTAGAGATATACAGGTCTTAGAAGGTCATCTCTTTTTAAATGCTTTTTATAAAGGAGTATTGACTACGCTAATTTTATATCCACAGGAATCAGAGATAAGAATTCTGCCAGTGGTGATGGGTTTAGCAAAAAACCTAGGAGAATTTAGGGTAGATACACTCAATAAATCCTTGGAACTTCTGTGGTCTGAATCACAAGGCACCAGCGCAAGGTTAACAACCAGGTTTATTTCTGCGCAAGGTGACATGTTGGGCGGTTATTATATTAATCCTAAGCCAGTTCCTATACCTGGACAACTGCTCTGGCCTGCCAGGATTTCACCTGGTCTTACTACCCAGAAATTATTTTTGGGCATGTATGGCTATAAGACAGATGAGTATGTGCAAGGAATCTACAGTATTAATCTACAAGGCGAGATGAGGTATTTTGACTTTGGCAAACTAAGACATTTTTATGAATACCGGTCCTCCCCGGCGGCGGCCCTACGTATGAAATCTAGGGCATTGCGTAATGAAGCAAAAGGCAAAGCACCTATAAAACAAAACCGAATAACCCTGGACAAGATTCAACCACACCCTCAGGGCTATGCGCTAGTGGGCGTACTATATAAGTCAATGTACAAAACTGAAACTCAAGAAGAAAAGAGTGGTTTTCTTCTTGCCCAAACCACTCGTACTACTAAACACAAGATTATTCACAAGTATCAACATGCCATTGCTTGTGTGTTTGATTATAACGGTAACTTGCTCTGGGACAACTCATACAAACTTACCAACAATTCAAGGTCAAACTTTGGGCTAGGAGTAAAAACCGCCATTACGCCAGAAGGCAATATAATCATGACGTATATAAAGGATAGCGAAATCTTTTATAAGATAGTACAGCCTACTAGTTCCTCTTCAAACAAAGTCATACTTCAACTACATAATACAGCTGAGAAACGAGTGATTAGTTCCCAAGAAGACATCCAGCATTGGTATGGCTGCAATTTCATCGCCTTCGGGTTCCAGAGAATCAACTCTAAGACAGGACCGTCGCGCACCGTATTCTATTTGCAACAGGTAGCCTTTGAGTAACCAATTACTTCTCTTGGCAGGAAAGGAACCATTACAATAGCATCCCACTATTTTTCCTGACAAGAAATACACCCTCAGATAGGTGCTACAAACCGGAAGTGTTTATCTTTGCCCAAAACCCGGACTATGCACAAACGTCTCATTGTTCCGCACGCTCTGTTTCAAATCATGATCCGGCGCCTGGCGCACCAACTGATTGAGACCCATCGTGACTTCTCCAACTCCGTGATTCTGGGCCTGCAGCCCCGCGGCATTTTTGTGGCAGACCGCCTGCAAACCACCCTTCAAGACATTCTGGGCGTGACCGTGCAGACGGGCTACCTGGACATCACGTTTCACCGCGACGACTTCAGACGCCGCTCTACGCCCCTGGCGCCCAATGCCACCAAGGTAGAATTCTCCTTAGAAGGCAAGCGCGTGATTCTGGTAGATGACGTTTTGTACACCGGTCGCTCCGTGCGCGCTGCCCTGGATGCCATGATTTCTTACGGACGACCTGCCCAGGTAGAACTGCTGGTCTTAATTGACCGCCAATACACCAGAGACCTGCCGGTAGAAGCCACGTATGTGGGCCAGAAAGTCAACTCCCTGCACTCGCAGCGGGTAGAAGTGGCCTGGCAAGGAACAGACTCAGAACAGGACGCCATCTGGCTATTGACCAAAACCCCAGACCAAGAATCCCATGCAACAGCTTAGCGTCCGGCACCTGTTGGGTATCAAGGACATCACCGAGCAGGACATCCAGTTGATTTTTGAAACGGCAGACCAGTTCAAGGAAGTTTTAAACCGCCCCATCAAAAAAGTACCCTCGCTCAGGGACGTCACCATTGCCAACGTCTTCTTTGAGAACTCTACCCGCACGCGACTTTCGTTTGAGCTGGCAGAGAAACGACTGTCAGCGGATGTGATCAACTTCTCGGCCTCGGGCAGCTCTGTCAAGAAAGGCGAAACCCTGCTGGACACCGTCAACAACATTCTGGCCATGAAGGTAGACATGATTGTGATGCGGCACAGCAGTCCCGGCGCGCCCCATTTCCTGTCCCGTAAGATCAACGCCAACATAGTCAACGCCGGCGACGGCACGCATGAGCACCCCACCCAGGCCTTGCTAGACGCTTTCTCCATCAGGGAGAAACTGGGACAGGTGGCCGGGAAGAAAATAGCCATCATAGGCGACATCATGCACTCGCGCGTGGCGCTCTCCAACATCTTCGCCTTACAAAAGCTAGGCGCCGAGGTAGCCGTCTGCGGACCGCCTACCCTGCTACCCAAGTACATTGGTGATCTGGGCGTGAAGATCTTCTGGAACGTGCAGGAAGCCTTACAATGGTGCGACGTGGCCAACGTGCTGCGCATCCAGCTGGAGAGGCAGACCGGCAAGCTGTTCCCGTCCTTACGTGAGTACGCCCTGTATTTTGGCATCAATAAGAAGATGCTGGACGACTTGAACAAAGAGATTGTCTTAATGCACCCCGGCCCTATCAACCGCGGCGTGGAACTGACCTCAGACGCGGCAGACTCACCGCACTCCATCATCCTGGACCAAGTAGAAAACGGCGTAGCCATCCGGATGGCGGTCTTGTATCTATTGGCTAGCCGCGGCTAGTAAGGTTGTCTTTATATCCTTGCCGTTTTTGGCCTGATTTGCGCAAATCAGGCCAAAAACGGCATTTTCATTTCCTTTAAAAGGGCCGCAAATATTTAATTCCAAATAAGGAACCAACGCCCCCGCCAGAAGCGTCTCTCAGGTACTATTTCAACTCATCAGATTTAATAGAAGGCGTTTCTATATGACCCAAGAACTCGTGAATCCTTTCGGGAAGGTGTACCTCACCATTAAAAAGGATACGGACAATAAGCTACTTTACGTGAACTGGATTGGGTATTTGACAGAGGAGAACGTAAAAACCGGCGCTCTGGCTTATACCAAAACGTTACAGGAGGCTGGCTATAACTGCGTTTTAAATGATACCCGCTCCATTGTAGGCTCTTGGAACCATTCCATGGACTGGGTGATTAATGACTGGGCCCCGTCTGCCGCCAAAGCCGGTCTTAAGCGCATTGCCATGCTGGCCAGCCCTGCCAGCTTCGCAGAATCATCGGCAGACACGTTTATCAATGAACTGACCGTCTTTGAAGCCAAGTGTTTTGACAACATAAGGACCGCCGAAGAATGGTTAACGGAGCTATCTACTTCTCTCAATTGATAGCAGCATATAGCAGTAAACGAAGAAGCCTGGGCAGCAATTAAACGCTACCCAGGCTTCTTCGTTTTTGGCCTTTTTTCTGGAAAACAGGCCAAAAACAGCCGGTTCTACTTTTTAAATAGGCAATGGCAAGGTGAGGGGCTGGTTCATCTCAAAGTCATACAGGGTCTGCAAACGCAGGTTGTAGTAGGCGTTCCAGAAGTTGCGCAGAGAGCCCACGTACCCGCGCCTGGCCGAGTCCCTTTCTGAGGAGGCCTGATTCAGCTCCAGTAGGTTGATCTTCTCATTGAGGTAGCGTTCTTTGGCTCCCTGGAACCTACGCTCGGCTAGTTCATTGGCCCGGTAGGCCACCTTCATCTGCTCGCGTAGCATCTTAAACCGTTTTACCTGCAAGTACACGTCCTGGTCAAAGTTGACTTGCTGCTGCTCCAGGTTGGCCTTGACCAGTTTCTGGTTGGCGCGCGCAGTACCTAGTTTTGATTTGGTGCGTCCCCAGTCCATGATGGGCACGCTAAGGCCAATGCGCACGCGCTGTTGCTCAGAGGGGTCGCGGTAGGCTTCCAGCACTTCTTTAGATTGTTGCGTGAGTCCGTACTGGAGGAAAAGGTTGGCGTTGAGACCGGCGTCGCCTTCGGCGCGGGCGCGGTTCCGCTCGGCCTCCAGTTCTTCGCGCTTGAGAGAAATCATGCGCGCGCGGTTCTGCCTGGCCTGGGTCAAGGCCATTTCTTCGTCTACCTCAAACTGTGGGATAACGTCTGGGGTGGTGAGCCGGATGGGGCTGTCATCGGTGAGGCCCAGATATACCTTTAGCCGAAGGGCGCTTATCTCCATGTCCAGCTTGGCCTGTTCCAGACTCTGCTGTGAGGTCAAGAGGCTCAGCTCTAGCTGCATCAGCTCATTTTCGCCAATTCGGTTTTCATTAAAACGCACCTGTCCCAGTTTGAACAGTGTGTCATTGTTGGCTACGTTCTTCTGGGCAATGTCAAAACTCAACTGGTTCTGTAGCAGGGAGAAATACAGGTCTGTGGCGCGCACGGAGATGTCTTCCATGTCTTCCCAGAAATCACGCTTGGCTTCTTCAAAGCGCAGGGGCTCAATCTTGCGGTCCCACTTGAGGCCGTTGTAAGAGAAAAGCGGCTGACTGAAGGTGATGTTGGCGGGGTTAGAGGCGTAAGACTTGCCACCTGCGGCCGCCATAAAATCATCTATGCGCTGTAAATAGGAGTTCACAGAAACCACGCCGCCCGTCCAGCCAATGTTCTGGCTCAAGGCCAACTGCGCCGAAGACGTGGAAATGTCCCGTTGCCTGAACTGCAAACTACCGTCTGGCTGCAAAACAGGGTCAATGCTTTTGGTATAGTCTGGCAGCGTGGCGTGCAGCATGAGTTGCGGCAGGTAGTTGCTCTTGAATGTCTGGTACTGCCAGGTACGGTTTTCTAGAGAGGTGACGGCCTGCTGGTAACTGGGTGATTGTTCCTTGGCCATGCGTACTACCTCTACTAGACTATAGCGGCGGGTGTTGGGGTCCTCCTCTTCTACGGGCAGGGATTTTCTCTTCTTTTGGGCTTGCGCGCCAGCTGCCAGGAACAGCAAGGCTAGCAAAAACACCCACGGCATAGCGTCTCCGCTGGTCGCTACTTTTTTCACAAGTTGGTAATGGTAATCTGGTACGCTATTAATTTCTAATAAAAGGATGGCTTGCCGTTTTTAGCCTGTTTTTCAGGAATCAGGCCAAAAACGGCAAACTTGAGGTTAAGCTTTCATTTCACGCTCAATGTCCTCTAGCTCCAACGGGATGTTGGCCATCAAATCCTCGGCGCCGCCACTGGTGATCAAGAAATCATTCTCCAGGCGTATGCCCAGGCCTTCTTCCCTGATGTAGATGCCCGGCTCACAGGTAAAGACCATGCCCGCCTCAAACGGCCGGTACTTGTCCCCTACGTCATGCACGTCTAAGCCCAGAAAGTGTGAGGTGCCGTGCGGGAAGTATTTCTTGTAGAGCGGCGCATCGGGGTTCTGGTTGTGCACATCGTTCTCATTGAGCAGGTCCAGTTTGATGAGCTCGTTCTCCATCACCTTTCCTACAAACTTGTGGTACTGGCCCAGGGTATTGCCGGGCACCAGCATCTGCTTGGCGGTGTTCATGACGTGAAGGACGGCATTGTAGACATCGGCCTGGCGCTTGGTGAACGTGCCGTTCACGGGAATAGAGCGGGTCAAGTCTGCCGCATAGTTGGCATACTCTGCTCCGAAGTCCATTAAAAGCACATCACCGTCTTTGCACTCTCTAAAGTTATCCACGTAGTGCAGGATGCAGGCATTAGCCCCCGAGGCGATGATGGACCCATAGGCCGGTCCGCGGGAACGGTTGCGCAGGAACTCATGGGCAATCTCGGCTTCAATCTCATACTCCATCACGCCCGGCTTCACAAACTTGAGCAGGCGCCGGAAGGCTTTCTCGGTGATGTTGCAGGCCATGCGCATCATCTCAATCTCACGGGGCTGTTTAATGGAGCGCAGGTAGTGCAGGTGCGGCGTGCTACGGCAGTAGTTGTGCAGCGGGAACCGCTCTTTTATCTTTTTGATGAAACGGGCGTCTCTGGTCTCTACTTCAATGACGGCGCGCAGGTGCTCGTTGGAGTTGAGGTAAACGTTCTCGGCGTAGGCCATCAAGGAATTGAGGATAGAGTCAAACTCATGCGTCCAGTAGACGGTTTCAATGCCAGAGACTTCGCGGGCTTGTTCTTTGGTGAGCTTGTAGCCTTCCCAGGTGAGGATGTGGTCGTTGGTCTCCCGGATGAACAGAACCTCCTGCAGGCGCGGCTCGCGGGCGTCTGGAAACAGGATGACTACGCTTTCTTCCTGGTCAATGCCAGAGAGCCACAGCAGGTCATTGTTCTGCCGGAAGGGCATGGTACCGTCTGCGTTGGTGGGCATGACGTCATTGGAATGGAAAACCGCCAGGGAATGGGGCTTCATGTACTCGGTAAACTTTTTACGGTTGTGAATGAAGAGGTCTTTCCCGAGGGCTTCGTATTTCATGGCGTTGCGGTTTGTTGGTAGAGCTTAGTCAAAACAGTTTCCGGTTTTAGGCTGTTTTCTGGAAAACAACGTAAAAACGGCCCGGTCTTGACGGCTTAAATGTAGGATATAATACGCTAATTTGCAGGCTTACGCGCCTGTATAAATATTTAACGGTGGGCAATTGCACTATAGTATTTTTTTTCTGGCTCTTTGCCATTTGCACCCTGCCACCTAGCCGGGCCACGGCGCAAAACCGTTATTGGGTAAGCTTCCAAGACAAACCCGCCGTTGGTAACATAGAGGCGAATTTTATTAGTCCTGCCGCCCAAAAGCAACGCCTACAACTAGGTCTGCCTGTCTCCCAAATTTCTGACGCGCCTGTTTCAGAGGCTTATCTGGATAGCTTGGTTTTAACGGGGGTACAGATAACCGCAGTCTCTAAATGGCTGAACGCCGCCGCCGTAGATGCAACAACGTGTCAAGTAAAAATGCTAAGGCAGAAATGCTTTGTACAAGACGTCAATCCTATCACCGGTTATTTTAAGGGAACTGCCGTTACTGCTTCAGCTAAAAAAGACGAGGCCACGGCCGTGCTCACCCAAATCAACGCCCAGAAATTCAGGGAAATGGGCCTGAACGGCAAGGGCGTGAAGATTGGCGTGATAGACGTGGGCTTTTACGAGGCACCCAAACAAGCCAGCCTTAGAAAGCTGTTCAACCAAGACCAGGTGCTGGGCTACCGCGACTTTGTGAACCCCTCGGCCGGCAAGCCTTATGCCACCAAAGAATCTTTCCTTGACAACCACGGCACCATGGTGCTAGAATGCCTGGCCGGCTACAATCCCAAACAGAACCTGCAGCTGGGCCTGGCCACCGAGGCCGAGTATTACCTGGCCCGCACTGACCATGGCAGCCGGGAAAACCGGTTGGAGGAAGAGCACTTTGTGCGGGCCTTAGAATGGCTGGATAGTCTGGGCGTGCGCTTGGTGAATTCGTCCTTGGGCTACGGAACCGGCTTTGATAAGGCAGAAGAGAATTACCGACCCGAGCAGATGGACGGCAGTAGTTTCATTGCCCGCGCCGCGCAGATGGCCGTGCTGGAGAAAGGCATGTGTCTGGTGATTTCGGCGGGGAACGACGGGGCTAAGAAAAGCTGGCAAGTCTTGAACACACCCGCAGATGCGCCTGGCGTGCTTACTGTAGGTGCTACGGATTACAACGCCTGGGTTAAGCAAGGCTACAGCGGCATCGGGCCAAGTTTCTTACCATATACCAAACCTGACTTGGCTTGTTTCTCCGCCTTCGGGACGTCTTTCACTACACCGGTCATCACGGGTCTGGCGGCTTGCCTTTTACAGGTGAATCCCTATCTGTCTGCCCAGCAACTTACTCGTTTGCTCCAGAGAAGTGGGCATCTGTACCCGCACGGCAACAACTACATTGGATATGGCGTCCCAAACGCTGAAAAAGCCATACAATTTGCTAAAGATTCTACGACAGTTTTTCCTGAACCCACCATTATGAAAGCCACTGGAGACCAGTTCTCCTTTAAGCGGCCCAAAGACTGGCAGGTGGCGGGCAAGGGAGGCATTGTGTTGTTTAGGAAGAAGTCCCCTACGCAGGTCATTACCCAGCAACGGCTGTCAGTGCGCACCAGTATTCTCTTGCTCAAACGCATGGCCGATGAAACGCATACCACCATCCAGTTTGGTGAGAACGTCTTAGAAGTAGTGTGGGAATAAAAAATCCGTTTTCGGCCTGATTTCTGGAAAACAGCCCAAAAACGGACTTTGGTTTATTAATGGTGGAGGCTATTTCTTAGGTTCTATTCTAAAGGGAATGGTATACTTCACAGAAACTGCCTTCCCGTTTTGCCTGCCAGGCTCCCATTTGGGCATTGCCTGTAAAACCCGTAAGAACTCTTTATCTACGCTTGGGTGTAATTTTTTAAGAAGTAATGGCTTGGTTACCTCGCCATTAGCAGCCACTACAAAAGAGGCCACCAAGGTTCCTTCCATGTTTCCTGCATCTACAGGGAGATTGAATGCTTCCTGCATGTACCGATACATTGCCTCCTGTCCACCTGCAAAGCTGGGCATCTGCTCCACCGCTACAAATACCTTCTCTTCTTCTACCGTTACTGTCACTGGTTTAGAGTCTTGTGTAATTGTATTTTCCTTTCCCACCTCTTTGAGAGGCGCACCAGAGGACCTGCCATTAACGGTTATTTCAGTTTTTGTAACTGCCGTCTCATTAGCCCTCTTGGCCACTATTCTGATAGGAACAAGATACTGGACTGGCACCTGCTTGCCTTCTGATTCGCCGGGGGTAAAGGCAGGCAACTCATTAAGTACCCGCTTCAATTCCTGGTCTATGCTAGGTGACAAACTTTGCGCAATTTCTACTCTGTCCACCTCACCAGTTGCTGAAATCACAAAGGCACCCATCACTGTTCCTTCTATTTGGGATTGTTGAGCCGCTAATGGTATTCTAAATCTGCGCTCTAAGAACTTTCTCATAGCAACCATTCCTCCTGGGAATTGTGGTAACTTGTTCGTAGATAAATAAATTTTCTCCCCGGTATTCGTAGTCCTTTTTGGCATGTTCATTACAGGTGAAGCTTTTTTCTCCAAGTCCTTAGTAGCCACTTTTTGGGATGAGGGGTAATACACCATTACTATTGCAGGAATCAAATTAGTGTTTCCTTCCTTTGTGCTTTCTTTGGCTGGGTCCTCTGCTTGCGTGGTAGTCACCTTGGTTTTTTGTTGCAGGCTTGCCTCAGCGCCCTCAACCCCTATAAAATTTCCGCTGACCTGGGTAACAGTTAATGTCTCTACAGACTCAACTGCTTTTCCGTCTTTCTGGGCAGGTGCCCACGCCGGCATTTGCTGTACTAATTTCTCTAGTTGCTTTTGCACCGCCGCCTTTACTTCTGGCGTGTTGGGGCTCAGATCGAGGCTTGCGGTTTTACGGTAGACCGGCGTGCCGTCTTTCTGAATTGCCACCTCAACAACTGCCGTCACCTTCACAAAATCATTGGGACTCTTTCTCTGCTGGAACGCTACTTCTGGCAACATGAAATTACTTTTCACGAAAGTGCTCAAGGCGTCTGGGCCACCCGGAAACACGGCGGCCGTTTCTTTAACCTTGGCCGCTACCTGGCTTGTTTCTTCAGGGGTTGCAGGTTCTACCGCCTGCACGGGGCGTGTGGCCGCAATGGCCACCAAAAGAATAGCTACCGTAGGCACTACCAACAATAACCGACTGAGTCTTGGGGACTGATGTAATTTTTTCATCATCTTTATTCTGGTTAGGGTGAGAGATTGATTAAGGAAGAAGTAACTACCTAAGGGAAAATCTGAGGTTCTTAGTACCTGCTTGACTAGCAAGGAAGAATAATCACTGGCTCCGGCGTCTTTGGCCACGTGGGCATCGGCTATGAACTCATGGGTTTGTTCCAAGGCCTTTTTGTAGAGCACCAGTAGCGGATTGAACCAGAAAAGAATGCCAGCCAGAGATACTAGCAGAATGTCTAGGGAGTGCCGCTGGTGTATGTGCACCTGCTCATGTTGTAGAATGCGCTGGGTTTCTTGCGGGGTAAGCTTCTGGCTGTTATCAAAGAAGACATATCGCCAGAAGGAAAAGGTAGGGAGTTTGCCATGGGTAAGAATGACGGGCACGTTCTCCGGAAGATAGAAAGCAGGGCCAGTTTGTTTAGCAAAGCGTCTAAGGCGACCAAGTTGTGTCAGTAACCGTACAGCGCAGAACAAAGCTCCTACTCCATATGCCAAGTACAACAATAGCCAATAGTCAAACTGCTTTGTTGGTTTTTCAAGAGCGGGAGCAATCGCTATGGAGAGGTCTGTGATTTCTGTCTGGTCCAATGCAGGTAAAATCATCTCCTGCTCTTGCGGGGCAGGCCACACATTAATTCCCGGAAGCCTGGTGAGCGGCACCGTAAACGCCAGCAACAAGGAGGCCAGCAGGTAAAGCCGGTTAAACTGAAAGGAAGTCTCACGTCTAAGCACCAGCGCAAAGAAGAGGTACAACAGAACAAGGCCTATGCTTGATTCTAACAGGTACTGGAGCAGGGCCTCATTCATCTTCCTTCTTGTTTATGTCTTGTTTCACGTGCTTCAGCATTTCCTCCAACTCCTGTATGTCCATGTTCTCTTCCTTGGCGAAGAAGGACACCAGACGCTTGAAGGACCCGCCAAAGTAGCCGCTCATAAAGTTCTTGAGGTAGAAATGGCGGTACTCATCCTTTTCTACCAATGGAAAATACTCGTGCGTCTTGCCATAGGCGGTATAAGACACAAAGCCCTTCTTCTCCAGAATCCTGACGATGGTAGAGACGGTGTTGTAGGCGGGCTTGGGCTCGGGCAGTTGGTCCAAGACGTCTTTCACAAACCCTTTTTTTAAATCCCAGAGCACCTGCATGACCTGCTCCTCGGCCTTGGTTAGTTCTTTCATAGTGGCTAGCATTGATTACAAGGATGAATGTAAAACTAAATACTTAGTTTTCAAACTAAAGTTTTAGTTTATTTAAAATAATCTAGCGTCCCTCCCTAATTCACCAAGAAAAGGCGTCATGAACTGCATAGCACTCTCTACACTTACAGAAGTATCAAGTAGTACTTAACATAGGATAATTTGCTACCCGACGGTATTTTCCTCAATTTTGCCGATAGCATGAAAATAGGATTTGACGCCAAGCGTGCCTTTACCAATACCTCGGGTTTGGGCAATTATAGCCGGTTTGTGGTTTCTGGAATGATGACATTCTACCCGCAGGACGAGTATGCCTTGTTCACGCCCAAGCAGAAGGACCTGTTCAAAGGCTTCTTCCCAAAGGTGGCCAAAACACAAATAATCCAGCCCGACGGTCTGGGCAAGCGGGTCTCATCTCTATGGCGGACGTTCGGCTTGCGGTCGGCGCTGGTCAAACACGGCGTGCAAGTCTACCACGGCCTCAGCAATGAACTACCCTACGGCCTGGACACCAACCAAACCAAGCTGGTGGTCACCATCCATGATTTGATTTTCCTGCGCTTCCCGGAGTTGTACCCTACCATTGACCGCTACATCTATAAGAAGAAGTTCAAGGCGGCCTGTGACGCGGCCCACCAGATTGTGGCCATCAGTGAGCAGACCGCTCTGGATTTGCAGGAATTCTTTGGCGTACCGCAAGAAAAGATAAAAGTGGTCTACCAGGACTGCGACCCCGTTTTTCACCTGATTTCCGGAAAAGAGGCCCAAAACGCCGTCCAGCAGAAATACCAACTGCCCAGCCAGTACATTCTGTGCGTGGGCACCTTGGAGCGACGTAAAAACCAACTGCACCTGCTCAAGGCCTGGCATGCGGCTGGCGCTCAAATTCCGTTGGCGTTTATTGGGCGCAAGACGGAGTATTACAAAGAGATGGAGGCGTTCATCACCCAGCATCACTTACAAGACAAAGTGCTGTTTTTGCCCTACATTCCGTTCCAAGAATTGCCTATCATTTACCAACTGGCCACGTTGTTTGTGTACCCCTCGGTGTTTGAGGGCTTCGGGATACCAATTGTGGAGGCCTTGAACAGCGGCGTGCCTGTGATTACGTCTACCGGTTCTTGTTTTGCAGAGGCCGGCGGTGTTGCCAGCCGGTATGTTTCGCCCACAGACGTAGAGGCGCTTTCGCAGGCCATACAGGACGTTTTGGCCAGTGCAGGCTTGCAGAAGGAGATGGTGAAAAAAGGCTTGGAACACGCGCAGACGTTTCGGCCAGAAGTGACTATTCCCGCTTTGCACCAGGTTTATGAGCAGGTGCTAGAGCGCTAATAGCCAGTTTCTGATTATTAAATCTGCTGTTAGGCTGGAGTTTCTTCGCGCTTTTCTAAAGGGTGTGCAATCTATAGCGCATCCTCCTTAATCAGTATTTGATCTCAGGTTCTCTCTCCTATTTTTTGCTGAACTTGCGCTAAGAAAGCCTGAATGCAGGCTATGTTCTCTTGGCTGGCCGTCTGGCTTTGCAATTGCCGTAAAAGTCTTTCCATTTCTAGCTGCAGAATCCGGTCTTCGTGGCCATAGTCCCAGATGGGCAGGAGCGTCTCCTCAAAAATTTCCTCAAAATGCTTCTCCTTGATAAAAACCCTGGCATCGCCGTCTGCGTCTGGCAGGGTCTGGATGGGATAATGCCCTACCTGAAAGGCCAACAGGTCTACCACCGCCTGCAAGCTTAACACCGCCGTGCCGGGGTCGTTTACGCCCGGGCTCAAGGCTTTTAAGGCTACTTCTACCAATTGCCGGTAGCCATAGTAGGCGCTTATCTGAATGGACTCACTTCTGTAGAATTCAACTAATAATCTTAATTCCTTTTCCTGCTCCTTTGTGACAGACTTAGGGGCGTGCACTTTCAAAAATGGAACTCCTTGCAATACATAGGCGCTCACCGGAAACAGGAAAGCCACTTGCCAATGGTTCTGAGCGCATAGACGCAACAAGGCTTTGTGATTAAACCCTTGGTAATAGCCAGACGCAGTAGCCCTTACCTCATAACCATCCATGAAAGCAAGCATGGCATTCTTGGGAATTTCTTCCAAAGGGAAAAGCTCTTCTAGGCGGCGCCTAGTCTGCTTGTGGATGCGGTCAATGATAGTGTCATACTTTACGGACTGCGTGATGTAGTGCAAAAAATAGATAAATAGGAAAATATCAACCACGGTTAAGAGGATAAGCAAATACACGCTCAAGGCCGGCACCAGCACGCCAGAGTCAATGTCCCGGATGGTACTCAGCAAGAAGAGCGCGTAGACAATGGTACCAATGTAAAAGCCCAGTACCCACTGCTGAAACCGGTTGCCTATCATGCTGTCCAGCACGCGGTTGCTCATATTGGAGGCCGCCTGGTTGAGCAGAATCATCACCATGGAGAAGCTAAACACCGTGAGCGACAAAATACCCGCCGCAATGGTGGCGGCAATGGTACGGGCCGTGCTGGCGTCTTTCAGGGTAAGAAAGTCCCACCGGCTTTTCACAGATTTGCCATACTCAGAAAAGTCTATGTTGAGCATAACGTAAGAGATCAGCAAAAACACCAGGGCAATCACTGCCGGGTAAAAGGCAATGCTGGTCACTACCTGTGTATAATATCTCCGAATATACGTGCGTATTTTTTCTGTCATACCCCTGTGTATACGGTCAAACCTGCTGGGGTTAAAAGACACCGCTTGTACTCAAGCCGTTTTCGGCCTGTTTTCCAGAAAACAAGTCAAAAACGCTTTTGTCCCATTTGCCTTAATTCGTAATTCGTAATTCCTGATTCCTAAATGATTCCTCCGTACCTTTGCAGGCTACTTGCCAGAGGATGAAAACAAACCATTGGCGGGCAGGTTTATCCCTAGATAAAACAGATTGACTTTGACCAAGCTACCTGATTACCATATTCATACCTTACCAAACGGCATACGTGTGTTGCACAAGCAGGTGCCGCATACCAAGATTGCCCACTGCGGCTTTATGATGGACATCGGCTCTAGAGATGAGCTACCCCATGAGCTGGGGCTGGCGCATTTCTGGGAGCACATGGCCTTTAAAGGCACCCAGAAACGGAAGTCGTTTCATATTCTCAATCGCTTGGAGAGCGTGGGCGGCGAACTGAACGCCTACACCACTAAAGAGAAGATAAGCTTCTACGCCTCGGTGTTGGAGAACCACTTTGAGAAGGCCTTTGAACTGCTCACGGACATCACCTTCAACTCCACCTTCCCCACCAAGGAGATTGAGAAAGAGCGCGGCGTGATTCTGGAGGAAATGGCCATGTACCTGGACACGCCAGAAGACGCCATCATTGACGAGTTTGACAGCGTAGTCTTCAAAGACCACTCCCTGGGCAACAACATTCTGGGCACACGGGAGAGCGTGAGCGGTTTCCAGCGCGAAGACTTCCAGGCCTTCATTAAACGCAACCTGAGCACCGACAAGCTGGTGTTCTGCTCGGTGAGCAACTGGCCGTTTGAGAAGGTGTTGAAGATGGCCAACAAATACCTGGGTGAGATTCCTACCCAGACCAGAAACCGGGAGCGCACGCCGTTCACGGGCTACCAGGCGCAGACGCTGGTGTCTGAGAAGCCTATCCAGCAGGCGCACTGCATCATTGGCTGTCCGGCGTATTCTTTGGTAGACAAACGCCGCCTCACCTTCTTCACGCTGGTGAACATTCTGGGCGGCCCCGGCATGAACTCCCGCCTGAACATGGGCGTGCGCGAAAAGTACGGCCTGGTCTATTCCATTGATGCCAACTACTCCACCTATGTGGACACCGGCATGTTCGGGATTTACTTCGGGACAGAGAAAAAGCAGTTGAAGCGCACCATTGGCCTGGTCTTGAAGGAGTTGAAGCAATTGCGTGAGAAACCAATGGGCTCCGTACAGCTGCACACCGCCAAGCAACAGTTGATGGGCCAGCTGGCCATGGCCGAGGAAAGCAACATGGGCCTCATGATGATGATGGGCAAGAGCATCCTGGACCTGGACACCATTGAGACCCTCAACGAAATCTTCGACCAGATCAAGAAGATTGAAGCCAAGGACCTGCTGGACATCGCCAACGACACGTTCAGAGAGGATAACCTGAGTTTCTTGCAGTACATCCCGAGCTAAAGCTCGGCAGTTAGAAATTCAAAATTAGAAATTAGAAATGGGTGGTTGCATAAACCTTGAACCCAATCGTTTTTGGCCTGTTTTCACAAAATCAGGCCAAAAACGCTTTCTTTCCTTTTTCTACTTTTGCCATTTCTAATTTCTAATTTTGAATTTCTAATTGACCAAAAATGGAATTTTTGGACGCTGATTTGCAAGCCTACGCCGAGGCGCACACTTCGCCAGAGTCTGACCTGTTGCGCAAGCTGAACCGAGAGACGCATTTGAACGTCATGAAGCCGCGCATGCTGTCCGGGCACTTGCAGGGACGGGTGTTGGCTATGATTTCACAGATGATGCGGCCTAGACGGATTCTGGAGATTGGCACCTATACTGGCTACTCAGCCCTATGTTTAGCCGAAGGTCTAGCAGAAGATGGTATTCTTCACACCATTGACGTGAATGATGAGCTGGAGGAAATGGTGCGTAGCTACATAACAGAAGCAGACCTAGACCAGAAGATTCAGGTGCACATCGGGCAGGCGGCAGACGTCATTCCCACGCTGGAAGAAACCTGGGACCTGGTCTTCATTGACGCCGACAAGAAAAGCAACGCGCTGTATTATGAGATGGTCTTGGACAAAGTACGGCCGGGCGGTTTCATCTTGGCAGACAACGTGTTATGGAGCGGCAAGGTGGTAGAGAAGTTTAGGCCAAAGCTGGACAAGGACACTGAGATGGTGCTGGATTTCAATCAGTTGGTGCACCAGGACCCGCGCGTAGAGAACCTGTTGCTGCCTATTAGAGACGGCATCTTGGTGGCCCGCAAAAAGTAAATTTTCCCGTTGTGGATAACTGGGTGGAAAAATTTTACCGCCCGGTTCTTTCCTTTCCCCTCCCAAAATCGCCTACTTTGTAGCCGGAGCCTGCCTTGCAAGTGTTTACTAAATAGCAATTTAGCTATATGTAATTCCAGTAACACAAGAGGCTCATTTTCCCAATGCGCATGTACTTAACCCAGTTTATGAAGATGAGAAAACTATTCCCTCTCCTTCTGCTTTGCCTTTTCACGCTGGCGGCGCAAGCCCAAAACCCCATTGTCCCTTATACCATTCATTTCACAGACATGCGCCTGACCATCAAGGAAGACGCACGCGTAGAGATTCAGAAGATTGTGGATGGCTTGGTCAAGCACCCGGGCTATTTCCAGAAAAAGGTAGAACTGGCTGACGCGTATTTTCCGCACATTGAGCAGGCCTTCAAACAAGAAAACCTGCCCCTGGATTTCAAATACCTGGCCCTGCAGGAAAGCGGGCTGGTGTCAGATGCCGTGTCTACCTCCAATGCCGTAGGCTTCTGGCAGTTCAAAGAGACGTCGGCTACAGAACTGGGCGTGCGCGTGAACTCCCAAGTGGATGAGCGCAAGCACATCATTGAGTCCAGCCGCGGCGCCGCTAAATACCTGCACCGCAGTAACAACTATTACAAGAACTGGTTTAACACGCTCCTCTCCTACTACCAAGGCCTGACCGGCACCAAAGCCCTTACCAAGACCTCAGACATTGGAGTGAAGGAAATGGACGTGACCTCGCAGACCAACCGCTACCTACTCACGTTCCTGGCGCACAAAGTGGCCTATGAAAACGCCGTAGGCAGAAACCCTAAGCCAAGTTTGGCGCTTCAGCCCATGAAGGTTTCCTCGGGCCAGAGCCTGATGGAGATTGCCATGGCCGCCCAAGTGGAAGCCAGCCAATTGGAGCAGTACAACAAATGGCTCCTAGCCTCTACCGTACCCGCCGACAAGGATTACTACGTGATGGTACCGGTGTTCAATGGCACATCAACTACGGGTGTGCTGGCACAGGACAACCACAGAAGCGGACCATTACAAAAACTAAAAGACCTGACCGAGTCCATCACGGGCAGAGAGTCTAAAGAAGAACTGGAGGCCAAAGTTGCTAAGCGCCGCGCGCAGTTCACTAACACCAACGGCCTCAAAGCCATTATTGCCCAGGTAGGTGACACCAAAGACGTGCTGGCTTTACAAGCGAACCTGTCTACGCGCCGTTTCCTGAAATACAATGACATGCGCAGCTTTGATGAGATTGTGCCGGGCCGCACCTATTATCTGCAAGCCAAGCGCACCAAGTCAGACACAGAATACCACGTAGCCCGCACCTCTGAAACCATGCATGACGTCTCCCAGAAATACGGCATCAAGCTCAGCAACCTGTTGCGCAAGAACCGCATGAAGAGAAACGAGGCCCTGTTGGTAGGTCGCGTCCTTTGGTTACAACAGACCAGACCAAGCAATATTCCGATTGAAATCAGGCATTTAAACGAAGAAGTTGCGCCAATAGTGGCTTCTACACAAACGCCTACCACTTCAGTTGTGCCAGCAAAACCGCAAGCTGGTGCTATCTCTGTGGTGGTAGAAGACACCGTGGGCATGACGGCTAAAGTACCGGGCAACGTGCCTGCCCCCAAGCCAACCATGGACAGCGTCATTGTCACCACCACCGTGACCACCAACGCGGTGCTGTACCCCACCAAACAAATGGGCACCGGCGCCAACAAACCAGAGAGGCCTATAGAGGTAAAATCGCCGGAGGTAAACGGGAGAGAAGTCTTGCTTCCTTCTACTACTGCCACACCTGCTGCTTCGGCTACGCCGGCCAAGCCAACGGCTCCGGTTTCCAATGCTTCAGTACATGTGGTACAGAAAGGCGAGACGCTCTATTCCATCTCCAAACTGTACAATGTCTCTATGGAGAACCTGCAGGCTTGGAATCACCTGAACGGCGGACCATTGTCAGTAGGCAAAGAGCTTTCCTTGAAAGGACCCGTTTCTGCTGAGGCCGTAGCCGCCATCCCGGCCATGACCGCGGGCGAGGCCAAAGCTGCCGCGCGGGAGCACCTGGTAGTAGCCGGTGAAACCCTTTATTCCATCTCGCGCAAATACGGCGTCACCATTCAGAATTTACTTGAGTGGAACAACTTGACGGATAACAGTCCTGTGTCCATCGGGCAGAAGTTGGTAGTAGTGGGACCTACTGGGGAGGAAGTTTCAATTCCAGAAAGCAAACCAGTTCCCGCCATCACCCCGGCAACCACACCTGTAAAATCGGCCTCGGGCACCATCACCCACAAAGTAGCCGCCGGTGAGTCCATGTACCAGATTTCACGCAAGTACGGCGTGACCATCAAAGAAATCATGGAATGGAACAACAAGGCAGATTTCAACGTGAGCCTAGGCGAAAACCTGACCATCAAACCGAAGACAGCTTCCAACTAAGCATACTAATTCTTTTCAACGAATCGGCCAGTCATTACAAAATGTCTGGCCGATTCGTTTTCGGGCTACTTTCTGGAAAACATGCCAAAAACGGGCTACACTTTCTCCTGCCGGGGCGGTGTGGTTAATTGCGTGGCAGACCTGAGGCCGGTGGCAATTTCTGGCAGGATACCCAGGCGTTGGTAGATAGGCTGTACCAGGAGGCGTAGTTTAGGGAGCATGAGCGCGAAAGGCAGAATAGTCAAGAGACTAATGATGCCGCAGGTCATGAGCGTGTAGTGCACGCCGTACTTTTCGGCGGCCCAGCCCGCTAGCAAACTGCCAATGGGTGCCATTCCCATAAAAGCCATGGAATAGAAACTCATGACCCGGCCGCGCTTGTCATCATCCACAATGGTTTGCAACAGCGTGTTGCTGGAGGCCATCTGCAAAATCATGCCCAGGCCTGTGAAGAAGATGCAAACCAGCGAGATGACCAGCGTCTGGGAGAAGGAAAAGGAGATCAAGCCCACTCCAAACAGCACCGCCGCGCCTACGATGACTTTGCCCAAGCCTATTACCGTTTTTCGGGCGGCCAAGTACAGGGCGGCACACAAGGCCCCCACGCCCGAGGCTCCCATGAGCATACCCAACGTGCTGGCATCGCCGTGCAATACGTCCCTGGCAAACACGGGCATCAACACACTGAACGGCATCCCGAACAAACTCAAAGAGGCAATCAACAGCAGAATGGTCCGGATGGGCGCAAACCCAAACGCGTAACTAAACCCTTGGCCCAAGGACTGGAATACGTTCTCCTTTTCCGTTGATTTGATGAATGTTGGCAAGCGCAAAAGAAACAAGGAACCTAACACCGCCAGATAACTCAACGCATTGATGAGAAAACAGACGCCCTCGCCCACCGCGGCAATGAGCGCCCCGGCCACCGACGGCCCCACCAACCGCGCCATGTTGAACATGGAAGAGTTGAGGGCAATGGCATTACTCACGTCTTCGCGCTTGTCTACCAATTGAATGACTAGGGACTGCCGCGCACTCATGTCAAAAGCGTTTACAACACCAGAGAAAACGCCCAGAACCAGAATATGCGTGATGGTGATGGCCTCTGTAAGCACCAAATAAGCTAAAACACTGGCCTGGAGCAACAACAGAAACTGCGTGACCAGCAAGACCCGGTGGCGGTTGAACCTGTCAGAGATGACGCCGGCAAACGGCCCCAGCACAAACGACGGAATCTGGTTGGCAAAACTGACCATGCCCAGCAGAAACACAGAATCTGTGAGGCGGTACACCAGCCAGCTCATGGCTACTTGCTGCATCCAGGTGCCAATCAAGGAGATGCTTTGTCCAGCAAAGAATAAGCGGTAATTGCGGTACTGCAATGCCCTGAACATTCCACTCAGTCTGGACGGCTGGGCGGGAGAGATACTGTCTGCCATAATCTAAGTAGCGGGGATTCGCCAGAAAGGTGTACGTGCCCGCCGTTGCCAGGGATAGAGAAAAACAGGATACTTTACCCCGCCAGCCAGTCTCTTGGGTCTACAGTTTATGGATGATTTTCAACCCAAGTCCAAGGCGCGCGTATTGACACCAACCAGTAACCCAGCGTTAAAGGCAGTCGTGCTTCCTGCTTTGGTGCCTGTGTACCTAATTCAAAAATAGCTTATCCCAATGTTTTGTATCTATTCATCCAGATTATGCAAACATGACTACATCGTCTAAAAAACCGAAAGCATCTCCTAAACCTATCAGGGGCCCATTGCCCAAGGGAAAGATTCTGGCCATTGGAGGCAAGGAAAACAAAGGCGCTGACAAAGCCGAAGGCAAGGACAAGAACATCAACTTTATAAGCGAGCAGATTCTTAAACGCTTCGTGCAGGAACTCAGGGGAGACAACCCCACCGTAGTGGTCGTTCCCACCGCCTCTAATGAACCAGATGCCTCTTCTCAGGACTACGTCAAACTCTTCACAGACCTGGGCGTGCACCACCTGCTGGTGATGGACATAAGGACCAGGGCCGATGTCTACAAGCCTGAGTTTCTGGAAATGATTGACAAAGGAGACGGCTTCATGTTCACCGGCGGCGACCAGCTTCGGCTCACGGCCATCTTTGGCGGCACTGAAATCTTGAACCGCTTGAAGGAGCGCTACATGCGTGAAAATATCATCATTGCCGGCACCAGCGCCGGGGCGGCGGCCATGTCTACCCCCATGATTTATGAGGGCGAGTCGGATGGTGGGTACATTAAAGGCGATGTGCGCATGACAACTGGGCTGGAGTTCATCAAGAACGTGGCCATTGACACGCACTTCCTGACCCGCGGCCGCATTGTGCGCATGACCCAGGCCATTGCCACCAACCCAGAGTGCATCGGCATAGGGCTGGAAGAAGACACCGCCATCCTAGTCACCGAAGGTGGCAAGGTGGAGGTGGTGGGCAGCGGACTCATTACCATCGTGGACGGCATGGGCATGACCGAGACCAACATCTTTGACATTGAGAATGGCCAACCTTTCACCGCCAAAGGCTTGCGCGTGCATCTGCTAGGCGACAAGGACGAATACCTCATCCCCACGTACAACCGTACACAAGTTGTATAACAACAGCGAAGCCGATTTTGGCCTGTTTTCCAGAAAACAGGCCAAAATCGGCTTCATTCAAATTAAAGGCGCAGAAGAATTACTGCACCTCGTCGCGGGCAATCTTCTTGTCCAGGTAGAACGTCCCAAACGGAATCAGCGAGGAGATGAAGGCCAAGGTCACTTTCCAGAAGGACCATTTATACTGTATCCAAACCTGAAGCAGTAAGGCCACAAACAGCACAAACAACACGCCGTGCGCCCAGCCCATGTATTTCACCGGCTCAGGAATACCCATCATGTACTTCATGGGCATAGCGATGATTAATAACAACAAGAATGAGATACCTTCTATAATAGCGATAGACCTAAAGCGGTCAAGGGTGGTGGAAAACGAAAGAGCCATAACATGTAAGAGTAAAACACAAAGGTACATCACGCGCCGGTAATCATCCCTTTCCCCAACGATTTCCCTCCTCAAATCTTATTCTCTCCCGCTTATTTCCTACTAATTTTTAGCCTCATCGTTTTTGGCCTGTTTTCCAGAAAACAGGCCAAAAACGATGCACCCATAGAGCAACTTTTACCCAAGCTTCCGGTGTTTTCTTTGTATCTTCGTAGTCCGCTTTGAGTCCTTTCTAGACTCGCGACTCAAGACTCAGAACTCAAGACTCTTTTAGCTGTGCCAGATTTTTCCCACCTCCATACCCATACCCAATACTCGTTGCTAGACGGGGCCGCCAGCATTAGCGGGCTCATGAAAAAGGCCCAGGCCGATGGCATGAAAGCCGTCGCCATGACCGACCACGGCAACATGTTTGGGGCGTTCAACTTCGTGGCCGAGGCCAACAAGTACAACGTGAAACCCATTGTGGGCTGCGAGTTCTACCTGGTGAATGACCGGCACCAGAAGACCTTTACCAAGGAGGTAAAAGACGTGCGCCACCACCAGCTGCTCTTGGCCAAAGACCAGGAAGGCTACCAGAACCTGGCCAAGCTCTGCTCCTATTCTTACATTGACGGCCTCTACAGCAAATGGCCCCGCATTGACAAGGAACTGCTGGTAAAATATCACAAAGGCCTCATTGCCACCTCCTGCTGTATTGGTGCCGAGCTGCCCCAGGCTATTTTGTGGAAAGGCGAGGAAGAAGCGGAAAAACTGCTCAAGTGGTGGCTGGACCTGTTCGGTGATGATTACTACATTGAGATTCAGCGCCACGGTCTCATGAACATTGACAACACCGGCCTGTCTCAGGAAGACGTAAACCAGGTGCTTCTCAAATTTGCCATCAAATACAACGTCAAGGTCATCTGCACCAATGACTCGCACTACGTGGAACAAACCGACTGGAACGCGCACGACATTTTGCTGTGCGTGAACACCGGCGAGCAGGAAAGCGTACCAGTGGGCGATTTCCAGACCCAGTATTTTAGGATGATGTCGGGTAGCGGCGAGGTGATTTATGACACGCTGACCAACATCAGAAACTCTTACGGCCATGACGAGAACGTGCGCCGTATGCTGTACCGCATCGAGGAGGAACAGCAGAAACCGCGTCCGCAGGACCGTTTCGGTTTCCCGAATGACCAGTTCTTCTTTAAGTCTCAGGCCGAGATGAACCAACTGTTCGCGGACGTGCCGTTTGCCGTTGACAACACCAATGAGATTGTAGACAAGATAACGCCACCCAAGCTTCAGCGTGATATCCTGTTGCCCAACTTCCCGTTGCCTCCGGAGCACCCTACGGCAGATTTGTTTTTGCGTCACCTCACCTTTGAAGGGGCCAAGAAACGTTACCATGAGATTACCGCCGAGGTAGAGGAACGCCTGAACTATGAGCTGGGCATCATTGAGACCATGGGGTTTGCGGGCTACTTCCTTATTACGCAGGATTTCATCAACAAAGGCCGAAGCATGGGCGTGGCCGTGGGTCCGGGCCGGGGTTCGGCGGCGGGTTCTGCCGTGGCCTACTGCGTGGGAATCACCAACATTGACCCCATCAAGTACGCCCTGTTGTTTGAGCGTTTCCTGAACCCAGAACGGGTGTCCATGCCCGATATTGATATTGACTTTGACGACGTGAACCGTCAGCGCGTGATTGACTACGTGGTAGACAAATACGGCAAAACGCAGGTGGCCCAGATTATCACCTTCGGTACCATGGCTGCCAAATCGTCTATCAAAGACGTGGCCCGTGCTATGGACTTGCCTTTGTCTGAGGCCAATGAACTTGCCAAGATGGTCCCTGAGGTTCCGGGTACTACGCTCGCCAAAGCGTTTATAGAATCGCCGGAGCTTGCCTCCATCAGAGACGGGAATGACCTGCGCGCCAAAGTTCTGAAACTGGCTGAGAAGCTGGAAGGCTCGGTGCGGAATACCGGTATTCACGCGGCGGGGGTGATTATCGCGCCAGATGACATTACCAACTACATTCCAGTGTCCACGTCCAAGGACTCTGACCTCTTAGTGACGCAGTTTGACGGCAAGGTGATTGAAAGCGCGGGCATGCTGAAGATGGACTTTTTGGGCCTGAAAACCCTGTCCATCCTGAAGGACGCCATGGCGCTCATCAAACGCAACCACGGCGTAGAGATTGACATTGACAATATTCCGCTGGACGATGAGAAAACCTATGCCCTTTACCAGCGGGGCGACACCATCGGGACGTTCCAGTTTGAGTCTGAGGGCATGCGCATGTACCTCAAGGACCTCAAGCCGACCAACATTGAAGACCTGATTGCCATGAACGCCTTGTACCGTCCGGGCCCGATGCAGTTCATCCCGAACTTCATTAACCGGAAGCAGGGCCGTGAGGAAGTGGAATACCCGCACATTTTGCTGGAACCGCTCCTGAAGAACACCTACGGCATCATGGTGTACCAGGAGCAGATTATGCAGACGGCGCAGGTGTTGGCGGGTTATTCATTGGGTGGAGCCGATTTGCTTCGCCGGGCGATGGGTAAGAAGGATATGAAGAAAATGGCCCAGGAGCGCGAGAAATTCGTGGCCGGGGCGAAGGAGATTCATAACATTCCTGCCAAGCAGGCCTCTGAGGTATTTGACGTGATGGAGAAATTTGCGCAGTACGGCTTCAACCGCTCGCACTCCGCCGCCTACTCCGTGGTCGCGTACCAAACTGGGTATTTAAAAGCACATTATCCGGCAGAATACATGGCCGCCGTGCTCACTCACAACATGAACGACATCAAGAAGGTGACGTTCTTTATTGAGGAGGCGCGCAAACAGCAGATTCAGGTGTTGGGGCCCGATGTAAACGAATCCATCCACCAGTTCAATGTGAACCAGCAGGGGCAAATCCGTTTCGGGATGGGCGCCGTGAAAGGCACCGGCGAGGCCGCCGTGGAAGCCATCATTGAGGAGCGCGAGAAAACCGGCCCGTACACCGATGTCTTTGATTTTGCTAAGCGCGTGAACCTGCGCGCCGTGAACAAGAAGACCTTTGAAAGCCTGGCCCAGGCCGGGGCGTTTGACTCATTTGAACGCTACCACCGCGCCCAGTACATAGAAACCCCTCCAGGCGAAACCATTAACCTGCTGGAGAAGGCCGTCCGCTTCGGGAACCAGTACCAGGCAGAGAAAAGCGCCGCTCAGCAATCCTTGTTCGGGGGCGGCGGAGCCGTAGACATGCCCTTGCCAAAGGTACCAGACGTACAGCCCTGGTCTTTGACCGAGATGCTCCGCCGTGAGAAAGAGGTAATCGGTTTCTACCTGTCGGGCCACCCGCTGGACCAGTTCAAGCTGGAGATTGACTCTTACTGCACCTGTAGCCTGGACCGCATTGAAGAGTTTAAAGGCCGAGACGTGAACGTGGCCGGCATCATCAGCAACGTGGTCATGCGCACCGGCAAGAACGGAAATCCCTTCCTGCTCTTCTCCCTGGAGGACTACGACAACACTATGGGCCTAGCCCTGTTTGGCGAAGACTTCGTAAAGTTCTCTCCTTATGTGAAAGAGGGTATGTACCTGTTCATTCGGGCCAAAGTCACCCTGCGCTACAAGTCAGAAGACCAGTGGGAACTGAAACCGCTCTCCATGCAACTATTGAGCGACGTAGCCGAGAAGATGAGCAAAGGCGTGCGCATGGACATTGACATCCGCAACATCAACGCCATGCTCATTGACCGCCTGGAAGAAGCCGCCGTCAACAGCCCCGGCCAGAAGAAACTGGAGCTGGTATTGACGGAGCCAGGTGAAAGACTGGCCGTAGAGTTATTCAGTCGCAAATACCGCATTGACCCGAAGGTCTTCTTGCAGAACGTGAAGGATCTGGAGGTAGCGACTTGTCAGTTGATCTAGATTATCGCGTATAGGATAGCGTGACATTGGAGGGCCCAGTTGAGAGATTTATTAACTGGGCTTTTCGTTTTTAGGCTGTTATTCTAGCTCTTCCGGATTTATAAATCCGGAAGTTATCTGTCGGGGATTTATCAATCCCCGTGCCTGCGTTTGCTCAATTGGCCCGCAACGGGGATCTGGAGATCCCCAACAGAGTAGTTCGGGATTGACAAATCCCGAACAGCTGACTGCTGACAGCGGTACTAAACACCAATTGTTATCTAGCAACAGTTAAAGTGGCGGTTTCGTACCCTCTGGCATGGGCATTAAAAACAAAATCCATGAGGGTCACCTATACTTCCTAACATTAACGGTGGTTGATTGGATTGATGTATTTACACGCCCTGTTTATCGGCACATCATTTTGGAATCACTAAAGTTCTGTCAGGAAAAGAAAGGTTTAGAGATTTATGCTTGGGTGTTGATGAGCAACCACCTGCACCTGATTGCATCGGCTAAAGAAGGCGCTAACTTGTCTGACATTCTACGGGACTTCAAGAAATTCACCAGCCGAAGTATTGTAGAAGCCATCAAACAGGAAAATGAAAGCCGAAAGGAATGGATGCTCTATAGGTTTCAATTTCCGGCTAACGTGCAAAGCAAAGTGATTCATTACAAATTCTGGCAGGACGGCAATGAAGCGAAAGAGATCCACTCTAATGAATTTCTGCAACAAAAAATTGATTACATCCACCAGAACCCAGTACGCGCCGAATGGGTGCAGGAACCAGAACATTTTATCTACAGTTCAGCGCGAGACTATGCTGGTGGCAAAGGATTAATAGAAATTATCCTAGCAGATTAAGTACTTTCAATGATAAGCCTCTTCCTGACTACTTGCCAATCCAGCCAAATTCCTTACCTTTGTATCAAACCTTCGGGTTCTTGGCTTTTCCGGTTTAAAGTTGGCTTCCACCTCTTTCTACTAGAAAAGCCAAGTTTTTTTTTACAGCCTGTCTGCGTTTAAAGGAAACACTATCTTCCTTCAATTGCTATAAGCATTCATTCATCTTTAGGCATAGACCTAGTCGCTACAGATATCTAAGCAGACATCCAATGCCATCCTGTCAGTCGCTTACCATTCGTATCATCCAACCTTTTTGAACAGGAATCAGTAGATAGAAAGGCGTTTTTGACCTCATTTCCAGAAAACAGGCCAAAAACGGTATCCTGCAGGAAACTGGTAAAACTGGCAGACATCACGCCGTTTTTATAGATACACAAGAAATGGTTCTATATTTGAACTGAGACATTTACCATACACCGATTTATAAAAAGACAATCATGGGAAATAAAGCAATCGAGATCACCGACGCGAATTTTGAGGAGATCATCAATTCAGATAAACCTGTCCTGGTAGACTTCTGGGCAGAGTGGTGCGGACCTTGCCGCATGGTAGGACCCGTAGTAGAGGAACTGGCCGGCGACTATGAAGGACGCGTAATCATTGGAAAAGTTGACGTAGACGCCAACCCGCAGACATCTGCCAAGTTCGGTATCCGTAGCATCCCTACTTTGTTGGTTTTCAAGAACGGACAGGTAGTAGACAAGCAAGTGGGCGCCGTTCCTAAGAACGTGTTGGCTCAGAAACTAGACGGCCAGTTAGCCTAAGCTAGCCTAGCCATTTTAGAATGAAAGAAGCCGCTCCTGTGCAAGGAGCGGCTTCTTCGTTTTTTGCCTGTTTTCTGGAAATTAGGCAAAAAACGGTTCTTGGCACAGACGCTCACAAGTCCTGCCGGACGCTACGAGGTCTTTTGAGTAGCGGCAGATGCGTTAGGCAGGAAAAGCAATGCGCAAGAGACAAGGCAGTGCCTGGTCTCTACGATGAACTCCGCGCCAGCGCAAAACGCATTGCAACTTCTCCCACCGCAGTCCGCCTGGCCTTGACCGAGGGCAAAGAGACTGGTCAGTTTAAGTCTCTTTGCCCGAGGGAGGAAGCAGTGGCCTGTCATGTGGCAATGGCGTAAGCCCACGATGAAACGAATCACTTCTCACGGTGCACCACTTTGAGCCCCCGCCCTGTCTGAGCGGTCAGCGAGTTCGGGGGCTCTTGATTCTTTTGGTTACTTTTCTCATCAAGGAGAAAAGTGACAAACGCAGGAAGTAAGTGAAGTGAAAAGTTGAAAAGATGGGAATGGGAGGTAGAGGCTGAAATGGAATTTACCAGCTAAAGTTGTCATCCCCCTACCCCCTTCAAAGGGGGACAGAGCGAATTGGATGGCAGTTTGAGTCGTTGGTGAGAACACCAACAACGGCTGGCAGTTCGACCAGCTGGTGTAAACAGCCCTCTGCGCTTCCCTCAAGGGGAGAATCGTCGGTTGGGTAATCATCAAGAGGAGAATCCGCTCCATAGGAAATCTTCGTTTTTCGCCTGATTCCCAGAAAACAAGCCAAAAACGGTCTTGCTACTCACAGCCACAAAGGCTCTTCTCAGCAGTGCAGATATCGGCGTAGCCCTGTTCCAGCAATTTCAATCTCCCTGCTAAGCGTTGGTTGTGCTCTTTGAGGAGGTCAGACTTTGGGTCAACGGGCGGCGTCTTTTGGATTCCCTCCAGTTCGTAAATCTCCCGCTTCAACTCTTCCTTTTTTTCTCTAAGCCGTTGAATGTGCGCCGGCAACACGTCTGTAGGATACTGGGTTTTAAAGGCGTTCTCCATGCAGGCGTCTTGCTTAAGCCAGACAATGACGTTGCGTTCAATCTGCTGGCCTAAGTCCAGGCGCCGGGCGCGTTCTTTTTCCAGCTCCTTCTCCTCTAAACGTTGGTTGAATACGCGTACGGACTGTTTCACGTCTTCGCGGCAGGTGCGGCATTTGGTGGTAGAGGATTTTTCTAGCAGGGCGTTACGCTGGGCTATGGTCTCCTCTGTAGGCGTGGCCTCGCGCAAGCGGCTCACCTCTTTGGCAAAAAGGTCATTGTACTGCGCACTCTCCAGCCTGTTTACTTGGCGCGTGAAGGCTTCTCCTTCTAAGGTGGTGGCCAAAAACTCAGGGCCAGGCAACTCCACAGAATACAGCTTGTTCAGGTAAAATTCGCGCTGGGCCACGGTGAAGGGTTTGCTCTGCTCCTGGTCTAGTTCCAGCAGGGTGTTCACCAGCTCTTTACCGTTCTTGAGGTTATGGTCGGTTTCCATATAGCCATCAGCAGAGGCTAAAATGGATTGGTACTCGCCTTTGAAGATGCGCTGATAGGTGCTGTTGCGGGCAAACTCATTGTCGCGCTGGCGGGCCAGTGTTTTCAGGCGTTTGTAGTCTTGTATGACGGCAAACAACGTCTTGGCGTTGGCCTCGGGGCTGTTGTTCTTGTAGTTGAGACGGTAGCTGTTGAGGTTCTGCTTCAGGTCTGCAAAGTTGCGCAGATATTCCACAAAGAACTTCTCCTGCTTGTAGGCGTCATCATTCACCAAGCCGGCGGTGTAGGCCTGCTCTATGCGTACGCGGCGGCGCTCAATGGTCTCTGACGAGATTTCGCTGCCCGTCAAGGCGTCCATCTTGTAGAGCGACTTGTAGTTGGCCACCACCAGCACCGGATAGTCCTTAAAGTTCATGGCCGCCTCCAGCTTCTGCTTCTCAAAGCCTTGGGGGCTGTTGCTCAGAAGTTCGGTTAGACGGGCAGTGCGTAACGCAGGCACTTTGGCGAAGGACGGCACAAACACATACACCCTTACCGAGTGCAGACGCGTGTCAAAATTCTGGCCCTCATACAACCTGATGGTGGAGCTGAACTTGTATTCCTGGCGCTTGGCGGCGTTGCGCAGCAAATTCCCAAACTCGCCCACCAAAGACAGCATGGCCACCTGCGGCGTGGCTAGTTTACCAATGTTGGTGAGTTGGTTGGCAATGATGTTGAAAAACAGTTCGCGGCTGTCTGCGGTAAAAAGCTTGGCCTCCACCACCGCGTCAATGTTGCGCTCATCTGCGGCCAAGGGCAGTTTGTCAATGATCCTGATGGCGTCTAGATGGTCAGAGATGTGCGTGGTGTACTCTTTCTTGGAGTTGTCAATGGCGAAGTTGAACAGCGGGTACACGATGGGTTGCTGCCCAAACAGCTTGGCGTTCTTGAGCTGCGCCGAAATAAAGAGAGACTCCAGGTTGATGTAGTCGCGGCGGCGGGCTTTGGTAGTGCCTTGCTCCAGCTCATTGATGACCTTAGTGAACTGCCCCGCATTGAGCAGATACATATCTGTGGTAAGGTACTGCCACTCATCAGAGAACTCAAACTTGTCCAGGTAATTATACCCTAAGCGGGTCTCAATCATGTCCTGCGCACGGGCCACCGTGGTAGCACAGCACAGAAATACCAATAAAAAAGCTTTAGTAAGTAAGGTTGTTCTCATGTCATGCAGCTGCGTCTTCCCCTTCTAACGTAGAAGGGCCCTTCCCTTGTATCTCCAGTGCAAAGGTCGGGCTTTCAAAGACTTTTGCCAAAGGATGAGGCTATAGAACTCGGTTTATATTTATATAACTTTACCCAAACCGCTCCCAATCTGTATGACGCTGTTTTTGCAACCGCTCTGGCAACTCTTCTCCAAACCGCTCTTCTGGCTGGTGCTGGTCATTGGCTTCACGCTGGCGTATTTCTTTCTGGCGCATGAGGGCTTCTACTTCGGTGATGACCACGACTACAGTATGTTTGCCATGCAGCTGTTGCAGGGTACGTTCCAGTTTGACAATTACTCCTTCTCGCACCGGTTCATGGTGTTTGTGCCCACGGCGTTCTTTTATTGGCTTGGGGGCCATAACGTTTATACTACTACCCTTTGGCCTTTGCTCTGCACCTTGGGCACATTGTACCTTCTCTACGCCAGCTTTAAGAAAGACCATCCGGTAGCCACCTGCTGGGCCTTGGTCCTGCTGGGGCTCTATTACTTCCAACTCAACACGGTCAACTACTTATACCCAGACAACATCCTGCTCTTTTTTACCACGGCCTGTCTGCTGGTGTTGTACAAGCTCAGAACCCCCTTTGCCATTTCACCTAAGCAGGAAATCTATTGGGGGGTGCTCTTTGCGGGCTTGAACCTGTTGGCTTTTTTAACCAAAGAGACCATTGTCTACACGGTGCCTTTTTACTTGGCGCTGTTCTTCTTACAGGTTAGACAAAAACAAAACATCCGTTTCTGGGTAACCGCCGCGGTGACGGGGCTTGTGCTTTTGACCATCTATTTTGTGGCCTACAAGGTTTTTACGGGTAATGCGCTCCTTCGCCTGGATGACATTGCCGCCACCAACACAGACCAAACCCGTAACGACTACCTCAGCAGCCGGGCGGCTACGTTGCTCCCGCGGCTTACGTATGGCCCGCTGCTCTTTTTCATTGGCTGTGCCCTGGCTATTCCAGTAGGGTTTGCCTTGCTTTCCTTCCTAAGTTTTGCCAGGCCCGTCTCTTGGCGAGAGCCGCACGGTTTCTGGTTGTTGGCCATGGCGTGCATGCTCTTTCCAATCTGGTTTGGAACGGCCACGGTAGACTTTTACAAGCCCATGCCCTTGCTCCCGCGCATGTTTCATCCTTTGCTGCCTACTTTCTGCCTGGCGGCAGGCCTAGCGTTAGAAAAGGCGTGGAACCATAGAAATGCCTATCTAGTCATGGCCGTTCTGTTTGGCATAAGCACCTGGCTGGCCGGTGGCGATTTATGGGTGATGTACGCCCCGCTGGCGGTTCTCTTTTTGGCGCTGTTCCTCTATAACCGGCCCGTGCCATTTTGGCTAGGCCTGGGAGCCGTGGCGTTGGCAACTAGCATTAGGCCGGTGTACTTTATGCTCAAGCCCACGGTTTCTTACTACTTTGAGCAGAAGAGAATCATAGACAAGCACCTGCGCCACCCTGTAGGCAAGCATGTGGTGCTCATGGATTCCACCATGCACTGGGGTTATGAGTATTTCTATGGCTACCAGGTGCCCAAGAACTATACCTTCAAGCGGTATGAGCAGTACACTGTTCAAGACCAGCAAGCCGACACGGTTTTCCTGCTCATCAACAACGGCGTCCTGGAGCATCCAGAACTCATGATGACGCTTAGAGAAGAGGACATTCTACCTCAATTCCCGACGGCTACATTGATAGCCCAGGAAAAGAAAGTGAAGCTGTTCTACCTGCCCAAAGACTCTGTATCCATCAAATAAAAAGAGGCCGAAAATTCGATTTCGGCCTCTTTTCTGGAAATTAGGGCAAAAACAGATTGCCTCCTGCCGCAAGTTTTCAACTTGTGGTTACTAGTGAGGCAGGTTTATAAACTTGCCATCTATAAAAGCTCCACGTTGAAAACTTGAAGCAGGGCCTTCCTTGTAACAACAGCCTCTTCCTCTAACCACCAAAGACTAGAAACAAGTTCGGGAGGTCTCATTCCAGGAGGACAAAAGAGGAAAATAGCACATCAGCACATTCAATAATTAGCACATTAATTACTGCTTCTGCTGCTCTTTCTTGATGCGCTGGTAGTCCTTTAAATCTGCGCTATTCTCCAACGCCAAATATTCTGCCTGCAGGGCTTTGATTTTGGTGGCGTGCCGAAGGATGATATCATAATGCAGCTGCTTTTCGCGGTCATTGAGTTGCTTGTAGATGGCATTGGCGTAGTCCCAGTCTTCCAGGGTCCAGACTTCGCGGCGGTCCCGCACCTGCTGCAGGAAGTAGATGTATGCGTCTTTCAGGTTCTCTGGCGTGGTCTGGGAAAGTAGGCGGTAGTCGCCCAAGAGTTCTTTTTCCATCTGCGCTTTTTTGCCGGTGGTGGTGCCGCGGGCTTCACGCAGTTTGCGCTCCTCGCGCTGTTTGGCTAAGGCTTCTCTAGATTTTCTTAATTCTTCTTTGGTTTTAGAAGCGGCAGCGGCGGCTTTATCGTCTAGCTGGTCAATCTCACGTGCGGCAATCTCCTTACGCTCGCGGGGCGTGGTATCACAGCTGGATAACAGTAGAACTCCCGCCAGAATTGCCAGCGAGCAGAAGGTCTTAGAAAACAGATGAACGCGTTTCATAGTAGTAGGTATGTGTAAACAAACGAATACGCAGACCAACGCCATTTAGGTGCTTCTGTCTGCGTTCACAGTGGCAAGGTATGGCAAAAAACGGTTTTAACTACGACCTAGACTTTAAGAAAGTCAACTTCAGGGAGCATCCAGAACTCTACCGCGTAGGCGTGGGCGAACAGGGCGTTCTGCTGGTGGAACCCTACAAAAGCGAGATTTTGCCGCACTGGCGTTTCAAGAACCCCGAAGTAGCCCAAACCTCTGCCCAGAAAATTTACGAATTATTTGAAAAGTATCTGGCTCAACATGACTTTGTAGGCGCCGACATGGCCCGCAAGTTCCTACAAATGGGCTTTACGCGCGCTCGTCGCTACGCCAATCACAAAGGCGGCCGCAAGTACGAGGCCACTGGCCAAGACCATTCAGCAGACCTGCCCTATCCCTACTCCTCTGGTAGCGCCCACAAAGGCAATGACATTCTACCCCAAGAAGCAGACGCCCTCACCAACGAGAAAGCCCAATCGGCCGCCATTTTCAAAGAATATTGGTTCCAAGCCAAAGACCACCCAGAGTACCTGAGGCAGAAGCAGGAATTTAGAGATGCGTATTATGAAAAATAGCGTTTTTGGCCTGTTTTCTAGGAATTAGGCCAAAAACGGGCCTCTAATACCAAACATGCTCCTTCAACGCAGATTCTCCCCTTGAGGGGAGCGTAGAGGGGTGTTATTCCAGGAGAGTTAATTTTTTAAAGGACTACAATCTATATGTTGTGTATTGAAGTAAATAAAAGTGTACTCCTAGCAAATGTAAACACCCCCCTGCGCTCCCCTCAAGGGGAGAATCTGCCCCTATTTATACTATTCTCCATTTTTGACCTGCTTTCCAGAAAATAGGCCAAAAACGAAAAAGCCCCGGCGTATTGCCGGGGCTCTATCAATCACTTAATAAAAAATCTATTGCGCTTGTTGTTTGGCTTTGTGAGCGGCCACCCCGGCATCTAAGAACTGGATGAATTTCTGGATGTCTGTTTCATAGGCCACCGGCTTTACCAGAACGTTCTCGTTCTCATCCATGAGAATATAATAGGGCTGGGCGTTGGCGTTGAACTTGGTAATTTGGTAGTCAGCATTCTTCTTGCCCATGGTGTCTTTTACCTTCCCATCGTGGGTGCTGGTCACCCATTCGTTTTGGGGCAGTGGCGTTTTATCGTCAACATACAGAGCCACAATGACAAAGTTCTCGCGCAGGCGTTTTAAAACGTCGGGGTGAGACCAGACGTTGGCTTCCATTTCGCGGCAGTTCACGCAACCATGGCCGGTGAAGTCAATGAAGATGGGTTTGCCTTGTTCCTTGGCGCAACGCTTGGCCTGCTCCAGGTCAAAGTAGCCGGTTAAGCCATGAGGCAGATGCAGGAAATCGGCGTATTTGGGCGTCTCACAGGTCTCATTCTGCGCGCCGTTGTCTTTTCTAAGCAAGGCAGACAAGTCAAAATCATGCGTGGCCTGCGGCGGAAGATAACCAGACAAGGCCTTTAAGGGAGCGCCAATCATGCCCGGTAGCATATACACCACAAAGGAAAAAGTGACGATGGCCAGCATTAGGCGCGGAACGCCCAGATACGGCAAGTCTGAGTCATGCGAGAACTTGAGCTTGCCTAACAGGTACAGCCCCATCAGCGCGAAGATCACAATCCAAAGTGCCAGATACACCTCGCGGTCCAAAATGCCCCAATGGTACACTTGGTCTGCAATGCTCAAGAACTTAAGCGCCAAAGCTAATTCCAGGAAACCCAATACCACTTTCACAGAGTTCAGCCAGCCGCCAGACTTAGGAAGGCTGTTGAGCAGGTTAGGGAAAACGGCGAACAAGGTAAACGGCAAGGCGAAGGCCAGCGAGAAGCCGAACATCCCCACAATGGGTTTGATTATTTCACCGCCGGCAGAGGCAATCAAGACGGTGCCCACAATGGGGCCGGTGCAGGAAAAGGAAACCACCGCCAGTGTAAAGGCCATGAAAAAGACGCCATACAAGCCGCCTTTGTCAGCCTGAGCATCAATTTTATTGACTAAGGAATGCGGCAGGGTAATCTCAAACATCCCCAGAAAGGACATCCCAAAAACCAGGAACACGATAAAGAAGAGCACGTTAGGGATCCAGTGCGTACTCAGGTAATAGTTGATTTCTGACGCGCCAAAAATGCGGGCAAACACCACCCCAATCAAGGTATAAATGGCGATGATGGAGAAGCCGTACACCAGGGCCTTAAAGATAGCCTGACTGCGCGTGATACTACTGTTGGTGAAAAAGCTCACCGTCATCGGGATCATAGGGAATACGCAGGGCGTCAGCAAAGCCGACAAGCCGAACATGAACGCCAAGAAAAAGAAACCTAACAGCGTAGTTTCCTGCTCCTCACCGGCAGAGGCATCAGTTGTCTTGAAAGTAGAACCCGCCGAAGCATTAGAAGTACCCGCCTGCGCACTGTCTGTGGCAAAAGCTGTTGTGGCTTGTCCGGCACCTAAAGGAACGACGGTGTCTGCCGTGCCAGCGGTTGTACTTGTTGAAGGAGTTGTGGAATTGGCAATTCCGGTGATAGGCGCTCCTTTGCCGGTGTTGGTGGCAGTAGGCGTTTGGTTGTTGCCTGTGGTTGTTTGAGGAGTTGTTGTAGGTGTATTGGCAGGTGCGGTGCCCGGCAAAACGGTGATTTGTGTGAAGTTAAAGTCGGCTTCGCCGGGAATGCACTGGCCGGTCACGTCTGAGCAAACCTGGTACTCATAACTGCCTTTCACCACCAAAGTGGGTTGCAGGACTTTAATGCGCTGTCTAAACTGCGCCGTCTTGGTAAAATAAGTGTACTCGCCGCCCCAGGTGTCATCGTACTTTTTCTTTGGGCCCATGGGCTTCACCTTGCCCACCAGCGCAAAAGACGGGTGCTTCTGGAACGTGAAGGTGGTCACCATCGGTCCCAGGTCCGGGTCAAAGTCTGAGGAGTAGAGGTACCAGTCCGGGATGATCTTCGCGTTGAAGATGAGGTCCACCTCCTCGCCTACCTTCACTTCGGTGCTGGAGACGTCATAGCTCCAGCTGGACGGTTTTAAAATTTGTCCCTGCACCGTTGCCGCCAGAAGCAACAAAGAAAACAGGAACAGGCACAGGCGTTTTACTGCCATATCGTTTTAAAAATTTACGGTCTTCAATAAAGAGGCAAATTACTATAAATACCCCACAAACAAGTACAACTCAGCAGAAAGCCCTTTGTTCAAACTTACCAAAAAGAGCTACCTTCTGGGACCAATCTCGTAGACCAAACGGTTATTTGCGCTTTGATAGTGCTGATAAACCGTTAAATTTGACCTAATCTGGTCTCTTGACACCTGGAGAGCCGGTATACTCTATGATCCTAAATATCTTCTTGACCTTGTTTCTGGTGGCGCTCAACGGCTTCTTTGTGGCCGCCGAATTTGCGCTAGTGAAAGTGCGTGCCTCCCAGATAGAACTACGCGCCCAAGCCGGAAACAACCTGGCCAAAATTGCCCACCACATGATCGGGCACCTGGACGCCTACCTTTCGGCTACCCAACTAGGCATTACGCTGGCTTCGCTGGGCCTGGGTTGGATTGGCGAAGGCGTGGTCTCTGAGATTGTCATTGCCATCATGAGCGCCGTGGGCTTTAACCCAGATCCGGTTTTGGCTCACAAAATTGCCTTGCCTATTTCTTTTGCGGTCATCACGGTCCTGCACATTGTGTTTGGGGAGTTGGCGCCTAAGTCCCTGGCCATTCAGCGTCCAGAATCTACCACCTTGGCCGTGGCGGTGCCGTTGCGCATTGTCTATTACGTATTGCTACCTTTTATCTGGGTCTTGAACGGCTTCTCCAACTTCATCTTAAAGCGTGTTGGTATTACGCCCATGCACGGCTCTGAGGTACACACCGCCGAGGAACTGCGCCTGCTCTTTGAACAGTCCGCTGAGAGCGGTGAGATTGGCGACAGCCAGCAACAGCTCATGGAGAACGTTTTTGAGTTCAATGAGCGCATGGTCAAGCAAATCATGGTGCCGCGCACCAAACTGGTGGCTCTGGACTTAGAATCTACCGAAGAAGAAATCTTTAGCGTGGTCTTCAACGAAGGCTACACCCGCATGCCCGTCTACCGTGACACCATTGACAACATTGTGGGCATTCTCTATGTGAAGGACCTGTTGGTGGTTTTGCGCGCCGGCGAGCAGGTGAGTCTGGAGAAACTCATGCGCCCCGCCTACTACGTGCCAGAGACCAAGAAAATCAGCCGCTTGCTCAAGGATTTCCAGCGCAACCGCATGCACATTGCCGTGGTGTCAGATGAGTTTGGCGGCACCTCGGGCATTGTGACCATTGAGGACATCATTGAAGAACTGGTAGGCGAAATCCAGGATGAGTACGATGAGGAGGTTCCGCTCATTGAAAAGACCGGCGACTTTGAATACAAGGTCAACACCTCGGTCTCCATCCAAGACGCCAATGATGACCTGCCTTACCCGCTTCCAGAAGGCGAAGACTACGAAACCGTGGGCGGCTACTTGAACATGATTTACGGCCGCATCCCCGAGATTGGCGACACCGTGGTGCACGGCGTCTACGAGTTCAAGATTCTAGAAAAGACAGAACGCAACTTGGAGTCTGTCCTGCTCACCGTCACCGAAGACAAGCGCGACGATCTTTTGTAAGTCTGCTTTCTGCCTCTTTTATTTTAAAATCCGTTTTCGGGCCGTTTTATAGAAAACAGCCCGAAAACGGATTTTTAGTATCCAGCTAATTCTAAAAACCAGGTAGAATTTTCCCTTGAAAAGCATTTCATTTAAAACGTATCCCTCTTAAACAACACCTTAAAACGAAATGAAAAACCTCTGTTTGTTCTTACTCTTTTGTTCTCTACTCTCGGCTTTAAGTTGCAAAAACGGTGGACAATCAAAGTCTGGATTGGGCAAGGCGGACTTTATAGACAGTTTTAAAACAAACAGCTTTTGCAGGTGTGTAGAGCTAGGCAACAACAAACAACTTAAGTTAAGCGAGGGAGATGTGAGTTGCAGGCCACCGGACTGGCTCTATGCAGAAGGAGATGTCATTGACAGCCTTGTTCTTGCGGAAGTCCAGAAAATCAAACGTGATTCTCTTAACAGAGCCCAATATAGTGTAGCCGAAGGAATGGAGGGAAAACTTGTCATCTCCCATTGCTTAGCCTTTTACAAAAGTAAGGCCTTAGAGGCAGTTGCCAGAAAACGTGCCAATTCTTCGCCTTATTAAGATTTCTAAGCCATAGTAGAACACTTAAGATTGAGAAAGTCATGATTTATTATCTTCTTATTCTCCACTGCGGCAGTTAAAATGCTTTCATTTAGGCGCCAGCCCCAAATTTTTTCAAGTTTTTTTCACCTCAAGAGAAAACGATTTCCCCTCTACTCTCAGCCGGTTTTCTGGTTTTTGCGTACGTGTAACGCCTGTTCGTTTTTGGCCTGTTTCTGTGAAAACAGGCCAAAAACGGATAACTTCGGTTTTACATACGCCCCAATGACCACGCCCCAACCCTGGAAAATCCTTTCTTCTGAGACCGCTTACCAACACCGCTGGTACAACCTGCGCCGGGACACGGTGCAACTACCCAACGGCCTTGTTCTGGATGATTACTTTGTGAGCGTGCGTCCGGCGGGGGCCCTGGTGTTTCCGGTAACCGAAGACGGCCAGGTGATCTTTGTGCGCCAGTACAAGCACGCGGCCGGCAAGATCCTGTTGGAGCTGCCCGGCGGCATGTTTGACGCAGAAACGGAAGACCCTAGTGAGGCTGCCGCGCGGGAGTTCTATGAAGAGACCGGCTATAGCGTAGACGCCATCTCACCAATTGGCATTCTGTATGACAACCCCACCAAAGACACCAGCCAGGTACATTTGTTTATAGCCCACGGTGCAAAATTGACCGGCGCTCCTGAATGGGACATCACCGAATGCGTAGAAGTAGTGCCCATTCCGCTGGCCCAGGTCCTGCCTAAAATAATGGCCGGCGAGATACAGGTTTCCTGCTCAGTGTCCTTGTGTTTTATGGCTTTGCAACGCTTGCAAGAACACGTTTCTTAGCATAGTCTGTGCTTGTAAGAAACCAGGGTTAGCAGTGGAATATAGGATTTTTAAAGAAAATTTAACCATAAGCCCAACTACGCGCGCTAAATGAAGTATAGGAATACGTTGAGGCTTCGCCCCACCGGCTGGGCGCACCATTTTCTTGGTGAAATTACCTCAGGCGTACATACCCTACCTTCCCACGCACACCCATGGCAGAGAAAACAGACAAAAAGTTTTCTGAACTAGATTCCCCTAAAAAAGAGAAACGCCCCAGAAGAGGCACCGAAACCATGTTCCGCATTACGGCCACCAACCAGATGCGCCTAAGTGACATGGCCGACAACAAGGCGCACATTCTGCTCACCATCAATTCCATCATTGTCTCTATTGTGGTGTCTTTGTTGTTGCGCAAGCTGGGCACAGAGCCCAACCTGTTAATCCCTACCATCTGCTTTTTGATTACCTGTCTGGTGACTATTGTGTCGGCTATTCTGGTGACCATGCCCAGAATCAGCAAAGCCACTTTCTCCCGTGAAGACATTCTGGACAAGAAGGTGAATCTGCTATTCTTTGGCAACTACCACAGCATGCGCTATGAGGACTATGAGGAGGGCATCAAGACCATGATGCAAGACCCAGACTACTTGTATACCAGTTTGATCAAAGACAACTTTAGCCTGGGCCTGGTGTTGGAAAGCAAGTACCGCAGGCTGCGCTTTTCTTACATGTTCTTCATGATTGGCTTTATCATCTCTGTGCTCACTTTTGTGGTGGCTGAGATCATGAGCACGCCGCTGTAAGAAATCCGTTTTTGGGCTGTTTTCTAGAAAATAAGCTAAAAACGGCTGGTGATCACTGGCAACTGATGCCCTGTTTATTAATGGACGTCTATGCCGTCAAAATAAATTTCTGTGATGGCAGTGTCTTTGTATTCGGCGCCGGGGTACACCTCCAGAATCTCGAAGGTAAGCGTCCATGGTGTATGTTTCTTTGAGAGGCTTTTGGCCTGCGTGTTATCATTCCCCAGCGGAGAAAAGGAGAAGGACTGTTTTTTTTTAGTGTCTTGGAGGTTTAATACTCTGAAGGGTTTTCCGTTCAAGTACATCATCAACTTCTTAACCCTGGTATTATCTTTCCAGGCCTGATCACTTTTTACGTAGCCATTTACTACTATGACCTTGGTGATTCTAGGATTATCTGCCGGAAAATGGTAGGTGAGTTTTTCGCCTATGCCGTAGCCTTCCGCTCCTTCTATCCAAGCCGTCTTGTAACTTAAGTCATGGGCATTAGAAGCTGAATAGTTAGTCCCATTCACAGGCTTCAAGACCGAGGTAGCAGTGGTTGTATCTTGTCCGCCGCCGCAGTACCAGCTACAGCCTACTCCTAAAATGTCCCAATAGCTTTCAAATTCTTCATCACAGGTGGCCAGCACCTTCTTCTCATTGACAGACAGTTTCTCATGCCCGCCTTGGTAAGAAGTTTTACGCCAAAGCTCTTCACACGTCCTCTGCTTTCTTATAAACTCAGCCTCGCCCGCCGTGCTCTTTTCCACCAGATGACCTAGCGCGGGTTGCATTTCTGGTACTTTCTGGCTGTAGCTGACCAGGGAGACAAGTAGCAAAGGAAGGGCGAATAGCGTTCTCATTTAGGTAGGATAAGGTATCTCTATGGTGTGAGCTAGTTCTGCTCTCCTTCCTGAAACCAGCTGGCGTACAGCACATAATTATCGGCGGTTTTGGCCATGGCGGCGATTTGGTCTGGGCTTAGGGCTTTCACTTTTTTGGCGGGAACGCCGGCGTAGATGTGGCCGCTTTCGCAGATGGTGTTTTCCAGGACCACGGCCCCGGCGGCTATGATGCAGTGCTGCTGTACCACGGCGTTGTCCATGACAATAGAACCCATGCCAATGAGCACGTTATCCTCTACCGTACAGCCGTGCACCAGCGCGTTGTGGCCTATGCTCACGTTGCTGCCAATGGTAGTGGGCGCTTTCTGGTAGGTGCAGTGGATGACGGCCCCGTCCTGGATGTTGGTCTTGTTACCAATTCTTATGCGGTGCACGTCTCCCCTAATCACAGCGTTGAACCAGACAGTGCATTGGTCGCCTAACTGGACGTCGCCTACAATGGTGGCGTTGGGGGCAATAAAACAGGCTTCGCCCCAGGTGGGCATGATTCCTTTAACGGGTAAGATAACAGACATGGCAAAATGAGTTTTAACAAAGCTAAAATAAAAAAAGCCTCTCCAGAAGGACAGGCTTTTTTTATTACAAAGCGGCAGCCACGTGAAACGTGTGCGTCTGGCTGACTAACTGCCCGGCGGCGTTCCTGCCTTTTACGGTGATGACAAACGGCCCCACGTCATCTGATGTATAGAAACTGACGGTGGCCTGTCCTTTGGCATCCAGTTTTACAGAAGGGCTCCAGTACATCAAAGACCTAAAGTCTGGGACACGCTCCTGCGCACTGACCTCATAGGCTGGGGCTTTAAAGGCCAGAACGGGTGCTACACCATCCCATGAGAAAGTGCGGTCATCCTTGAAAGTGTCTGGATGCAACTCTTTGTTAAGGGTAGTAATGGAGATAACCCCGTTGCGCGCCATCTGCCCTATTCTTCTTAGCCGGGCGGTGGAGTAATACAATCCTATTTTCTCTAGCTGGTCGCCGGGCAGTTGCAGCACCCATTGGGTGTTAAACGTAGGGTAGCCGTTTACAATGAACAAAGGATGTTCTTTAAAGGTGGTGTTCAAATCCAGAGAGAAGATTCTGGGCTCGCGGCCTTGGGGCGTGTTCACGATGCTGGTGATGGGCAGGACTTCTTTGATGACTTCCTCTACGTTTTTAAAGGCTACGTACTTGGTCAGGTCAAAGGCTCTGTCTGGCGCGCCTATGCTCTCTGGGTCTAAAGGAGAGGGCAAACTGCTGGTGTTGGCCGGGGCAGGACGTAAGGACGTAAAGGCCCTGCTCAATAACTTGCGCTGGGCGGCTTGTTGCAGATACAGCTTCTCTTGATGCGTATGTACTAAAGGCGCCTTGAATCTGGACACTTTCTGTACGCTTGCCGCCTGCCATTGCACGCGGGCCCGGTCTACGCGTTTACCCAACTGCAACACGTCATAGATCAACCGGCTGGTGGCGGTAAAGTTGGGGTCACTTAGCACAAAACTGCCGTCTTGCTGGGCATTGAGAATGATGGTGCCGGCTTCTTCCTCGCCCATGAACATGATAGTGGCCCCGGGCAAGGGCTTACCCGAAGCATCTACCACCACTCCTCTTTTTGCGCCAATAGTTTCTTGTGCGGTATCTGTAGGCACTGGCATTTGTGCTGTCACTTGTTCTTGTAACTTAAAGGAAACGGGTAGCTTGCGCATTTCCCACTCCATGGCTTCGGGTGTAGAAGCGTAGTTCTGGTTTTGCACGGCCATGGACAAAGTAGCGCTGGCAGGACCAGTGAAGGTAACGGTAACTTTCTCGCGTCTGCCGTAGCGCTGGCGGTCGGTTTTCAGGGCGACTAAAGTGGAGGCAGTGGTTGGCAAGTAAAGGGTTCTGCTGGCTTCTACTTTTCCGGCGCTGTTTAGTACCACTACTTGTCCAGTTTGCCCCAACGCGCTGTTTTGAAAGGTAATCTCTTGCGGGGTATTGGTAGTCAGGCTGATCTTCTGAGATTGGACTGGTGCCCCCGCTGTCATGAAAGACACCAGCACTTCTTTTGACCCGGCTACTTTGGTCCATTCAAGGTTAGGCTGCACCCGTACGCGCACCTGTGTAGGTGAGACAGGATTTACTTGCAAGGCAATGCCAGAGGCTATCACAGGCATAACGGTGGTGGTGGTTCTGCCTTGGGCATCTATCACCTGCACCTTGTGGGTCTGGGCCGTGGCTGGCGTTAGTTTCACCAGCGCTTTGCCCATGGCATCCGTTTTAAAAGTGGCCACGGTTTTGTTGGCGCCGTCCAGCACTTTGCCATTCATCTCTAAAAAGGCACTTCCGGTAACCTGCACGGCTACTAGCCCTTCAGCCCCGGCTACAAGACTTCCTCCCTCTGGGTAGGCTTGCACCTGCAAGGTGGAGAGGCCTAAGGTCTGGGCATCGGCCATTTCTAGTTGCACGGGTCCTAAGATGCGCAAGACGGTACTGGTTTGGTTTCTGGGTGCACTAGCGGCGTAGGTCACCATCTCATATTCGCCGGCGGGCAAAGAGTCTGCCAACGGGATGGCTCCCTGGGCAACTCCCTCCTTTAAGGCAAACTGGTAACTGCGGCTGTGCTCTGGTTTTAGTCCCCGCACTTCTACCTGCACCAATGAGGTTTCTCCTTCGGGCTGGGCAAGTGCGTCTGCGGTGACGTATGCGGCAAAGCGCACGGTGTCTCCGCTGGCATAGAACGGTTGAGACAGATGCACCTGTAGCGGAGAAGACGCCGTGTTTTGCATGGTCCAGCCTTGCAACGGCTGTAGCCACTGGTCCCATTGCTGGTTTGGCCAGGGAGTAAACGCCAGCATAGGCAATAGCAACAGCGCCACACTTACCTGGGGTAATTTTTTAAAGGGGAAACGGTTCATGGAGAACTTGAATGTAGAAGTAATTACCAGAAAGATGGTCTAAGGGTGGTGCTGTTGTTGATGACTCTGCAATCATCATCATAGTCAAACAAAGGCGGCGGATTGGGCACATCGGTGCGGCTTAGGTTGATGATCTTCCTACTAATGGCAGAGGCGCCAAAATACCCAATCACCATTTCGTTGGGGTCATTGACGTTGTACAGGTTGCCCTTGGCATTGGCCGGCGGCGGATCCAGAACAGAACCGGTCTTAGACGTCTGCATGGCCATGACGCGCCAGTAATCGTATGCCGTCTCTGACAAGGAATACTGCCGTACTTCTACCCGGTACCTGATGCTGAGCGTCTGGGCGTTTACCGGAATGGTGGCCACCTGCTGTCCCGTTACCAGATTGCCGTTGAACAGACGGTCATCTACCACAGAGATGGGATTGATGGAGTCCTTCACCCAGCAGGTAGTGCAGCAAGATTTAGGCCTTGACACCAATCTGCCGGTTCTCAGGTCTTTTTCTGTGTACTCCCAGGGCTGGGTAGCCACTTCATACACTCCGGTCCAATCCCAACGGTAGAAGTTGCGTTCGCCCGCTGGGTCTTTCATCTGCAAAGTCAATTCAAACCGATTGTCTGGCAGCTCATTCTCACCTTTTAAAATGGTGCGCTGCACATAAGTGCTTTTCACATCATCAATGGCGGGCACGGCGGGCATGGTCTCTGCCTTGGATTGATAGATGCGGCCATCTTTCAGGCGCACCGTCAGCGTATAGGTACCCCCCACGCGGCCTTTCACACCCAACGCATCTGCCCTGCTTCTGTACACGCCACGCTGGTACTGCGCCAGTTGCTCTACCTTTCCTGTCTCATCTTCTATTCTCACCACGGCGTCATGCACCGCAGGGTCAACAATAGACAGGTTGCCCCCGTACGGTGAACTCATGTTCACATACACGTAGTAAGGCCCCGGGTCTGTGGTGATCATGCCAGAGATGGTCATGACCTTCTCATCATCTGGCATCTTTAAGTCTACCGGCTCCACGCAACCGGCCAGCAACAAAGGCAAGGCCAGCAAAAACCAACGGCACAATGATTTCATTTTCTGTGTCATGCTAATGTTAAAACTTGAATTCATAAGAGATGGAAGGCAACGGAATACCCACCACAGACAGTTTGTACGGCTTAGGTACAGAATACCGCTCATGTTTATAGAAGACTGAATAAGCATTCTTGCGGCCGTACACGTTGTTCACAGACAGGTTCCAGCGGCCTTCCCACTTTTTGTCTTTCTTGTGGTTGGTCTCAATGGTCAAGGACAAATCCAGGCGGTGGTAGTCTGGAATGCGAGCCTGGTTGCGAGGGCCATAAATAGGGATGATTCTGCCCTCATTGAGGTAATGCCCAATGGGCGCGGTTGTAGGGCGGCCGGTGCTATAGGTAAAATTAGAAGTCAATGCCACCCTGCGGTTCATCTGCCAGGCCGTCACCAGGTTAAAGGTGTGCGGCTTGTCATGGTTGCTGGAGTACCACTCGCCCCGGTTAATTTCTTCTTCTGGATTGTCTGAGGCCACTTGAATCAAGGAACGGGCATAGGTATAACTGGTCCAGCCGGTCACCTTGCCACTTTTTTTAGACAGCAAGACCTCGGCGCCATAGGTTCTGCCTTTACCCGCCAACAAATCTGCCTCTACGGCCGGGTTCAGCCACAGATCAGCGCCTTCTTTGTAGTCCAGCATGTTCTGGATGTCCTTGTAGTAGCCTTCCACAGAGAATTCTAGGGCGTTGTCCAGCAGATTATGGAAGTAGCCCAAAGAGTACTGGTCACCCACCTGTGGTTTAATATAGGTGTTGCTGGTCTGCCAGAAGTCAATAGGCGAGATGCCCACCGTGCTAGACACCAAATGAATGTATTGGCGCATGCGCTGATAACCGGCTTTAATAGAGCTGTTCTCCGTGATGTTGAACTTTAAAGACACCCGTGGCTCAGGGCCCGAATACTTGGCAATGGTCTGGCCTGCCTCATAGTGCAAGGTGTCTGTGATGGTTCTGATTCTTTTGGGTTCACCGGGGGCGTACACGTACACCTGGCCGGGGCCCACGTTCCAGAACGTAGAGAACCGTAGACCTGCTATCAAACTTAACCGCGGGGTGATGGTGAATTCATCGCTCAGGTACACGGCCCCTTCCAGGGACTGCTGGTACGGCAACGCCGACCCATTCACGGAAGACTCCTCTGAGGTAGCCGTCAATATGCCCGGCTGAAACTCATAGCGCGTCCCCTGAAAACCAGCCGTAATCACATGCCTGCCGGCGTAATAGGTCAACTCTGGTTTTACTTCAACAGACCAGATGCCGTTTTTAAAGGACGATGCCCTTGCTTCTAACTCATCTTTAGACTCAAAACTGTATTTGCTCACCACGCCACTCAAAGTGCCTACCAGTTTCTCACTAAAGGTATGCGTGTGCTTGATGGACGCGCCAATGTTCTGCCAGTTGTACAAACTGTCCTCGGTAAACCCGAAGGCATCCTTACTGAAATACCCGCCAATGGCTAGCTTGTCCTTCTCCCCGAACTGGTGGTTTACCTGCGCGGTGATGTCATAGAAAGAGGCGCTGCTACGGCGCAGCTCCTCGTCTTTGAGACGCTTTAAAAACCAGTCCAGGTAAGACACGCGGCCGGCTACTAAAAACGTGGTCTTCTTATCAGCGCCTAAAGGTCCTTCCAGCACCAATCTGCTGGTTACAGGGCCTAAAGCACCTTTGCCGGTAAGTTTATTCTTGTTGCCTTCTTTCTGTTTTACATCTAACACGGAGGATAGCCTACCGCCAAACTGCGCAGGAATACCACCTCTGTACAAGGTCACGTCCTGCACCGCGTCTGGGTTGAACACCGAGAAGAACCCGAACAAGTGGCTGGGATTATACACGGGCACGCCGCCCATCAAGACCAGGTTCTGGTCTGTACTTCCGCCACGCACGTTAAAGCCGCCAGAGCCTTCACCTACGGAGCTCACGCCCGGCAACAACATCACGGCCTTCACCACGTCTGCCTCGCCCATGAAGGAAGGCATCTTGCGCACCACGCCCATGTCCAGTTTGTTCACGCCCATCTCAATGCTGTTCACGTTCTGGTCGGTGAGGCGCTCTGAGTTGATTTGTACCTCGCGCAAGGCCACGGCGTTTTCATACAGGGTTACGTCTACTTTGCCAGAGTTGTACAGGGCCACAATGCGCTCTTCAGACATTAAGCCTACCACGCGGTAAGACACCAAGTGCTCTCCTACCGGCAGACTGATCTCATAATTCCCCTCAGCATCAGACATGGCACCGGCTTTCATGGCCTCCACAGCCACGGTGGCTCCGGCCACGCCTTCGTTGGTTTTAGCGTTTACTAAGCGGCCCCGCAACGTGACCTTGGCGGCCCTGGAGGCGTTCTGCGGACTTCCAATCTGCACCCTGTTCAAGGGTCTTCCCTGGCTGTCTTTGGTGGCCAAGACCGGCTGCACAAACCCAGCAGGCTTGATGACAACGGCGTATGGATGGTATTGGATGAACTCCAGCGTAGTACCTTCTAAAGATTTGCGCAGCACCTCTGGCAGAGGCGTACGGTCAAAACTAGCCGTTACCTTTATGTCTGACAGCCATTGGCTCTGGTAATAAAACCGCACCGGTGATTTCTTCTCCAGGTCGTTTAGGATAGTCTGCAGCGGCGCCTGGTCATAACGCGCTGTGATCAGGGAGTCTGGCGTGGTTTGGGCGGTTGCCAGCAGCGGAAGAAAAGCTAACAAGCAGGCAATGAGGGAAGCTAAATAGGGGAAGCGCATGTAATGCTGGGTCATATAAGCGTGCCAAAGTAAAGGGTACTATCTTTTAGGGCAATTCTTTCTCTCCAAACCAACCGTAGTGCCATCCCTTCAAAAACCAAAAATGAACGGCTCGTTCATTAGTAGCGCAAAGCCTGGATTTCTTACACATCTTTTTGCAGGAAGGCCACAGCACAGCCTGTCCTTGCCTGGTTGGAAAGATTTTAACGAGCAGATTGCACGTTTCTGGGTTATTTTCCAGAAAACAGGGCAAAAACGAAAAAGGAGTTGCTTGAAAGAAAAGCAAGGAATACAAAGCCAGATGCCGCCAAAACGGTTGACCTTATATGAGATAGACAAAGAAAGGAAACTTATCCCCTATGGCAAAACAGATACCGTTAAATACTTACTAGTTGGTAGTTCAACCTCTGTGCCTATGCGTATTTAATGGCCCGTGCTAAGACAGCATTTTCTTCCAGGTGCCCTTGCGGAGGTTGTACTTGAGGGTGCTGGGCAGGGCCTTCCACCAGTAGCTGTTCAGCTCCACGGCAAAGCTGGGTTGCATGTAGCAGTTGATGGTACAGCCTTCGCAGGCGGGCAGTCGGCCTTCCAAGGCAATCAGTTCCTTTACCTCTTGGGACTTGTACAGGTCATACAGCTGCCCTTGGATGGGAAAGGTTTTCGCACCCAGATGGTAACACGGCAAGACTAGTTCATTCTCCGGCGAAATCACCAAAGTAGTGCTGGCCGCTTTGCAAACCGGTTTGTCCACATGGTTGCCGCCGTCTTTGCGCAACTTGACGAAAGCTTCGTTCAGGTACACCCATTTCTGCTTGCTGAACTTGACCAGGTAATCCAGCTCCTCCTCGGAAAGTTGGTCGCCGGTTTCTACTTGGTTGTATTCAAAGGCCGGGTTCAAGAGCAACATCAATTTATTGGGCAGGCAAATCTCATTGTACACCCGCTCCATCTGGTCCAGGTTATGTTTGAAGACCGTGAACAGAATATCTGGCCGTTCGCCCAGGCGTTTGGCAATTTGGATAGACTCTAGCACGAAATCAAAACAAGCCACGCCTCTTCCGGTGTCGTGTTCGGTTTTGTCTGCGGAGTCCAGGGAGAAGTGCAGCATGTCCACCTTGCCTTTCAGGCGCTCGGCCCATTTGGGGTAGAGCATGCCGTTGGTGGTGAGGGTGGTAATAAAACCCATCTCCTGGGCCGTGCCCAAAAACTGGTCTATCTGCCGATGCAACAAGGGCTCACCGCCGGTAAAGTCCACCACGTTCACGCCCAGCCGGCGCAGGTCCCGCAGGTTCTGCTTCACGTCCTCCAGTTCAATGTACGGCGAGGGTTTTTCCCAAATGTCACAGAAGGAGCACTTGGCGTTGCACCGGTACGTCACGTAGTAATTGGCCAGAACGGGATGATGGATTAAGCGCATTTAAGTTGGTTCTACTGATGCCTTGGCTTGTGCAAGGTACGCATTGCATACGGATTAAAGGAGATAAGCGGTGAGTGTCGTTTTTGTTGTTGCTCTCTTTTTGGGTTGTTTTCTGGAAAAGAGGTGGAAAACGGGTTTGATGGTTGATTGTTTATTGCCAGAATTCTGGCAAGAGTCTTCAGACTCGTGACATGGGATGATTCGAGTCTTCAGACTCGGGATAAGTCTTCAGACTTGCATTGGTTTTCGCTTTTATTGCGTATTCTCACAAACAACCCAGACTGAGGTTTAATCTTCTTTGTCCCCCTTTGAAAGGGGTAAGGGGATGACCTATTTTATCCGATTTCCTGGGTTGTTGGTGCTCCTACCAACCGCTTTTACTTTCCATTCCCATCTGCCGTGCACGCAGTTAGCTAATCTTGAGCAAGGCCGCTTCATCCGGTGCCCTTATGCTGCTTTGTTTCATTTCTACTGCCAAGCGCTCGCGGCCGCGGGGCCCCGTCTTCCCGCCTCGCGCTGTACCAGCTTGCCTCTTCTGCGTGGCTGCTTCATGGGGTATTTGACCGGTTCCTGCTCTGTAGTAACTGCTGATAAGTCAGAGGCGGCAACCTGCTTAGGCGACTCGACGGAAAGACTGGATCAGGGTGCGGGTAGCAAAGGCTGATACTAAGCTCAGACTCCCCCCTTGAGGGGGGCGAAGGGGGGTGTTTACACTAGTGGATAAAAATATCAGAAAAAAATATCAATCGATTAAAAACCCTCGGTTGTGAAGGCTCCTACTAGTAACTATCCCGTTTTTGGGCTCATTACCCAAAACCAGCCCAAAAACGCATTACAAAAAAGCCCCTCTTCACGGGAGAGGGATTGGGGTGAGGTTTAAAACTCAAACACAAACCCGAAGCTAGGCAAGAACGTCACGTCATCCTCATCCAGAATCAAGGGAATGGCATTGGAGCCGTTGGCTTGTAAGCTCTGTCCGTCTGTGGTGGCAAAGCCGGTGTTGTCTGCGTTGCGCTGGAAGGTGTATTGCGGTAAAGATGGGCCTTTGAACCGGAAGATGTTTTGGATGTCTATGTACACAGACAAGGTAGTGCGTTTGTAGTTCCACTTTTTGTCCAGGCGCACGTCCAACTGTTGGAACGAGCGCAGGCGCTGCGTGTTCAGGCGGTCATAGTCCAGCAGGCCGGTGCCTAGGGAAGCGTAGTTTTGTTGCGAGGCTTCCAAGTCAAACGGCGTGTAGGGCGAGCCGCCGGCAAAACGGTACTTGCCGCCCAGTTCCCAGTTCTTGCCAAACTGCCAGCCCAGCAACGCGGATACTAGGTGACGGTTGTCCCACGCCGAGGCGATGTAGTTTTCGTTGTCCAGGCCCGTGAACTCACTGCGCACCAGCGTATACGAAACAGAGCCGTACAAACCCCGCGTTAGCTTCTGCTGGAAGAAAAACTCGGCGCCATATGCGCGTCCTTTGCCCACGCTAGCTACGGCCTCGTTGCCAATCGCGCCAAACTCAATGCCTTGGTTGGCCAGAGAAACGCCATCGCGCAAAGAAACCGGGTAGTTACCGTAGCGCTTGTAAAAGCCCTCCACGGTGAGGCGGTTGGCAATGGTAGGCAAAAACTCCACTCCTGCCACGTAATGCGTAGATTGGATGTAGTCACTATCTTGGTTCACGTACGCGCCAGAGGCATCTTTATAGCCCAGCACTGTGTAGATGGGTAGACGGTAATAAGTACCCACAGAACCATTCAGTTTCCAGCGCTCCGTTAAAGAGTAAGACGCAGACAAGCGGGGCGACAGCGTTTCCAGCGGGTTGTTGCCATCCGTAGTGAACGAGTTCATATCCGTGCGCAGGCCCAAAGAAAGGCTCAGTTTATCTTGCAGAAAGCTCTTGGACGTTTGCCCATACAGGCCGTAGCGGAAGAAATTTAAATTGGTGTCAAAATCCAGGACTACCCTTGGCTGCACTACGTTTCCGTTTTGGTCTCGCACCTCCTGCCGTAGCTGGCTGAAGAAGTTGTTGTCATAGCCCACGTACTGCCCAATAGCGCCGTAGGAGAACTTCCAGCCACCCACAAACTGGTTCACGTCTAGTCTCAGCTTATTCTCTCTTTCCTGGGACCGCGCCTTGAGCACTCTTCTGGATTCATCGCCGTACTGTGCGTCCTCAAAACGGTCTAAGTCGTTTTCAAAGACGTTCCTGCTCAAAGACACCTGCACAAAGCCGTTCTCTAAAGAGCGCTTCAAGCTAATCCCTGTCGTGTAATTCCATTGATTAATGAGCGGGTTAGACCTGATGATGTACTCATTCTCAGGCGATGATTTTTTAGGCACGGCAAAACTGAACTCGTCAATAGCGCCAATGCCCAATGCCGTGATGGTGGTTTTGGCGTTCAACTGATGCGTGACCTTGTACTGAAAATCCCAATAGTTGGGCCGGATGGGTAAGTCAATGGCCTTGAACAGCAACTGCAAATAAGACCGTCTGGCCGATGCCAAAAAAGTAGTCCTAGGCGCCAGCGGACCTTCTAGGGTACCCGCCAGCTCCGTCGCGCTTAGGCGCACGTTGCCTTGCAGGCGGTCTGGGTTGCCGTCGCGTTGTTTAAACTGGAACACGCTGGATAGGGCGTTGTCATACCTGGCGTCAAAGGCGCTGGTGCTCAGGGTCACGTCCTCAATAAAGGACACGTTCAAGATGCCCTGCGGACCGCCGCTACTCCCCTGCGTAGAAAAGTGGTTGATGACCGGTATCTCAATGCCATCTAGAAAAAAGACGTTCTCACCGGGTCCGCCGCCCCTGATCACAATGTCATTTCTGAAACCGGCGCCCGTGCTCCCCGCTCCGGCCACTCCTGGCAAAGTCTGTATCACCCTGGATATATCGAAATTCCCACCCGGGTTGCTCTTAATCTCTTCACTGCTCAAACTCTGCACGGATAATGGCGTCTCTGCCATAGCCACCCTAATGGACCGGTCCATGGCTATTTCTACCGCTTGCAATTGGGTCTGGCTGGGAGCCAGGTCTAAGTTAAGCGTCAAGGCGTTGCCCGAAGTCACTGGCACATTATAACGCGTAATGGGTTCATAGCCTAAATAGGTGGCCTTGAGGTTGTAACTGCCCGTGGGCACGCTTTCCAGTCTGTAACGGCCCTGGGCATCGGTGGAGACACCTAGGGTGGTTCCCTCTAAACTTACCGTGGCACCGATGATGGGTTCCTGCGTATTCCTGTCCCGCACTACGCCCGTAATCCTTCCCACGCTTTGGGCTTGCGCCTGATAAAAATTCAAGATAAAGACAAACGAAAACAGGACGAAGAAGGGTCTCATGGCAGATAATGGCAAATACAGTGATTTTACGCGTGCAACCTCTAAATGGGGCTTTATGTTTTAAAATGCAAGCAAACTCCGTTTTTGGCCTCTTTTTCACAAAACAGCCCAAAACCGGCCGTTGCCGAAAACGCTCTCAGTGGAGAAGAGTTTTATCTGGAATGAGGGAGAGACAAGGCAATCCGTTGTCTTTACAACTTCTGCAAAAAAGGTTCTGCAACGCCAACCCCCTCATCCTAACCTTCTCCCTCAGGGAGAAGGGACTGCGCTGTTCCGTTTTCAGCCCGCTTCCCAGAAAACAGGCAAAAATGAATCATTCCAAATCTCCACCCCCCGCGCCAGCGCATGTAAACATTGCAACCGCTCCAACAGCAGTCCGCCAGCCCTTGACCGAGGGAAAAGAGACTGGTCAATTTAAGTCTCTTTGCCCGAGGGAGATAGCAGTGACTTCTCATATGGCATTGGCGTAAGTTCACCATGAAACGAATCACGCCAGCCAGGTGCACCTCTCTGAGCCCCCGCCCTGTCTGAGCGGTCAGCGAGTTCGGGGGCTCTTGATTCTTTTGGTTACTTTTCTCATCAAGGAGAAAAGTGACAAACCCGGGCAGAAAGTAATTGAAGGAAAAGCTTAGTAAGAGGAATTGGGAGGTAGCGGCTTGGACAGCAGTCATGGTTGTTGGTGATAACACCAACGACGGCGAGAGGTATGCTCAACTTGTGTAAACACCCCTCTACGCTCCCCTCAAGGGGAGAATTGCGTTTAATAACAGCTTTAGTATCGCCAACAATCATAACCATTTTCAGCTTATTTTTAAGAAAACAGCCCAAAAACGGTTTTACACGTCAATGCCCTTGCTGCGCACTTCTTCATAATAGTTACACAGGTTCTGCAGGTCACAAGACCCGCATCTGGGGTTCCTGAAGGTGCAGACCTTTTGGCCGTGCTTGAGCATGTGCCGGTGAAAGTTATACAGCACCTGAGCGTCTGGGGGAAACATCTCTAACAAGATGGCGTGCGCTTTGTCATGGGTGACTTTGGCGCCAATCAAACCCACCCGCTGACTAATGCGGTGCACGTGCGTGTCTACGGGCAACACCGGCTTATGAAAGTTGAACAGCAAGACCAAGGTGGCCGTCTTCAGGCCTACGCCGGGCAGCGCCATGAGCCAGTCCATGGCAGGCGCCACATCCATCTGCTCCAGAAAAGCCAGGTTAAAGTCTGGATGCGTCTGCTGAATGATGCGCAGGGTCTTCTGGATGTTCACCGCCTTGGCGCCGGGGAACTCGGCCGGAGACAGCGCGTCTGCCAGTTCTTCTACGGGGGCGTCCATCACCTCTTGCCACGTGGGGAACCGCTCCAGCATCTGGGAATAGGCCTTTTCTTCATTGGCGTGCGTGGTCCTATGCGAGAGCATGGTAGAGATGAGTTCGCGCATGGGGTCCCGCCGGGGGTAGGTGGGCAGAAGTCCAAACACGTCGTTTAACCGTAGGTGTACCTGCCAGGCTTTGTCTTTGGGCGAAAGGGTGTGGGCCAGTGACGACATACAATCAGAAAGGTTTGTCATTGAAACGCGCCTCCCAAGGGAAAGTTTACGTACAAAACCTGACAGACTCACAACATCCATAACGCTATGAAATTCAGATTTTTAGGAACCGGAGGAGCCTTTGACACCGACTACGGCAATTCGGCGGCCATGGTCTCTTTCAAAGAGAAAAGCATTCTGCTGGACTGCGGCTTTACCGTGTACCCGGCGCTGCGCCAGCACCAGCTCACGCGCACCATAGAATATATCCTGCTCACCCACCTGCACAATGACCATACCGGCAGCCTGGCCAACGTGCTGTTGCACTGCCACTTCTTCAACAAGAACTGCCGGCCCATTATTTTATACCCAGATGATGACTTCAGGAGTGAGCTGTATGAGTTCTTGCGGTTGCAGCTGCAGAAGCCAGAAGAGTACGCCGAGTTCCTCCCTTTGTCTGAGATGCCGGGCATTACCGCAGTAGACACCTTTGGCCAGCACGCCGAGAACTACCAGTCCTATGCCTATATCTTTGAGGACGAAGGCAACCGCGTGGTCTTCTCAGGAGATTTGGGCCAGCCCGAAGCCTTGTTCGCCCACATCAGGAGCCTGCCGCCGCGCCCCACCTGCATCTACCATGACATCACGTTCAATGAACAGAACACGGCCCACACCTATTATAAAAAGCTGATACCCCTGGTAGGCGACTATAACCTGTATGGCTACCATTGCGACCCTACCCAAAACCCTGAAGACAATCCCTTCCCGCTGGTGTACCATCAGCCCAACATGATGATTACCAGCGACTCCCTACAAAAGCAGCTGAGTCTTTGACACAGCTTTCGTTTTTGGCCTGTTTCCTGTAAAACAAGCCAAAAACGAATCTGCAAGACAAGGCCCCTCCCCCATCAAAATTTTAGAAAGAAGAGAGCGCAAGCAGCGGCTAGGGTTTTAGATTAAATCTTAGGCAGAACCGCTATCTTGCGCTTTGTTCATTAGATCCCGTATGGCTTTTACGTTTGCCCTTGACCCTGAGCGCCAGCATTTCAGGAAGAATCCATTACTTATTGCCTATGTACTTATTTTTCTGGGCTACTGGGCCTACACCGGCTTTAACACGCCAGACTTAAACAACTGGTGGCTGGAGAATACGCTCACGTTCACGGCCATCATCCTGCTGGTGGCGTTTTACAAGCACTTTAAGTTTTCTGATGCCAGCTACACCTGCATGTTTCTGTTTATGATGCTGCACGTGTACGGCAGCCAGTATACCTACTCAGAAAACCCGTTTGGGTATTGGGTGAAAGACGAATTGGACCTGGCCAGAAACCACTATGACCGGTTGGTGCACTTCGGGTTTGGGTTCTTGCTGGCCTACCCCCTATATGAGGCCTTTAGACGCCTCACCAACATGCGGTTACTGTTTGCCTTGCTGTTGCCCATTGAACTCACCATCAGCCTGGGCGCTTTCTATGAATTGATTGAGTGGGCCGTAGCCGATATCTTCTTCCCGGCGCAGGGCATGGCCTATCTGGGAACGCAAGGCGACATCTGGGATGCCCAGAAAGACATTGCCATTGCCATGTTTGGCGCCATGCTCACCATGGGCACCGTCTTCTTAGCCAATAGGTTCTCCGCTAAAAAGTAATTCCCGTTTTTGGGCTGTTTTCTGCAAAACAGCCCAAAAACGGGAATTACTTTTCTGTTCTCTAACAGATTAGTTCGGCTTCACTTTCACGTCGCCGGGCTCCATCTTCACTTTGCCCAGCGGGGTTTCAATCTTGGTCTCTTCCTGGTTGATGTTGATTTTCACCTTGCCGGCCACGTATTTCACTTCTTTAGAAGCCCGCTTGTAGTAATACTGGCGCGAAGTCCAGTAACGGCGCAATTCCTCTAGACTCATCTGGCTGGACCGGCGGGCATCATTGGCCAAAGACCGTTGCAAAGCAGCCTTGGTGGGTTTACGATACACCGTAGAAACGGTACGCCTTGCGGGCGTGGGGGTTTTCGTTTCGGTTTTCACCGTTGAGCTGGTGTTGGTATTTGTTCTTGTTTCTACCTCAGTAGCGGCACCTGCCGCGTTGCCAGAGGCCGAAGCAGTAGTTCTAACGGTTTGGGAACCGCTGCTGGTTCTCTCTGACCTGGGGGTGTAGGCCATGTCCTCATCTGGCCACTCAGAGGCATACCTGTTGTAGGTGCTGTCATCACCGGTGTAGGCCACGCCCGTGGTGTCAATGTCTGCGCTGTCTGGCGTAAAGACCAAGGTGTCTTCTACCGTAGTCTGGGGCAGGTCGGCGCGGGCTTCTTCATTCTTCACTTTCTCACAGGCGCCCAGGGTAAGCGCCAACAAGAGGATGCCAACTGGCTTTATGTTTAGTTTCATAGTTTTGTACAATTAGTCACTACCGCTTAAACGGGTCCTTGCCCAAGAGGTTGGATTGTACCGGGCGCAAAAAAAGAAGGCTGGCCTTTGCAGGCCAGCCTTCTTAGCTGTTAAAAGCAACGGGTGCTTAGTATTTCACTTCACCACGCTCAGCGGCTTTCTTCAATTCTTCACTAGCGAAGATGGCCACCTCTACACGACGGTTCTGCTGACGGCCAGCAGCCGTAGAGTTGTCCGCGATTGGCTGGGTTGAACCATAACCACGCGTCTGGATGCGGCTAGACTCTACGCCCAAAGAAGTAGCATAGTTGGCCACGGCCTGCGCTCTGCGCTCAGAAAGCGGTTGGTTGATAGCGTCGTTACCAGTGTTGTCAGCGTGTCCTTCTACCAATACGTTGGTTCCTGGGTATTTCTTAAGCGTCTCAGCCAATTTAGCGATGTCAGCTCTAGAAGAAGCCTGCAACTCAGCAGAGTTAGTGGCAAACAACAGACCAGCGTCAAAAGTTACTTTGATACCCTCGCCTACACGTTCTACCTGGGCGTTTTTCATTTCACGCTCCAACTCCTCTGCCTGCTTGTCCATTCTACGACCAATGATCGCACCGGTGGCTCCACCTGCGGCGGCTCCAATGATGGCTCCACGAGCCGTGTTACCAGTGGCCTTACCAATGATACCACCAATTACGGCACCAGAACCGGCACCAATGATACCGCCTTTAGCGGTCTTGCTCATTCCTTTATTTTGCGTAGTACCAGTGGTGCTAGCGGTTTCGCTTGACTTACAAGAAGCAAACAGTAAGCTTCCTGCTAACATGGCGGTGAATGTTCCTTTCAAGAGTTTCATAGTGTTTTTCTTTTTAATGAATGATGTAGAGATTTATTAAGGTCTTTAGCATCGGACATACATACTCATTTCCGGTTAAAATGTTCAGTATAGTCTCAAAACTATATTACCTAATGTAATAATCGTGCCAAATTTAGTAAAATACAAAAGCACCGGGGCCCGTCTAATGGTATTAAACGGGCCCCGGTGCTTTTGTATTTGAATATGAGCTTATTTAGAGGCAGATTTCTTGGTAGATTTTTCCTTTACCGCCTTGTCTGCAGGTGCCAACATGGCAATAAGCTGTGCCACGCGGTCTTTTAGTTGCTTGCGGTGCACAATGAAATCAAGGAAGCCGTGCTCCAGGACAAACTCAGCGCTTTGGAAGCCTTTGGGCAGGTCCTTGCCAATTGTCTCTTTGATCACGCGTGGTCCGGCAAAGCCAATCAACGCACCCGGCTCAGAGATGTTAAAGTCGCCCAGCATGGCATAAGAGGCCGTCACACCACCGGTGGTTGGGTCTGTCAATAAAGAGATGTACGGGATCTTGGCTTCAGACAGAAGGGCTAGCTTGGCAGACGTCTTGGCCATTTGCATGAGGGAGAAACCAGCCTCCATCATACGCGCGCCGCCAGACTTGGAGATCATCATGAACGGGATGTTGTGCTGGCGGCTGTAGTCTATGGCTCTGGAGATTTTCTCCCCTACCACAGAGCCCATGGAGCCCCCAATAAAGTTGAAGTCCATACAGGCCACTACCAGGTCCAGGCCGTTGGCCTTGCCATGGGCGGTGCGCACGGCGTCCTTTAGGTTGGTCTTGCGCTGGGTGGCCTTGATGCGATCTGGATACGGCTTGGTGTCCACAAAGTGCAAAGGGTCTCCTGAGCTCATGTTCTCATCCAGCTCTGTGAACGCGTTGTCATCAAACAGGATCTCAAAATACTCTTGTGAGTTGACACGGTCATGGTGGTCACACTTAGGGCAGGTATAGAGGTTTTGTCTATGCTCTGCCTTGCTGGCAACCGCCTTGCACTCAGGGCACTTGTGCCACAACCCGTCTGGGGTTTCCTTCTTTTGCTCCGTTGGGGTAACGATGCCTTTTTCTACTCTTCTAAACCAAGACATAGTGTATTTGTAAGGTTCTTTTCAACAGTGAAGCTTTGGGCCTATATTCAAAAGAGCATGAATTAACATGCCCTTGGAATTTCTAAAGCTTGCAAAGATAAAAAAGAAACGGTAGCGCCCTACTCTGATGCGATAGAATACACGCTACCTTTTATTTGTAAATGATTAAACGTTAGGCAATGCTGATGTCCTGTGCCAGATATACGTCTTGGATGGCATTCAACAAGGCCACGCCCGCTTTCATGTCTTTCTGGAACGCTTTTCTGCCCGAGATCAATCCCATGCCGCCGGCGCGCTTGTTGATGACGGCTGTGCGCACCGCGTCTGCCAGGTCAGATTCGCCTTTAGACTCGCCACCCGAGTTGATCAAACCCGCCCGACCCATGTAGCAGTTGGCCACCTGGTAGCGCGCCAGGTCAATGGGATGGTCTGTGGTGAGGTCTGAGTACATTTTGGCGTGGCTCTTGGCAAAGTTGATGGCCATAAACCCGCCGTTGTTTTCTGGTAGCTTCTGCTTGATGATGTCTGCCTGGAGGGTGACGCCCAGATGGTTGGCCTGGCCCGTAATATCTGCAGAGACGTGGTAATCTGTACCGTCTTTCTTGAAGGCGTTGTTGCGGGCGTAGCACCAGAGAATGGTGGCCATGCCCAGTTGGTGCGCCTGCTCAAAGGCCTCGGCTACCTCAATAATCTGTCTACTGGACTCCTCAGACCCGAAGTAGATGGTAGCGCCCACCGCCGCCGCACCCAGGTTCCAGGCCTCCTCTACAGACCCAAACATGATCTGGTCAAACTTATTAGGATAGGTGAGCAGCTCATTATGATTGATCTTAACCACAAACGGAATCTTATGCGCGTACTTTCTGCTGAGCATGGCCAAATTGCCAAACGTAGTAGCCACGGCATTGCATCCGCCTTCTATGGCCAGTCTAATGATGTTCTCTGGGTCAAAGTAAATGGGATTGGGCGCGAACGAAGCTCCGGCGGTATGCTCAATCCCCTGGTCTACGGGCAGAATGGAGACGTAGCCGCTACCCGCCAGGCGCCCGTGGTTAAAAAGCTGCCCCAAATTGCGCAACACCTGCGGCGAGCGGTTGGAGTTGACAAATACCCGCTCAATAAAGTCTGGCCCCGGCAGGTGAAGCATCTCCTTCGGGATGGCGGTGGCCTGGTAGTTTAATAAAGTTTCGGCGTCTGCGCCTAAGAGAGAAGTAACCGTTTGTACGCTCATAGATTCACGTCATTAAACCAAATGAAAGGCACTATCAAAAATCCTAGTCTGCCTTGGATAAGGATAGCAAGAAAATCTTACGACAATCTTTGCCATTCAGTTGAAATGCAACTCCTGGATTTTTATTCATCACCCATCCAATTGATTTAAAACCACTTACACCTCTACTTCACATAATTTAGACCGTACAAGGCAATGAAGAATTTAGCTGGGGCGTTACCTAAGGAGTGGTTTTATACCAGAGACACCTTCTTGCGTATAGCCCACCAATAATACTTTCATCATCCATCACTAAACTTAACCCTATGAAAAGAACACGTTTCGCCGCCTCTTCCCTCGCTGTTTTATTGGCTGTCGCCTCACTGGGTTCTTGCGTTTCTACCAAGAAATATAAAGAACTGGAAGCAAGTAAAAACGCGCTTGAGCAAGAGAAAGCCGCTGCGCAGCGTAGTCTGGAAGAAGCCAATGCCAGCGTACGTGACCGCGACGCCAAGCTGGCTCAATACCAACAGCAGATTGCCCAAAAAGAAAAGATACTAAATGAGCTTCGCGCCTCTGTCAATGAAGCATTGTCTGGCTTTAAAGAGCAGGGCTTGACCGTGAACGTGCGGGACGGCAAGGTGTACGTGACCATGCCTGAGAAATTGTTGTTTGCCACCGGTAGCACCAAGGTGAACCCCAACGGACAAAACGCCCTGGGCAAACTGGCTAACGCCATCAAAGGCCAGCGTGACACCGAGATAGTAGTGGAAGGCCACACCGATGACGTAGCCGTGGCCTCTGCCAACGTCACCTACAAAGACAACTGGGACTTGAGCGTACTGCGTGCCACGGAGGTGACGCGTCTCTTGATTAACAACGGTGTGGCCCCGCAGATGATTGTGCCGGCCGGCCGCGGACAGTATACGCCATTAGCCATGACCCGCACCCCAGAGGCTCGTCAAAGCAACCGCCGCACAGAGATCATCCTGGCCCCTAACTTTGAGAAAATCCTGAACCTGTTGCAAAACGACTAAGGCTGCTTAAAACAACATATGCCGGTTATCCTAATCGGCCAGGAACAGCCGCGGCCTACAGGTCACGGCTGTTCCGTTTTTGGCCTGTTTCTGAGAAAACAGCCCGAAAACGAATTTAGACTTGGTCACGCGCCCAAGGTTTTTATCTTTGTAATTCTGCCCTAACCCTTTTCAATTTTTAGTACTTTGTCATGATTAAAAAGCCTCTACTACGCTATGCCGGTGTAGCCCTGTTAGGTACGTGCCTGTTGGGTTCCTGCACCACCACCAAAAAATATAACGCCCTGCTGGCCCAGAAAGTAAACCTGGAACGCGAGAAAGCCGACTGCGAAACCTCTCTGGCCACCATTACCACTGAGCGCTCAGACTTGAACAAGCAGGTAGCAGACCTCACCAACTATCGCCAGCAACTGGCCTCAGACACCACCCAACTAGGCAACGTTCTGCGCAAAACCCAGGCCCTGTACGCAGATATGAGCAACAGCTATGACAAGCTCATGAAGAACCATGACAAGCTCATGGCCAACAGCGCGCTGGAGTCCTCCAAGCTTTCTAAAGACCTAAACCGCCGCGAAGAGGAACTGAAGAAACTAAACGACGCCCTGGCTAAAAACCGCTCACAAGTGGACCAACTCAGTACGGACTTGAAATCACGCGAAGAGCGCCTGAACGAACTGGAGCGCATTCTCTCTGAGAAAGACAAAGCGGTGAACGCTCTTAAAACCAAAGTGAGCAACGCCTTGCTGGGCTTTAACAGCAAAGATTTGACGGTGAACGTGCAGAACGGCAAAGTCTACGTATCGCTTTCTGAGCAACTCTTGTTCAAATCTGGTAGCACAAAAGTAGACGCCAAAGGCCAGGATGCCCTGCGCAAACTGGCTGCCGCTCTAAAAGACCAGAACGACGTGAACGTGGTAGTAGAAGGCCATACAGACGATGTGCCCGTTTCTAAAGGCACCGTGGGTATGCAGGACAACTGGGATCTGAGCGTACTGCGTGCCACTGAGATTACCCGCATCTTGACCACCGCTGGTTTAGAGGGTACTAAAATTACGCCATCTGGCCGCGCCAGCAACGTGCCGCTAGACGCCGCCAAAACCGCAGACGCCCGCCAGAAAAACCGCCGTACTGAGATTATCCTCACGCCAAAGCTGGACGAACTCTTTAAGATTCTGGAAGTGAATTAATCTTCTTACTTTCGGCCCGAGGACGGAACGCTTATTAGCCTCCGTTTTCGGGCCGATTTCTGGAGAACAGGCCAAAAACGACGTCCGCCTACGTTCCATATTTAAAGGCAGCCCAATACCAAACAACCACAAACCAAGCCTCCTTTCTAACAGGAGAAACCTTTACCACATGAGCAAACTTACCATTGACAGCTTTGAGAAATTACAGCAGTACGAAGGCCAGGAAATAGGCGTCTCTGAGTACCATACCATCACGCAGGAGCAGATCCAGAAATTTGCCGAGGCTACCTTAGATTACCAATGGATTCACCTGGACGCCGAGCGCGCCCAAACCGAGTCGCCGTTCAAAAGCACCATCGCGCACGGCTACCTGACTGTCTCTTTGTTGCCGTACCTGTGGGGGCAGATCATTGAGATACAGAACCTGAAGATGCAGGTGAACTATGAAATTGAAAGCCTTCGGTTTAACCAGGCCGTATTGGTAGACAGTGCCGTGCGTCTGCGCGTGAAGTTGCTTTCTGCCGTGAACCTGCGCGGCGTCATCAAAGCCCGTTTAGAAGTAACCATGGAGATTGAAGACAGCAAAAAACCCGCCTTTACGGGTGTTATTACCTTCCTGTACCATTTTAACTAGGACGCTAGATATTAGACGTAAGACACAAGATTTTTGCGAACCCGTTTTTGGGCTGTTTTCTGGAAAACAGCCCAAAAACGGGTTCTTTATGTAGCTCCATCTAAAACGGCTTAAAAAATATCAAGCCTTATTCGTTTTAATTATTTCCCGCTGAGTTGTAACATTTTCTTGCCAAGTCCAGAAAAAGCCTATAGCTTTGCCCCATCTATTGCTCCTCATGTTTCATTTTAACGCAGGAGATCCAACCCATGCTAGAGGTTCACAACATATCGCCCATTCTGCTTTTTGCTTAAGCACAGCAAAGACAACCTCCTATTCTTTTTAGGTAGCTAAGTAGTTGCACCTTGGTCTAGCGGCCAGGTTGTTCCTCCCTTGTAGGTTCGTTATTTGTTCTCTTAAGCAAAGCATTCCTTTGACGTGCCATGCGCACGCTATGGGCAGATTCTTCTGTGCAACGCCATAAAGCTCCTCTCGGGTTTTCACTTGCATCTGTAGAATCCTTCTCCACTACACCGTTATTTTCTTCCAACAGCTGAGACGTTTGTTACGTCTTCTGCTACCCGCGTTTTTGACCTATTTCTGGCAAAATAAGCCAAAATCGGCTTGCCTAGCTTTTTTTACAAAGCCAGCCCAGACTCTTGTTACACCTTTAAATTTCTAAGCATATGTTGGTCTTCAGCCTACAGTCATCTGGCAATATTTCAGAAAGAAGCCAGTCTTTTTGGGGTAGCTCTTTGGGAGCTGCCTCTTCACATAGTTTCATGAACAAAAGAATAGAATATAGCCCATGGGCAAACAATCAATCAAGTCGAAAGACTTAAGTAAAATAGGGTATCGCTCTGACGTGGCCCGCGGCCTGGCCATGAACCTGGCGGCGCGTCATTTCAAACACGTACCCAAAGAAGAAGTGCTGGAACTGTTGCACGACGTGTTACAGCAGCCAGAGCATTATTTGCAACACCAAACCCTGGCACCGTTGGCCTTAAAACTGGCGCCTCCAGTTACTGCGTCATCTTTTCAGGTGTATGAGTTAAAGGAAGAAAGCGGCCCGGTGAAAATTTATGGTGCCCAGCAGATAGAGGTGAGCGCCAAAAAGCAAATGGAATTGGCCATGCGCCTACCTATTGCGGTACAAGGTGCCCTCATGCCAGACGCCCACGCAGGGTTTGGCCTACCCATTGGTGGCGTGTTGGCCGCAGACAATGCGGTTATTCCTTACGCCGTGGGTCTGGACATAGGCTGCCGAATGGCTTTGTCCATCTTTGAGGTGCCGGGCAAATTTCTTGACACGCATACCTTCCAACTCAAGAAAGCCCTGAAGGAATTCACCCATTTCGGGATTGAGGGAGGACTGGAGTTAAACCAGGAGCATGAAGTGCTGGATGATCCTATGTTCCAAGGTACAGAGCTGCTTAGAAAACTGCATGGCAAGGCTGTGAAACAGCTGGGTTCCTCAGGTACGGGCAACCATTTCGTAGAATTCGGAGCGCTGGATTTACTGGAATACAATTCTCTGGGATTACCCGCTGGTACGTATCTGGCGCTGTTGTCGCATTCAGGATCAAGGGGACTAGGAGCCGCTGTAGCCAAACACTACACGCAACTGGCCATGGACCGGTGCAAACTGCCCCGCGAGGCGAAGTCCTTGGCGTGGCTCTCTCTGGACAGCGAGGCCGGACAGGAATACTGGCTGAGCATGCAACTGGCCGGCCTGTACGCGCAAGCCTGCCACGACCGTATTCACCTGAACCTGGCCAAAGCCCTTGGAGTGAAACCAGTGGCCCATGTAGAGAATCACCACAATTTCGCCTGGAAAGACTGTTTACCCAATGGGCAGGAGGTGGTGATTCATAGAAAAGGAGCCACGCCCGCCCATGCGGGTGAGCTGGGCATTATTCCGGGTAGCATGACCACCGCCGGTTATCTGGTAACCGGAAAAGGGGTGGCAGATGCCTTGTATTCAGCCTCTCATGGGGCAGGCCGCAGGTTGTCAAGGGGCCGCGCCAAGGAAAGCTTTACCATGTCTGATTTAAAGAAGCGGCTTTCGGGAGCGGGCGTGACCTTGATTGGCGGATCCACAGAAGAGCATACGCTGGCCTACAAAGACATTGAAACGGTCATGCAGGCTCAGCACCAACTGGTAGACATTCAAGGCAGGTTTCTGCCCAAGGTAGTACGCATGCACAAAGAATAGCCAGACCTATGCAGGAACAACTAATTCAACTCACATCGGGCCGAGGGCCTGAGGAGTGTGCCCGTGTAGTAGCCCGGGTGCTGGACGAACTTCTACAAGACGCCCGTGCCCACAAGTTAGAAACCAAGGTCATTGAAACCGTGCCCAGTCACTTGCCGCACACGTTTCTATCAGCGTTGGTTTTAGTAAAGGGTAAGGGAACGGCGGCATTTTTAAAGAATTGGCAAGGCACCATTCAATGGATTGCCCCCAGCCCCTTCCGGAAGTACCACAAACGTAAAAACTGGTTTGTAGGTGTTCAGGCAGTAGAAGTGGCTGGTCAATTCCAGTGGCGGGAGCAGGATATAGCGTATGAGAGCATGCGGGCCTCTGGCCCCGGCGGACAGCACGTAAATAAAACAGAGTCGGCGGTGCGGGCCCGGCACATTCCCTCTGGCGTGATGGTGGTGGCCTCAGAAAGACGGTCACAACACCAGAACAAGGCCGAAGCCCGGGAACGTTTGCAGGAGAAGTTACACCTCTGGCAATTACAGCAGGCCGCGCAGACTGCCAAAGACCAATGGCAACAGCACCATGAGCTAAGCCGGGGCAACGCCGTTAAAACCTTCACGGGTAGACTGTAAACCTTCTATCCACCAGTGCGCAGGCAGAGATTGCCTGCGCACTTTTCATTCTTAACTCTTGCGCGCAAGAAGTTTAACTCCAAAGTAGATATAGGCAGTATTGCATTCTGTAAGTCTCACGTAAACATTACAGAAATCTACAACACGTCAGCCTTCTGGGTGGGTGTGTTATTTTCTTGCATAACTTTAAGTAGTCTTTAAGGTTAGACATACCAGCTATCAATCTATATTTTATGGCATCCTTATTCACACCACTCCAGCTCAGAGGCATCCAGCTTAAAAACCGAATCGCCATCTCTCCCATGTGCCAATATTCTTCAGAGGACGGGTTTGCCAATGACTGGCACCTGGTGCATTTAGGAGCGAGAGCCGTAGGCGGCGCCGGACTCATTATCCTTGAAGCCACCGCCGTCTCACCAGAAGGGAGGATTACACCCGATGATTTGGGCCTTTGGAAAGACGAGCATATCCCATTCTTACAGCTCATTGTCTCTTTTCTGCACAGTCAAGGTTCTGTAGCCGGCATTCAACTAGCGCACGCGGGCCGCAAGGCCAGCCACCAATCTCCCTGGAAAGGCGGAACCCCTATTCTGCCCCAGGAAGAGAACGGTTGGCAGACGGTAGCACCCAGTGCTATTCCCTTTCTAGCAGAAGAGCCAGCGCCGCTGGCCCTGGACCAAGCCGGCATTGAGAAGGTTGTCACAGATTTTAAGGCAGCGGCACAACGGGCGTTCACGGCGGGTTTCAAAGTGATTGAACTGCATGGCGCGCACGGCTATCTTTTGCATGAATTCCTGTCGCCGCTCAGCAACCACCGCACCGACCAGTACGGCGGCTCCTTTGAGAACAGAATCAGGCTGCTGCTAGAGATTACCCAGGCTGTGCGCTCTGTCTGGCCAGAAGAATATCCTTTGCTGGTGCGCCTTTCTGCCACAGACTGGACCGAAGGCGGTTGGACGATAGAAGACTCCATTGCTTTAGCCAAGATTTTACAAGAATATGGCGTTGATTTGATTGACTGCTCTACCGGCGGCAACGTACCCAAAGCCCCCATCCCGGTAGGCCCCTTGTACCAATTACCCTTTGCCGAGCAGATTAAAAAAGAAGCTGGCATCCTAACTGGCGCTGTAGGCATCATCACCACTGCCCAAGAAGCTGAGGCAATCATTTCCGGCGGCCAAGCCGACTTGGTGCTGATTGCCCGTCAGTCCTTGCGGGATCCTCACTTTCCGTTAAGAGCGGCGCATGAGCTAGGAGAAGAAATTGCCTGGCCCTTGCAATATGAGCGGGCTAAGTTCAGGTAGTTGGTACCAATCCTGCACCTACGCGCTGATGCGTTTTTGGCCTGTTTTCTGAGAAACAGGCCAAAAACGCATTAGCGCAGTCCCTTCTCCCTGAGGGAGAAGGTTAGGATGAGGGGGTAGACGTTGCAGGTTTGTACTGGCAGGGCTCGACCTTACCGTGACGCATTGCCTATTGCTGCTGGTTTTATCCACTGGTGTAAACACCCCCCTTCGCCCCCCCTCAAGGGGGGAATCTGCGGCTAGCCAGGCTGTTGGCGCAGACGCTCGCAGATCCTGCCGGACGCTACGAGGTCTTTTGAGCGACCGCTATTAAGTTGAGAGGTTGTGGGAGCCCATAGGTTTCTTCGTTTTTGGGCTGTTTTCTGGAAAATAGGCCAAAAACAAAAGAGAGCGGCTGATGGGGCGCTCTCTTTTGTTTTTGGCACCAAGAGACAAGTCTTACATCTTGCGTCTTGTGTCTTATGTCTTCCCTAAAACTTGAGCATAAAATCAGTGAGATTTTCGCTGCGGTCCAGTTCTAGTCTTTTGCGGAGGCGGTACCGGCTTATTTCTACGCCCCGCACCGAAATGTTGAGTAGTTGGGCAATGTCTTTGGTGGTGAGGTTCAGGCGCAGGTAGGTGCTTAGTTTAATTTCAGTTGGGGTAAGACAAGGGAATTTCTCCTGTAAACGATGAATGAAATCACCGTGCACATGGTTGAAATGCAGTTCAAATTGCTTCCAGTCTACCTCGCTGGTGATGTTGTGGTCAATGTTCTTGATGATGCGGTTGAGCTCATCTGCCTGGGCCGCCCGGCCGCCGCTTTTTATGATGTTCTGTAGTTCGGTCTTGACGGTGGTGAGCAGTTCATTCTTGTTGATGAGGTGAATGGTAGAATACGTAAGCTCGCGGTTTTTATGGTCAATCTCGGCCTGCAGTTTCTCATCGCGCAAGCGGTCAATCTCTTGTTCGCTTTGATTGGTGATCTCCCTTATTTCTATTTCCTTCTGGCCCAGCTTCCGCTCCTTGTCCAGGATGAGGCGGCGCTTCTCCTTTTTGAACCTACGGTCCACCTGCAAGGCAACGGCGCCAATGAGCAGACCACCTAACAAGGCATAGAACAGAAAGGCCCAGCTGCTTCTGTAAAACGGCGGACGGATGACAAACTCAAAGGGCTGTGCCTCACTGATGGTGCCGTATACATTCCTGGCCCTTACCCTAAAGATGTAAGTGCCCTCTGGCAGGTTGGTGTATTCTTTTTCGGTTTTAGGCGTCCAGGTAGACCAGCCTCCGTCAAAATTTTCCAGGTAATACTGGTACTGCGTTTTCTCGGGCTGCTCATAAAAAGAAGAGGCATACACAAACCGAAGCGAGTTAAAGCCATACTTCCATTCTGGTTCCTCGGCTTTGTCTAGAAGCCGGCCGGTTAAGAGCAATGAGTCTTTCTCGCCGGCGGTGCCTATGACATGCGCCAGCCGGGTCTGGAACGGTGCCAGGCGCTTGGGTTTGGCGGCGTTGTAGTGGATGAATCCTTCCTTGGCCCCAAAGAGCACGTTGTTCAGGTCCAGAATCTGGATGTAGCTCAAGTCATCATTCAACTGCTCTCTGATGTTCCGGAAGAGCTTGTCTTCCAGGAGGGGCTTCCCAAACTTGGTAAAGGTGATTTTGCCTACGCGCTGGTTAGAGATGAAGTAGATGTTGCCTTGAACGTCTTCCTCCATTTCAATGACATGTTCTTCTGGCCCAAACAAGGATGTGTAAGCTTTATCCAAGACAAACCTATTGGTAGCCTTGTTGAACTTGTACACCCCCTGCATGGCCGGGAAAATCAATTCATTGTTGATTTTCTCCATGTTGATGAGTTGGTCTGAAGGGAACCCGTTTTTGGAATTGTAGAACTGCACCTTCACAATCTTCTCATACCGGGCATCAAACGTAATCCTGAAGATGCCTTTGTAGCCGTGGGCCATCCAAAGGTCGCCGTCCCTGTCAAACTCCAGCACCCTAGAGGACTCATCCAAACCCTTGAACTTTTGCAGAAGCTGTAAGCCTTCTGGTGAAGAGGACAGCAACCGCAAGCCATAGTAAGACCCATATACCAGCCTGTTGGGTTGATTAGGTACCTGCACAAACTCCCAGGCCCCACCTTCTGGGTAGATAAGCTGGGCTTTGTTGTCCTTTATCAAGAACGGGCCGTTGTGGTGAGCCATGAGCAGTTGACCTGCAATATGGTCCAGGTGGTAGACCTGGCCCGTACTGTTGGGCACCAGGGTGAATTGTTTCTTACCAGCGCCCAGACTGGTCACGTATAGACCGCTGTTGGTGCCTACAAACAAAGAGTTGCCCTGTTGCATGGCCGCATAGCCCGTACCTGATAAACCCAGGGTACCGTCCAGTTTGCTAAAAGGAGAGCTTAGTTCTACCATGGCCAAGCCATTGTTAAGCCCCAGCCAAAGATTATCCTGGGTGTCTTGGTAGAGGGTATGAATGGTATTGTCCAAAAGGCCGTCCTGCACAGCAGTGTTCAATACCAACTTGCCTTGGTTGTCTATGACCACCAGTCCTTTGTTCTGGGTGGCTAAGGCAAAATTCCCGTCTTTCAAAAGTACCGCCTGGTTGATAACCAAATCCTGACAAGCGGTGGCCTTTTGTAGATTAAATGGCAGCACTCGTTGTCCATCATAGAGATACAGTCCTTCTTTGATGGTGACAATCAACAGCCGGTCTTTGTCATAAGGTAAAATAGAGGCAATCTGCTTCTGGGCAAAGAACTCGCCGCCAGGTAACAGCTTAAGCCTGTTGTTCTCAAGCAGGCAAAGGCCTAGGTCCCAGGCCAGGGTGTACAGGTTTTTATTGGCCTGAAAAGAAAACTCTAAAGGGCCACTGGTATGGATGACCTCAACTTTCTGGCCGGGTGTATATTTATAGATGTTCTTGAACGTAAAGAAATAGACATGCCCAGACTGTTCATAGATGCGCCAAACCTCATCAAAGTTACTGTCCTTGACAGGCAGCTTGTTTGCCAGTGATTTGTAGGTGAGAATACCCGCTTTGTTAGTCTCAAAATACCCGAAGTCCCCCTGACTCCCCACATACACGCGTCCTTGTTTGCCCACATAGATGGAACGCACCTTGGTACCAGCCTTTACCGGATAGATGTTCCAGGTGGCACCATCAAACTCCAGCAACCCAAAGTTATTGGCCACATACAGCACCTCCCGGTCATCCTGTACAATGCCCCAACTCTGAATGCCACCTTTAAATTCTTCGGGTTTAAAGTTGCGGATGACTGGATTGCCAAAGAAGTAGTCCTGTGCTGCCACTGTTGTAGTCCAGCACCACAGAAAAAGCATGTAAGAACAAATGGTGAGCTTTTGTGACCGCATGACCAAATATACAAAATTGACAGAAGCCTGGCATTAAGCCTTGATGTAATTGTTAATTACATATTTTAATAACCCATTTTTAACAAAAATGCATTTAAACGACTCCAGAGCAGTTTTACCCCCTATTGTAGTAGTTGTGATGTAGTCCTCACAGACCATTGATGTAGTATTGATGTATTCAAATGTTAGGTATCACATGTGCACTCGCCTACTTTTAGCCATGCTTAACGCTACCATCTAAACCAACCTAACACATGAAGAAAAATCTACTTTTTTTCCTCTTATTCCATTTATGCGGGATTGCCTTTGCGCAGACCACCATAACTGGACGCGTCACCTCAACGTCGGGTGGTGAACCCCTGCCTGGCGTTAGTGTGGTGATCAAAGGCACTACCAACGGTACTTCTACAGATGCAGAAGGCCGCTACCAGATTCAAGCCCCTGCCAACGCTGGCACATTAGTATTCTCTTATATTGGTTTTGTCTCTAGAGAAGAGGCCATTAATGGAAGGACTACTATCAACATGGCCTTACAGGAAGATGCTAGGGCTTTGCAAGAAGTAGTAGTGGTGGGCTATGGCACCCAATTGCGCAGAGAAGTTTCTACGGCCATCTCCTCTGTTTCTACAGATGAAATCACCCAAACCCCGGTTACCCGCATTGAGCAAGCCTTACAAGGGCGGGTAGCAGGTGTGCAAGCTACCAACATCTCTGGTCAGCCAGGTGATGCCCCTACCATCAGGATCAGAGGTATAGGCTCTACGGGCAACTCCAACCCTATTTATATAGTGGACGGGTTCCCGGTAGGTGGCATTGACTACCTCAACCCAGGCGACATTGAGAAGATTGACATCTTGAAAGATGCGGCTTCGGCGGCCATCTATGGCGCCAGAGGCGGTAACGGCGTAGTCATTATCACTACCAAGCAGGGCAAAAGAGACGGCAAGATGACGGTTTCTTATGACGGTTATTACGGTATCCAAAACCCATGGAGAAGATTGGAGTTGCTGAACGGTCGTGAGTATGCCACCTTGATGAACGAAGGGGCTGCCAACGCCGGCCTTACGCCTCCTTTTGCTGACCCTAGCCAATATGGTGAAGGCACCGACTGGCAGGACGCCATCTTTGAAAAGAATGCCCCTATCCAGAACCACCAGGTCACCATTAACGGCGGCAGTGAGAAGTCTGGTTATTCAGCCGCCTTCTCTTACTTTGACCAGGACGGCATTGTAGGCGGCGACAAGTCTAACTTCCAGCGCTACACAGCCAGAATCAACGCAGACAACCAGGTAAAGGACTGGCTAAAGATTGGCACCAACCTGGCCTACACGCACATTAAAAGAAGAGCCTTTGACGCTAACCAGGAGTTTGGCGGTATTCTAAGCAATGCCATCAACATGGACCCCTTGACGCCTGTATTTGAGACAGACCCAGCTAAGTTGGCACAATCTCAATACACCTTAAACCCGGTGGTAAGAGATGCCAACGGTAATGTGTTTGCCATTTCGCCCTATGCCTCACAAGAGATTGTGAACCCCTTGGCCCGCCTGCAGGTCATGAACGGCTTGACCAACGTGGACAAGTTTGTAGGAAACGCTATGGCTGAATTAAAACTACTAGACGGCCTAACCTTCCACTCTACCCTGGGCATTGACCTGGCATTTGTGGTGGGCAGCAACTACAACCCCATCTATTACCTAAATGCGGCGCAGTTCAACCAAACCTCTCTGGTATCTAGAAACACAGACAGATACTACACGTGGCAGGCTGAAAACTATGCTACTTACAAAAAAGGCTTTGGCGAGCACAATCTAGAGCTAACCGCCGGTACTTCTGCCCTAAAAAGCCGTTTTGAAGGATTGTTTGGGTCCAACACTGGCTTGGTTACCACTGATCCGTCCATGGCTTATCTAAACTTGGCCGTAAACGCCGGAACGGCCGTAGCACAGGGCGGCGCCGGTGAGCGGGCCATTCTTTCCTTCTTTGGGAGAGCCAATTATAATTACCAAGGGAAATACCTTTTCTCAGCTACGGTAAGACGTGATGGTTCTTCAAGATTTGGATCTCAGAATAGATTTGCCACCTTCCCATCTTTCTCAGCGGGCTGGGTGCTGTCAGATGAAGCCTTCTTTCCTAAAAGCGACTTCTTATCATTGGCTAAACTACGTGCCTCTTGGGGACAGAATGGGAATGAAGAAATTGGCGGCAACTATCCTTGGGCTGCACAGATTGGCGTAGGCAGAGGCTACACGTTCTTAAACCCGGGCGCCAAAGGCTACACCAGCGGTGCCGCGGCCGTGGCCATTGCCAACCCAGAGTTGGGTTGGGAGGCTTCAGAACAGACCAACATTGGCTTAGACCTTACCTTCTTCAATAATGCCTTAAACTTCACCACTGACTACTACATCAAGACCACCAAAGGCCTTTTAGTAGTAGCTCCTATCTTAGGGCATGTGGGAGAGAATCCAGGCCCAGTCAATGGAGGAACAGTTGAAAACCGAGGCCTGGAAATGGCTTTATCTTACCAAGGAAATGTAGGAGAATTTGGCTATAACCTGTCCCTGAACGGAACCTACAATAAGAATGAGGTTACTCAAATCAATAACGAGGAAGGGGTACTTGGTCAGGTGAACATCTCTACCTATGGCCCAGCCAACAGAACGGCGGTTGGTTTGCCTGTAGGTGCTTTTTACGGCTACAAAACGGCTGGTATCTTCCAAAACCAGGCACAGGTGAATGCACAAGAGCTTCAACCAGACGCGGCACCGGGTGACGTGATCTTTGTGGACGTGAACCAGGATGGCAAGTTTGACACCAATGACCGCACGTACCTGGGCAACCCTACGCCTAAGTTCACCACAGGCTTTAACATGGGCTTTGACTTCAAGAACTTTGACATCAACGCCTTCTTCTACGGAGCCTTCGGTCACAAAATCTTTAATGGCACCCGCCGCTATGACTTGGTGTATTCCAACACTCAGTCAAGAGCGTTGAACCGCTGGACCGGAGAAGGCAGCACCAATGAATTCCCAAGGTTCACCTTCAACGACGCCAACGGCAACTATAAGAACATCTCTGATCTCTATATAGAGGACGGTGACTTTGTACGCCTGAAAACTTTACAGTTAGGCTACAACCTGCCGGGCACCCTCTTAAACAGAATTCACATGCAGAAACTGCGGGTGTATGTATCGGCAGACAACCTGTTCACTTTGACAGACTACTCCGGCTTTGACCCTGAGATTGGTGCCCGCGGCGCCATTGACATAGGAATTGACAGAGGCGTGTATCCGCAGTCAAAAACATTCAGATTAGGTTTCAATGCCACTTTCTAAGAATGAACTCATGAAGAATATTCGTAAAAACACTTCAAAATATTTAGTACTGGGCTTGTTAGCGTTTGGCTCTGCCAGCTGCGACAGTTTCCTGGACCTGACTCCCATTGACAACCGCACCACGGACAACTTCTTTAAAACTGAAGCAGACGCCCGTGAGGCATTGGTGGGCGTGTATGACGTGCTCCAGTGGAATACCGTCAGAGGTTTCCACCCTACCCCCATGTTGTTAGACATTGCCTCAGATGACGCCTACGCCGGTGGCGGCAACCGCACGGACATTGTAAACATCCAGGAAATGGACTTCCACAAGATTCTACCTAACAACCCAGAAGTGCAAGGCCTTTGGAAGAAACATTACTTTGGCATTGCCAGAGCCAACACCTTGCTACAGAAGATGGAAGGACTGGAAGCCTCTGAAGCTTTTAAGAAGACCACCATCGCTGAGGCTAAGTTCTTACGTGCCCACTTCTACCTGGACCTGGTCCGTTTCTATGAGAACGTTCCTCTGATCCTTACCCCTTTGGCTCCCAGTGAATACAACCAGCCCCAGGCAAGTCCTAAAGCGGTATATGACCAAATTGCCAAAGACTTGGAAGAAGCCATTGTAGACTTGCCGGCCACTACCTTGACGGTGAGCAAAGGCAAAGCAACCAAGTGGGCAGCCAAAGCTTTACTAGCCAGAACGTATCTATTCTACAAAGGCGTGTATGGTCAGGAATTACAGGCGGGTAACACTACCGTAAACGGCGCCAGAGTTTTAACACACTTACAGGACATCATCAACAACAGTGGTCATGACTTGATGGCCAACTATGGTGACATCTTTAAAAGAGCCAGCGAGTTTGGCATTGAGTCTGTTTGGGAAATCTCTTATTCAGATGAAAACCCGTGGTGGGACTGGGGCTACATTCATGGCGGCGAAGGCAACATGCAACCACAGATGCAGGGCCCACGCATCAAGAATCCAGCCACTGAGAGCTATGTAGCCGGCTGGAGCGCCGCCACCCCAACCCAAGAGCTGTTTGATGCCTTTGGCGCCAATGACCCAAGACGTGACGCTACTTTGCTTCTTGAGACAGAATTAGCGGGCGGCAAAGCCAACCTGAACATTGGGTATCAGCACACGGGCTATTTCAGTCAGAAGTACACCACGGCCAAGGAATACGCACCTAGCGCTGGCCAGCCTGAATTGAACTGGGGCAATAACTACCGCGCCATCAGATACGCAGATGTCCTGTTAATGGCCGCAGAACTGGCTCTAACCAATGGCGGTAATGCAGAGACCTACCTTACTGAAGTTAGAGCCCGGGTAGGCTTAGCGCCGGTGCCCGCCACCCTGGACAACATCAAGAAAGAAAGACGTTTGGAACTGGCCTTAGAAGGGCATCGCTATTGGGATCTTTTGCGCTGGAACATGGCGGCCCAGGAAATTCCTACCACGCAGATAGGGTCAATGTACGTGGGTGACAACAGTGATTTTGTCATCACCTACAACGCGGTCAGAAAAGGCTTCTTCCCTATTCCGCAGAGTGAGATTGACCTTTCTGGCGGTACTCTTAAGCCCAACGCAGGTTATTAATTCATGTATTTAAAAACAGAAAATATGAAAAGGTATATATCTTATCTGGCAACCCTGTTGCTGATGACCTTTGTCTGGAGCGGCTGCGAGGTAGACGATCCAGAACTAGCAGAGGCCCCTACCTCAGAAATGGTTTCCTTCACCGTGGCGCCCACTGCCACCAACGCTAACATCATCAACTTTGAATCTACCTCGCCGGGCTTTAAGGCGGTGTGGGACTTTGGAGACGGTGCTACCGGAGAAGGGGCAAAAGTATCACATGCGTATCCTGTAAAAGGAAACTATACGGTAAAGCTTACTATCTACACCGCCGGCGGGTCAGCCACGGGCTCTAAAACCGTGACCATTGCCAACACTAATCCTACCATGCTTGACAGAGAAGATTACAACTTTTTGACGGGCGGTGCCAACCAGCTAGAGGGTAAAACCTGGGTAATTGACAAGAACTCTGCCGGCCACCTAGGTATTGGTCCTATTGGGGGCACTACCCCAGAATGGTACACCGCCGCGCCCAATGAGAAAGCCTCTGAAGGATATTATGATGATGAGATGACCTTTGTGCTAGGCAACACTTTGTCTTACACTTACAAAAACAACGGCACCACCTTTGCCAACGGAGACAATGCACCGCGCATTGGCGGCACGGCTGGCGCGGGTGACCAGACCATAAACTACACCCCACCCACCAACCTTACCTGGAGCATCTCTGAAGAAGGAGACAAGAAGTTCTTAATCATCTCCAACGGGGGCTTCATTGGCTATTACACGGGTGTTTCTAAGTATGAGATTCTTTCTTTAACAGAGAATGAAATGTACCTGCGCAGCGGCAGTGCCGCCGTGGCAGAGCATGCCTGGTACCAGAAATTGGTGCGCAAAGGCTATGAGCCGCCTAAACCAGTCAAAGAATACAAAGAAGTAGACATAGCAGACAACTTTGACACACCGGGCACCTTCACCTGGAAGTTTGAGAACATTGGCTTCAATGAGAACTTTGACAACCCGGCTCAGTTGCCGGCCAACTCTTCTGACAAAGTAGCCCGCTACACCCGTCTGGCAGGACAAGGCAATCAGTTTGGCAACGCCAACATCCAATTCACCCACAACCTGGACCTGACTAAGCGCCACGTATTCAAAGTGAAGGTGTTCTTGCCTAGTTACAATGACTACACCACCATGGGCGGGGCCGAAGACTGGTCACCCGTAAAGACGTTGCAAAAACAATTGTCTGTGAAACTGCAGAATTCTGAGTTGGGCGGCAACGCCTGGACTACCCAAGCCGAAGTGGTACAACAAGTCACTCAGATGGACCGCTGGGTAGAGTTGACGTTTGATTTTGGGGCCCATGCTACCAGAAAAGACTTCGACAAAATTGTAGTGCAGTTTGGCGGTGAGGCCCATTGGAACCCAGGCATCTTCTATTTGGATGATTTCAGGTTGATGCCTTAATACACCACATTTCTTTCTGTAGGCCAGGGGCATCCGTTTCTGGCCTACTTTTTCTAAAACAGCCCAAAAATGCATAAATTCAAATATCTGACCTTCTGCCTGAGCCTCTTGTGGTCTTTGGGTGTCAAGGCGCAGACTGCCACCTTCAATGAACTTGTCTGGAGCGATGAGTTTGAAGCAAACGGTGCCCTTAACCCTGCCTGGTGGAGCTATGACCTGGGCACGGGTGACAATGGCTGGGGAAACCGTGAACTGCAATCTTATACCAACCAACTGGCCAATGTTCGCCAGGCGGGTGGCAAGCTGGTCATTGAAGCCATCAAGCAGAACGGCAACTGGACCTCTGGCCGCGTGAAGACCCAAGGCAAGTTCAAGTTTACATATGGCCGCGTAGAATGGAAAGCCAAACTGGCGCCGGGCGTAGGCACCTGGCCCGCGCTCTGGACGCTAGGCGAAAGCATCTCTACCAAAGGATGGCCTGCCTGCGGCGAGATTGACGTAATGGAATACATTGACCGTTTGCCCGGTAAGGTGCAGGCGGCTTTGCACACACCGTCCAGCTTTGGCAATACCCAGAACATAGGCTCTACGCAAGTGCCAGACGCCACCACGGCCTATCATATTTATGCCGCTGAGTGGTCACCTACAGAGATTAAGTTCTTTGTAGACAACACCCTGTACTACACTTATGCCCCCGCAGTGAAAGACGCCAGAACATGGCCCTTCACCGAGGACCAGTTCCTAATTATGAACATTGCCGTGGGTGGTAACATGGGTAGTGAGCCAAGCTTGGAGACCAACGGCCAGAAAAATGGCGTGGATCCCAACCTTACCAGCACCCGCATGGAGATTGAGTATGTACGGGTGTATCAAACCTTTAAAGAACTTGCCTTGACTGGTCCTACTTTAGTTAGCCCTTCAGCGCAGAACGTCACCTTTAAAGCCAGCCAGTTAGCCAACGCCACCTACACCTGGACCCTGCCAGAAGGCGCCACCATTGTAAGCGGACAGAACACGTCTGAGGTGGTCATCAACTGGGGCCGGAAATCTGGAACGGTGCGCGTGCAGATGCAACACAATGGCCAGACCTATACCAAGTCTCTGGAGGTGAAAACCAAGATGGTGCCCAGCGGCAGTTCCTTCCTGATTGAAGGCTTCTCCCCTATCCCATCATCGTTCTTGCAAACTTCTGGGGGAACGTTTCAATTAAGCCAGGCCATTGACGCGCTCAGAATCAATTACAACATTACTACGCCCAACAACCTGCCGGCGGTAGTGTATGAACTGGAGTCACCACTGGACATGACCGGTTACCCGGTGCTACAGGCTTCCATCAAGACGCTCAACAAAAGTAAAACCGTCGCTTTACGCATAGACCTATTAGATGCCACCGGTAAAATTACCGGTGGCAATCAGGTTTTTACCCTATCCCCCATCATTGATGACGGTGAGTACTACACCTACCACTTTAACTATGCAAACGCCTTTGGCACGGGTACAGGACAGGTAGATCCTGCCAGTATCAGCAAGATAAGACTACTCATCAATTATGGTTTGTTTGGCTCGCCGGGGCAGGATTCTTTGTGGCTGGACAGTTTTAGTGTATTGCCCGCCATGCCTACCACACCTAACAGAGCCTCTCATGCCGCCGCAACCACGGCGGCTTCTGGCATTACAGTGACTTGGCAAGACAATGCCACAAATGAGCAATCATTCAAAATCTTAAAAAGCGCCCAAAGCAATGGGACTTACCAAGAAATAGCCTCTGTTGCCGCCAATACCAGAACCTTCACAGACCCAGCCGGCACACGTGAAACCTTCTACAAGATTCAGGCAGTGAACGCGGCAGGAACAGCCAGCTTTTCGAATATTGCCACGGTGGCTGGGGTCATTAGTGGATTGCCGGTAGATGACGCTTTAGCGAGGCAAGTGCAGGTGTTTCCTAATCCGGCTTCCTCCAAATTCTTTCTCTCTTTCCCTGCTGGCACCAAGGTAAAGGCCATCCGGCTTTTTGGGTTGAATGGCCAAGAGGTTCCTGCATTGGTTTCATCTCTAACAGGAAAATCAACTATAGAGGTGACACCTAGTACGCTTCTCCCAGACGGCTTGTACCTGTGTCAAATCCAAACCGAAAAAGCGATGCTTTTTAAACGACTTCTCATCCAGAAGTAAAATTTCAAATAGTCAGTTTCCTTCACTTTTAGCCATCAAAAGCTAGAGAACAGGGATTCTACAATCTTCTTCAGACCAAATTTTATCCTCATGAAAAGATTTTCCGCAACCTGCCTAGTCCTCCTCCTTTCCATAATATCCTTTACCTCCTTCACGCCAGCCCCCCAGAAATCGCCTATTGACAAGCGCATTGAAGACCTGCTGGCCAAAATGACTCTGGAAGAGAAAGTAGGCCAGCTCAATTTTGTGGTAGGCGACCTTTTTAACACCGGCCCTACCGTGCGCACGTCACAGTCAGACAAGTTCAATGCCGCCATCAAGAAAGGCGAGATCACGGGCATCTTCAACATTCACGGCGCCGAGTACATTGGCAAACTGCAGCGCCTGGCCGTCAAAGAGTCGCGCCTGGGCATTCCGCTGTTGATTGGCGCTGACATCATCCATGGCTTTAAGACTGTGTTCCCTATTCCCTTAGGCGAGTCTGCCAGCTGGGACTTAGCCGCCATTGAAAATGGTTCTAAGGTAGCGGCCATTGAGTCTACCGCCGGGGGCATCAACCTGACCTTCGCGCCCATGGTGGATATTTCCCGCGACTCACGCTGGGGACGCACCGCCGAAGGAGCCGGCGAGGACCCGTACCTGGGTTCACTGATTGCCGCCGCCCGCGTGAGAGGTTTCCAAGGTAAAGACCTGGCGGACCCGCGCACCATGGCCGCTTGCGTGAAGCACTTTGTAGCCTACGGAGCCGCCGAGGGTGGTCGCGATTACAACACCACAGACATGTCTGAGTACGTGTTGAGAGACGTTTATTTACCACCTTTCAAAGCTGCTCTGGACGCTGGTTCTGCCACCTTAATGTCGGCGTTTAATGAGTTGAACGGCGTGCCTGCCACAGGCAACATGTTCACCATGGACCAGATTCTCCGGAAAGAATGGGGCTTTAAGGGCGCGGTCATCTCAGACTGGCAGAACATCACTGAGATGGTCAACCACGGTTATTCCAAAGACCACGCCCAAGCCGCAGAACAGGCCTTGAGAGCCGGCACAGACGTAGACATGATGGGCGAAGCCTACTTGAAATTCGTTCCGGAACTGGTGCGCAGCGGCAAGCTGGATCAGAAGATTCTGGACGAGTCGGTGCGCCGGGTGCTGTGGCTCAAGTTTAAACTAGGCTTGTTTGACAACCCGTACCTGTACTCAGACACAAAGCGCGAAAAGAAAGAGATACGCTCCAAAGAAAACCTGGCCGCCGCGTTTGACATGGCCCGCAAGTCTATGGTCTTGTTAAAAAACCAGGGTAATATTCTGCCTTTGACGGCCGCCACCAAAAAGATTGCCGTCATTGGACCACTAGGCAACAACAAAGCCGATATGAACGGCACCTGGTCTTTCTTCGGGGAGGAGCAACACCCGGTAAGCTTCTTAGAAGGCATCAAGAAATACGCCAAAGGCGCTGAGGTAACCTTTGCCGAGGGCTGTGACCTGTATACCAACTCCACTGACAAATTCGCAGCGGCCGTAGCCGTGGCCCGCAACGCCGACGTGGTGATTATGGCCATTGGCGAAAGCGCCGTGATGAACGGTGAAGGCGCCTCTAGAGCAGACATTGGCCTGCCAGGCGTACAGTTGGACCTGGTAAAGGAAATCCACAAGACCGGCAAGCCTATTGTAGCCTTGGTAAGCAGTGGCCGCGCTCTGGAACTGTCCTGGCTGGATCAGAACATTCCTACCATCATGGCTACCTGGTCCTTAGGCTCAGAAGCCGGCAATGCCGTGGCCAGCGTTCTGTTTGGTGAGTACAACCCGGCAGGTAAACTGCCACTGTCTTTCCCGCGCCATGTGGGCCAATTGCCGCTGTATTATAACATCAAGAACACGGGCCGCATGTATGAAGGCAACCATTCAGAGCCGGGCAGTGAGCGCGTGTACCGCTCCCGCTACCGCGATGTGCCCAATGATGCCCTGTATCCGTTTGGCTACGGCTTGAGCTACACCACCTTTGCCTACGGCCAGCCTAAACTCAACAAAAGCAGCATTGCCGGCAATGAGAACCTGGTCTTGACGGTAGAGGTTACCAACACGGGCAAGTACGCCGGCGAAGAAGTGGTACAACTCTACATTCAGGATTTGGTAGGCAGCACCGCCAGACCCGTTAAACAGCTTAAGAAATTCCAGAAGCTGGCCTTTGCCCCCGGCGAAAAGAAAACCGTGACGTTCACTCTTAATACAACGGACCTTTCTTTCTGGCGTCAGGACATGACGTTTGGCGCTGAGCCCGGCGACTTTAAAATTATGGTAGGCGGCAACTCCAGAGACGTGCAGACGCTGCCGTTTACCTTGACCTCAGCCTCTATGTAAGACCTTCATGTGGAAGTCGTTTTTGGTTTACTTTTCCGAAAACAACTAAAAAACGCCAGCTACCATAGCTGGCGTTTTTTTTTGACCGTGCCCACAAACGCTTGCTTTACAACAAAGAGTATTCCCGTTTTTGGCCTGTTTTCCAGAAATCAGGCCAAAAACGACAAGTGGTAACGCTTTCAAATATCCGTGAGCCTATTATCTTTAGTTAAAAATCCATCCCTCTGCTCTAAAGCCCTGTTCACCCTATGAAGTTTTCCTCCTTGCTCCCCCGTTTTAAAGCCTCTGGAATAGTCACTCTCTTTGGCTCGCTCCTTCTTTTGGGTTCCTGTGAGCCTAAAACCACCCACTCCAATCAGGTGAAGGTGCTGGGGTACGGAAGTGTGACCACCTATCCAGACGTGGCTGAAATTTCGGTAGAAGCCTCTTTCACCAAAGACCGTATGAAGGATGCGGTGCAAGAGGTGCAGGCGGTTACCAACAGCGTATTGGCGCTCTCCAAAAAATACACTACCTCAACAGAAGATGTGCGCATCAGTAGCATCTCGGCCAACAAGGATTATGTCTACGTCAACGGCAAAAACCAATTTACGGGCTTCAACTCTTCCCAGTCCATCACCATTAAAATCACTGACCTTAAACGGCTGGAAGCCTTCATGGAAGAATTGCTGGCCACCAAGATCAACCGCATCCAGAGCATCAGCTACACGCATACCAAGGCAGACAGCCTGAGAAGAGAAGCCAATGCCCTAGCGTTATCAGATGCCGTGAAGGCCGCCGACCATCTGTGCTCGGTTACCAAAACCACCCGAGGACCGGTTATAGAAATGGCCAACTACCGCACCTTGGACAGTGGCAACGGCAACTACTCAGCTGACCAGGACATAGACGTAGAGCTGTATGGCAAAGGCTTTGGCGGAAGCGGCTTTAAAGTCACGCCTGAACTGTTAAAATTCAGGAGCACTTGCCACGTAGCCTTCGCACTGGAGTAACCGTCGTTTTTGTGGTATTTTCCAGAAAACAGGCTAAAAACGGCATATTAATTCTACAAAGCGAAGGGCGGTGCTTGGTTAGGTTTCCAGACGGTTTGGGCCAGTTCATTCAAGGCCAGGCGGGCATTCCGGAAGCCTTGGGCCAGTTGGCTGTAGACCTCGGCTAGTTCCAGTTCATAAGCTAGTTTGTGCGTGGCAGCCAGCCTGAAACTGCTTCTACCCACCTCCTCATAAAAGGACTGGTCTGGTGCCCCGCGTTGCTGGCGGCGCTCAATCCAGGCTTGAAACATACCAGATAGAAACAGCGCATAGTTGCCAATGTGCACCCGTATCAAAAAAGCTTCGGCGGCACTGGCATTGGTCAACGCCTCCAGCATGTCTATTATGTACTTGAACCGGTGAGGCAGTTTCTCATGAATCGAGTGCATGCGCTGGGTGGTGGAGAACTGCCAGAGCAAGGAGGCAATATAATCTGCCAAGTCACGGTCCTCAATGTTCTGGCGGCGCAAGACGGTGCGGGCCAGTACATAGAAATACAATTGCTGGGACACGCTTACCTGGCCTACTTGCGTGAGCAGGGCCTTGGGCAGGGCGGCATGGTCCAGCATCTCATCGCGGCAGTCTGGGTCACTGAGCAGTTCTATGAGGCTTACATGTCTGGCACCCTGCTTGGACAAGATGCGGGCTATAAAATCAAAGTCCGTGGCGGTGAACTGGGCACGGCAGTTGGCTAACACCATGGTTCATGCTCCTTTCCAATTTGAGTGGATGTTCTAGGGTATGATTGAATTCTAAAAAGACAGAAAAGCCTTTTCAGCTACTATTCTTAAAACGAAGTAGCATTTTGGAAGGTTATCCACCTTCTATATTATGTAATTCGTTTTTGGCCTGGTTTCTGAAAATCAGGTCAAAAACGAGGATACTGTACTTAGCTCCGTAGCGGCGTTATACATAACGCCGTGGCTCCATGAAACTGTATGGAGCCAACTGCTAAACCAATCTACGTCAGCACTATTTTTTGAGCCTTGGAGATTGGTTTTGCATAGTTTGCCAAGCTGGCACTTCGTAGAAACACGGCGTTATGTATAACGCCTCTACGGGGCAGGCACCATCTCAATGCAATTCGTTTTTGGGCTGTTTTGTTGAAAATAGGCTACAAACGAAAATCCCCGCCGGTTCTGCACCAACGGGGACTTCCAAAAAATATAAGCTTCTAAACTTAGCCGATGGCCTGCTCTAGATCTGCGATGAGGTCTTCTACGTCTTCAATGCCCACGCTCAAACGGATAAGTGAATCTGACAGACCGCCTTTTAAGCGCTCTACCTGCGGAATGCTGGCGTGCGTCATGGTGGCCGGGTGACCGCAAAGCGATTCTACACCACCCAGAGACTCGGCTAAGGCAAAGTACTTCAGTTTCTCCAGTACCTGGATGGCGTCTTCCTGCTTGTCGCCTTTCAAGACAAAGGAAATCATCCCCCCGAAGTCGCGCATCTGGTCACGGGCGATCTGGTGGTTGGGGTGGCTCTCAAAGCCTGGCCAGAAGACCTTTTCTACTTTAGGGTGCTGCTTCAGGTATTCGGCTACGGCTTTCCCATTTTCACAGTGGCGTTGCATGCGTATGTGCAGGGTCTTGAGGCCGCGCAATACCAGGAAGCAGTCTTGTGGACCGGGGGTTCCGCCGCAGGCATTCTGGAAGAAAGCCAGTTGTTCAGCCAGGGCATCGTCCTTCACTACAATAGCTCCCATCACCACGTCTGAGTGACCGGCCATGTATTTAGTCAAAGAGTGCATCACAATATCAGCGCCCAAATCAAGCGGGGTTTGCAGATATGGTGTTGAGAAGGTGTTGTCCACTACCAGCGTAAGATTGTGCTTCTTGCTGATGGCGGCGGCACCTTTGATGTCAATGATGTTCAAGAGCGGGTTGGTGGGCGTCTCTACCCAGATCATCTTGGTGTTCTCCGTGATGTGCTGTTCAATGCTGTTGATGTCTGCCATGGACACGAAGGTGAACTTGATGCCGTAGGTCTGATACACCTTGGTGAAGATGCGGTAGGTGCCGCCGTACAGGTCATTGGTAGAGATGACCTCATCGCCAGGCTTTAACAGTTTAATGATGCAGTCGGTGGCGGCCATGCCAGACGCGAAGCACAGGCCATGGTTACCGTTCTCCAGCGCTGCCAGGGCGTATTGCAATGCCGTGCGGGTGGGGTTGTGCGTACGCGAGTACTCGTAGCCTTTGTGGTCGCCGGGTGAGCGCTGCACGTAGGTAGAGGTCTGGTAAATAGGGGTCATGATGGCGCCGGTGGTAGGATCTGGCTCTACCCCTGCGTGTATGGTTTTGGTTCCGAATTTCATAGAGTCTTATACGGTAGTATGGGTGCAAGTTAGAGAAATTGCCTGCAAGTTGCCAACCACCGCATATTCAGCCATTGCGTCGTTTTTGCCGTAGTTCTGGTAAATTACCCGATATTCGGGGCCCTAGACGCCTATGTGGAAAAAACTGCTGCAACAAAATTCTGGAACGCTTCTGTACTCTGCCTTGCTGGTAGTGGTACCCGTGGTAGCCAGCTCTGGCCTGGCCTTCTGGCTGTATAGAAACCAGGAATTCTTACAGAATCTCTCCTTGGGCGGTATGGTGCTGTACTTTGTGGTAGTCTCCCTGACCATGGCCTTCGCGCTCACGCCCACTACTTTTGTAGCGCTGGCCACGGGCTTTTTGTTTGGCTGGGTGTCGTTTCCGGGAGTGGTGGTGTCGTATGGCATAGCGGCCTTGATTGGCTACACGGTGGCCCGCCTCATTGACCATGGCAAGATGACGGCTTTTCTGCACCAGTTCCCCAAAGCCGAGGGTGTCATCAATGAACTACGGGACCAGAGTTGGAGCCTGATCATCTTGACGAGAATTTCGCCGGTGCTACCCTTCGCGTTCATGACCTTTGTGTTGTCCTTGGTGCAGGTGCCCCGTACTAGGTTTTTGTTGGCCAGCATGGCAGGAATGTTGCCGCGCACGTTGTTTTTCTTCTGGGTAGGCACGCAGGCGCAGGATTTGCTAACCTTGCTGCAAGACCCCAACGCGGGCACTAGTGGCAAACTCTTGATGGGCGCGTTGGTAGTGATTTCTCTGGGAGGTATTTATGTATTGCTCAACCGCGCCATTAAAAAGGCCTTGGCCAAGAAGAGATAGACTTGTAGTCTTGCAGGAAGGTGAACCCCAAACCACTTGATTTACAGTCTTAATTAAATTAATGGCAGAATTTTACAGAAAATCTTTGGGCAGAACTTGCGTATAAAGGGGCAACCTACTACCTTTGCATCACTAAATAACTGGTCACGTAGCTCAACTGGATAGAGCATCTGACTACGAATCAGAAGGTTAGGGGTTCGACTCCCTTCGCGACCACCAGTTATGCAATGAAAGCCCTTTAGAGAAATCTGAAGGGCTTTTTTGTTTTATTGCTGAGTCAGCAAGACCCATATCTTTGCCCTCTTTAGCCAAGCGTGTTCTGGTTTGCCTTTCTACTTGCTTAAAAAGCAGTCCTCCCTCCTAACGCCTGCAAGTGCAGTATAAGGAAATAAGTACTTCCAGAACTGAGGTAAAGCGGCAACTTGGTAAATCTGCTCAGTTAAAAAGCCCCATTACGCCAGTAGCCACTCCATTGCCTCTTGCTCTGTGGCAAAGGTACCTAGTTGGTAAGACAACAGTCCCTTCTCCTGGATGTGATTGATGTTTGCCTGTGCCTGCTTTTCCCGCACAGGGTCAACCGGCTGGATTCTTGCCACCTTTTGAAGTCTGGTTTTGGAGAGATGACTAGCCAGTTCAAGGGTTAAGGACCTGTTTTCTTCTATTGAAGATTTTATGACCGTTTTACTGGCGTCTAACAATAACCGCTTCACGTCATAATTGATAATGGCCTGCACCATGGCAGCAAGGCTTTCTTTGATGATAGGAAGCAAAACCGAGTCTACATCTGGGTACTTGACATGCAAAATATCCGTAGCCGGACTGTAATGCATCTGTATAGGACTATTTGGCAAGAGGTTCATGAGCAGGTAAGGAAAGAGCCCTGGCAGAAAATGGCAAGGACCTCAAAAATAGAAATAAAAAAGAAGTGGAGACCTACTAATCATTGAGGTTTTGAAAAGTCAAAGTCAACCAGAATCTGTACCCGCTCGTCATCGGGTTTAGACAGCCTGGTCACTTTCACCAAGTCACTTTCTCCATAGTAGCGGGCAATTCCTCTTATAATGCCTACTGCTACGCCAGACATGCGGCGCTTGGAATAATAGTCCACTATCAGTCTATTGTGCTCTTGTTTAGTGACAACCAGAATGGGAGGTGTGGTTCTGGGGTCTTCTCTCCTGACGGCCCCATGCATAGCCTCTTCTGTATTCAAAAGCATCTGGTAGGTGCGCCAATCTGGGTCAATGTACTTTTTATAAACCATTAACAGGTCCGGCACCATGAACTCCCCAAATTGCTCCATCAGGTCATACACTGAGACATCCATCAACTCTGACGCCTGCAGGACAATAGCAAACAAGTCATCTGTAGGATACATCTCCTGCATCTGGTAAGAGGGCGTCTCCACTCCCGCTTTTTCCAGCAGGCCTACCCATGTACTATAGTCATGCGTACCCTCTACAAATCTTTTTAGTAACACAAAAATAGAACCATGCATCAAGGTATGGTCAGCGATTACTTTCTCTGTCATGAGGAATGCTTACAGCCTAAGTTTAACTTTAGTTAGTTAATATATAAAGATAGTAACCAAAAAAGCAAATAAAGGACCTGCAGAACAAGGTAAGCAGCGTCAGGAAATAGAGGATAGGGCCCTTTTCTTTGGCGCGCCAAGCAAAGGGGCACAAGTTGTCTACCTCTATGTAAACAACTGAAGGAAGTTTATAAGAGAATGAATACTGATAGCCATCCGCGGGTCTGGCAAAGACGGTAGGTTATCCTTTCTGCACGTCTTCCATGATAATAGCAGCCAGGTTCTCTAATATTCGTTGCTCTGCCTCTGTAAATACCCGTGGTTCCTGATCTACTAAGCACAAGGCACCAATGTTAAAACCATCTGAGGTGGTCAAAGGGGCGGCGGCATAGAACCTAAGTCCAAACTCGCCGGTCACCATAGGATTGGCCAACAGACAGGGTTCTTGCAAGGCGTTTTCAAACACCGTTACATCTTCACGTAGTACCGCCAGAGAACAAAGGCTTGTGCCTCTGGGTACAGGCTCGGCAAGCTCTATCCCGGCACTGGCCAGCGTATGCACAGAATTACTGTCTACTAAGTTTACCAGCGCAATGGGCACGTTGAACATGCGTGCCGCCATACTGGCTATGTGTTTAAAAGGCCCAAACTCTTTGTGCGTGTCCAGTAGATGGTAACTGCGCAGCTTGGCCAGCCTCTCTTCTTCGTTGTCAGGCAGGATGGGTATTCCAAATGTATTCTCCATGAATCATTGATGTGATAGGGCCTTCTTAACCCCGTTTATTACGCAATAGTTACAAGTGGCATAAAAACAGGACGGCTAAGTTTGTAGGTCATTCGCCATTCTTGTAATAGCACCCCTGTGCTATGCGCGTTTCTGTACTTGTCTAAAAGCTATTCTTCTGTGCTGACCAAGAAGAAATCCTTTCTTTTATCACTGCTTGCATGGCTAGCATAAGACTCTTTAAACTGAACTCCGTCATGCAGTTTGCATATACTAAATAATACTAAGAATAAATAAATATAATCCTATTTAAATTTACATAAACAATTAATTATCAGCTACATTAGCAATACAGAAAATAATTTATACTATTTTTGCATCTACTTAAAAGACAACAGAATATAGTAACATGTCACAGTTTACTACCGCTCATGCTACCTTGAGTTGGAGGCAAGAAGACAACCTGCTCACCGCCAAATGGTGCGGAGTGGTATACAGCAGAGAATTCCAGCAGATAGCCCAGACGCTGCTTGACAAAACCCAGGAACATAAGTTGTACAAGTGGTATCTCCACTTAGAGGAGATGCAGGAGATTGAGTCACAGGATGAGTCCTGGCTGTTTACTGAGTGGCTAGAGGCTTTCCTGAGCCTGCCTATCCAAAAGCTGGCGCTCATCCCGTCCCAGTACCTGGACAATCACATGTCTATTGAGCAACTCATCAAAGTGGCCCAGACCATGAAGCCCTTAGACGTTCAGTTCTTCACAGAGGAGCAGGAGGCCCTTTTGTGGCTGAATGAGAAGTCTGTCATTGACCCGCTTGCCTTCATCACACAAAATTAACACCAGAAGCGCTCTGCTTCAGGGAGTTTCTGGTACCTTTGCGTTTCCTTCCTTAACCTTATTACATGAGAACATTCTTACGCCCTCTCCTGCTAGTAGTATTGGTGAGTTGGTCTGGCCTCACTGCTGCCATTGCCCAAACCGCCCCGCCGTCCAACCTTTCTGGCGCCGAATTGAAGACCTGGCTCCGCCAGAACTGGTATGACGGCAAGCGCGTAGTCCTGGACTACAGCACTGCGCGTGGCAAAATGTACAACTACGTAGACAACTACAACAACAAGGTCACCTGCGTCTATTCTGGCTACCAGGAAAGCAACACCTACAGTGAAACCAACACCTCTCCTTCCTTAACCGCCCTCAATTGTGAGCATACGGTTCCACAGTCCTGGTTTAACGAGGTTGAGCGCATGAGAACCGACATTCACCATCTGTTCCCAACCGTGGTGCAGTGGAACAGCGACCGCGGCAGCGACCCGTTTGCTGAGATACCAGATGCGCAGACCCAGAAATGGATTAGACTATTATCATCACAGACTTCTATCCCTACCTCTAACATTGACGAGTACAGTGAAGACACGGGCACCCAGTTTGAACCGCGTGAGGACCATAAAGGAAACTTGGCCCGCGCGGTTTTCTATTTTTACACCATGCATGAGGGACAATCCTTTGACGCTGGCAAGAACACGGTAAGCGCCGTGGCAGACATGCAAACGCTTTACAACTGGCACTTACAAGATCCCGCCGACGCCCGTGAGCTGGAGCGCAATGCGCGCGTACAGAGAGCCCAGGGTAACCGCAACCCGTACATTGACTACCCAGAGTTGGTAGCCCGCGCCTACGGTTTCGCGACAGTGGCCTGTACCCCTACCACCGCTGCCAGCCAGCCTTTAATCACAGAAGCTGCCCCCACCTCCTTTAAGCTTTCCTGGACCAAGGGTAGCGGCGACCGCCGATTGGTGGTGGTAAGAGAAGCCTCAGCGGTGAACTTTGCCCCATCAGGTGCCTACACAACCGGCGTAAACGCAGACTTCTCACTGGCAACTGATCAAGGCAACGGCCAGAAGATTGTCTATAACAACACAGGCAACTCTGTGACTGTCAACGGACTAAGCGCCACCAAGACCTACCACGTCCAGATTTTTGAATACTGTAGTTCTGACAATACGTACAGCACTGCCCCGGCGCCAGCTGCACAAGTAACACTGCCCGGCTATTCCTGCGCAGGCGTCCCAACCCAGAATGCAACTGGCCTGGCAACTACTAGCCTTACCACCACTGGCTTTACCTTGAACATGACCGCCGGCAACGGTGACGGCCGTCTGGTGTTTTTGAGAGAAGCGCAGGCAGGCACCTTTACTCCGCAGGCTGGAGTAACCTATACAGGTGCAAATAGCAATTACAGTTTGGCCACTGCCCAGGCAGACGGCTCCCGTTTAGTGTATGCAGCCAACGGAACGCAGGTTTCTATTTCTGGCTTAAAAGCTGACACAGAGTACCATCTAGCCGTCTTTGAAAGCTGCTCCAACGGCTGGCAGTATGCTACTGCTCCAATCAGTTTGGTGGTAAAGACAGCCCCTGGCGCTGGCGGCACCCTGCCTACCGGGGTTCTGGCTCGGCAGACGTTTGAAGCCACGGCCACTGACGGCTGGGAAGTTCTTTCTGGTTTCAGCAGTTCAGAGGTGAACACGGGCACGCCTAACGGACAGCGCGTGCATGGCGGCCTTAAGTCCCTGCAGGCTACCACTACCTTACAAGAAGTCATCTTTAAACCGGTTGCTACCACTGGTTACAAAGACCTGGTGCTTGAACTGTTCAACAGCTCGGTGTCTACCACCACGGGCAACGGCATTGAGGCGGGTGACTATTTGGAAGTGTACACCACCATCAACGGAGGCACGTTCTCTTCTACCCCAGACATCAAAATCACCGGAGACGCCAACGACAACAACGCGCGTTACGGCATGGACGGCACGCTTCTATTGCAAACCGTGGCTGGCACGCCTTTAGTGAAAACCTTTACGGGATCTGCGCTGCCTACCATTGCCAAAGAAGCCGCCCCGTCCCGCCTGCTGGTGCAAATCCCTGACGGGGCCACCTCAGTACAGGTGAAAGTGCTCTTGAAAACCAACTCAGACAAAGAGTACCTGAACATTGATGACGTGACCTTGTATGGCAACGCCCTTACCACCACCGGCCTTCCTAAAGAGTTGGAGCAGCAGCTGCAGGTATATCCTAACCCTTCTAAAGGCTTGGTAACCCTCAAGGTGCCAACGGTGTTGAAGGTGCAGAGTGTACAGGTGGTGAATGCCATTGGCAAGATGGTGCATGCCGTCAAGGAGCCGGTAAAAGGCAACGCATTGAATGTAGACCTGCGCCATTTGCCAGCCGGCGTTTACTTCTTGCAGGTACGCACCAGCCAAGGCACGTCTAGTAGACGCATTATGCTGAATTAAGAATGCAAAAACACCATAAAGCAGAAGGGCTACCCCAATTGGGGTAGCCCTTCTGCTTTATGGGATGGCGGTGGCTCTGCAAATTATTTTGAAGCAGGGCCTGTGCCAGATTCTAGTTGTTGCAGATACTCTGCCTTTAAAGCACTTAGTCTACTAATGGCGGCATTTTTAAAATCCTCAACCGGCAGAAATCCTGGCCCGCCCTGTTCACCCTTGGGTACATTGCCAGAGTTTCTGCAAAGAGATTTGGGTTCTTGTTTTCTTTCCCACCGGTTGTGCATAGCAGTGATTGTTAAAATGATACTGTAAAAATACCTAAGGTCAACTGATACCTCAGGATAATTGGCCGTGCAGGGCAAAGCCCTCGGTGAATGAGCCTATAATCTGGTTAAACGTAAAAAGTACAATTACGCTACACGCTCAGGCGCTTCTTTTGAAGAATTCTATAAAAATGGTTATTTTTGCATAGTTCACTTTCAGCCTATTTTCCAGAAAATAGCCCTAAAACGACTTGCATGCCCTTAGTACCGTCCAGTTCTTACCGCGCGCCTTTTTTCTTATTTAACGGGCATCTGCAGACTATTCTGCCCAGCACCTTGCGCAAAGCACCTGCCGTGACCTACACGCGGGAGCGCATTGACACGCCAGACGAAGACTTTCTGGACCTGGACTGGTCCTGCGCAGAATCAGAGACGCTGGTAGTGGTGTCACATGGCCTGGAAGGCGACACGCATCGTCCATACATGAAGGGCATGGTGCGCGCCATGAACAAGGCCGGCTGGGACGCCCTGGCTTGGAACTACAGAAGCTGCAGCGGGGAGCCCAACCGGTTGCTCAGGTCATATCATATGGGCGTGATGGAAGATCTGCACCTGGTCATTGCCCATGCGCTGGCCAAGAAAAACTACAGCACGGTGTTTTTGGTGGGCTTTTCCATGGGCGGCAACCTCACGTTAAATTACTTATCTCAGTGGGCAGACAAAATACACCCACAAGTAAAGCGGGCGGCGGTGTTTTCTGTGCCATGCCACATGAGCAGTGCCTGTGACCAGCTGGCCAAGCCTCAGAACCGCATCTACATGCAGCGCTTCCTCAACACCCTGCACCAAAAGCTTTTGTTGAAAGCGCAGAGTTTTACGGTAGACTTAAGCAACTACCACCAGATTAAAACCTTTGAGCAGTTTGACAACCGCTTTACCGCACCTCTGCACGGGTTTAAAGATGCCGCAGACTATTACCAGCGCTGCAGTTCTGCCCTGCACCTGCAGCACCTGCAAATACCCACACTGCTGGTGAACGCCAAGAACGACCCGTTTCTGTCTCAGGAGTGTTTTCCCGTGGAACAGGCCCAGGAAAACCCACATCTCTACCTAGAGATGCCCGCCACGGGCGGCCACGTGGGCTTCACTGAAAACTTCCTGGCCGGTACCTATTACTCAGAAAGAAGGGCAGTGGAATTTTTAAAAGGCGCAGAATAGTCGTTTTTGGCCTGTTTTCTGGGAAACAGGCCAAAAACGAAACAGGCTCCCTTCACCGAGCCAACTGCGCCATTCATCGTAATTAGGGGAAGGCCCGCTAAATCCTGTTTATCTTTACCCGCATCTCCCCTGGGTGTTTGACAAACAATTGACTGTGCGGCAGGCTTTCTTTATGAGGCTCACTTACTTCTTCAAGTTCTTAGAATACAGGTGTTACGGCAAAACCCTGGCTACCCTCACTCTGCTACTGGCCCTCATCTGGCTGCAGGTACCAGCGCAGGCCCAAGGCAAGATAGACCCCGACTCCGTGTTCAAAGAGGCCCAAACCTTAGCGTTTGCCGGCAATCATGACCAAGCCAAAACCCTGCTCAGACAACTTATAAAGCAAGCGCCAGCATACCAGGACGCCCAAGTTCTCTTAGGCCGAATCCATGCCTGGAACGGCCACTATGACTCGGCTAGACTGGTGCTGAACCCACTCACCAAAACAGACGCCATCAATTTAGAGGCAATCACCGCCCTAGTTGATGTAGCACTTTGGAGCAACCACCCAAACCAAATCTTATACCTAACCCAAGAAGGCTTACGCACACATCCTCAGCACCAGGAACTGCTTTACAAAAAAGCCAAGGCCCTGCACCTGCTCAAGCGCCCATCAGAAGCCAAAGCTACGTTAAGTGAGCTTTTAGCTGTAAATCCTGCGCATGAACAGGGATTGGCATTGGTCGCTGCCTTACAAGAAGAGCTGGCCAAGAATAGCCTCTATGTGCTGTATGAATTGGATGCCTTCAGCAAGTCCTTGGACAACTGGCATACCCTCTCCTTGACCTACACCAGGCACCTGAAGCGTGGAAGCCTGATGGGCCGGGCCTACGTAGCCAACCGCTATGAGCAGACGGGCACCATGCTGGAGGCAGATTTCTACCCTAAACTGAATGACAACTGGTACCTGTATTTGAATGCGGGCGGCTCTTCGGCCAGTTTCTTTCCCAAATTCAGGTCTGGGGTCTCTGTCTACCGGAAACTATGGCGTGGCTTTGAGGCTGAGGCGGGTCTGCGATACTTGCGCTATGAGCAGAACACATTCATCTATACCGGGTCTTTGAGCAAGTACTGGGGCAATTTCTGGTTTTCGTTTCAGCCTTATTTCTCGCCTACAGGGCAGGAGATTTCCCGGTCATACTTCTTCACCGCCAGGTATTATTACGGGGAGGGCGCGGAGTTTTTGTCTTTGACGCTGGGCTCAGGCTTCTCCCCAGATGACCGCAACAAAGACCTCTCCCTACTGCCCTCTTCTACTCTGCGGTCTAACAAAATACGCTTAGACGCTCAAAAGAAGCTGACCCCTCTCCTGCTGGTCACTATCAGAATGGGACTGGATCATCAGGAATATCTACCGTCCACCTTCCGAAATAACTTTACGTTTGGCTTGGGACTAGACCGCCGTTTTTAGGCTATTTTCCGGAAAACAGCCCAAAAACGACAAGCTAGATGTTCTTGCCCGCGGTTGCTATTTCCTTCAATGAAAAACTTTACAAGTAAAGCGTCTTTTTAAGCATAGAGGAAACTCCTTTCTGCTTGTGTAATTCGCTTAAGAAAAGCCAGCATTCAGTTTAGTCGTTTTTGGCCTAATTCCCAGAAAACAGGCCAAAAAAGAAAATTCTGACTTACAAAAAAGCGGAGCTGGCCCTTTACTCAGGCCAACTCCGCCTTTCCTTAAATCATCTAATGCTTAGGCCATCTCAAAGATTTTACCGGGATTGAGAATGCCATGCGGGTCAAAGGTTTTCTTGATGCCGCGCATGAGCTCAAACTGCTTTTCTTGCAGGGCAATGTGCATGTACGGTTTCTGCACCAGGCCAATGCCGTGCTCCCCAGAGATGGTACCGCCCAAGGCCACGCACAGCCTGAACAGTTCCTTGATGCCCTCGGTGAGCTTGTTGTTCCAGTCATCGTCAGACATGTCGCCTTTGATGATGTTGATGTGCAGGTTGCCATCGCCGGCGTGGCCGTAGCAGACAGACTTAAAGTTATAGCGCTGCCCAATCTCCTTTACCCCTTTGAGCAAAGCAGGCAGTTCGGCACGGGGCACTACGGTGTCTTCTTCTTTGTAAATGGAGTTGTATCGCACGGCGTTGCCCACGTTGCGGCGTAGGCGCCAGATGTCTTCTTTCTGGGCTTCGGTGTCGGCTAGCAAGACTTCACCGGTGTTGAACTGCTCCAGCACGCCGTACACGCGCTCTGCATCCTGGTAAAGCAAATCCAGGTCCCAGCCGTCCAGTTCAATGATGAGGTGGGCTTCAATGTCTTCGGGCAGGGGCACGTCAATTTTGAGATAGTCTGAGGACCATTGCAGGGCTTCGCGCTCCATGAACTCCAGACCTGAAGGGGTGATGCCCGCCATGAAAATCTGGGCCACCGCCGCGCAGGCCTCTTCTGAAGACCTGAACGGCACCAGCATGACCACGTTCTTAGGCGGAAACGGAATGAGTTTGAACACGATCTTGGTGATGATGCCCAAAGTGCCCTCGCTGCCAATCATGAGGTGCGTGAGGTTATAACCCGTGGAATATTTCAAGACGTTGGCACCGGTCCAGATGATTTCGCCGGTAGGCAAAACCATTTCTATGTTAAGGACATAATCACGGGTCACACCATATTTGACCGCTTTGGGCCCGCCCGAGGACATGCTCAGGTTACCACCCAAGAAGCAGCTGCCTTTGCTGGCCGGGTCTGGCGGGTAGAAAAGTCCTTTGGCCTTGACGGCGTTCTGGAATTCTTCATTTACTACGCCTGGCTCTACCGTGGCCTGCAGGTTGCGCTCATCAATATTTATAATCTTGTTGAACCGCTCCATGGAGAGCACTACTCCGCCGTGTATAGGCAAGGCGCCTCCGCTCAGACCAGTGCCTGCGCCGCGGGGAGTCAAAGGAATATAATTGTCATGACACAGCTTGGCTATCTTACTCACCTCCTGCGCGTTAACCGGCTTCACCACCACCTCTGGGTAGAAGTGCAGGTCCTCGGTCTCATCATGGGCGTAACGCTTTACCTCTTCTTGCATGGCAGACGTGAGCACAAAGGCTTCTCCTACTATCTGCTGCAGGGCCGCCAAAATTTCTGGGGTGACTGGGTTAAAATTCATTTTATAGAAAGACTGAATAGGCTAACTTTAACGTTCCACTTGAAACTTTTGCTAAGGTAAAGCTTTGAACAATGTTAAATAAATACTCAACGCTACTTCTGCTAGGGCTTCTATTTTTAGTGGCCTCCTGCGGCAAGTCTTCTTATTCTACGTTCAGCAAGCCAGACGAGGCGTACAAGTCTGCCCAGGAGATTGCCGAACTCAAAAAAATGGAACGGCAACAGCGCCGTCTAGCCAAAAAATCTGGATTATTCTCCAAAACAGAGAAGACGGATGGGTTAGTCAAAATTAAAACCAAACCCGCCAGAAACAGCAGAAGCGGCAAAGACGCCGCCTATAGCAGCAGAAAAGTGGAAACGGTCATCAGCACGGCCCGTTCTTATAGAGGCACTCCTTATAAGTTTGGCGGCACCACCCGGGTAGGCATGGACTGCTCTGGCCTGTTGTGCACCTCGTTCCAATCCATTGGCGTAAAACTGCCCCGCACCTCTAGTGAGCAGAGTCAATTTGGTCCTACGGTTTCTACCCATGACCTGCGCGCCGGCGACCTGGTGTTCTTCAGCTCTACGCAGAGCCCCAGCAACATTACCCACGCCGGCATTGTCACCGAGGTACGCAATGACAATGAGATTTACTTTATCCATTCCTCCACGTCTCTGGGCGTAAAGGAAGACAACCTCTTTGCCCCCTATTACAAGAGAAATTTCATTAAAGCGGTAAGGCCCAACATCTAAGACTTTAGTTCTTATAATGACAAAAGCCATCTTTTATAAAGATGGCTTTTTTTGTATTATTTATAATAATTCTAACAAGAGTATATACTAGAGCCCGCCATGAACAGGCCCACGCAGCTTCTGTTTAAGCCAGATTGTGTAAGAGCTACATTTTCTTGCGCTTATGTTGAAAAATTGGTTGGTGTAGAAAGTAAATAAGTAGTTATCTTTGTATTGTCAACAGACTGACCAACCTCATGATCTCTTCCTATTGGAGATTTTTTTCTTGTTCCTCAAGAAGTTCCGTTAACGCGTCCTGTGTTAACCTATCTATAGCCTTACCCGCTTTTTCAATTACCAATTTATCTTTTTGTTCAAAAAAAACCCTTTATGAAGATTAAGTTACAAAGAATTTTGTGCGTTATCCCTTTACTGCTGCTGGTTTTCACGACCGCTTTTGCGCAAAGGACCATTAGAGGCAAGGTGGTGGATGCCGCCACGCAGGAGTCATTGCCTGGCGCCTCTGTGTCTGTGAAAGGAAGCAGTGATGGTGTGACTACAGAGGTAGACGGTACGTTCAGCTTGAAAACAACTGCTGAGAACGTGACCTTGGTGGTAAATTACATTGGGTATTTGCAGCAGGAGATTGCTATCTCTGGCAACAACGCCGGTACCATTAAATTAAAGGCCGCTGAAAGCAGCATCAATGAGGTAGTGGTAACTGGTACCAGCTACGCCATTGAGAGAGAGACGCCGGTAGCCATGTCTACCATCACCAGCGAGGTGATTGTAGAGAAAGCCAGCCAGCAGGAATTCCCTGAGTTGTTGAAGTCAACGCCAGGCGTATACGCCACCAGAGGTACTGGTGGAGGGTACGGTGACTCCCGCATTAACATGCGTGGTTTCCAGAGCGCCAACATTGCCGTGATGATCAACGGTATTCCGGTAAATGACATGGAAAGCGGTAGAGTTTTCTGGTCTAACTGGGCTGGTTTGACAGACGTAACCCGCTCTATGCAGACGCAAAGAGGTTTGGGTGCCTCTAAAGTGGCCGTGCCTTCTGTGGGCGGTACCATCAACATCTTAACTAAATCTACAGATGCGCAGAGAGGCGGTTTCATCTCTCAGGCCATTGGTAACAACAACTTCTCTAAGACGGCTTTCTCTCTTTCTTCTGGCTTGTCAGAAAAAGGATGGGCGTTCTCAGTGGCTGCTTCTAAGACAGAAGGTGACGGCTGGTTTGAAGGTCTTGCGTTTGAGGCGTACAGCTACTTCTTCAACGTATCTAAAGTACTTAATGAGAAGCACACCCTTTCATTGACTGGTTTTGGTGCACCGCAGTACCACGGTTCAAGATTTGAGCGTGCCAACATTCAATATTACAGAGACGCGCCGCAAGGCATCAGATTCAACCCTAACTGGGGTGTGATGAACGGTAAAGACAAAACCATTAGCGGTAACTTCTACCATAAGCCACAGGTTTCTTTGAACCACTACTGGACCATTGACGGTACTTCTTCACTGTCAACTGCCCTTTACGCTTCTTCTGGTTCTGGCGGAAACGAGTTTCCTAACAACGCTAACTTGTTCCTGAGCACCAGAACCGGTGACAAATACTCTCCAGTAGACATTGACAAGATTGTAGACCAGAACGTGACCTCACCAGACGGTAACGCAGTAGGATACTTGCAATCTAACCGCAATGACCACAGATGGTATGGTGCTTTGAGCACGTATCAAAAAGCGCTTACTGAAAACTTTGACCTATTGGCTGGTGTTGACTTGAGATACTACAAAGGTATTCACTTCAACTCTGTGAGAAACCTATTGGGTGCTGAGTATGTGTTGAACAGCGGTAACGTGAACAACCCTAACTTTAGAGCTAAGAACGGCGACAAGATTGGTTTCTACAATGACGGCCTAGTAGGCTGGGCAGGTGGTTTCTTGCAAGGCGAGTACAAAGTTGGTCCATTGGCCGCCTTTGTTTCCTTAGCCGCGTCTAACACCAGCTACCAGAGAATTGACTACTTCAGATACAAAGAAGATGATCCTTTGCGTGAAAGCGATAAAGTAAACTTCTTTGGTTACCAGGCCAAAGGTGGTGCCAACTACAACATCAATGACAACCACAACGTGTTTGCCAACCTGGGTTACTTTGAGAAGGCACCTTTCTTTAACGCCGTATTCTTGAACAACCAGAACATCCCTAACGTGAACGCTGAGAATGAAAAGATTTTGAGCTATGAGTTAGGCTACGGTTTTAGAAGCAGAAACCTGTCTGGTAACGTAAACTTGTACAGAACCACCTGGAAAGACAGATCTTTCACCAGATCATTGCCAGGTCAGGACAACACGCCGGTCTATGCTAACTTGTTAGGAGTTGACGCTTTGCACCAAGGAGTTGAAGTTGACTTTAGATACGAGCCTATCAACAGAGTAACTTTAACAGGTATGCTGTCTGTGGGTGACTGGACCTGGTTGAACGACATTGACCAAGTTGAAGTGTTTGACCAAAACCAAACCAGAGTAGGTACCGTGGGCCCCGTGACCATGGCTGGCTTGAAAGTGGGGGATGCTCCGCAGACCACTGCCGCCTTAGGTTTGAACTTTAACCTGACAGATGATTTCAAAGTAGGTGCAGACTATAACTACTACGCCAACTTCCACTCAGACTTCAACCCTATTAACTTACCTGCCAACAGAGGAAATCGTCCTTGGGAGGTTCCTAACTACTCTTTGCTTGATTTAAGCGCCGTGTTTAAATTTAAGTTTGCCGGATTGAACGCTTCTGTTATTGGAAATGTAAACAATGTGTTTGACACAGAATACATCTCTGACGCTTTGGCCAACTACACGCAGGCTAACAGAGACGAACCGTTTGTAAGTAACGCCAACAACTCTTGGGTTTACTTTGGTACAGGCAGATCTTGGACTACTACTTTGAGAATTAACTTCTAATTAGATGACAATGAAAAAGATATTTTATCTGTTTTGTGCTCTATTGATGACGGCTACGGCTTGTGATCCAATGGAGGACACGTATGAGGAACTGGACGCTCAGCCAAAGGCCTTTGACCCATCTGCGGTAAGAAAACTGAACATCACATTAACAGAGGCTAACTACAAGTCTCTGCAAGGCAAGGCAGGCGTACCAGGGTATGTGAACACCAACTTCTACTTCGCGTCTGAGGAAGAGGCCGGCGCTTTGATTCCGCTTTATTTGAACGCGGCGTATCCTAACTTTGACAACAAGGATGAGATTACGGTTACCTATAACTCTTTGACCAAAGAGTTTAAAGGCAACACAGTAACCGAGCGTGAGACCTATACCCTTACAGATGAGGACTATGCTCTAGGCGGTACCAACTTCAAAAACTTTGACAGATGGTCACAGATTGAGACCTTCTTGAACGCCAGGTACACCCCGTTGCAAGGAAGACTGGTAAACTTGACGTTCAACTGGTTTAGCAATAACCAATTGCCTACTACGCAGGTTAGAACCTTCTCTTACTTTTACACCAACGGACGCTGGGAAGAGGCTTATCTGGTAACAGAGGCTGACTACCTAAAAGTAGACAGAAACAGAAACAATGCGTTTGCCACGGCAGATGAGGCTATGCTACCTGCTTACTTTGACAATTTCTTGAAAGCCAAAGTATTTGGCGCCAAGGCTGGCGACATTAAGTACGTAAGCTACGCCGTGCGTTACAGCGCAACGTCTACCCTGCAGCAGGCCATGGCCATGATCTATGATGGTAGCAACTGGACTAGATTGACCAAAACCTTCTTTACAGAGCCTAAGACGCTTACCTTCTCTTTTGAGAACGGAAAATGGAAGCCAGACCTTACGGTTAAATACACGCTGGTGTCTGCTGACTATGAGACCATTGCTGGGTTTACCAACGTGGGTACTGAAGCCAACAGAGCTAACCTAAAGCAGTTCAAGAACTTCTACCAGGCAGGCAATAACCCATCTGACACCAGACTATGGACAGACGCCCAGATTAACGCTGGCCTTGCCGAGTTGCTAAAGGTGAAATATCCTAACGCTGAAGTTGGCCAGAAATTCCTGGTAACCTACATAGCGTACAGAGGTACCAACGTGTCTGTTCAGACCTTGTTTGAGAAAAAAGCTAACGGAACGTTTGAGGTAGTTAAGTAACCTACTTCTGCCTATAATAAAAAAAGCCCTGCTAAAATTAGCAGGGCTTTTTTTATTTAACATATGCTTGTAGAATCATAAAACCATAGGCTATCTTTGTTCTGTCAAAATCTTATTGACCGTCCTCATGATCTCTTCCTGTTGGAGATTGCCTTCTTCCTCACTTGCCCGTTCTGGTAGCATTCTTAATGTTATCTTAACAATACTCTTATCTCCTTTCTCAATTACCCAGTTTACTTTTGTTCAAAAAAAACCCTTTATGAAAAACCTTTTTACCCGATTGTTGCTCATCGTGGTGATGTGTTTACCTATGCACCTTAGTTGGGCGCAGGGCGTAACCACGTCTTCTATGACGGGACTAATTTCAGACCAAAGTGGCGAAGGCTTGCCTGGCGCTACGGTGTTAGCCATTCATGGTCCTACTGGTACGCGCTATGGCGTCTCTACCAACGTAGACGGCAAATTCACCATCCCTAACATGCGGGTGGGTGGTCCTTATTCTGTAGAGGTAACCTACATTGGCTACCAGACACAAAAACAAGAAAACATTACATTAAGATTGTCAGAGCCGTTTGTTTTGAACGTGCGTCTGCCACAGTCTGGCACAGACTTACAAGAGGTGGTTGTAACGGCTGCCAACCCAAGGTCTGTCCTGAACGCTGAGAGAAGTGGTTCTATCACCAACATTAGCAGCCAGGAGATCCAGACCTTGCCAAGCATCAACCGCTCCATCAACGACTTTACCCGTTTAACGCCTCAGGCCAATGGTACGTCTGTGGGTGGTGGTAACTACCGCCAGAACAACGTAACCATTGACGGTTCTGAGTTTAACAACAACTTTGGTATTGGTGGCAACCTGCCAGGTGGTTCTGCCCAGCCAATCTCTTTGGACGCTATTGAAGAGATTTCTGTGAACGTAACGCCTTATGACATCCGTCAGTCTGGTTTCATTGGTTCTGCCATCAACGCGGTTACACGTTCTGGAACAAATGAGTTCAAAGGTTCTGTGTACACGTACTTCAGAAACCAGGATCAGCAAGGTAAAAACGTTGGTCCAGAGGAGTTGACTCTACAAGATATGGACTACAAGCAATACGGTTTCCGTTTGGGTGGTCCCATCATTAAAAACAAGTTATTCTTCTTTGCCAACGCAGAGCAAGAGAAGCGGACAAGACCAGGCCAGACACGATTTGCCGCTACGCCAAGCAGACCATTTGGTAGCCCAACCGTAGCCCGCCCTACAGCCGCTGAGCTTGATGCCTTGAGCAATTATCTGAGAGAGACCTATGGCTATGAGACCGGTCCTTATGAAGGCTATGACTTTGAAAACGAAAGCATGAAGTTCTTGGCCCGTTTGGACTGGAACATCACAGACAATCATCGTTTCAACATCCGTTACAGCCAGTTAGAAAGCAAAGACCCAGTGATGGTAAACGGTACGTCTGCTGCTCCTGCCAGCTTCTCTAGCGGTGCAGGCCGTCAGAATGATAACGCGCTTGCTTTCAAGAACGCCAACTACTTCCAGGAGGCTAATTTCTACTCATTGGCTTCTGAGGTAAACTCAACGTTTGGCGGCAAGTTTGCCAACACCATTCGTTACTCATACACACGTCAGAATGACCCACGTAGCTCTGAGAGCTCTGAGTTCCCGTTTGTGGACATCTTGAACGCGGGTACGCCCTGGACGTCTTTTGGCTATGAGCTATTCACCTTTGGTAACTTAAGAGACGTAACGTCTCACTCTGTGGTAGACAACTTTACTTGGTTTGCAGGCAAGCACACGGTAACCGCTGGTGTTCAGGCTGACTGGTCAGAAACTCAAAACGGTTTCCAGCGGTATGGTACCAGCTACTACCGCTTTAACTCTCTAGCTGATTTCTACAGCCAGACCAATCCAGACCCAGCCCAACGTGCCAAGCCAGCCGCTATTGCTCTTACGTACTCTTTGTTGCCAGGATATGAGCAAGCGTTCCCTAGCTTTAAATTCGCTCAGTATTCTGCCTATGCGCAGGATGAGATGACCTTGACAGACAACTTCCGTTTAACCGTAGGTTTACGTTTAGATTTGCCAACGTATCCAGAGAAATTGGCTGATCACCCACTAGTGAGAGACCTTTCTTTTGGTGGTGAAAAATTCAGCACAGCCACATTGCCTAAAACCTCTGTTCTTTGGTCTCCAAGAGCTGGCTTTAACTGGGATGTGAAAGGTGACCGTACCTTGCAGGTACGTGGTGGATCTGGTGTCTTCACGGGTCGTGTTCCTTTTGTTTGGATTGTATCTCAAGCAAGTGATGCCGCCATGTTGCAAGTCACAACTGTATACTCTAATCCTGATGAAATTGCCAACCTTCCTAATGGTGGTGGTGTTTTCAACCCAGATCCTACTGCCTACAGGCCAACAACTCAGCCAGCCGCTGGCACCATTTTAGGTAGCACCATGACGTTCATTGACAATGACTTCAAAATGCCACAGACCTGGAAGAGCAGCTTAGCAGTAGATGCGCAGCTTCCATTTGGTCTAGTGGGTACCTTAGAAGGTATCTATAACAAAGACTTGAACACTGCCCTTTTCAGAAATGCCAATTTGGTACAGCCTAAAGCTTTAAATGTTACTGGATATCCAGACAATAGATACATTTATCCTAGCGCTAACAACGCTAAGCAGTATGTGTCTTTGGCTAGTGGGTTACCTTCTGCCACTGGAACTGGCCAATACCAGGCTATTGTCTTAGACAACGCCTCTAGAGGATACTACTGGTCTGTTACTGCTAAAGTAGACAAGCAGTTTGACAACGGTCTTTCTACCTCTTTTGCTTACATCAGAAGTGAAGCCAAAAACCTATATGACGGTAGCGGTGACCAAGCAGGTTCTGCCTGGAGCGGTACACCAACGGTGAACGGCGCTAACAGCCCAGAGCTAAGCCATGCTAGCTACGTAGTGCCAGACAGAATTGTAGGTTCACTTTCTTTCCGGAAGGAATACCTGAACAACTTTGGTACTAGCATCTCCTTGTTCTACTCTGGTTCTAGAGACGGTCGTTATTCTTACGTATATGGTTCTGACTTTAACAGAGACGGTGCCAACGCTGACTTGATCTACATCCCTCGAGATGCCTCAGAGATTACCTTTGAGCCTTTGACAGTTGGTACTGGTGCTAACGCCATCACCTACTCGCCAAAACAGCAGAGCGACATGTTCTTCCGGTTCATTGAGCAGGATGAGTACCTGAACGCCAACAAAGGCAAGTATGCTGAACGTAACGGTGCCATGTTACCATGGAGAAACCAGTTTGACTTCAGAATCATGCAAGACATCTTTGTAAACGTGGGTGGCAAACGCAATACCCTACAGTTTAGCTGGGATGTGTTCAACGTAGCCAACTTCTTGAATGAGAACTGGGGCTTGGTGTACCAAACCAACCAGCGTGCTATCTTGACGCCTGTTAATGCCTCTGCGTTGCAACCAGATGGTACCGTTAGACCAACCTTCCGTTTGGCTACAGACAGAGGATTGCCAGTGTCAACGTCTTACAGACCATTGGTGGCCATTGAATCAACTTACTATATGCAGTTTGGCTTACGCTATATCTTCAACTAATCTTATGTAGTTGTTTTACAAAAAGGGCGAACCACTGGTTCGCCCTTTTTATTTACACATTGGCTTACAAGCAGTTGTCATTTAAAGCCCACTGGCCTGCAAATCTTTTAAAGATTATTTCGCTTAAAAGGCGCTTTTGATTTGGCAGTTTTGAAAAAGCCTGCTACTTTTGTATCACTAACCGGGGGATTAGCTCAGCTGGCTAGAGCGCTTGCATGGCATGCAAGAGGTCATCGGTTCGACTCCGATATTCTCCACAAAAGCCTCACTAGAAATAGTGAGGCTTTTTTTATGCGAATTTCTATGCCTTTCTTCTGCTACATACTTTACTCAGAAAAGCTAGACAAGTACTACACAGGAAGCTGTGAGGATATTTTCCATAGAGTAGAGCAACATAACACCGGAAGAAATCTTTCTACAAAATCCGGCACACCTTGGGTCCTAAAATACTCAGAACAATTCAGCAATCGGTCTGATGCTACCCAACGAGAAGCCGGCATCAAGAAGAAGAAAAGCCGAAAGTATATTGAATGGCTTATAAACTCAGCGAGCTAGAGCGTCCCGAAAGCCTTCGGGAAGATCATCGGCTTGACTCCGATATTCTCCACAAAAGCCTCACTAGGAATAGTGAGGCTTTTTTTATGTCCTTCTCATCAAATAGGTCAATTCATAACCAATTCCTTTGACCACTCTACTATTGAAAACCTTCCAAATGTATTTCAGAAAAGATACTATGATTGTGAACCCGCAGATAAACCATAAGGTTAGTACTATTCAATTTGAGTAACTTTGTCTCATTCATGAAAATCAAAATGAAAAGACTTGGCGCTCTGGCGCTTACAGCCATTCTTGCTTTATCTGCCTCTATTTCTTCCTTCAATCTCATAGATAGCACAAGGGTCAACACAAGCTTTGGGAAGGTGGGCTATTTTGCACCAATCTCGGTTATGCGGCTGGTTGAAAAGGGGAACAGAGGAACCATAGACCCTGATTTATCCTATGCGTCAGAAAGGCTGCTGGACTCTGCTCTTACCCTTAAAAAAGCAGAATATGGCATTGATAAATTACTCACGCCCGCAGACACTGTCTTGCTTGATAAAGTAGAAGCAGAGATCAAGCACCTAGCCTTCACTTCTAGGGACATGCATGTGTTGAATGGTTTAGCTCTTCCGCCAACGATAGACTCTTTGATGGAAGCTTCAGGTAACCGATACGCCGTGGCTATGGTAGGATCAGGGTACAGCAGAACAAGACTTAATTTTAGTAACAAGCAAAGGATTAGAGTGGCCAAAGAAATAGTATTGCAAGGCAACACGTTTGGGGCTAAGTATCCAGAGAAGGCTGTATCCATAGTTCATGCCTTATTGCTAGACTCTAAAGAAAACAAGGTAGTCTACTACAGACAGAACAGAATGCCTGAAAGGGAACCAACCAATGCCAATATTGTGACTACTCAGGTAAACAGCCTATTGGTTGGACTTTTCATGAATAACTAATTTACTACCAACTGTTCTCTCACGTTCCCCTGTTGCTTACCAGAATAATAAAAAAGGAGAAACGCCTAATGTACGCCAGGCAGTCTTTATTCTAAACAGGGTTTTATCAGCTATATATTAAGGCCTTCCTTCAAAAAAGTAGGTTAATAAAAGAAGGAATGCTATCAGGATGGTTTCTTTTATTAACACCTTTTTTCAACAAATTAAAATTCAGTTACTTATGTAAAAAAAATATAAGTAACTGATAATCAAACACCATCAATCCTATAGCGTACGCAGTAAGTAAGGTCCTTCACCAGTAGAAACACCACCGCTTTTCTATGACCTAGTTTGTTGATGAGATATGAGTTTTTTAAACGCTTTAAAACTCAAGGATATGTATAAGAAATATCCTCCCTTCATGTGTATGGTATTGGCACTGTCATGGTTATTTGCCTCGTGCCAAGATGAGGATACTGTTGACCCTGCTCCTTCAACTACTGCGCCTCAGCCTCGCACTCCAGTTGCCCCTACCGCCCGTGCTGGCAATGACACTACTCTATTTATACCTTTCATCTCGCTTAAAATTACCGGAGAGGCTAGCACAGACCCAGACAAAAACATAACCTTCTATGCCTGGAAACAGCTGACTGGCCCTACCAAAATAGAGGTATATAATTCACAGTCAATGCCAACCTTTTACACCGACCTTCCAAAAGTGGGTAGTTACGAGTTTGAGTTAACCGTTACAGACGCTGATAAGCTATCTTCTAAGGACACGGTGAAAATTACGGTAGCAATGCCACCTTGCAAAGGACCAAACAAAGAGGTAGTCCTTAAAAACCTTGTCTGGACACAGCCCTTTTTAACTGTCATAGAGATTCCTAATCCTCATGCATTTCTTCCTCCTAACAGTTATATCAAAGACATTTACATCAAAAGGGACTTCTCAAATAACTGGGAGCTAGTTTCACCAATAAGTTACAATCCGTTTGACTATGGCTCTATTCATTTGTGGGAATATGGAAATAAAACGCTGCTCATCCACACTGGGCCTTATGAATCAACAGACACACCTGACGTAAAAATAGAATACTGCCAGTAAACCTTTTGCCGGGCTTACCTTAGAGCCTTGTCCATTTTTAAGAGGTCTAAAGAACTGGTAGCACCCAACATTCTAAGACGGAAACCGTTTTTGGCCTGTTTCCCGCAAAACAGGCCAAAAACGGAAAGGCCACGAGTAGATCGTGGCCTTTCCGTTTTGTTATTTTTCAGAAGGCTTTACACAAACAGTCCTTCTACAGACAAGTACCGTTCACCAGTGTCATAGCAGAACGTCAGAATGCGCGCGCCTTTGTCCACCTCAGTAATTTTCTGAGCTACCGCGGCCAGGGAGCCTCCTGAGGAAACGCCTATAAAGATTCCTTCTTCTTTCGCAGCTCTTCTGGCGTAGTCAAAGGCTTCTTGCGGACTCACTTGAATGATGCCGTCTAATAAGGACATATCCATGATCTTCGGGATGAAGCCTGCGCCCACGCCCTGGATGGGGTGAGGCCCCGGTTCGCCGCCGCTTAGAACGGGTGACAAGGTGGGCTCTACAGCAAAGACCTTCAGGTTGGGAAATTTCTCTTTGAGCACGCGGCCCACGCCGGTAATATGCCCGCCCGTCCCCACGCCCGTAATCAAGTAATCCAAACTATCCGGAAAATCTGCCAGCACTTCTTGGGCAGTGGTGTCAATATGAATCTGGGTGTTGGCCTCGTTTTCAAACTGCATGGGTATCCAGGCATTGCCGTCCTGCTGGGCCAGTTCATTGGCTTTTTCAATGGCGCCTTTCATGCCCTTCTCGCGGGGGGTGAGTTCCAGTTGCGCGCCATAGGCAGCCATCAGGCGGCGGCGTTCAATAGACATGGAATCTGGCATCACCAAGGTAAGCTGATAGCCTTTGACGGCGGCCACCATGGCCAAGCCCACGCCTGTATTGCCCGAGGTAGGTTCAATGATGCGCGTCCCTTTTTTTAAAATGCCCCGCTTCTCAGCGTCCTCAATCATAGAAAGGGCAATGCGGTCTTTGATGCTTCCGCCGGGGTTGGCGCGCTCCAGTTTCATCCAGACTTGCGCGTCTGGGCCAAACAAGCGGTTGATTTTAACGGTGGGCGTGTTGCCTATGGTCTGTAAAATGTTGTCTGTCTTCATAAAAAACAAAATGGAAATAAGTGGCCCCAGTCAGGTCAAAGACTTTTAGAGAATGGCCGCCAGGATGTATAAATCTTTGGTAAGAGGTTTTTAAATGGAGAAGTCCAGGACGCCTTCAGGCTCTTCGGTACGGCTTACTTTAATCTGGGCGCGGTGATAGAGTCTTGAGTACGGACCCACGCTCTCCGTGAGCCACACGTTGCCGCCAATGATGCTGTGCGTGCCAATGACCGTGTTACCGCCCAAGATGGTGGCACCTGCATAGATAACCACGTGGTCTTCAATGGTAGGGTGCCGCTTAATGTCCTGCATGTGCTTGGCCACGCTCAAGGCCCCCAGCGTCACGCCTTGGTAGACCTTGACAAAACTACCTATCTCTGCAGTCTCCCCTATCACCACGCCAGTGCCATGGTCAATACAGAAAGGCACGCCTATGCGGGCCCCGGGATGGATGTCAATACCGGTTCTGCCATGGGCGTACTCGGTAAGAATCCTGGGCAGGATGGGAACGCCTTCTTGGTACAGCATATGCGCCATGCGGTACACGGCAATGGCCATGAAACCAGGATAGGTGCGCATTACCTCTTCTACGTGCCGGGCCGCAGGGTCTTCTTCTTGAATAAACTGAGCGTCTGCCACAATCTGGTCATACAGATGCGGCAACTGCTCAATGAATTTCCGGGCCGTGCCTTCCGCTGAAAATTCTCCCAGATGCTGTACGCCTTCCAGCAAGCGCACCAACTCCTTCTCCAGGAAATGGGCTTCTTGCCGCAAGGCGTGCTCTGTTTTATAGGGAGGCTCTGCTAACGGCGGAAACAGCATTTGCATAAGCCTGCCCAGAAATTGATACAGCAAAGCGGTTGGGATGCGCAGCTGGTTGTTTTGGTGCAAGCCCCAAAGTCTATGTAAAAACGCCTCTTCCATAATCTAGTAATACGTTTAAATACAGATTGGGCTAATGGTTGGATACCAGAAAATACTGAAAACCGGTTTCCTTCAGGCTACTGGCTTTTGCTCGTTTTTGACCTCATTTCCAGAAAACAGACCAAAAACGACATCTCCTTTCCAACTTAGAAGCTGAGTACTCCTATCATCGCCCCAAACCAGAAGACCATCATTAGGAATAGGGCGTACGCTTCTGCTTGTGTCCACACGCAGGCCAGATTAATAATGCGTGCGGACACAAGCGGACGCTTGCGCCATAGAAGGAGAATCTTCCTCATGCTCGCTTTTTTCAATGGATGTGCCATTTAGAAAAGGCTGTTTTCCATGAATTCGCGTAGGTAATCACTTTAGCGTACCTTCACCTTTCTATGGCATTCTGGTCTAATCTATTTACAAGCAGAAGAGCACCTGCCAATGGCAAGCCGCCCTTGTCTGTGCAACAGCGCGTGAGCGCCCTCAAGCACCTGCCCCCGTTCCTGAAACTGGTCTGGCAAACCAATCCACGGATGGCCTTGCTCAACGTGGTACTGCGTTTGCTTAAAGCAGCGGTGCCTCTGGCCATGCTGTATGTGGGCCAGTTGATTATTGACGAAGTAATCCGGCTTACCCAAGTAACCGGCGAGCGCGAACTGCGCTACTTGCTCACGCTGGTGGCCATTGAGTTTGGTCTGGCGGTCATCTCAGACACGCTCAATAGAGGCATCGCCTTGATTGACGGCTTGTTAGGAGATTTGTTCGCGAACCAATCCTCCATCAGGCTCATGGAGCACGCCGCCGAGCTGGATCTGGACCAGTTTGAGGACTCTACCTTCTATGACAAATTAGAGCGCGCCCGCCGCCAAACCTTGAGCCGCACTATTTTGATGAGCCAGGTGCTGGGCCAATTGCAGGATCTGGTGACCATGCTGTTTCTGGCCGTGGGCCTTGTCTCGTTTAACCCGTGGCTCTTGTTGTTACTTTTGATTGCGGTTCTGCCGGCCTTCTTGGGCGAGTCTCATTTTAATGAACGCAGCTACTCCCTGGTGCACGGCTGGACGCCAGAACGCCGCGAACTGGATTATCTGCGCCAGACCGGGGCCAGTGATGACACCGCCAAAGAGGTGAAGATCTTCGGGCTGTCAGATTTTCTGGTAACGCGTTTTAGGGAGCTTTCTTCTAAGTTTTACCTAGACAACAAGAAACTGGCCACGCGCCGGGCCGCCTGGGGTAGTTTCTTTGCCGCATTAGGCAGCGCTGGTTATTACGGCGCCTACGTGTACATCATTCTGCAGACGGTGCAGGGCAAGGTGTCTATTGGCCAACTCACGTTCCTGGCCGGCTCCTTCATGCGCATGCGCTCCCTGCTAGAGGCTATCTTGAACCGCTTTACCAGCGTGGCCGAAGGTGCTTTATACCTCCAAGACTTCTTTGATTTCTTCGAGCTCCAGCCTCGCATTCATCGCAAACCCAACGCTCCGGCCTTCCCGAAACCAATCAAACACGGCTTCACCTTTGAGAACGTGGGCTTCCAATACCACAACTCAGAACGCTGGGCCATCCGCAACCTTAACTTCACTTTAAGAGCTGGTGAGAAACTGGCCTTGGTAGGAGAAAACGGTGCCGGCAAAACCACTCTGGTTAAACTTCTATCCCGCTTGTACGACCCCACCGAGGGACGCATTCTATTAGACGGCATTGACCTGCGCGAGTACGACCCCGCTGACTTGCGTCGTGAGATTGGCGTCATCTTCCAGGACTTTGTCAGGTTCCAAATGAGTGCGGGCACCAACATTGCCATTGGCCGCATTGAAGAAAAGAGCAATCAGCCCCGCATAGAATCCTCTGCACATCAAAGCCTGGCAGACACCGTCATCGCCAAGCTCCCCGAAGGCTACGACCAGGTCATCGGCCGCCGTTTCAACAAAGGCGTGGACTTGTCTGGGGGCGAATGGCAGAAGATTGCCTTAGGCCGCGCCTACATGCGCGACGCACAGTTGTTGATTCTAGACGAGCCCACCGCCGCCCTAGATGCTCGCGCCGAGCATGAGGTCTTCCAGCGCTTCGCGGAGCTGACCAAAGGCAAGACCGCTGTCCTCATCTCCCACCGCTTCTCTACCGTCCGCATGGCAGATAGAATCCTGGTTATCGAGAATGGCCAGTTCGTGGAGATGGGCTCCCATGAAGAACTCCTCGCCAAGGGCGAACGCTACGCAGAACTGTTCAGGCTCCAGGCCAAGGGATACTTGTAATTAGTCACTAGTTCTAAGTCTAGAGTCGCGAGTCTTTGGAAAGGAAACTCTCCCCTTGAGGATTGCCCAAACGAGAGTTTGAGGCAGCGAGCGTAGCTCTGTAGAGGGATGTTTACATCTACAAATAAAATCAGCAGAAGAAATCAATGCGTGAGAGACAAGGCAGTGCCTTGTCTCTACGTTAATGAAAATGCTTTAAACCCTTATTTTATCTTTTCCCGTGAGAGAGAAGAGATTGCCCTTTTGCGTTTTTGGCCTTATTCCTAGAAAACAAGCCAAAAACGAGAACCTTAGAAAGCAGGGTCTTATAACCGCACTTTGGCAACTGCGAAGCTTCCTTTTATAACCTTTAGCAACTTATTTCTTCTCCCAAAAGAAAACGGTGACCTTCCTTTCAAACCTGAGACGGGTCTTACACCTACTAAAACCAGTTTCGTCTTAAACACGAAAATCATTTGCATTTCAGCCAACAAGAAAGATTTTTTTGTTTCTGCCACTACACCCACTAATGAGGCAGAGATGATATTCCAATTTTGCTCACGGGCCAAGTCTTTAACAACACCTAAAGCATCTTTTTGCGAAAAATCGTGGTTGATAGCAATTAGCCTGAAGTTTTCCTGAATTCTACCATAGGTGTAAAGCGAGATAAGGAATATAACAACTAAAACCGCGGTGGTGATGATTATTTCTGTTTCACTTCTTTGTTGCTGGATGTCAAAATATACTTTGAAGCAAACTACTATCTGGAGCATGACAAGGAGAAAAAGAAAAAAATACTCATTCAATTTTGAGTAATCTTCTTGGACAATCCTTTCTCTTTCTTTGGTTAACTTCAGGTCTACTTTCTCCATTTATTGATTGAATGTAGTCAAAATTGAGAAGCCAAAAACGATCTACGCTTCTGCCCGCTTCGGGAATTTGCCTAGCATCACATACAAGGAAGCCGCACCGCATAGACCAGCCGCCACTTGAAACACCAAGGGCAGACGGTCCAGATGATTCCCGAAAATCCAGCCGGCGGCAAGAGCACCAATGCCTATGCCGGCTTCCAGGGCAATGTAGATGGTAGCCATGGCCCGGCCACGATGTGCTGGGTCGCTGAGGTCAATGGCCCAGGCGTAGAGCGTAGGCGAATTCATGCCGGTTCCAATGCCATAGACCACCGCGCCTGCTAAGAACCAGGATTTATCAGTGGCCAAGCTGATGGTGAGCATGGAGAGTGCCATCACCAAGGTAGAGATGCGCAACAAGGTCACGCGGCCGTATTTGTCTGAGGCGCGGCCAGCCATGAACCTTATGCCAATGGAGGAAAGCGTATAGAAAGTAAAGAAGAGTCCTTTGTTTGCAATGCCTAATGAGCTACTAAAATCTGGTACCACCGTGAGCACGGCGCCGTAGCAAAAGAGCGTCAGGAACATCACAATAAACGGAGGCATCACCCTGGGTTCTAGAATCTCGTGCTTTTTAATGCGCAACAAGCCCCAAGAAAATTTCTGCGGGCTGGGCAAGGTCTCCTTCAGACCAGACAGCACCAGAATAGACAGCAAGGCCATGCCCGAAGAACAGTAAAACAGCGCATCCAAAGAGAAATACCGGCTAAACTCCCCGCCAATAGCCGGTCCGGCGGCCAAGCCCAAACTACCCGCCAAGCCGAACATCCCCAGCGCCGCGCCGCGCTTCTCCAAAGGTACCGTGTCTGCTACGTAAGCTGATTCGCCGGTGGGCGTGAAACCCGTGGAGAAGCCATGGATGAGGCGCAAGAGCATGAAGGCTGCCACCGTGGCGACCAAGGGATACAAAAATCCGCAGAGCACGCAGACGGCCACGCCAAAATACATGACCGGCAGGCGCCCAATAGAGTCGGCGAGTTTGCCGCTGAAGGGTCGGGACAAACCGGCAGTGAGCGTGAACAAACCAATGATGAAGCCCTTGTATTCGCCGCCGCCCAGGCTGGTGAGGTAGTTGGGCAGTTCTGGAATAATCATGTTGAAACTGGCCGAGAACAGAAACGAGCTCAGGCACAGCATCCAGAATTGACGGTTATAGACGTTGGGGGCAACAGACATGATGAAGATTATTCGGGGCAAAGGTCAGAAAGATTGGCCGGCGCTCCAATCAAACCACCGTTTTTTGGCTGTTTTCTGGAAAAGAGGCAAAAAACGAGTTGGTTGCTGATTGTTTTACCTAATTGTGCAGACACCCCTCTACAGAGCTACGCTTGCTGCCTCAAACTCTCGTTTGGGCAATCCTTAAGGGGAGAATCTGCGCTTGGCAGAGACCTTTGCTACTGGCACCAGTTCCAGTCTTTCTGACGAGTCGCCTAAGCAGGTTGCCTCCTCTGACAGGCCAGCGTTAACTACAAAGCAAAACATGTCAATTACCAAGAAAGTAGCCATGCAAAGGAGGCAAGCTGGTACAGCGCGAGGCGGGAAGGCGGGGCCCCGCGGCCGTGAGCGCTTAGCGGTGAACATGAAACACGGCGGCATAAGGGCACCGGAAGGAAGAACCTCCTCAGGGATAGCTAAATGCGTGCACGTAGACTGTCAAGGAAAGCATTACAACTTGAAAACCAGTGTATGCCGTTGGTGACAACACCAACAACGGCAAAAGGGCTGGGCAAATAAAACAGACAATCAACAACCAGCAATCAACCACCTTTCGATTTTCGGCTAATTCCCAGAAAACAAGCCAAAATCGGCTTTGCCATATAGAACCACTGCATTTCCCGCGGGCTTTCGTATCTTCCGGTATCAAACCAGACCTATGAAAAACAGACTTAAAATAGCAGTGGCGGTTTTGTTGCTGGCTTCGGCCTGCCAACAGCCGGGCCAGGAGAGCGGCGGCACCAACAAATTCTCGGACGCCACGCTCCGCAAAATCTACACCCTGCAAGACGAGCGCAAAACCCAGGAGCTGTTGACGTTCCTGCAGCGCCCTGAGGCCATGTACCGCCGCGAGGCCGCCCTGGCCTTCGGGTCGGTGCAGGACAGCACGGCGTTGCAACCGTTGGCCGCTTTGTTGCAGGACCCAGACCAAGAGGTTAGAAAAGCCGCCGCCTACGCCTTGGGACAGATAGGAAGTTCTACCGCCGAGACGCCCTTGATTGCCGCCTACGGCTCTGAGAAAGACCCTGCCACCCGCGCTGAGTTCCTGGAAGCTTGGGGCAAAGTAGCCACGCAGAAAGGATTGGACATGATGGCCATGATTTCTACCTCGCAACCGCAATTGCAGACCGGTCAGGCCTGGGGCTTGTACCGCGCCGGACAGCGAAAACTGGCGTACGGTGCTGCCATAAAGAAAGCTCCAGAACTCCTACGGTCCAACCAGGAATCTGCCCGGTTGGGCATTGCGCATTTCCTGGGAAGAACGCCTAAGTTGGACCCTTCCTCCATTAAGGCTGAAGTGATTACCGTGGTACAAAAAGACCCCAGCGCCGAGGTACGAATGGCCGCGGCATTAGCCTTAGGCAAAATGACCGACACCGTAGGTTTAGCTCCGGTGGTGGCTTCCCTCTTGAAGAACGATTCAGACTATAGAGTGCGCGTGAATGCCGTTAGGCCGTTGTATGCCTTGTCCTATGCCTCGGCGCAACAGGCCGCTTTTAATGCGTTGGCAGACAAGCACCCGCACGTGGCCCTAAGTGCCGCCGACTACCTGGTTGCCAAAGCACCGGCCACCGAATCACCTAAACTGTTAGAGCACGCCAACAAACAGCAGGACTGGCGCGTGCGCGCCACCTTGTACGGTGCTGCCTTGGCCTCTGCCAATGACAAAAGTGCCATCAATGCGCAGATTAAACAACGCTTCGCAGCCAGCCAAAACCCTTATGAACAGGCGGCCTTGTTGACAGCCTTGAGCAAAGACGCTACCCAATTCGCGTTTATTCAGGAGCAGACCTTCAACAGAAAGCACAACGCCATCAGCACCGCGGGTATTGAGGCTTTAGCGGCTATTAGAGGGCAGAAGAACTTCAATCAGGCCAATGTAAAGGCCTTCGACCAGATGTTTCAGCAGGCGGTGGCTTCTGGCGACGTAGCCTTGGTGGGTGTGGCCGCCGGAGCTATCCGCAACCCAGAACTGAACATGAAGAACACCTATGCAGACCGTTCCTTCCTAACCCAGGCCCGTGACAAACTGGTTTTGCCGCGTGACATTGAAACGTACCTTGAGCTACAGAAAACCCTGGATTACCTGGAAGGCAAAACTTTGGCCCCTACGCCTGCTACCCCGTATGGCAACCCTATCAACTGGGCCACGGTCAATAAACTAAAGAAAGGCCAGCGTGCGCTCTTAAAGACGTCTAAAGGCGACATCACTTTTGAATTGCTGGTGGAAGATGCGCCGGGCTCGGTGGCCAATTTTGTGCAGTTGACGGAGAAAGGGTTCTTCAATGGCAAGAACTTCCATAGAGTGGTTCCTAACTTCGTGGCCCAGGGCGGTGACCCGCGCGGCGATGGCTGGGGAAGCTCTGAAGACGGCATCCGGTCTGAGTTTGCCAACCTGCATTACCTGGAAGGCTACGTGGGCATGGCCTCTGCCGGCAAAGACACCGAAAGCTGCCAATGGTTCATCACCCACTCGCCTACCCCGCACCTGGACGGCCGCTACACCATTTTTGCCAGAGTAGTGAAAGGCATGGACGTAGTGCACCAGTTGAATATTGGGGATACTATTGAGAAAGTGACGCTGGTTAAATAGACGTTAGTCATTAGATATTAGACGCTAGACTTTCCCATCTGTCACAGACATGCATTTAGCTATCTATTTAGCTGCCTACTAGTTTTTTATATAAATAATTCAGCATTAATAATTTAATAATGCCCCATCTTATAGATGCATTTGACGATTATAGTGATTTTGGCCGGTCCAGATACTATATCATCTGTTTTAACAAACTTGCCTCTAGTCTGAGTTTTGAGACGCCTCTCAAAGAAAGCAAGAAGGCTATGGAAGCAATAGTTGCCACGTTAGACTTTGAAAAACACCAGCTAATAGAAGTATTCAAAGACTGGAGGACGGAAGACGATAAAGATTCAGATTCATCTGAAGACTATCCTTACCATTACTTATTAAAAGGCACCTCAAGTGACTTACTTATCTGGGTTTCTCTTAACAACAACGAACTGTTTGTAGAGTTTCTATATGATGCCACAGATTTGGCGTTAGAGCAGACGGTCATCGCTTTAAACAAAACCCTGCGTGCAGAGTTTGGAGCTAAAAAGACACCTACCTTCAAGGTTCTTATCTACGAATCAAAGCAATTTGACACAGAGGATGTTAAAAGTGAGTTTTTGCAGGTAAACATTGAAGACCACTACAATGATGACTTTGAGGAAGTCAACGCAATCATTGAGGCATCACTAGGGGTGGAAAGGTCTGGCCTTATCTTGTTACACGGAGCACCTGGCACCGGAAAGACTTCTTACATCAAGCACTTACTTGCCAAGTTCCATGAGAACAGCTTCATCTTTGTGCAGAATGAGTTTGTCAAAGACCTCCTCAACCCTGATTTCATTTCGTTTTTACTCAAGAACAGAAATGCCATTCTGGTGATTGAGGACGCAGAGAAAGTCATCACCTCTAGAGAGAATGTAAATGAAAACTCAGTAGCCTCTACCATTCTTCAATTAACCGATGGACTTTTCAGTGATTACCTCAATATCAAGATCATCTGTACTTTCAACACCAATATTGACCGAGTAGATAAAGCGCTTCTACGCAAGGGAAGATTAATTGCCAACTATGAGTTCAGGCCTCTTTCAGCAGAAAAATCTGACAGATTACTTATGGCGCTAGGGCACAGTTCAAAAGATGAGGACATGTCATTGGCAGACATATTCAACTATGAAGACAAAGATTTTGAAGTGGCCGGGTCTAAAAGAAGAATTGGTTTCTGAGGATTCTAAGCTAAATAGTTCAACCAGTTATTTTAAATTATAAAACAGAGAAGCCTTTCCATAAAATTGGAAAGGCTTCTCTGTTTTATATCATGTCCGTTTTTGGCCTAGTTTCGCCAAAACACGCCAAAAAGGGTTTACGCCGTTGGGTGCTGGGGCACGTAGACCACTTTCTTGGTCTCAAAGAATTCCTCAGAGAAGTAGGTATTCAAATCATATACTGTATGTACCAAGCCAGACTCGGCTAGTTCTTCGGTGAGGTCGCCTCCTTTGAGGTAGTAGAGGCCTTGCTCGGGCACAGACTCTTTCTTGAAGCTGAACTGAATCCATTGGTAGAAGGTAGCTAGCCTGGCCACGGCGCGGCTCACAATGAAATCGTATTTGTCATGCACCTGCTCGGCGCGGGTTTGGGTGGCCTTTACGTTGTGCAGGTGCAGTTCATGGGCAATCTCTTGTACTACGTGAATCTTCTTTCCAATAGAATCTACCAGATGAAACTTCACCTCTGGGAACATGATCGCTAGTGGCAAACCCGGTAGACCGCCGCCGGTGCCTACGTCCATCACGCTGGTTCCTGCTGGAAACGTCACCACCTTGGCAATGGCCAGCGAGTGCAGAATGTGGTTCTCTACAATGTTTTCCGTGTCCTTGCGGGAGATGACATTGATTTTGGCGTTCCATTCTACATACAGCTCCGCCAAGCGTGAAAACTGCTGCAATTGCTCCGGGGTTATCTCCGGAAAGTACTTCGTAAGGATTTCTACCGAGGCTGCCTTCATACGCCCAAAGATAGTGAAAGGAGTTCTGAGTTCTGAGTCTAGTGTCCTGAGTCTTTTGAGCGAGGTGGATAATCCGTTTTCGGCCTGATTTCTAGAAAACAGGTCAAAAACGAAAGAATGAAGTCCCTTCTCCCTGAGGGAGAAGGTTAGGATGAGGGGGTTACAGATACTTATCTGGCGCAAGTCTCCAGACTCGTGACATAGGATGACGAGTAGTCTCCCGACCACCCTGGCGGGCATCGCGAAACCAGTGCGCAGTACCTTCTTTTTCTGGAATTTTCTGTAAGAGTACATCCTCCCCCTACCCCCTTCAAAGGGGGACGGAATGCGTTATTTTTGTAGAAATCAGGCACTGCCTTGTCTCCCACAGCTTGCTTTTTTGGTAATATAAATATGCTGGTGTAAACACCCCTCTGCTGAGCTGCGCTCGGTGCCTCAAACTCTCGTTTGGGCAATCCTCAAGGGGAGAATCTGCGTTTAGCAAACGCTGTTGGCGCAGACGCTCGCAGCTCCTGCCGGACGCTACGAGGTCTCTTGAGCAAAGCCCTCTTCGTTTTTAGCCTGATTCCCAGAAAACAGGCTAAAAACGAAGAGAGCGACCCAAGGGTCGCTCTCTTTTTATCTTTACACCAAGAAGAAAGTCTAAAATCTAACGTCTAGTGTCTAACATCTTCTAAATAAGGTGTTTCTTGTTTTTCACCATGTCATAGAGCAATTCGCGGGCGCGGTGCAACTGGGCTTTCACGGTGCCTAGCGGGGCGCTCAGCTCAGTGGCAATCTCCTCGTAAGAGAGCTCGTCAAAGTAGCGCAGGGTCACCAAGCGCTGGTACTTGTCTGGCAGTTTACTTACAATGTACTGCATAATCTCAATCTTCTGGTTCTTGATGGCCGTCTCCTGCGGATTGAGGTTGTTGTCTTTGAAATCTATAGTTATCTCATCGCCGTTATCAATCTTGATAGCCGAGTCAATGGACATGGTTTTGATCTTGTTCTTTCTAATGAAGTCAATGCAGTTGTTGGTGGCAATCCTGAACAACCAGGTACTGAATGCGTATTCTGGGTTGAATTTGTGCAGGTTGCGGAACGCTTTGGCAAAGGCTTCAATGGTCAAGTCTTCGGCATCGTCTGGGTTGCGCACCATTTTGAGCACCACGTGGTACACGGGCTTCTTGTAGATCTGCATCAGCTCAGCGTACGCCTTCTCATCTCCGTCCTCAACCGCCGACTGAATCAGTTTAAAATCGTGTTTCGCTTTCGCGGAGAACTGCTTATTTACTTCCATCTTACCTTTTTAGTCGTTAAAACAGAGATTCCAATCCCTATATATGTGAGGTAATACCCCATTTCCAGCACCGGTAATAACCACCAGGCAACCGGGTTGTGTAGACGCCTCGCCACGGGCACATAAGTGGCCAAAAGACCAAGATACCGTACCCCAATAATGAGGCCAACCCAGAGCAATTGCTGCTGCATGGCCAAAAGAATGGGTGATATTACATAAAATAGCCCGTTTGCCAAGACAAAAAGTCCGATTCTGAACCGGTCCCGTTTTTGGTACTGCTTGCCGGCGGCCATATGCCGCGTCTTCTGTCGCCACCATTTGCGCCACCGCGTTTCGGGGGCACTCTGGGTGTGGGCTTCTTCTTCAATGACAATCTGAACCTTGGAATGTTTGGCCGCCGCCTGAACGAATAAATCGTCATCGCCGCCCAACGACCGTATGTGTGATGCAAATCCCTTGTTCCGGAAGAAGGTTGATTTTGTATAGGCAAGATTTCTGCCTACCCCCATGTACGCTTGGCCCCGCTTGGCAAACGACAGATACTGCATTGCCGTCAAGAAGGTTTCAAATCTAATCAGTTGATTTAAGAATCCATATATTCTGATATACGGAGAAAAGCCTAAAACGATGTCATTCTTTTCCAGAAACCCGCTTGCCATGGTCTGGGCCCACATATTGGACACTGGCCGGCAGTCTGCATCTGTAAATAAAAGGTGCTCATGCTTAGCTGCTTTGATGCCCAAAAACAAGCCGTACTTTTTAGGGCTCATTTGGCTGGGCGTCTCCTGGGCCTGCACAATCCGTAACTGCGGGTACTGCTGCTGATATTCTTTCAATAACAGCCCGGTCCCATCCCAAGAACGATCATCTATGATAATAATTTCCCAGGGCTGAGGATATTCTTGCTCTAATAGAAGCGGCAACAGTTCTTCCAGGTTCTTTACTTCATTGTGCGCGCACACCAGAATGGACAGCGGCGGCAGGTCTGCTGGCGTGGCCGGTGCTTGGTGTTTGTGTAAGGCTAGTGGCAGAAAATAGTACAGCTCATAAAACAACTGCACCAACACGCAGGCGCCCAGCAAGAAGAGTAGCAGATATGGTAGAGTTAAATAGGCGTCCAAGGGAATCATAGAAGTATACCCAAAAGTAGTACAAAATTCTCTGTTCTGCGGTTATACCGTGGTCAATCTGTATCTTTGTGGTTTGGAGAAAACTCAAGGCTGATTGCTGAATTTTTAGCAACCAGCCAGAAAAGCATCTGGCTTTTCTCCAGCACTTTACCCCTTGTCCATGACCTTTGATTTAGTAGCGAAAGACCCTGCTTCCAAAGCCCGTGCCGGTGAACTCACCACGGCGCATGGCACCATACAAACGCCCATTTTCATGCCGGTGGGCACTGCCGGCACCGTTAAAGCCGTGCACCAGCGCGAACTCAAGGAAGACGTAAAGGCGCAGATTATTCTGGGCAACACCTACCACCTGTATTTGAGACCGGGCCTGAACGTGCTGGAAAAAGCCGGTGGCCTGCATAAATTCAACGGCTGGGACAGACCCATCCTCACTGACAGCGGCGGGTACCAAGTGTTCTCTTTGTCAGGCACGCGCAAGATCATTGAGGACGGCGTTAAATTCAGAAGCCACATTGACGGCTCCAGCCACCTGTTCACGCCAGAGAACGTGATGGACACGCAGCGCACCATTGGCGCCGACATCATCATGGCCTTTGACGAGTGCACTCCCTACCCGTGTGACTACCACTACGCCAAAAACTCCATGGACCGCACGCACCGCTGGTTGCAGCGTTGCATTGACCGTTTTGACAGCATAGAGCCCAAATACGGCTATGAGCAGACCCTCTTCCCCATTGTACAGGGAAGCACTTACAAAGACTTGCGTATACAGTCTGCGGAGATGATAGCCAGCAAGAACCGTCCGGGCAACGCCATTGGCGGCCTGTCTGTGGGCGAGCCCGCAGAGATGATGTATGAGATGACCGAACTGGTCTGCGACATACTGCCCGCTGACAAACCACGTTACCTCATGGGCGTGGGAACTCCGGCCAACATTCTGGAGAACATTGCGCTGGGCGTGGACATGTTTGACTGCGTGTTACCAACCCGTAACGCTAGAAACGGCATGCTGTTCACCACGCAGGGCATCATCAACATCAGGAACGAGCGCTGGAAAGAAGATTTCTCGCCCATTGACGCTGAGTTGGGCGGCTACGTAAGTACGTTCTATAGCAAAGCGTATTTGCGCCATTTGATGCATGCCACCGAGATGCTGGGCGCCCAGATTGCCAGCGTGCACAACCTCACCTTCTACCTGTGGTTGGTAGGTCAGGCACGCGAACAGATCATTGCCGGCACCTTCGCCTCTTGGAAAGATGTGATGGTGAAGAAATTAATGACGAGGCTGTAAGCCAGTTAAGAGTTTAGAGTTAAAAGTTATGAGTGCCAAAACGGAATCATGCTTTTATGGTTAGAAAAAATGAAGCTTATGTTTCTTATACCACAAACTTTAAACTCATAACTTTTAACTTTTAACTCTGCAAAGTTGAAGCTATTAGATAATTACATTCTCAAGAAGTTCCTGACCACGTTTGTGTTTGTGGTGATCATATTGATTGCGGTGATCTGCGTGATTGATTTTGTGGAGAAGAACGATGACTTCATCCAGAATAATCTTTCTGCCAAGACCGTCATCTTTGATTACTACGTCAACATGATTCCGCATTACATCAACATGCTGAGCCCCATCACGGTGTTCATTGCTACCGTGTTTGTGACGGCTAAACTGGCTTCACACACAGAGATTGTGGCCATCTTGAGCAGCGGGGTTTCCTTTAAGCGCATGCTGGTGCCGTACATCATTGGGTCGGTGATCATTGGTATTTTCATCTTCTTCTTCTCTTCGTATGTGATTCCCAACGCCAACAAAACCCGCGTGGCCTTTGAGATCAAATACGTTAAGAACCCTTATACCTATGAAGGCAGAAACGTACATTTCAGGATTGGGCCTGAGACGTTTGCGTATTTAGAGAGTTTTAACAACCACGCCAACGTAGGCTACAAATTCACGCTGGAAACCATCAAAAAGCAGGAATTGGTGCGCAAGCTTTCTGCCGAATCCATTAGATGGGACAGCACGAAGCAGAAGTGGCACATAGACGCCTACACGCTTAGAATCTTTAACGGTGACAAAGAAACCGTCACCACAGGCGGGCCCGTTGACACCACGCTCAACCTGCTGCCTAAAGACTTTGCCAGCACGTACCGCATGCGAGAGACGCTCACCATGGCAGAGTTAAATGACGTGATCAAGGAGAAACAAATGCGCGGCTCTACGGACATTGCCGAGTTCATGACCGAAAAATATGAACGTTACAGCTACCCCTTCGCCATCACGGTGCTCACCATCATTGGCGTGATCCTAAGCTCCAGAAAAGTGCGCGGCGGAGTTGGTTTTCAGATTGCCCTTGGGTTTATCCTGGCCTTTATCTTTATCATCTTCGTGATGATGTCCCGAAGCCTGGCCCAGGTAGGTGGCATTCACCCAATGCTGGCCGCCTGGATTCCGTTGGCTGTCTTCTCGGTCATCGGCGTGGTGCTCTATAAAACGGTACCACGCTAAAAAAACCGTTTTCTGCCTGTTTTCCAGAAAACAGGCAGAAAACGGCAATTCCCCTATTCAATATCCTACCATTAAAGCCCTCATTAGACTCTCGTGCAAAAGCCCCTGTTTAAAGACTATTTAGAACTGCACTTCATCATCCTGCTTTGGGGGTTCACGGCAATTCTAGGCAAGCTCATTTCTATCCCAGCGGTGGAGTTGGTATTTTACCGCACCATTCTGGCGGCAGTGGCATTGGCTGTGGTGATTAAACTGCGCGGTGAGTCATTCAAGATTGGCAAGCGAAATATTGTCAAGATTTTGGGCGTGGGCTTTATGATTGCGGCGCACTGGATTCTGTTCTTCGCGTCTGCGCGGGTGGCCTCTGTTTCCATCTGCTTGGCCGGCATGGCGACGGCCAGCCTCTGGACGTCTATTCTGGAACCCATCTTCACCAACAAGAAAATAAAAGCCCATGAGGTGGCCTTGGCCCTGCTAATCATCGTGGGGCTCTATGTCATCTTCCGGTTCGAGTTTGACCATGCGGTGGGCATTGCCATGGCGGTGGGCTCAGCGTTTCTAGCTTCCTGCTTCACCATCATCAACAGCAAGCTTACCAAACAACACGCGGCCACTACCATCACCTGCTATGAGATGGCGGGAGCCTGGCTGGCCACCACCCTCTTCCTGCCCTTCTACCGCAACTACATGACAGATTCTGGCACCTTGCAACTAGAGGCCAGTATGTGGGACTTTTTATGGGTGGGAATATTGGCTCTAGTATGTACCGTCTATGCCTACACCGCCGCCGTGCGCCTCATGCACAAATTCTCTGCCTACACCATGAACCTAACCGTGAACCTGGAGCCGGTCTATGGTATTCTGTTGGCGTGGTTTATCTTTAAGGAAGGCGAACAGATGTCGGCGGGATTCTATTATGGCGCGGCTATTATCCTGTTCAGCGTGTTTTTGCACCCTATTCTAGAATCATTGATTGCCCGACGCCAGCGTCTCTTAAAGGACGCCCTGCCAAATTGAGAATAAACTACTAATGATGATCAACTCAGATACGTACTGAAGAATACGTAACTGAAATAGGTCCAGAGAAGAGAGAATAACACATGGACACTGGTCTCAAACTTCTTTCCTTTCCAGAGCTCAGACGAGTAACCGAAGAACTGTATAAACAATCTGATCATCCAGAAGACGCCTAAACCTAAACAAAGCCGCTTTCCTAAAGTAGTCTGGGTTAGTTCCTGAGCGGAAGTGATGCAGAGAAGGCCCACCAGAAATACCGCTAGCGCAATAAAGAAAGTATGCACCGTCATCATTTGGCGGTTAATCAAACTCAGGGGTTTCAGATCCTCAGACCAATTGAAATACCTTGGAAAGACAAGGTGGGCCAAAGCCAAGACTATAGAAACGCCCCCAATAAGCCTAAGATGAACTTCCATTTTTGACGAGGATGAAAGTGGAGATAAAAGGTGTGATTTTCTTTTCTAGATGCACTGTCAAGTTTCCCTGTTGGAAAGTCTTAAGCCATGTGCTTTTGGAATAAAAATGAAAGAAGCCTATGTTGTAGGCCAAGAAGTTGGGCACATCTCTGAGATGTTCAGTAATATAGATTTGTCCAGTTGGTTTTACTACCCTTTCTAATTCTCTAAAGAACACACCTCTTTCTAGTTCATTGCGCACCTCATGCGCCGCCAAAGTCACAAAAATCTTGTCCATTGAATTATCCGGTAACTCTAGGTGATGAGTATTACCTTGAATAGTCCCTGCAAAAGCAGGATAAGCTTTTCTAGCCCGCTTGATAGAAACTTCTGTATGCTTTACAGGATCGTAAAAGTCATAAGAGAGAATGTCTGCAGCTGGAAATTTCTTCTTCAGCAAATGGCTTGTTTCATCAAAGCCGGCATTGATATTCAGAATACGTTGGTGGTTATGAATATCATCTATCCACTGCAATTGGTAGAGATTAGACACATCATACACATACCATGACACAATCAAGGAGACAGCCATACTACCTACTATCAGGGTGGCTAGAAGCAGAATATATTGCTTTAGCGGTAGTAAAAAGGTAAAGGCTACTAGTATTAAGGCAAGTACTAAGAACAGCGCAATTACATAGAAATGCCAGTTGAACCTTATAATATTGAGGACTCCTTGAAAGGGCTTTCTCATGGCGTCCATACCTCCTTTTTGCCTTTCTTCCAGAAATACGGCACGTCCCGTATGACAAAAGCATTTGCCAAGACTGGCTTGTGGAGAGATAGCGCTTTAAGAAAGGAAACGTGATATTTTAATACCCTGACAGGAGTAGGAGTCCAATGCTGCCTGACGCCTTCCACTATGAGGACCTCTTTGGTTTCTGGATTATAGGTAAACGTGAATGGCAATGGACCCGCAAAACGCCTGGCTTCTTTCCAATCTGTGAACGGAGAATCCTTGGGCAGTTGAACGACCTCTTCTTTGGTGTCTAATGTAATCTTAAAGTCTGACTGCTTGGAACAAATATCTTTCGCCCCGCCTAGTTCTGTTTGGCTGATATCTGTGGTGGTATACTTGTAGTGCGTGAAGAGATTGCCTACCAGCTCCATCTTCTTTTTATCTGTTTCAGACTTGAGGATATAAAGCCCCCGTAAGCGCTTACCTGCGTTGGTAGTGTACCTTACAAATATCCTGTAGCCGATCAGGAAAAAATCATTGCCCAAAAAAGCCGGAAATCCCTTCGGCCTGAGGCCCTTTGTCTGCACCAATGCCACCGCTACAAACGCCCATTTATCCTCAAATGTATCTAATTGCAGACATTCAGGAATGAGCGGTTGCAGTTGCTCTTTAGGTACCGCAAACGTGAGCACCAATGAACTATCAAAATATGCCTCTACCGCGAAAGGATGATTCTTCAGGAACGAGAGCATATTAAGCCTTTTGGTGCAAGTACAGGTGCCTGTTCAAGATAAATTCATTGTAATAGACTATCAGAATAAAGAGGAGCGCAAAAAATGAATTGAGCCTGCCCCAGAGGAGTAAGTCAGGCACCAGGAAGAACTCCAAGATGTTCATGGTGGCCACAATCGTTATCTGTGCTAAAGCATTCAGGCGCGTTTTTATCCTGCTCACTATCCAGACTGCCATTCCAATTTCAGATAGCCCAATGAGGATGGTGAAAGGCCGGGCAACTTCAGTCCCTAAAATCCTGCCCACAATCTGCTCATGCCGGTTAACCAAGTTAAGTACTTTACATATAAGACCATTCGCTAGCCAAACCAACGCGATGAAATAGGTTAAGAAAACATGAAGCGTCCTGCTGGCCATTTGGAATTGTAATGTGTATTAAGATTTACAAGACGCCCTGCCAAACTGAGTAGTCCTTAGGGAACGGTAGTGGTTGCACAGGCGCTTCTTTGAACAGGCCGTACATGGTAGATCCTGAACCTGACATGGACGCATACTCTGCTCCTAAGCTATAAAGCTGTTCTTTTATTTCTGCCAAGACAGGATATTTGGGAAAGAGGCTGGCCTCAAAGTCATTGACCACAGCATCTTTAAAAGTGTTTAGGGCTTGCGTCAAGAGCGTTTTCAGGCTTTTTTCTGGTAATTGGGGCAAAACGCCGGCATAGGCTTCGGCGGTGCTGATGCCAAAGTTGGGATACACCAATACAATATGCCAGCCTTTCAAATCTACCGTTAGCGGTTCAAACACGTCACCTTTCTCTACAGCCAGCACTGGTTTGTTCTGCACGAAGAAGGCGCAGTCGCTTCCTAATTGCCGGGCGTAGTTCTCCAGGTGTTCCGGAGTTAAATTCAGCGCGAAGAGGTCATTCAGAATTTTGAGGGTGAAGGCCGCATCGGCTGATCCACCGCCCAAGCCGGCCCCCATGGGAATGACCTTGTGCAAATGCATTTGGATAGCCGGCAGTTGAAAGTCATTTTTAAGCAGTTCATACGCCTTCCAGCAAAGGTTTTGGGTAGGCGCTCCCGGTACTGCCAACCCAGAGAGGGTGAACGCGGCCTCGCCAGTGGTAGGTAGAATCTCCAGCGCATCGGTCCAGTTAACCGGGTAAAAGCAGGACACCAGGTTATGAAAACCGTCTGGCCGCTTCTCTACCAACTGCAACCCAATGTTTATCTTCGCGTTCGGGAACTGAATCATGCCCGCAAAATACTAAACAGTTATCAGGATTCAGTATGTAGTAAACAGAAGGGAAATTGGTAACTTCCGTTTTTGGCCTGTTTTCAGGAAAAGTGGCTAAAAATGGAGTAAGTTAGGATTTCTTGCCTTTCATGATAAGAACAACTTTTGAATGTACGTTCAAGAAATAACCATCCACATACAATCCGCAGATGACATAGAAGCTATGGAAGAGGAGTTCGGTTTACTTCTAGCGCACTACCGTCAAAATGGACAGACTCAGGGGAAATTTGAATCCCAATTTTTAAATGGCACGAAGATAGTTTGTTACCCATTTACCCACGAAAAAGATTCCTTGAGCCAGGTTTACAACAACTTTTATGTAAACAGGCAGAGCAAAAAAATCGAGGAGCTTTGTGAGGCCCAAATACAATTTAGTACTGTAGGCAAGGCTTATGAGAGCTATACAGGAGCTTGTAGCTGTGATAAACCAAGCTTCTATATTTTAATCACAAATTACCTCACCATACAATCACCCATCACCTGTGGAGATTGCAATTGCGCTGTACCTCTTTATAAACTTCCAAGCTATTATGACCACGGTTATGGCCCAATCTTAAGCTGGGAATCTAATTATAATAGTTGTGACACTCTGCAAATGAACAGCGAGATAGGTGAACAATGGGCCCTTAATCAAATGCAGAAATTTAACTCCCCCCTATCAAAACAAGGTATTGATATTTGTAGAAGAATAGAAGAACTAACCCAAACCCCCACTTATTACTACCTGTTTCATTACCGAAAGACGAAGATGAAAGAAAACTCTACTTCTTGTCCAAGTTGCGGAGGTAAATGGCAACTTTCAAATCAGCTTCATCGGTTTTATGATTTCCAATGCCCGAAGTGTAGACTTTTGTCAACCGTTTCTTTAAACTCCTAAAGACCTTATTAATAAAACATCAACTTCAATGTACCTTCCCCACGGAAAACGCTTTTTAGACCTTCTGCTAGCCGGAACCGCGCTTCTGTTGCTCTGGCCGGTGATGTTAGCTGTGGCCGTGGCGTTGTGGTTTGGGTTTGATGGAAAGGTCCTGTTCAGGCACCAACGGCCAGGATTACGAGGCAAAGCCTTCACATTCTACAAGTTCACCACCATGACCCAGCGCCGTGATGCAAATGGAGAGTTGTTACCAGATGAACAGCGCTTGACACCTTTAGGCAGGTTCATCAGAAAGACCTCTCTGGACGAGTTACCGCAATTGTGGAATGTGATCAAGGGAGATATGAGTCTGGTGGGACCGCGGCCTTTGCTCATGGAGTATCTACCATTATATACACGGGAGCAGGCCAGTCGCCACTCGGTGAAACCTGGCATTACGGGCTGGGCGCAGGTAAATGGCCGTAACCTGCTAACCTGGGAAGAAAAGTTTACTTTTGACGTGTGGTACGTGGAACATGTCTCTTTTAAAGTTGACCTGCACATCCTATGGCGTACGTTCAAACACGTTTTCAAACCCGAAGGCATATCGGCACCCAACACCGCCACAATGCCACGGTTTACCGGTTCTTCTAATACTGCTTCATGAGTAACTCAGGAAAAGATATTGTCATTGTAGGGGCCGGCGGTCTGGGCCGCGAGGTCTTGATGCTCATTCATCAGATTAACCAACACACCCCTACCTGGAATTTCTTGGGCTTTTACGACGATGCCGCTCCGGCAGAAGACTTCCGTTTTCCTTATTTAGGCACCGTGGATGACCTCAATGCTACCCCTGTTCCCTTACACGCTGTCATTGCTATTGGTGATTGTCAGGCAAAGGCCAAGGTAGTTGACAGGCTCTTCAACAACTTCTTGCTATTCCCGGTGCTGGTGCACCCATCGGTCATCAATGAAGCGATGCAAATCAACCAGATAGGCGAAGGAAGCATCATCTGCCAGAACACCATCCTTACCACTAATGTCCTTTTGGGCAAACATGTCTTGCTGAATCTGGCCTGTACCGTGGGTCATGACGCCACACTGGGCGACTACTGTTCCCTTATGCCCCAGGTAGCAGTTAGTGGAGGCGTACGGCTAGGCAAAGGCGTCTACATGGGCACCAACAGCTCTATTCTGCAATACAAAACCGTGGGCGCGTTTACCACCATAGGCGCGGGCGCAGTCGTCACCCAAGACCTCCCCGACCATTGCACGGCCGTGGGCGTACCGGCCAGAATCATCAAGCAAGCGGTATGAGCACCAATCAGGATTTTATCTACCTCTCGCCGCCGCATATGGGGGGCAGGGAGCAGCATTACATCCAGCTGGCGTTTGACCAGAACTGGATTACCACTGCGGGCGCGAACGTAGACGGTTTTGAAAAAGAACTGGCTACGTACGTAGGAATGCCGCAGGCCGCCGCTCTTTCTTCTGGCACGGCGGCCTTGCATCTGGCCTTGTTGGCTTTGGGCATTAGCCCGGGCGATGAGGTGTTCTGCTCTAGCTTTACCTTCGTGGCTAGTTCCAACCCCATTCGTTACGTAGGCGCAACGCCTGTTTTGATTGACAGCGAACCTTCTACTTGGAACCTTAGTCCTAAGGCACTGGAACAAGCTTTAGAAGACCGTAAACAGAAAGGCAAACTTCCCAAAGCGCTCATTGTGGTGCACCTGTACGGAATGCCTTCGCGCATGCAGGAGATTCTGGAGTTATGCCAGCACTATGCCGTGCCAGTCATTGAAGACGCCGCCGAGGCCCTGGGCTCTACTTATAACGGCCAGCAGATGGGCAGTTTTGGGGTGGCAGGTTTCTACTCCTTCAACGGAAACAAGATAATCACCACGTCTGGCGGCGGCGCGCTGGTAGCCCATGACCAAGCTATGGTAGAGAAGGCCAAATGGCTGGCCACCCAAGCCAAAGAACCCACGCCGCATTACCATCATACCACCATAGGGTACAATTACCGCCTCAGCAACATCTGCGCGGGCATTGGGCGTGGACAATTGGAAGTGTTAGAGGAACGCATCCAGCAGAAACGACAGGTCTTTGCAAACTATCAAACGCTGTTACAAGACATAGAGGAAATCCAATGGCAACCAGAACCCGAAGGCTTTACTAGCAACCGCTGGCTTTCCTGTTTCACTATTAAAAAAGGAAGTGGTATCACGCCAGAGAAAATACGGCTGGCGTTGCTTTCAGAACAAATTGAAAGCCGACCACTCTGGCAACCCATGCACCAGCAACCGTTGTACCAAGGCTGTGACTACTTCGGGGAGAACGTCAGCGATGATTTGTTCGCCAGAGGATTGTGCCTTCCTTCGGGCACTCAGCTTACTTTTCAGCAACAGAACCGTGTGGCGGAAGTGATTAGGAGATTTTTTAGGAAGTAGAAATACAGTTCACTAATGAACTTCATTCGGTTGAAGCTCTCTTACAAGTTTCTATGTAATCTGCCTTAACTAACAGCAGATACTCCCCTAAAGGATTACTCAAACGAGAGTTTGAAGTAGCGAGCGAAGCCCTGGAGAGGGGTGTTTACATTTGCAATAATAACCCCCTCATCCTAACCTTCTCCCTCAGGGAGAAGGGACTGACGCTGTCCGTTTTTGGCCTACTTTCTGTAAAACAAGCCAAAAACGCCTTTTACTATATTGCGTCTAGTGCTTTCTCTAAATCAGCGATTAAATCCTCTGCCTCTTCAATGCCCACAGACAAACGAATCAAGCCCGTAGAGATTCCCAGTTTAGCACGTTGCTCTTCGGTGAGCGCTCTATGCGAGGTGCCTAATGGATACGAAATAGAGGAAACCACGCCTGCCAAGGAAGGCGCAAAGGGAATATGCGACAGTCCGCGCATGAAGCGGTTCACGGTCTCTACTTCGTCTTTGATTCTGAAGGACAGCATTCCGCCAAACCAGCCTTTTCCTTGAGCAGAAGCCAAAGCGTGCTGTGGATGGTCGGGTAGACCTGGGTAATAGACTTCGCTTACTTTAGAGTGGTTTTGCAGGTAAGTTGCCAAAGCCAAGGCATTCTCTGAATGCTGACGGATGCGAAGTTTCAAAGTCTTGAGACCACGAGCGGCTAGCCAGGAATCAAACGGACTTAAATTCAAGCCCCAAGCCACCACGATCTGCTTAGCCCGCTGGGCATCTGCGGTTTCTTTGGCCACTACAACGCCTGCCGTCACATCACTGTGCCCAGAAAGGTATTTCGTTACGCTGTGAATGACCATTTCAGCGCCCAATTCCAGAGGTTTGGTGATGACCGGCGAAGCAAAAGTATTGTCCACTACCAATTTCACGCCGTGCTTCTGGCACTCTTCCGCTACTTTGGCCAAGTCCAATACCGTCATCATGGGGTTACTGATTGTCTCTACCAATAGCACTTTTGTATTGGCTTGCACATAGTTTCCAAAGCTGTACATCTCCCCCATCGGCACGAAACTCACCTGCACGCCCATGCGCGTCAACTCTTGCGTAAGCAAAGCGGCAGAGCCTCCATAGATTTCCTCGGCGCACAGGACATGGTCTCCAGACTGGCAGTACACCAGCATAGCCGTCAAAATAGCCGACATGCCCGAGGAAGTAGCCACTGCGCCCTGTCCGCTCTCCAGTTGGTTCACCTCTTCGGCCAACTCATCTGTATTAGGGTTGCCATTGCGGCTGTATAGGTAGCTCTGACCCGGTATCTCAAAATAAGCTTCCAATGCGTTCAAGTCCTCAAAGGTGAACACAGAAGTCTGGTAGATGGGCGTAACTTTTGGTGATATGGACACGGCGGGTTAATTAAGAATTAGTAATTAATAATTAAGAATTGCAGGAGTATTTTATTTGATTAATCAGGACGATTAAATTACATAAATAGTGCGGATGAAGTTGTAAATACCACTCCTCAAATACCATCCGCCATATTATTTACAAAGAACCTTAAATGCGTTTCTTGAATAGATGAACATCTGCCTCTGTTTGTATTCTGGCAGTTCTTGAATGAAGTAATCAGGTTCGTATGCGCTTATAGTTTTGAATTCTTCCCTTGTGAGTATTTCAAATTTATAATTAACTCCATCAGAAACAGTATAAGTAGTCGTTCTGCCACCCCCATTGTGCTTAGTAGTGTAGTTCAGTGAATCTTGATTTAGAGTCCAGAAGCCTAATCGTGACAATTCATCCAATAGCAAGTCACCTTTCTTTTTTCTTATTTTCTGTTTGGTGATAAATGGCTTGCTAAAACTCTTGTCATTCTTCTGCTTTGAAGTGTAGCGCAAACAATACCATGCATCATCTTTAGTTGCTAGAATTCTGTATTCGCATCTATTACTCCACCAATAACTTTCTTCTGAGTAAGAAATCAAAAAATCATATTGGTCATGAAAGGCCTTATAAATGACAGAATTGTTACGCTCATGCAGATTTGTGCTTGCCTCAATGTGTGGCAAGTTTTGACCTAACACACCAAATGAACTAGCAATGAAAAAGATTAGTAACTGAATCTTCATAATTAGTTCTTTCCTTGAAGTGCTTATTCTATATGCTTTCTTCTAATGGCTCTCAATAGCTATGGTTGGGTGCCCGCCACAACTAGCAATCAACAATTCTAAAGGTAAGCAGAAAGCGGTAAATGTACTGATGACGTTTTTGACCTGTTTTCTGGGAAACAGGCCAAAAACGATAGTAAAAGCGAAAGCCCGCCTTCTTTGCAGAAAAACGGGCTCTCAAAATGAAAAACAGGAAATCTTAGGCGGTTACGGCTTCGGCCAAGACAATAATCTTATTGTCCAGTACTTCCACAACTCCCCCGTCAATCTGGAATACCACTGATGCACCAGTAGTAGGCGTCACGCGCACAGGACCGTTAGCCAAGGCACTAATCAAGGCGGCGTGGTTGTTCAACACTTCAAAGCCACCATTAATACCAGGAAACTGAACTGAAGTCACGTCGCCTTCAAATACTCTCTTATCTGGGGTGATGATTTCTAAATACATCTGTATTAGTTAAGAGTTTAGAGTTAAGAGTTGAAAGTTAGTGGTTGCCCACTCTTCACTTTTAACTCTTAACTTTTAACTAAAGAAATTACTTTGCTTCGGCCATCATTTTCTGACCCTTGGCAACGGCATCCTCAATGGTACCTACCAAGTTGAAGGCAGACTCAGGAAGGTTGTCATGCAGACCGTCCATGATTTCGTTGAAGCCACGGATGGTGTCTTTGATGTCTACCAACACACCCTTCAAGCCGGTGAACTGCTCGGCTACGTGGAATGGCTGAGACAAGAAACGCTGCACACGACGCGCTCTGTGTACTACCAACTTATCTTCTTCAGATAATTCGTCCATACCCAAGATAGCGATGATGTCTTGCAATTCTTTGTAACGCTGCAAAATCTCTTTCACGCGCTGGGCCGTGTTGTAGTGCTCTTCGCCTACTACGTCTGCGGTCAAGATACGTGAGGTAGAATCCAGAGGGTCTACCGCAGGGTAGATACCCAACTCAGAGATTTTACGAGACAATACAGTGGTGGCATCCAAGTGAGCAAACGTTGTTGCTGGAGCCGGATCCGTCAAGTCATCTGCAGGTACGTAAACGGCCTGTACAGACGTAATGGAACCACGCTTAGTAGACGTGATACGCTCTTGCATGGCACCCATCTCAGTAGCCAAGGTTGGCTGGTAACCTACCGCAGATGGCATACGACCCAAGAGAGCCGACACCTCAGAACCTGCCTGCGTGAAACGGAAGATGTTGTCAATAAAGAAAAGGATATCTCTACCAGCACCAGTACCGTCACCGTCACGGAAAGACTCTGCTACCGTCAAACCTGACAAGGCTACACGGGCACGGGCCCCAGGAGGCTCGTTCATCTGACCGAACACGAAGGTTGCTTTTGATTCTTTCAGGGCTTCCTGGTCTACTTTAGAAAGATCCCATCCACCGTGCTCCATTGACTCCATGAAGGCGTCACCGTAGCGCACAATGCCAGACTCAATCATCTCGCGTAGTAAGTCATTACCTTCACGGGTACGCTCACCTACACCGGCAAATACAGAAAGACCACCGTGGCCTTTGGCGATGTTGTTGATCAACTCCTGGATCAATACGGTTTTACCTACACCGGCACCCCCGAACAAACCAATTTTACCCCCTTTGGAGTAAGGCTCGATCAAGTCAATTACTTTGATACCTGTGTACAAAACCTCAGAAGACGTAGAAAGGTCCTCAAAACGAGGTGCGTTTCTGTGGATAGGAAGGTCGCCTTCGCTTACTGGCTGTGGAATACCGTCAATGGCTTCGCCAATTACGTTGAACAGACGGCCTAGCACGTTATCGCCGGTAGGCATTGAGATAGGAGACGCCAAGTCGGTTACTTCCATACCGCGGGTAAGACCTTCGGTTGCGTCCATTGCAATGGTACGTACGCGGTCTTCGCCTAAGTGCTGCTGAGTCTCAAGTACCACGCGGGCACCGTTCGCCTTCACCACCACCAGGGCATCCATGATGTTGGGCAACTTAGAATTCTCACCCGAGAAGCTAACGTCCACTACCGGACCGATCACCTGGGTAATTCTGCCAATATTCGCCATTTGGTTGGTTTATAAATATTTAGATAGATACAGTACTCAATCAGGGTGCAAAAATAGAGCATTCTGTCTTGATTTCCATAGAAGTATCTAAAAATCTTTGGGATTTGACGCACTCCTCTTTGAATAGTGCCTCATCCGCCTAACATTCAGGCAATTTTCAATATAGAAAAAGGCGTATATATCTGTTTCTCTTGAAGGGACAAAGACTTACTTACTCAAAATACTTAAAGACAGAGCCTTTTACCTATTATAGGTTAGCAGAACCAATCCAACGGCAATGGCTATGGTCAGAAACAGGAACAACAGCTCAGCCTTCACCTTAGAAGTATCTCCATGATTCAGGGCCAGCCATATGTTCTGCACTCTTTTATAAACTGCGAAGGCAGCAAATGGAAGGATAAAAATATAGAGCAGCGTCATTTGTGTATTAGCTTTTTAGTCACAGGCGCAGGCGTTGAACTTGAAGTCGAAGCGCCCGTTGCTCAGTGTGACGGTCTTTCCTGTTTTGTCTTTTAGAATTAAATGAAATTCGCCAGAGATAATCTGGTTCATTTTGTCAATTTTAGTAATAATAAATCGGCTACCGGGCTGTGGCAAATCACCATAACTTTCAAAAGATTCGCTCTTAAAAAAAACTCCAACTGAATCAATCTTTTCACCTACACTAGTAACTGTTCCAATTAGAGCAGTAGAGATTGTAAGATAGGACAGAACCTTTTTATCACTTCTTGCAAATAAAAAATCAATTCCATTTTGGTTAGCGAATGGATAGCTCACCCTCGCCGAATATTTCCCGTAGGGGTCCTGCCCCATCCCGCACTCAAAGTAGGGCACCCACACCTCGCCGCCTTCCAGCGTGAAGCCCACGGTGTTCCTGCCCTCCTGGGTGGCCTCGGGAAGCTTGGCGTTCTTGGTGGGGTCGTCTTTCTTGCAGCCAGAGAGAAGGAGGAGGCTTACAAAAGGAAGGAGCAGTAGCTTTTTCATGGGAGGGGAAGCTTTGGTGGGCTAGAGGAAAGATACTTATTTTATTTCACCCACAATTCCTTCTTTCCCTAAGCCGCGGAATCTTCCACTAGCTTAACCGGTTGCCCCAAAATCTGCATGGCCCGCTCCCATTCAAATTCACTGCGCAAATGCACAAACACGTGGTTGCCGTGCCGTACCAGGCGCACGTCTTCCAATACGCTTTCCAATTTGGCGTCTAGTTTATTTAACGTGCAGGTATAGACCGGACTGGCAGACCTGAAATAAAACCAAAGGGTGACTTCTGTGGCTTCCATAATTATAGAGCTTGGTATAAGAGCGTCACCAAAGACCCTAGAGAGACCCACCAGAAAAAGTCAACCACCATTGCATTGGCACCAAGAAAGGGAGAAGTCTTACCAGGGAGCTCATGCACACTTTCCTGCTGAATCCGTTTTTGGCCTGTTTTCCGTAAAATACGCCTAAAACGCTCATGTCGGCTGGCTTTCTCTAGCGTGGGTAAGAAATAACTTTCCTGCTGCTTTTGTGGCGGAAGGGCGTGCGTTAAAGTAGAAGTGCCGGTAATGTGCTTTGACGCTTCACCAATGACCATCCAATCCAGTTCTGCCTCGTCTTCGCGCAGGTACAGGATATTGGTGAGTTGGTTGGAGAGGTGGTACACATACAACTTTGTGGGGGTTAACTCTTTGTTTCTCATAGCGGTTGCCATTACATAAAACATTACCCTGTAAGTCTACGGCTTCCATTTTTACTTCACCAGCCCCACCGCCAAGCTTAACCAAAGCATAACCGCCTCTTCATCTTCGCCTAACTAATTGGTAACCATTTCTTCATTTTTGGGCTACTTTTCTGAAAACAGGCTAAAAACGAATACAAAAGAGGCAGGCGCGTTCAAAAGGAATCTCTATTTTTGCCTTGTCATTTCACCAAACCTGTACCTGCTTTGGAAAACCAGACCACGCTCACCACTGTTGACACCGCTCAGAAACTGGGCCTCCTCCCCGAAGAGTTTGACCGCATCAAAGAAATCCTGGGCCGCACGCCCAACTTCACAGAACTGAGCATCTTCTCGGTGATGTGGTCAGAGCACTGCTCTTACAAAAATTCCATTGTCTGGCTCAAGACCTTGCCCAAAGATTCTCCGCGCATGTTGGCCAAGGCCGGCGAAGAGAACGCGGGTCTGGTAGACATTGGTGACGGACTGGCCTGTTCCTTTAAGATAGAGTCGCATAATCACCCGTCAGCCTTAGAACCATACCAAGGCGCAGCCACCGGCGTGGGCGGGATTAACCGTGATATCTTCACCATGGGCGCGCGTCCTATTGCGCAGTTGAACTCCCTGCGTTTCGGGAACATCAACTCAGACAAGACCAAAGGTTTGTTGCGTGGGGTTGTGAAAGGCATCGGGGATTATGGCAACGCCTTCGGGATACCAACGGTGGGCGGTGAGTTGTTCTTTGACGAATGCTACAACATCAACCCGCTGGTAAACGCCTTCTCTGCCGGTATTGTAGAAGTAGGCAAAACCGCCAGCGCCACGTCGTATGGCGTGGGCAACCCGGTGTTCATCATCGGGTCTGCTACGGGCAAGGACGGTATCCATGGAGCGGCCTTCGCGTCTAAAGATATTACTGAGGATTCTGTGAACGACCTGCCTTCTGTACAAGTTGGTGACCCGTTCCAAGAGAAATTATTGCTTGAGGCTACGCTGGAGATTCTGGCAACTGGTCATGTGATTGGTATGCAGGACATGGGTGCCGCCGGTATTACGTGTTCTACTTCAGAGATGAGTGCCAAAGGCGAACACGGCATGGAAATCTGGCTAGACAAAGTGCCAACCCGCCAGGCCAACATGCAACCGTTTGAGATTCTACTTTCTGAAAGCCAGGAACGCATGTTGGTAGTGATGGAGAAAGGTTCTGAAGACCTAATCCTGCAAATCTGCGACAAGTGGGACATGACCTGTGAGCAGATTGGCGAAGTAACCGACACCAAACGTCTTCGCTATTATGTAAAAGGCGAATTGGTAGCCGATGTGCCCGCTGATGATTTAGTATTAGGCGGAGGTGCCCCCGTGTACCACAGAGAATACAGAGAGCCCGCGTATTACCAAGAGGCCCAGAAATTCAACATTGACTCTGTTCAAGAGCCCACCAACTATAAAAAAGTAGCCGAGTTCCTGGCCACGCACCCTAACATTGCCTCTAAACGCTGGGTGTACAAGCAGTATGACTCCATGATCGGCACGGCTACCTTGACCACCAACCGTCCGGCAGACGCGGGCGTGGTGAAAGTGAAAGGCTCTAACAAAGCCCTGGCCATGACCGTGGATTGCAACAGCCGTTACGTGAACGCCGATCCTGAGCAAGGCACCGCCATTGCCGTGGCCGAGGCCGCCCGTAACATTGTTTGCGCCGGCGGTGAGCCCGTAGCCATCACCAACTGCCTCAACTTCGGGAACCCATACGTGCCGGAAGTGTACTGGCAGTTTGTGGGCGCCATCAAAGGAATGGGTAAAGCGTGTACTGCGTTTGGTACGCCGGTAACCGGCGGTAACGTGAGTTTCTACAACCAGTCCTCAGATGAAGGTCCTGTGTTCCCTACGCCTACCATTGGTATGTTGGGTCTCATTGAAGACAAGGCCAACACCATGACCATGGCGTTCCAAAAAGAAGGCGACCTTATCTATTTACTAGGCGAAGCCCAGAACGACATTGCCTCTAGTGAGTACCTCTATTCTTACCACAGCGTGAAACTGTCTCCGGCCCCGGCCTTTGATATGGAGAAAGAGCTGTTGGTGCAGAAAACGGTGAAAGAACTCATTGAGAGCCGTTTGGTACAATCTGCCCATGACTGTGCAGACGGTGGTTTGTACATCACCTTGCTGGAATCTGCCATGTACCATCACTTGGGCTTTGAGATTGCCACAGATAAAAATTTCCGGAAGGATGCTTATTTATTTGGTGAGAGCCAGGGCCGTATTGTGGTGAGCATAGACCCTGCCCAGCGCGAGACCTTTGAGAAAGCCGTGACAGGCAACGGTCTGGTATTCACTCAACTTGGCGTGGTGACTGGTAAGAACGTGGTGGTAGACGGCGAAGTTTTCCATGACATTGAGACCATTAAAAACAGCTATGACACCGCGCTGGAGCGGATTATGGAATAAATTTTCTGATTTTTTTTAGTGCGGGGTATTGCGCTGAATAATTTCTTTCCTACCTTTGCATCACCAAACGATAGCAATGCTGTCTAAGGGAGATTGTCCGATGGTGTAACTGGCAACACGTCTGATTTTGGTTCAGAAGAGTCCAGGTTCGAAACCTGGTCGGACAACGTAAAAAGACGCCTCTACCTTAACCGGAGAGGCGTCTTTTTTTATGCGCAGAGTTGTATTTTTTTGAAGGATAGGGTGTTACGCAAGTATTTATACCGTACTTTTGCACCACCAAACCCTTCAGCCTTACAACTATGACTCCTACAGTTAAAATCTTCTCCGGCACTGAGTCCCGGTATTTCGCAGAACAGGTAGCGGCCGCCTATGGCACTACGTTAGGTGACTTGACCATTCAGCGTTTTTCTGACGGAGAGGTTTCTGTCCATTTCAATGAGTCCGTGCGTGGTTGTGAAGTATTCTTAATTCAGTCTACTTTTCCGCCGGCAGACAACTTGATGGAGTTGATGTTATTAGTAGACGCGGCCAGAAGGGCTTCGGCGCACAAAGTGATTGTGGTCATGCCGTATTACGGCTACGCCCGCCAAGACAGAAAAGACAAGCCCCGGGTTTCTATTGGAGCCAAAGTGATGGCCAACGCTATTCAGTCGGTAGGCGCGGATCGTTTGATGACCTGCGACTTGCACGCCGGCCAGATACAAGGCTTCTTTGACATACCGGTAGATCATCTGGACGGGTCGGCTATTTTTGTGCCGTATCTGCGCAGTTTGAACCTAGGTCAGGATTTGATCTTCGCTTCTCCAGATGTGGGGGGCGTGGTAAGAACCAGAAGCTTTGCCAAGGTTTTTGGCGTGGAGATGGTGGTCTGCGACAAGCATAGAAAGCGTGCCAATGAGATTGCCTCTATGCAGGTGATTGGAGACGTGGAAGGCATGGACGTGGTCTTAGTGGATGACCTGGTTGACACCGCCGGAACCATCACCAAAGCCGCCGAGTTGCTGAAAGCCAAAGGCGCCAAGAGCGTACGGGCAATTGCCACGCACGGTGTATTGTCTGGCCCGGCCTATGAGCGCATTGAGAATTCTGTTTTAGAAGAGCTAGTGATTTCAGACACTATTCCTTTAAAACAGCAGTCTTCTAAAATAAAAGTGCTGACCTTCTCTGACCTGTTTGCCAGAGCCATCAGCAACGTAGTGACCCATGATTCTATCAGCTCTCTGTTTATCTAATTGCTGATTGTTAATTGTTGATTGCTATTTAAATAAAGAGATCTTGTGTCTAATATCTTGATACTTGTGTCTCACTAAAGAGTTTTTTCATTTTTTATTTATAACCATTTTTTATGCAAAGCTTAGAGATTATAGGGTTTAAAAGAGCAAATCTCGGTAAATCCGAAGCTAAGGCGCTTCGTGAGGAAGCTCAAGTTCCATGTGTATTGTACGGCGGTTCTGAGCAAGTTCACTTCTCATCACCGGCTATCTTGTTCCGTGAGTTGGTTTACTCTCCAAACGTATACCAGGTAGAATTAAACGTAGAAGGCACAATCTACAAGGCCATCATGCAAGACTTGCAGTTCCACCCAGTGAACGAGCAGTTGTTGCACGTAGACTTCTTGTTGTTGAACGACGAGAAAGAAGTGAAAGTAGACGTTCCAGTTCGTTACGTAGGTACTTCTCCAGGTGTAATGGCCGGTGGTAAATTGGTAACCAAACTGCGTAAACTACGCGTGAAGGCGCTTCCAGCTAACTTGCCAGATTCAATCGCGGTTGACATTTCTGGCCTTGAGCTAGGTAAGTCTATCAAAGTGAGCAAAATCACGCCAGAAGGCTACACCATCTTGACTAACCCACTTTCTCCAGTTGCTACGGTAACTATCCCAAGAGCCCTGAAGAGCGCTCAGACAGAAGAGAAAAAAGGCAAGAAATAGTCTTAGCTTTTCCCTTTACAAAAATCCTGTTCTGCCTCGGCAGGGCAGGATTTTTTTTGTTTAAGCGAATGTGTAGAATTGTGGCTTCTAGCAATCCTCAATCTTCCGTTTTTAGCCTGTTTTCTGGAAAACAGGCTAAAAACGACTACTCAAGTTTTATGCAATGTGCAGGAGACAAGGCAGTGCCGTTGTCTCTACTATACGCGCCAGCGCATACAGGCATTGCCACGGCTCCACCAGCAGTCCGCCTGCCGACCGACCTTGCGCAGGGCAGCCTTGGCTGTGCGCCCGGAGCATGGGCAGGGACCGAGTAATGGTTTGCCATCTGGCAGAGGCGTAAGCTGGCTATGAAACAAGTCACGCCAGCCAGGTGCACAATCCGAAGAAAAGCTGTCTGAGCGGCAGCGAGTTTCTTTTCTTCTTGATTCTTTTGGTTACTTTTCTCATCAAGGAGAAAAGTGACAAACACGGGCAGAAAGTAAGATAAGAGATGATTGTATGGAAGGAGCTGGGAGGCAGCGGCTTGAACGGCAGTTTGGGCAATCCTCAAGGGAGAATCCGCATTTGGCAAAGGATATAGACTCGCGACTCAAAACTCGTACGTCATCCCCCTACCCCCTTCAAAGGGGGACGAAGAAGCTCCTTAAGCAAAACCCGTTTTTAACCTGATTTCCAGAAAACACGTCAAAAACGAACATCCTTCACAAAGCATTCCTTGGTTGCTGGTTATTGTTCCCTGTCTCCTGTTCAGTACCTTTGCCAAATGCTACACCGTTTATTCAACTGGCTTACCGGCAACAAACCGCCACGGCCAACGGATGCAATACCTTCAGACATGAAATATTTATTAGTGGGCTTGGGCAACATTGGTCCAGAATACACAGAGACGCGGCACAACATTGGCTTTATGGTCCTTGATTACCTAGCCAAGAAGCAAGAGGTTTCTTTTGACACGGGCCGCCATTCGTTTGTTACCGAGTTCAAGCACAAAGGCAAGCATTTTACCCTGGTCAAGCCTACCACCTATATGAACCTGAGCGGCAAGGCCGTGGCGCATTGGTTGAGCGTCTTGAAGATTCCGGCAGAGCAAATGCTAGTGATTACTGATGACCTGGCCCTGCCGTTTGGCAAATTACGGATGCGGGCCAAAGGCAGCGCTGGTGGGCACAACGGCCTCAAGCACATTGAGCAAACCTTAGGCAACAATGAGTATCCGCGCCTAAGATTCGGGGTTGACTCGCAGTTCTCCAAAGGCCGGCAAGTAGATTACGTCCTGAGCCCTTTCTCTGAAGACGAGAAAATTGACTTGGGCACCTACATTGAGAAAGCCGCCGAGATGAGCCTTTCCTTTGGTACCATTGGCCTGGAACGCACCATGAACTTCTTTAATAAATAGATACAGCTACCAAACATGCATAAAAAAGGAGCAGCTCTATCGCTGCTCCTTTTTTATGCGCAAGGCTTTCCTTGAATTGTAAATACCTTCAGTTGGAGGAGACCGTCTATTTGCTGTCCTACCTCATTTCCAGCTATTGTTAATTGGGTGACGCCGTCCTTTACCTTCTCTTTGGGAGTCTGACAGTTTGGATGGTCTAATACAAGCATGGCTTGCTCTAATGGCGACTGGAAACTCTTTTTTACTTGTTGCTGCAAGGCTAGAAGAGACTGCTGCACTTGGTGCAATTGCGCCTCTTCTTCCTGTCGGGCTATTTTATTTCTTCTCAGTTCAAAATGCTTCATCACCTGGCGGGCCAAGACTTCTAAGCCCATGCGTTGGTCATGGGTGAGGATACGTGGCACGATGTCTATCACGCACAAGGTGCCCAAGACGTGTCCTTGCGGAGTAATCAAGGGCGCCCCGGCATAAAATCGCAGATTGGCGCCACCCACCACCAAAGGATTGTCTGCAAACCTGACATCCTTGCTAGCATCTGCCACTTCTAGCAGGCGGGGCGCCTGCACCACATGCTGGCAGAATGAGCTGGCTATAGGCGTTTCCGTTAGCGTCAATCCCACCTTAGACTTGAACCACTGCCGGTCACTGGCTACCAGAGAAATAACGGCAATGGGAGTACCACAGACAAGGGCCGCCAGTTCGGTGAGCTGGTCTAATTCCTCCTCAGAAGAAGTGTCCAGCAGATCATACCTGTCCAGGGCTTGCAAGCGCTGCTGTTCTTGTGGCGGGGCAGTTATATTTCTTTTTTTCAGCAAGGTATTCATAGTTTGGAGGGAAGGATTGGAAGGAGAATGAAGTAAAGGTAGCTCAGGCTCAGGGGCATATGGAAATTACTCGCTGTACTTGAATTCCTACCGGTTGAATCAAGGAATAACCACGTTGTTTTCTAAACAAGATTATAAGTTTCTCTACTTTTACGGCTCGCAATCCCCAGTCCTCATGAAACGCATTCTAGCCCTGTACGGAAACGCTTATGGTGGCCTCTCCAGAGAGGCCTGGTTTCTGGCGGCCGTCATGTTCATTAACAGAAGCGGGGCCATGGTGGTGCCTTTCCTGAGCGTGTACCTGACAGAGTCGCTGGGCTTCACGTTAAAGCAGGCGGGTATTCTGCTCAGTCTGTTTGGGGTGGGCTCTATGTGCGGCACCTTTCTGGGCGGCTGGCTTACAGACCGCATTGGGCATTTTAAGGTACAGCTGGGCAGTCTGGTATTTGGCGGGCTTTGGTTTTTTGTGATGGTACAGCTAGACACCTTTGAGCTCTTCGCGGGAGGTATCTTCTTGCTCAGCATCATGACCGAGTGTCTGCGTCCGGCCAATGCCTCGTCGGTGAGTTACTATGCCAAGCCAGAGAACGTAACGCGAGCCTTCTCCTTGAACCGGATGGCCATTAACCTGGGCTTTTCCATTGGCCCGGCCCTGGGCGGTTTGCTGGCCACCATCTCCTACCAGTTTCTGTTCATGGCAGACGGGTTCACCTGCCTGGCGGCTGGCGCGCTTTTTTACTTTTACTTCAGAAACAAGACGGGCCATACCAAGCCTGTGAAGAATGAAGCGCAAGTAGCATCTAAGTCACCGTACCAGGACTGGCTGTTTGTGCTGTTTGCGGTGCTGTGCTGTCTTTTTGCCATCTGCTTTATGCAGTTTTTCAGTACCATGCCGCTGTATTTCAGGCAGGTGTACAGGCTGAGCGAACTGGAGATTGGCGCCTTGCTGGCGTTCAATGGCCTGATTGTTTTCTTTGTGGAGATGGTGCTGGTCTACTTGCTGGGCGAACGGGTTTCGCTCTGGAAACTGATTGTCTTTGGACTGGTCTTGTTGGCGGCGGCCTTTGTGTTCTTGAATGTCTTTGTGGGCTTCTGGGTCTTGCTAGTGTCAGTGACTTTGATGAGCCTGGCCGAGATCTTTGCCATGCCCTACATGTCTACGCTCACGGTACAACGGTCGGGTCCGCAGAACCGAGGCTCCTACATGGCTCTGTACAGCTTGTCTTATTCGGCGGCTCATATTGTGGCACCTTTTGCGGGTACCACCGTCATTGCTACCTACGGGTTTGATACCTTGTGGTGGGGCGCTAGCGTGGTCTGCATAGCTACGGCCGTTGGTTTCTATTTTGTAGTCAAGCGCCTGACCGCAGTTTAGCCTTTCATTTTTAGTCTATTTTCTGGAAAACAGGCCAAAAACGAAGGGCTCTTGTTGTTTACCCTTTCACCTGCCATGATCATGATGAAACTTAGGTTTGTGTTGTTTCTCGTCTTGGGTCTTATCTTTTTGGGATGTACATCCGTTAAGAAGGCCCAGACCCAGAAAGATATGTTTGTATACGTGGGCACCTACGCCAAACCAGACACCGAAGGAATTTTTGGCTATCGTCTCAACGAGGAGACCGGAGAATTGACGCAGGTTCTACGCGTGAAGGCAGGTCCCAACCCTTCTTACCTGGCCATCACCTCTGACAGAAAGTACCTGTATGCCGTGAACGAGGTTACGGAGCATGAAGGCCAGAAGAGCGGGGCCGTGAGTGCGTTTGCCATTGACCCCACCACCGGCAACCTGACCTTCTTGAACCGCCAGCCTAGTTTAGGCGGCGCTCCCTGCTACATCAGCTTAGACGAGAAGAACCAGATGGCGTTGGTGGCTAATTACGTGGGCGGCAATGTAACGGCCTTGCCCCTGCAAGAGGATGGCAAATTGAAAAGCGCAACAGACATGGACCAGCACGTGGGCAAGGGTCCCAAGCCTCAGCAAGAAGCCGCCCATGCCCATTGCATTCTCCCAGCCCCTGGCAACCAGTTCGTCGTGGCAGTAGACTTGGGCATTGACCAGATCATCAGCTACAAACTAAATGCATCTGCTGGTGGAACATTGGAAAGACAACCGCAACCAGCGTTTCAAGCCAAGGCAGGAGCCGGGCCGCGGCATTTGACCTTTCACCCCAATAAGCGCTTTGCCTATGTCATGAATGAGCTAGACGGCACCATCTCAGCCTTACGCTTTCAGCAGGACAAAGGCTCATTCACAGAGATAGAAACGGTCTCCGCCATCCCAAAAGGATACACCGGCCAGGTATCTGGCGCAGACATTCACGTGTCTCCAGACGGCCGCTTTGCATATGCCTCTAACCGAGGGCACAACAGCATTGGGGTGTTTAAAATAGAGGAAGAAAGCGGTAAACTAACGTTGGTCCAGCACATGAGCACGCACGGGGACTGGCCGCGTAATTTTACGTTGACGCCTTCGGGCAAGCTAATGGTGGTGGCTAACCAGCGGTCTAATAATATCACAACTTATCATGTGAACAGGCAGACAGGACACCTAACGTATACCGGAAAATCAATAGAACTCTCCTCGCCGGTGTACTTACAAGTAGTTAAAAATTTTACACCTACCAGTAAGTAGAAATCCTGACCGCCATTTTTAAGCTATTTTCTAGAAAACAGCCTAAAAACGCCACGCAGCATCATTTAATTAGGATTAAACCAGTAGAACTGGTCTTACTTTTTCTGGCATGTGCCTCTATAAAGGCAAGCGCCTTACGTCCGTTTGGCAATTAAGTTGCCCAATTCACCGTGTAAGTTGCTCTATTTAGCTTATTTATGTTTTGAGAAACGCAATTTTCTTGTATCTTGGATTTCCAATTCAAACAAACATGCGTTTTTTAGCTTTCCTCTTTCTTTTACTCTTCTCTCTTTCTGCGTCTGCGCAGGAGGTTAGATTCTATTCCAAGAACTTTCAAGCCAACGTTCCTTCTAAGACTGGCCAAGAGCGCCGCTATGTGGTAGAAGGGGAGAAACTGCGCGCCGAAGACTACCAGGCCGGCACCCTCATCCAGAAAAGCACCGTCTCTGGCACTATCAATTTCACAGAGGCAGACGCCTATCTTTTGTACCTTAAAAACGAAACGCCCAACCTGATTAAGCCTTATTTCTCAAAGTTAAAAGGAACGGTACAGACGTATTCAGAGGCTGGCGCTCCTTCTTCTGAGATTTACGCCCGGGCAGAAAAGATAAAATACGGCCAGGTTTGGGGCAGTGAAAACCAACCTTTCCTGGTAAAAGGCGCCGGCCGTGACACCTACTGGAACGCTGACAAGAGTGAGCAGAACATCACCGTGTACAAAGACTCTATGCTGGTGGCCTCTTATATCTACAGACTTGGCCAGAAAGACACGCTGTACACCAAACTAGACAAAGCGGCCACGCCTAAGAACGGTCTTGAGATGTTCAGGTTCCAGTTGTCTTCGGCCTGCCCCTACCCTAGCAAAGAGGTGATGGTAGGCAGCCAGACCACTATCTACATCCAGTTCACCATCAATGAAAAAGGCGAGTTGAAGGACTTTACCCCCTTAGACAAACCGGGCTACACCTTTGACGAAGCCACCAAAGCCAAGCTAGAGGCCTCTCCTGCCTGGACTCCGGCCACGTTCAGAGGCCGCGCCGTTAAATCACGGCAGTCGGTGCCCATCACGTTCAAGCAAGCCAAGTAACCAAGAATATAAGTCCTATAGAAAAGCCTCGCAGATGAATCTGCGAGGCTTTTCCTATTTAGGCTCATTCTGTGGTTGGCTCAAAAAAAGTCCTGGCTAGAAGCATTATAACCATGAGTTTGCCATACCAAAACTTTATACCTTAGCATTACAATGGCTTTCTTAATGCGACTTCTCTACTGCCTTTTCTTACTTCTCAGCTCTTCCTTAGCGCACGCTCAGCAGACCAGATTCTTTTCCAAGAGCTTTCAAACAATGCAACGGGATAGCACGGCCCAAAAAAGACGCTATTTCTTAGAAGACGCCCATCTACGGGTAGAGGATTATAAGAACAGTCAGTTGGCACAAAAAAGCCTCCTTACTGGAACTACCTCTTTAGACGAGGCTGACGCATATCTCTGGTATCTTGAAAACCAAGTTGCTTACTTGATAAAGCCTTATTTCAACAGATTGAAGGCCAAGGTACATAAGTTTGATAAAGATGGGCTCTCCTCTTCAGACCTTATAGCCAATGGCACACAAGTCCGCTATGCACAGATATGGAACGACGCCCATGCTCCAATTCTAACCAAAGGCACAGGCGCTAGCAGTACCTGGAACAAAGACAAAACAGAAAACATGCAGTCCTCTTATAAAGACTCACTGCTGGTTTCTGCCTTCATTTACCGGCCGGCGCAGAAAGACTCTCTTTTCATCAAGGTGGACCGCATGGCTGAACCCAAAATGGGGTTTTCTGCATTCACGCAAAAACTTGCCAGCACAATTCCCTACCCCGAAAATGAATTGTCATATGGTAGACAAGCCACCATTTACATACAGTTTACCGTAAATGAAGCAGGGCAGCTAATGGACTTTGTAACCTTAAATGACTCATATAAGGATTTTAACAAAGCAGTAATCCGGAAGCTAGAGGCACTAGCCGCGTGGAATCCAGCATTAATCAACGGTAGACAGGTAAAAACGAGATACATACTACCTATAGTCTTTCAAATAGAGGAGTAGTTAGTAAAGAAAAAGCCCCGCAGGTAGTTTCCAGACGGGGCTTTTTTGGTTGTTTTTGTTTTTGGCCTACTTTTCAGAAAACAGCCTAAAACGATACTTGGTATTAGTTAACTGACGCCACCACCGTTTACTACAGGTTTAGACGGTTGCATAAAGGCCAGGGAGCCATCAGCATTCTCGGCCATTAGGAGCATGCCCTGGCTTACAATGCCTTTGATTTCACGCGGGGCCAGGTTCACCAGTACACTTACTTGCTGCCCGATGATGTCTTCTGGGTTGAAGTGCTCAGCGATGCCGCTCACAATGGTGCGTTGGTCCAGGCCGGTGTCTACCTTCAACTTCAGGAGCTTCTTGGTCTTGGCTACTTTTTCGGCTTCCAGAATGGTGCCAATGCGGATGTCAATCTTGGAGAAATCCTCAAAGTTGATGTCCTCTTTGGCGGGCGCGGCCACGGCGTTGGCTATCTCATTGGCTTTCTTGGTGTCCAACAGCTTCTGCACCTGCGCTTCCATCACGGCGTCTTCTATCTTCTCAAACAACAAAGCGGCTTCGCCGATGGTATGACCGGCTGGTAACAAGTCAGGAGAACCTGCTTGGTCCCATTTACCTGGCGTGTACTGCAGCATGTTGGCCAGTTTGGCAGCGGTCTCTGGCAAGAACGGCTCAGACAATATGGTCAGGCTAGCCGAAATCTGCAGCGCGATGTTCATGATGGTCTCCACGCGCGCCGGGTCGGTTTTGAACAGTTTCCAAGGCTCCGTGTCGGCCAGATATTTATTACCTAAGCGAGCCAAATTCATCAACTCACCCAAAGCTTCTTTGAAACGATACTGCTCTAGAGAGGCAGCAATCTTCTCTGGGAACGCAGCCAAGCTAGCCAGTACTTCTTGGTCAAAGGCAGTCAGTTCACCACGCGTTGGAACAGCTCCGTTGTAATACTTGTGCGTAAGCACCACCGCGCGGTTGATGAAGTTCCCGAAGATGGCCAACAGCTCATTGTTGTTTCTGGCTTGAAAGTCTTTCCACGTGAAATCATTGTCCTTGGTCTCTGGCGCGTTGGCGCACAGCACGTAGCGTAGCACATCTGCTTTACCCGGCAGGTCCTCCAGATACTCATGCAGCCACACCGCCCAGTTGCGCGAGGTCGAAATCTTGTCGCCTTCCAGGTTCAGGAACTCGTTGGCGGGCACGTTGTCTGGCAGCACGTAGTCGCCGTGCGCTTTAAGCATGGCCGGGAAGATGATGCAATGGAACACGATGTTGTCCTTGCCTATAAAGTGCACCAGTTTGGTCTCTTGGTCCTTCCAGTACAGTTCCCAGTCGGGCGTCAGGTCTTTGGTAGCCGAGATATAGCCGATGGGCGCATCAAACCAGACGTACAAGACTTTGCCTTCGGCACCCTCTACCGGTACGGGCACGCCCCAGTCCAGGTCACGGGTCACGGCGCGCGGTTGCAGGCCCTGGTCAATCCAGCTTTTGCACTGGCCGTACACGTTGGTCTTCCAGTCGTTCTTGTGGCCTTCCACAATCCACTCACGTAGCCAAGGCTCATATTGGTCCAGTGGCAAATACCAGTGTTTGGTTTCGCGCATCACGGGTTGCTCGCCGCTGAGGGTACTTTTTGGATTAATCAGGTCAGTGGCGCTTAGAGAAGTTCCGCAGCTTTCGCACTGGTCCCCGTAGGCGCCGTCGTTGCCGCACTTGGGGCAGGTGCCCACAATGTAACGGTCCGCCAGAAACTGCTGGGCTTTCTCGTCAAAATACTGCTGGGTGGTCTGCTCAATGAACTTGCCCTCCTCGTAGAGTTTCTTAAAGAAATTAGAAGCGGTCTCTGCGTGTGTCTTAGACGAAGTTCGGGAATAGATGTCAAAGGAGATGTTAAAGTCAGCAAAGGACTTCTTGATCAGCTCATGGTATTTGTCTACGGCCTGCTGCGGCGTAATGCCTTCTTTCTTGGCGCGTATGGTAATAGGAACGCCGTGCTCATCTGACCCGCAGACAAACTTGACGTCGCGCCCGCGCGAACGCAGGTACCGTGAATAAACGTCTGCGGGAATATATACGCCAGCCAAATGTCCAATATGCACGGGTCCGTTGGCATAAGGCAAGGCGGCGGTAATGGTATATCTTTTAGGATTGGTAATAGCCATGTTCTCTTCTTTCAAAAAACAAATATAGTGAAAATGCAGGGACCTTTTTGGGATGGCCGCACCTGTCGTTTTTAGGCTATTTTCCAGGAAACAGGCCAAAAACGGAAGTACGTCATCATCTTAGTAAACGATTGTTACCAGATTGAGTGCGGAAGGAAAATCGATCTCTTTTTTCAAACACTCCATGGCGCACGGGTCCGCTTGAGTCCGCACGCGTGGGTGATCTGGTAGGCACGGGAGACAAGGCAGTGCCGGTGTCTCTACAGAAGCGCTTTTCATTTTTGGATTTGGAGTTTCTCTAACAGGGAATAGTAAGTTCTATAATGCGTGGGACACAAGCGGACGCTTGCGCCATGGAGTCTTCTTTTTAAATCTAGTTAAAGAGGTAAGCATGTGCGTTGGCAACTTCTATTCCACTAAGCATGAAGAGAATCCTTATTAGAATGAATCTGGCTTTACTACACAAAAACGCCGAACCAGCTCCTTAGGGTAAGAGAGACAGGTTCGGCGTTTTTGGCCTGTTTTCTGAAAAATAGCCTGAAAACGACTACGCTTATCTGATGGTGTCCCGGCGCACGGTGTCTGGCCGCACGATGATGGGCGCTGGCGGCGCAGGCTGCGGACGCGAGCGCAACAGACGACGACTGCGCACCTCGGGTGGTTGGGTGGCCGGTGCATTGGGACTGGCCTCTTCAATGTTCTTCTTGCGGTTGACGTCGCTGGACTGCTGGTTCATGTCGCGCACGGTGGGCGTGGGCTTGTACACACGCGCCGGGTCAGAGGTCTGCACGGGGTTGTCCTTACCCGAGGTGCAGCCGGCCAAGGCTAAGCTGAAAGCCCAAAAGATGAAGGCCGTTTTTCGGCTGATTTCTCTAAAACTCCTCAAAAACGTCTTCATGCTAGTAAGGGTATTAGCGTGCGTTGCTTTGACTAAGGTCTTGGCCGTCCATCTCTTGAAGGGCTTTGTACCCTACATCGGTCAGGCGCAGACCTTCTGGGTCTGGGATGGCGTAGGCCTGGTTGCGCAGGTGTTCTTCGGCTTGTTTCTGCACATCCCTGAAGTGCTCGTGGTCATCCTGCTTGTTCAGGAAGGGATAAATCTCGGCCCAGGGCAAGACTTCGTCTGCCTTGGTGCCAGCGGTCTTAAAGGCCTTTAAAATGAGCAGGGCGGTGTTCTCAATATTGGCGGTGTTGGAGCTTAGGTGCTCCATATCCATGTTTTGCATATCCATAGTTTGGTAGTATAAGGTCTGAGAGTAGAGTACGCAGACCCAACACCAAAAGATATAGCGCTATGCTTTCTGGATGGCCGCCAAAATACCGTCCCAGAGGTGCAGGCGCATGCGGTAACAGGCTATGGCTTCTTCATGGCACTGCCTCCACTTATCCTCGTCCTGACCGCACAATATGGACACCATCTGCATGGCCAACGGCGAATGCATCTCCTCGTCTAGCTGAATGTGGCGGTCCATGTAGTATTGAAACGTGTCAACAGTGCCGGGGTAACGACGGCTCATGTCACCCACCATGCACCTGAACATGTCTGGAATCACATCTTCGCGCCCGAAGGTGAAGGCAGCCGCAATGCGGTGGGGCTGTCCGCTCTGGATGATCTGGAAGGTGTGTTTGACAAAATCTTGCGTGTTGCCGGGCACGGGCAGGTTCTCTAGTTGGGTGTACACAGATTTGCCATGTTGCAGGCCGTACAGAAACTCTAGCATGAGACTGGTGTCTGCTCCGCACTCTTCCATGGCGCGGGTGTACAACTCAAAGTGGCTGATGGGTTGTCCGTCCTGGTCAACGTCTGTTTCTTCTTCCAGCACGATGGCATTGATGAGCCGCCTATTGGCCGGATTCCCAAACGGTACCCACGGCACTTCTACGCACGTGAGGTGCCGCTGCAAGCTTTTAAGAAGACTCATAAAGTCCCATACCGCAAATACGTGATGCTCCATGAAGACCCGCAGGTTGTTCAAGTCCTGTATATTCTCATAGAGGGCGTGCTGCATGAGCGCCTCGCGGTGAGGTTTCAGCTCTTCTTGCAGCCACTGTATTTTTTCATGGTTAATGGGCATAGCGGTATTGGTTAAGCAGGCTTGGTCCTTGCAGCAGGGTCTAACCAAGCGCCCGCAAATGGCAAATACTAGGTAAGTGAAGGCGCAAAAAGTGGTCAGGAACTTTGCCCCTGTACGTGAAAGCCTTCAATAAGATACAGCGTCTACACCCCGTTCAGCTATCAAAACCAAGATACTTCTTAAAGTGATAAAACCAGCCTTTAAGGTTCCTCTTCCAACACAAGAACTCTTACGCTGGCAGCAGGTTTACAGGCTTGATTATTAAGCCAAACTGCCTCAAAATCTACCTTAAGATTTGCAGACTACTCCCTCAGTTTTACGGTGACAACAACCTAGAAAATTATAATTATCAAAAAACATCGTTCTTGGAACTTAACTATTCTAAATATGATTATTCAACCTAAATTAAGATTATCAACAAAATTTTCATTCCAAGTTGATTATAAAACTATTATCATCTCTAGCTTAGCATAAGCAATATTTACTATGGTTTAAATATAACTTTTACAATTTTAATTTTAAATAAAACACATCTATTTATCAAACAATTAATATAATATTTTTAATAAAATCCTATGATTTATCCAACAAAGTCTTTAGGTTAAAATTTAACTAACACCAGCCTAACTCCTTAGAAAACCCAAGACCGTGAAGCAGCTAATTCCTCTAGAAATCAAGCCATTATTTAGTTGAATTCAACTGCATCCCAGACAAAATAAGACTCCCCTAACAGTACTATATGAATACAACCTCTACTCCTAGACTAAGCCCTTACTTTTTTCTCTTCTTTTTCTGGTTACTTCAACTGACCAGTGCCCAGGCAGCGTTTGCTCAGACGGCTACCGTTTATCCGGTAAACCTATCAGGACAACCAAACGGAATCTACACGTCTCCTGAAATTGATCGAAGCGGAAAGGCGTGCGGGGCCACCGGCAATGATAATTGCGTTCAGTTCTCTATCACACTAGACAAGAATGCAGCTGGCTTAGAGTTTAACATTGTGGGCGGACCAGTTCCTTCTGGGTCCATGACCTATCAGATCAACTGCGGAACTCCGGTTCCGGTGGGCCAGCCTATCTGCGTTTCTGGCGTGGGGCCGCACGTGCTTACCATTTGTATGCCCGGCGGTGCTAAAAACGTCTTCCAGGTCAAGTCCATTGCTGCGTTTACACCAGTGCCTGACATGCCGGTGTCTGGCGGCTGTTCTGCCAAGCTGCAAGCACCCATTGCCTTCAATGAGTCTTCCATCACGTGGAGAGACATTACCGGAGGGGGTGCCTATAACAAATACCTTAGTTGCCTATCTGGATGCGCCACGCCTACCGTCACGCCAGATGCCAGCGCCCCTGCCTTTGTAGATTATGTGGTATGCGGGTCTTCTGTGCAGTCTCCTTGCTCTACGCTTCCTTTCTGTGATACGGTTAGGGTGTATTTTTACAAAGCACCTGTGGTTGCCATCTCCCCTAGCCCGGCCATTATCTGCCCGGGCTCTTCGGGGGTTGAGCTGACGGGTATAGTCACGGGCGGCTCTGGCAAGTTCACCTACCTATGGACCGACAGCAATGGCAACCTGGTAGGTACAAACCAAAAGTTTACCGCCCCAAAGACAGGCCAATACTCTCTAGAGGTACGCACCGAGAATTATCCCGCCTGTCAGAAGTTCTCAGCGAGTATCAATGTAGTCACAGACTTAACCGTCAATGCCGGACCAGACCAGTTGGTCTGCTCTCTCAACCCTGTGCAGTTGACAGGAATTGTCACAGCCGCCACGGGCGGCCAGTGGAGTGGCGGGGCAGGCACCTTCTCGCCTAACAATACCACGCTCAACGCCGTCTATACGCCTACCGCCAATGAGCTGCAGGCTGGCTTTGTGAAACTCACATTAACCTCAACAGGCAACGGTTCTTGTACTGCCGCGAGTGACGAGGTGCTTGTTTCCTTCTACAATATGCAGGTGAGCGTGGCGGGCCCTGCCGTTATTTGCACCGGCACTACCGCCTCGCTTACTGCTTCAGTGACTGGAGCGGAAGGACCCGTCACCTACAAATGGAACACCGGTGAAACCACGGCAACCATCGTCAACAAGCCGGCCGGCACCTATACCGTCACTGTGACAGACGGCAAGAACTGCGCCGTACAGAAGTCTTTTACGGTTACACAGGCGGTGAGCCCCACTGACCTAGCCTTTACCTTGACCTCTACTACCTGCGGCGCCAGCAACGGCACCATTCAGGCAAGCACCGTCACCAATGGAACGGCTCCATTTAGTTATAGCTTGAATGGCGGCGCTTTTCAGGCTTCTAATACGTTTGGTGCGCTGGCCAAAGGCACGTATACGGTACAGGTGAAAGACGCCAACGGTTGCGTGTATTCTGAATCTGTAACGCTGTTAGACATACCAGGCCCTACGGGTGCGACTTTCAACACCCAAGCGTCTACCTGCGGGAATCCTAACGGGGTCATTTCTGTGGCCGGAGTGACCGGAGGAACGGCCCCCTACACGTATAGCCTCAACAATGGTGCTTATCAAGCCTCGGGTAGCTTTATAGGAGTAGCCGCCGGCACGCACACCGTGTCTGTGAAAGATGCAAACGGCTGTCTTTTCAGCCAGACGGTGACGGTGACCAACGTGGCGGGACCTACAGGATTCTCTTCTGGAGTTGTTGCCAGCACTTGCGGCGCCAGCAACGGCAGTATTTCTGTGACAGGTGTTACCGGAGGCGCCGCTCCCTACACGTATAGCAAGGACGGCTCTACGTTCCAGAGCGCTTCTAGCTTTGCAGGCCTTATGGCCGGTATCCATTCCATTACCGTGAAAGACGCCAATGGGTGTATATTTTTACGCTCAGTGGAGGTAACTAACATGGCGGGGCCTACCAACATCTCGGGCTCTACTACCTCCAGCACCTGCGGCGGCAACAACGGCTCCCTGATTCTAACGGGAATAACAGGGGGCACCGCCCCTTTTAGTTACAGCCTCAATGGCGGTGCCTTCCAAACCTCTGCAAACTTTGGTTCATTATCTGCGGCTACCCATACCGTGGTGGTGAAGGATGCCAATGGTTGTACCTTCACTAAGACCTTCACGGTTACTGACATTGCCGGTCCTGCTGCCTTCACGGCCAGCGTCACGTCCTCTACCTGCGGTGGGGCTAATGGCGCGCTAACGGTTACTGGCATCACTGGAGGCACTGCGCCCTATAGCTACAGCCTGGACGGAACTACCTTCCAGGCCGGCACCACTTTCACGGCCTTAACGGCGGGAACGCATACCATTACCGTTAAGGACGCCAACGGATGCGTTTTCAGCAAAGCCGTCACTTTGCAAGACATAGCAGGCCCAACTGCATTTACGCTAAGCCCAACCGCTTCTACCTGTAGTAATGCCAACGGAAGCATTTTGGTAAGCGGCATTATCGGTGGCACGGCTCCGTTCACCTATAGCATTAACGGTACCAGCTATCAGGCATCTGCCACCTTCTCTGGACTAATGCCCGGCTCTTATTCTGTTACCGTGAAGGATGCCAACGGTTGCACGTTCAACAAAAATGTAACGGTGACTAACGTGGCAGGTCCTTCCGCCATGGCTGCCACCACTACCTCCACCACCTGCGGTGCTCCTAATGGCGAGTTGACCATTACGGGTGTGACTGGCGGGACGGCTCCTTACACCTATAGCGGAAACGGTTCCACGTTCCAGGCTTCGGATGTGTTCTCTGCGTTGGCTTCTGGCACTTACACCATCACCGTGAAAGACGCCAATGGCTGTACCTTCGCAAAGGCATTCACCATTACCAATATTGCAGGCCCTACTGCAGTTACGGCCTCTGCCACCCCAGCCAGTTGTTTGAACAATGATGGAAGTCTCCTTATCTCTGGGGTAACGGGTGGCACTGCGCCTTACACGTATTCTATCAATGGTACTACCTTCCAATCAGCTACCACGTTCAATGGCTTGGCTATGGGCACGTACACCATCACGGCGAAGGATGCGAACGGCTGTCTGTTGACCACTTCTGTAAGTGTAGGCAAAAACATCCCGACGGCTTTTGCGGCTACCATCTCCTCTTCTACCTGCGGCAACAGTAACGGTAGCATTGCCATTGGCACCATCACTGGCGGAACGGCTCCCTATACCTACAGCAAAGACGGAAATACCTTCCAGGCTTCGTCTAGCTTTACGGGATTAGCGGCCGGCACCCACAGCATCACCGTGAAAGATAGCAAGGGCTGTACGTTTACACGCTCCCTCACCATCACCAACATTGCAGGTCCTTCAGATGTCGCAGTTTCCAGCAAAGCCTCTACCTGCGGCAACGCGAATGGCGAACTAACCCTTGGGTCTGTTACCGGCGGCACTGCTCCTTACACTTACTCCCTGGACGGAACCACCTTCCAGAACAGCACTGCTTTCACGGCGCTGGCTGCTGGCACCCACACCATTACCGTAAAAGACGCCAATGGCTGCACGTACACTGAACAAGCCACTATCACCAACATTGCAGGGCCCTCTTCTTTTACTGTCAGCACACAAGCCACCACTTGCGGACGTAACAACGGAAGCCTTACCATTACCGCGGTCACTGGTGGCACCGCGCCTTTCACCTACAGCAAAGACGGCACCACGTTCCAAGCCAGTACTACGTTTACTTTATTAGTAGCCGGCCCTCATACTCTGGTAGTGAAAGACGCCAATGGTTGTATAACCAGCCAGACAGTCACTCTCCAGGACATGGCAGGTCCTGCTGCCTTGACATTGGCGAGTGTTTCCTCTACCTGTGGTAGCGCCAATGGATCTGTACAGATTAAAGGAGTTACGGGCGGCGCTGCTCCTTATTCTTACTCCTTAAATGGAGGTACTTTCCAAACGGCAGATACCTTTACTGGTATTCTTGCGGCAGAGCACACCATCACGGTGAAAGACGCCAATGGTTGTACTTTCACGCAGACCGTTACTGTTACAGACAAGCTGGGTCCTACCAATCTCCTGGCTAATATCCAGCCATCTACCTGTGGCGCCAGTAACGGAAAAGTAACCTTTACCGGGGTTACCGGCGGAGCCGCACCTTTCACGTACAGCAAAGACGGGACAACCTTCCAAACGGAGACCATCTTCACAGGCCTGGCGGCTGACACTTACACTTTTACAGTAAAAGACGCTAACGGCTGTACCTTCCAGAAGTCATTTACGCTCACCAACGTTGCCGGCCCAACGGCCATTGCCACCACAACGGTGGCTGCCAGTTGCCAAAACAATGACGGTAGCCTCAATGTGACCGGCGTGACCGGCGGAACGGCCCCTTATACTTTTGCCCTCAACAATGGAAGCTATCAGGCAAATCTGGACTTTACAGGATTAGCCTCCGGCACCTATACACTTGCCGCCAAGGATGCAAATGGCTGCGTGGTCACAAAAGCAGTAACTATTACTAAAAACGTTCCTACTGCCTTTACCAGAACAACAACCGCTTCTACCTGCGGAAACAGCAATGGAACCATTACCATTACTGGCGTGACGGGCGGAACGGCTCCTTACACCTACAGTACAGACGGCACTACGTTTCAAGTTTCCAATGTATTGACTGGGCTTGCGGCTGACTCCTATGCTGTGACTGTGAAGGATGCCAAAGGGTGTACCTTCGCCAGCTCAGTGGCTGTTAGTAACGTGGCTGGGCCAACCAATGCAGCGGCTACCCTAACTGCTACTACTTGCGGTGCAAGCAACGGTGCCGTAACCATCACGGGTGTAAGTGGCGGAACGGCCCCTTACACATACAGCATTACTGACGGAGTTTTCCAGACATCTGCTTCTTTCTCTGGATTAACTGCCGGCACTTATACGCTGGTAGTGAAGGACGCTAACGGTTGTACCATTACCAAATCACTTAACCTAACCAACATTGCAGGTCCTACGGCGGTAGCAGCCACTACCCAGCCAGCCTCTTGCCAAAACAATGACGGCAGCGTGTTGGTAGGCTTAGTTTCTGGTGGCACGGCTCCTTACAGCTATTCCATCAACGGCACTGCTTTCCAGACAGGCACCTCTTTCACAGGCTTGGCTGCAGGTACGTATACCATCACAGCTAAAGACGCCAACGGTTGTTTAACCACCACGTCCATCATCGTGGGCACGGACAAACCGGTGGCATTTGCAAGTACAGCCAGCGCGTCTACCTGTGGTAACAGCAATGCAAGCCTTACCATCACAAAAGTAACAGGGGGCTTTGCCCCTTTCACCTACAGCAAGAACGGCACTAACTTCCAGGCCTCTAACACCTTCACGGGCTTGACAGCTGGCACATTCACTATTACTGTGAAAGATGCCAAAGGCTGTACCTATTCTGAGCAGGTAATTATCACCAACGTGGCAGGCCCAACAGAATTTAGCTCTTTTGCCAAAGCTTCTACCTGCGGCAATGCCAACGGAGAATTGACCCTAGGTACCGTCACTGGTGGAACGGCCCCTTACACCTACTCTCTTAACAATGGTGCCTATCAGGCTTCCGCTACTTTTGGCGCCTTGATGGCGGGTGAGTACGTGTTGACTGTCAAAGACGCCAATGGATGCGTGCTTTCTAAAACAGTACAGCTAACTAATATTGCTGGCCCTCAGGCTACCGCTACGGCAACAGCATCAACTTGCGGTAACAGCAACGGCCAAATCTCAGTACTGGCCACAGAAGGGACAGCCCCTTACACCTATAGCATAAATAGCGGCGCCTTCCAGACGGAAAATATTTTCCAGAATCTGGCAGCAGCTACTTACAGCATTTCAGTGAAAGATGCCAACGGCTGTATAAAGACCCTTTCTGTAGCTGTAACGAATATCAATGGACCTACTCAAGTAAGCCTTGCCACCGTTTCCAGCACCTGCGGTGCGGCCAATGGTAGCCTGACCGTTGCTGGTGTGGCGGGCGGAACCAGTCCTTTCCAATATTCATTGGACGGCACCTCCTTCCAAAACGGCACCAGCTTTGGACAGCTATTGGCGGGTGAGTACACCCTTACGGTAAAAGACGCGAATGGCTGTACTTACGCCCAGAAAGTGAGAGTAGAAAACGTAGCTGGCCCAATTGACTTAGTGACCGCCAGCAAATCTTCTATCTGCGGTAACTCCAACGGCGGACTGACTGTCACTGCGGTGACCGGCGGAACGGCACCCTTCACATACAGTCTGGAGGGAGCACCATTCCAGACATCTGGCTCTTTCTTAAACCTGGCTTCTGGCACGTACATCCTCACCGTAAAAGACGCTAACGGCTGTACGTTCACTAAGCAAGCCACCATCACCAACATCACGGGCCCAACCGCCTTGGTGACAACCGTCAACTCTTCTACCTGCGGGAACAACAATGGCAGTCTTACTGTCACCGGGATAACCGGCGGCACCGCTCCTTATACCTATAGCAAAGATGGCAGCACCTTCCAGACCAGCGCCACTTTTGCTTCTCTGACAGCCAACACTTACACCATCTTGGTAAAAGATGCCAATGGGTGCTCAGTTTCTCAAACAGTGACAGTAGGAGATGTGGCAGGCCCTACCAACCTTACCTTAAGCAACGTTTCATCCACCTGCGGCAACAGCAATGGTTCTGTTCTGGTCAATGGCGTAACCGGCGGCACGGCTCCTTACCAGTACTCCTTGAACGGAGGCACTTTCCAGAGCAATACTACTTTCCAGCAGTTGGCGGCGGGCACGCATTCCATCACGGTGAAAGACGCCAACGGCTGTGTCTTCAGCAAGTCCATTACGCTAGAGAACATTGCCGGTCCTTCCAACTTCACAGCTTCCATCGTTTCTTCTACCTGCGGTTCTAGCAACGGTAGCCTGACGGTGACTGCCACCACGGGCGGGACGGCTCCTTACACCTACAGTGTGAACGGCATCAACTACCAGGCCTCTTCTACCTTCTCAGCACTGCTAGCCGGTACATATACCATTCTTGTGAAAGATGCCAACGGCTGTACATTCCAGAAGGCGGTCACCATTTCAAACATTGCGGGTCCAACGGCTATTTCGGCCAGTTCTCTGCCGGCCAGCTGTTTGAACAATGACGGAAGTATCTCGGTAGGCAACGTCTTCGGTGGAACGGCTCCATTCATCTACTCCATCAACGGTACCACCTTCCAGACAGGCACTACATTCCCAGGACTGGCGGCCGGCACGTACACGGTATATGCAAAAGATGCGAATGGCTGTGTAACCTCTTCGTCCGTAACTATTCAGGAAAATGTGCCTACGCGTTTTGTTAGCACCACCACAGCCTCTACTTGTGGCCGCAGTGACGGTCAGTTAACCATTGGTCAAGTAACCGGTGGCACGGCTCCCTATCAGTATAGCCAAGGCGGCGTAACCTACCAAACCTCTACCACCTTTAACAACCTGGCGGCGGGTACCTATACCATTTTTGTGAAAGACAGCAAAGGCTGTATCTACAGCCAGGCAGTTTCTATCAGCAACATCTCAGGTCCTACCTTCACTACTTTTAGCAACGCCAGCACTTGCGGCGCGGCAAATGGACGCATTGTAGTATCTGGTGTTTCTGGGGGAGTTGCTCCTTACACGTATAGCAAAGACGGAAGCACCTTCCAGACGGGCACTACCTTTAGCAACTTGCTGGCTGGCACGTATGCCATCACCACCAAAGACGCCAATGGGTGTGTGTCAACAGAGACCGTAGTAGTGACAGATATTGCCGGACCTAGCGAGGCTGTACTTACCGCTACTTCTTCTACCTGCGGTAATAACAACGGACGGTTGGTGGTAGGCGCAATCACTGGCGGAACCGCTCCGTTTACCTACAGCGTAAACGGTACCACGTTCCAGGCCTCGGCCACTTTCTCCGGCTTAACTGCGGGCGTGCACACCATCACGGTGAAAGACGCCAACGGCTGTATCTATGCTAAGACCATTGAGTTAGAAAACATAGCTGGACCAGCTCAACTGCAATTGTCCGCTACTTCTTCTACCTGTGGCGCCAGCAATGGAGTAATTGCCATTAACGGCATACTAGGCGGAACAGCTCCGTATGTCTTCTCCCTGAACGGCTCTGCTTACCAAAGCTCACCAAGTTTCACAGCAGTATTAGCAGGTGAGCATACGGTAACAGTGAGAGATGCCAATGGTTGTACCTACAGCCAGAAAGTAACCCTCACCAACATTGCCGGTCCAACCACTTTCATGGCTAGTACCAAAGCTTCTACCTGCGGTGCCAGCAACGGGGCCTTGACCATCACAGAGGTAACTGGCGGAATGGCTCCTTATACCTATAGCAAGGACGGGGTAAACTTCCAGGCTTCGGCTACTTTCTCAGAGGTGTTGGCGGGCACGCATTCCATCACGGTAAAAGATGCCAATGGCTGTTTTATCACCAAGTCAGTTTCTGTTGCAGATGTAAAAGGTCCAAGCGCCCTGGTGGCCACCTTCTCTCCAGCCAGTTGCGCAGACAATGACGGCACCATTACCATTTCTGGCGTAACCGGGGGCACGGCGCCTTTCAGCTATTCCTTCAATGGCAGTGCCTTCACTGCTACCACCTCTTATGCTGGTTTGAAGTCAGGCGATTATGTAATTAGGGCAAAAGATGCAAATGGTTGCGAAGTGAGCACTACGCTCCAAATCAACCAGAACGTTCCTACCGCCTTTGCCTTCAGCACTACCTCCTCAACGTGTGGCAACAGCAACGGTAGCATTTCCCTGGGAGGAATCACGGGTGGCACGGCTCCTTACACCTATAGCAAAGACGGCAACACGTTCCAAGCGAGCGCTACTTTCACGGCGCTGGCGTCAGGCACTTACAGCATCACCGTGAAAGACGCAAAGGGCTGTACCTTTACTCAAGCGGTGACGCTCAGCAACACCAACGGTCCTTCTGATGCTATCACCACAACCAAAGCCTCTACCTGCGGAAGCAATAACGGTGAGTTCACTGTTAGCGGTGTAGTGGGGGGAACGGCTCCGTTTACCTATAGATTGGAGGACGGTAGTTTCCAGACCTCGGCCACATTCACAGGGTTGACCGCTGGCGCCTATACCCTTCACATAAAAGACGCGAACGGCTGTATTTACACAGAGGAGATTACTTTACAAGATATCGCAGGCCCGTCCTTTACGGCCACTGCCCAAGCCTCTACCTGTAGCGCCAGCAATGGAGCCATTACGGTACAAAATGTGGCAGGCGGCACCGCACCGTATACCTACAGCAAGAATGGTATATTGTTCCAAACCAGCGCATCCTTTACAGGCTTGCTGGCCGGCACGCATACCATTACCGTGAAAGACGCCAATGGATGTCGCTTCAGCCGGTCTGTGGTAGTGGAAAACATAGCAGGTCCAGCAGACCTGTTATTAGTCTCTACTGCTTCTACCTGTGGTAACAGCAACGCTTCTATCTCAGTCACTAACGTTACCGCTGGAACCGCTCCGTATACTTATGCCCTAAACGGCGGATCCTTCCAAAGCGCGAGTCTGTTTGCTTTCATTAAAGCAGGTGAGCACACGGTAACCGTAAAAGATGCCAATGGCTGTGTATTCTCTAAGAAGGTAGTCATCACAAACGTGGCAGGCCCTTCTGCCTTCACGGCCTCTACCACAGCCTCTACCTGCGGCAACAACAATGGCGAGCTAACCCTCACAGGCGTGACAGGCGGAACGGCTCCATATACTTATAGCAAGGACGGAGTCACTTACCAGACGTTAGAAACCTTCACTGCCCTGTCTGCCGGCTCTTATACCATCACCGTGAAGGATGCCAACGGCTGTATTCTTACTAAGGCTGTAACTGTCACCAACGTGGCCGGCCCAACCGCCGTAGCTGCCACCACTGGTTCTGCTTCTTGCGTAAATCAAGATGGCAGTGTGACTGTTTCTGGAGTGACGGGTGGCACTGCGCCTTACCAATTCTCTATCAATGGCACTACCTTCCAGCCGGGATTAACCTTTGAGAACCTGGCGGCTGGCACGTACACGCTTACAGCCAGAGACGCCAATGGATGCACGGTTACCGCATCTGTGCAAGTAAAACAGAACGTGCCTACTGCTCTTACCGCTACAACCACGGGTGCTACCTGCGGTCAAAGCAATGGTAGCATTCAGGCAACAGCGGTCACAGGGGGCACGGCTCCTTACACGTATAGTTTAGACGGTTTTGTATTCCAGGCTTCGGCCACGTTTACAGGAGTAGGCGCCGGCACCCACACGCTTCTGGTAAAAGATGCGAAGGGCTGTACATTCAGCACCTCTGTGCAGGTGGGCAACATTGCCGGACCTACCGGCTTTGCCATCGCTACCAAAGCAACTACCTGCGGCGCTGCCAATGGCGAGTTGACGATGGGACCGGTCACGGGCGGAACAGCTCCTTACACGTACTCGTTAGAGGGGTCTCCTTTCCAGGCTAATGCCAAGTTCACTGGCTTACTGGCCGGCGACTATGTCCTCACCGTGAAAGACGCCAACGGTTGTACCTTCATAAAAACAGTCACGCTTACAGATGTACCGGGGCCAACAGATTTCACGGCGGCACCAGTGGCCTCTACCTGCGGAGACAACAACGGAAAAATTACGGTCTCTGGAGTTTTAGGCGGCACGGCACCTTATAGCTATTCCTTGAATGGAGGCACCTTCCAACCTGCTGCCAGCTTTACAGGACTGCTGAGCGGCAACTACACCATCACGGTAAAAGACACCAATGGCTGCGTAACCAGCAAAACGGTAGACGTTACCAACATTGCCGGACCAAGCGCTCTGACGGCTACCGATGTATCTACTACCTGCGGTGCTTCTAACGGTTCTATCACCATTACGGGCACTACCGGCGGAACCGCTCCTTATACTTATGCACTGGACAACGGCAACTTCCAAACTGCTGCCACCTTTGCCGCCGTGTTGGCGGGCGAGCATACAGTAACCGTAAGAGACGCGAACGGCTGTACTTACAGTCAAAAGGTACAAGTAGAAAACATTGCCGGTCCGTCTGGCTTAGTGGTCACTACCCAGTCCAGTACCTGCGGCAATAAGAACGGCGGCCTAACCATTGCCTCTGTTAAGGGTGGCACCGCGCCTTATACCTATAGCGTAGACGGCAGTACTTTCCAAGGGTCAAGCGATTTCAATAACTTGATGGCTGGGCCATACACTGTGACTGTCAAAGATGCCAACGGGTGCACTTCGCAACAGACCGTGACTATCTCTAACATCACCGGCCCTACGGCGGTCGCGGCCTTTGCGGAACCTGCTAGTTGCCAGAACAACGACGGTCGCTTGCTCATCTCTGGCGTAACAGGCGGCACCGCACCTTACTACTACTCTATCAATGGACAGGACTTTGCAACGGATGGAACATTCACCAGCTTAGCATCGGGCCAGTACACCATTACAGTGCGGGATGCCAATGGTTGCGAGGTGACTGCTACAGTAGAAGTAAAGACCAATAAGCTCACCAGCTTCTCAGCCGCTACTAACGCTTCTACTTGTGAGCAACAGAACGGCAGTGTAACGGTAAGTGCCGTAACCGGAGGTTTTGCCCCTTACACCTACAGCTTGGATGGAGGTGTCTATCAAAGCAATGCCACGTTTGCGGGTATGTCCATGGGCACTCACACGGTCATGGTGAAAGATGCCAGAGGCTGCACCATAAGCCAAGAGGTGACCATCCAGAACATTACCGGCCCAACCTTCACCTTAATGCCTACTGCCAGCACCTGCGGAAACAGCAATGGAAAAATTACTGTGACAGGTTTAACCGGCGGCACCGCATCGTTCCTCTACAGCAAAAACGGCGTAGACTTCCAGACGGCTTCTACCTTTGAGAACCTGACGGCAGGCACCTATACCATCACTGTCAAAGATGCCAACGGGTGCCTGGCTGTTGAAACCGTAACCTTAGAAGACAAAGCTGGACCTAACGCTTTCACAGCAACCGCTACTTCTTCAACTTGTGGGTACAGCAACGGCCAAGTGACCATAGGTGAAGTAACAGGAGGAACGGCACCTTATATGTTTAGCATAGATGGCAGCACGTTCCAGACAGGTTCTACTTTCGGGAACGTGAAGGCTGGCACTTACCAGATGACTGTGAAAGACGCCAACGGCTGTCTGTTCACCACGGCGGTAACGGTGGGCAATGTAGATGGCCCAAGCAATGTAAGAATAGCGGCTAAGGCTAGCACTTGCGGCACCAGCAACGGCGAACTGACCGTGACAGAGGTTACAGGTGGAACAGCTCCGTATGTATACTCACTCAATGGCTCCAACTTCCAGACGGAGGCAACCTTTATGGCCATGGCCGCTGGTGAGCATACTGTGACCGTGAAAGACGTCAATGGATGTGTGATTATCCAAAAGGTGACCATAGAGAACGTAGCGGGTCCAGCCAATCTATTGGCTACTACAAGCGCTTCTACCTGCGGAAAATCTGACGGCGAAGTCACCATCACCACGATAACCGGTGGCACGGCTCCTTACACCTACAGCCTTGATGGTACTAGTTTCCAAGCATCGGCTAACTTTACGGCACTGCCTGCCGGAAACTATATGTTCACGGTGAAGGATGCCAACGGCTGTACTTTCCAGAAAGAGGTAACCATCAGCAACATATCCGGGCCAACCGAAGTAGCAGCCAGCACCATTGCCGCTAGCTGCTCTGACCAGGACGGAAGCTTGACGGTGACGGGCGTAACCGGCGGAACTGCTCCATACACCTACGCTCTGAATGGTGGTACCTTCCAAACCAACGCTACGTTTACAGCCTTGGCCTCTGGCACTTACACCTTGGTGGCAAAAGACGCCAACGGTTGTGACGTGAGCAAGACGGTACAAGTGGGCAAGGAAGCACCTGTCAGCTTCACAGCCTCAGCCACAGCTTCTACCTGCGGCTCCCCTAACGGCATCGTCACTATTGACAACGCAACGGGTGGCTCAGCACCGTATACTTTTGCGTTAGAGAATGGCAACTTCCAGACGTCTAACCGCTTCACAGGCTTAGCCGCTGGCACGTACACCATCACCGTGAAAGACGCCAAAGGCTGTACCTCTTTAGAGCAAGTACAGGTGACAGATGTAGCCGGCTTTGCAGGATTCTCTGTCCTTGCGCAAGCAACCTCTTGCAACAACAGCAATGGTAGGATCACCGTCTCTACGGTAGCAGGTGGTACAGCGCCATTCAGCTACAGCCTGGACGGCATCAACTTCCAGGGCAATGCCACCTTCACGGCCTTGACCGCTGGTAAGTACACCGTCCTGGTAAAAGACGCAAATGGCTGTACGTTTACCCAAGAAGCCGAAGTAACGTCAACCTCTGGCCCTGCTGACTTTAAGATTGGATTGCAGGCTACTACCTGTGACAAAGCCAACGGAGTGATTACCGTGGCAGACATCACAGACGGCGTAGCACCATTCACTTATAGCAAAAACGGCACAACGTTCCAGACGTCTCCTACATTTGATGGCTTACCAGCCGGCAAGTACACCATTCTGGTAAAAGACGCCAACGGCTGCACGCACAGCAGAGAAGTAGAGGTAGAAAACGTGGCAGGACCTAAGGACTTTGTCTTAGCCACCATACCTCCGGCCTGCGGTAACGCCAATGGCAGCATCACCATCCAAAGCGCTACAGGTGGCACTGGCCCGTATGCGGTAACCTTGAAAGGTGGGGCAATAGAGAAAACCACCAATCTGGAGAGCACTGCTTACACCTTTGAGAAAGTACCGGCTGGCACCTACACCGTCACCTTGACAGACGCCAACGGTTGCCAATTGGTGAGGCAGGTAACACTACAGGACAAGACGGGCCTCACGGCATTTGCCACGGCCACCACTCCTGTAACCTGTACCTCAGCTGGCTCCATCACCATCACGGGCACTACCGGCGGAACCGCTCCATTCCTATACTCCTTGGATGGCAGTACGTTCCAGGCTTCTAACACCTTCACCCAACTAGTCGCCAAGGCCTACCAAGTGTATGTGAAAGACGCCAACGGGTGCGGCGCATCTTCAACGGTAACGGTCAAAGAGAGCAAATTGCAAGACGCCACGCTGGCTTTCACGGCTTCTGCCTGCGGCTTGGCCAACGGCTCTATCACTATCTCTAATGTGAGCGGGGGCACCGAGCCATACAGCTACAGCCTGAACGGAGCGGCGTTCCAATCGTCTGCGCAGTTCCAGAACCTGGCCGTGGGCACTTACACCATCACCATTAAAGACGCGACGGGTTGTGTACTTACCAAGAACCAGAGCATTACCTCTACGGGTGGCGTTCAGTCCTTTGCGGTAAGCACCACCAACGCCACCTGCGGCAGCACCAATGGCAAGCTTACCATCGGGCAAGTGACCGGCGGACAAAGCCCGTACAGCTACAGCATCAACGGTGCCACGTTCCAGACCAGCGCAGAGTTTGCGGGTCTCCCTGATGCAACCTACCAGGTGACCGTGAAAGATGCCAAAGGGTGTCTGCTGGTACAATCGGCGGTCATAGTTAGCACCACGTCCATCACCAAGGCAAGTGTGACTACTGAGCCTGCGGGTTGCGGTCAGGCCACGGGCAAGGTGACGGTTACGGATGTAGAGGGAGGCACCGCGCCATACACCTACTCACTCAACGGCACTACCTTCACGGCCAATGCCACCTTGACGGGTGTGGCCCCGGGCAACTACCAGCTCATGGTAAAAGATGCCAAAGGTTGTACGTTCTCAACTCCGGTGACGGTAATCCAAGTGGGCGCGCAACTAGCTTCTGTGAAGAACGTGCTTTGCCTGGGAGACGCTAACGGTTCTATTACCTTCTCTACGCAGGGCGCAAAAGGCCAGGCCGAATTCAGCATCAACAACGGGCAGTCGTTCCAGAAGGATTCTGTATTCAACAACCTGGCGGTAGGCACCTACCAATTGGTGGCCCGCTTTGGTGGCGCCTGTACCATGAGCGTGGGCAAGGCAGACGTGAAAGCCCCTACGGCTATCAAGGCTACCGTCAAAGCCATCACGGCCAACAGCGCCGCGGTAACGGCCATCAGCGGTGGTACGGCTCCTTACACCTACAAAGTGAACAACGGACCATTTGCCAAGGACTCTGTCTTTACCAACCTACAAGCAGGCAACTATACCCTGACGGTGAAAGACAAGAAAGGCTGTACGGTAGAAGTGGCTTTTACCATGCAAGCCATCGCTGACGGCCAGGGCATTGAGATCCCAACCGGGTTCACGCCTAACGGTGACGGTATCAATGATGTATGGGTCTTGAAAAACCTAAGCACCATGTTCCCAGCCTGTAGAGTGACCGTGTACAACCGCTGGGGCAGCCCGGTGTTTGAGTCCAGAGGCTATCAGAAACCATGGGACGGTAACGTCATGGGCAAACCAGTACCAGCCGGCACCTACTACACCGTGGTAGAGCTGGGCAACGGACAACCGGCCATCAGAAAATCTCTTACCATCATACGCTAAGCTGTCAAAGCCCCTAATTAGTCTTATGAAAAAGTATCTAATCCTTTTCACCTTCTTGCTGGGGGCCTCTGTAGCGGAGGCCCAGCAGAAGGCCCTGTCCAGTCAGTACATGACCAACTACTTTCTCTTGAACCCGGCCGTGGCCGGGTATGAGAAGGACCTCAACTTCAAGGCCGGCTTCCGGAACCAGTGGGTAGGGTTTGAGGGCGCCCCCCAGACCTTTTACCTGAGCGGAGAGAGCGCACTGTTCCAGAACAGCAGACGGCGCAGACGCGGCAGAATGCAGGGCTTCCATGGCGTGGGCGGGTATCTGTACACAGATAACACGGGCCCTACCCGGCAGACGGCAGTGCTGGCCTCTTACGCCTACCATGTACCCTTGAACCGGGAGCTATGGTTATCTTCTGGCATGTTTGTAGGGGCCCAGCAGTTCAAGTTTGACCCTAACAAAGTCCAGCTGGCCGACAATTCTAACCATTTAGACCCCGTGACAGCAAGCGGCCCTATCAACAAGTTCATGCCAGACCTGACCTTGGGCGTGAACCTGCACAATGAGCAGTTTTTTGCGGGCGTGTCTTTGTTTCAGGTGCTGGGCAACAAGTTCTTTGAAGTGGAGAACTCCACCAATGAAAGCCGCCTGTACCGCCACTTGTTTGTGTCTGGGGGCTATAATTTTGACGTGCAGAAGAACATCTCCCTCACTCCTTCCATCTTGTTCAAGTATGCAGAGCCGGCACCAGTGCAGGCAGACTTCAACCTAAAGGGCACCTACCACTTTAGCAAGCGCCGCCGCAACAAGAACGATGACCAGATTTGGGCCGGCGTTTCTTACCGCACGCAAGACGCCGTAGTGGCCTTGCTGGGCACGCAGTTTAAGGAGCAGTACCAGTTCTCTTACTCTTATGACATCACGGTTTCTAAACTAAGACCCTACAGCGCGGGTTCTCATGAGATCATGCTGGGGTTTAGGGTAAAGCAGTAAAAACCTGATTAGAACACGGCCCATTTCAGGGAATTTCTATCCATCCAAGAAGTCGTTTTTGGTCTGTTTTTCAGAAAACAGACCAAAAACGACTTCCCTGTTTTACAGGGATTCAGAAGTTTTTTCATCACCAGAACCATCCAGATTCTTGTACTTAAATGGGCCTGAACCGGAACTTAGCAAGGCCAGCCCCTGTTAGCCCCAGAATAACTTAAGAATGTAACTGGTTGGAGCAAAGGCGATTTTATAATTTAATGTAAAAAACCGCCGGAAAAACCATACCTTTGCGCCCTGAAAATAACCTCTGAATGCAAAGTATCCGCAACATCGCGATTATTGCCCACGTGGACCACGGTAAGACCACGCTGGTAGACAAAATCATCCACGCCTCAAAGATTTTTGACGCCCACCAACAGTTCGACGACCTCATCCTGGACAACAATGACCTGGAGCGGGAACGCGGCATTACTATCGTTTCCAAGAACGTATCGGTTCGTTACAATGGTGTTAAGATTAACATTATTGACACGCCTGGTCACGCCGACTTTGGAGGCGAGGTAGAGCGCGTATTGAAAATGGCCGACGGTGTTCTTTTGTTGGTAGATGCCTTTGAAGGCCCTATGCCACAGACCCGTTTCGTGCTAGGCAAAGCCATCTCTCTTGGCCTTAAGCCAATTGTGGTGGTAAACAAAGTAGACAAAGAGAACTGCCGTCCAGACGAAGTACACGAAATGGTATTTGATCTGATGTTCAACTTGGATGCCACTGAAGACCAATTGGACTTTGTGACCATCTACGGCTCCAGCAAAAACGGCTGGATGAGCACAGACTGGCAGAAACCAACGGATAACATCATCCCTTTATTGGATGCCATCATTGACGTAATCCCTCCGGCCCCTTCTGAAGAAGGCACGCCGCAGATGCAGATCACGTCTTTGGATTATTCTTCTTTTGTGGGTCGTATTGCCATTGGACGCGTTAAGCGCGGTACGTTGACAGAAGGCGCCAACATGAGCCTTTGCAAGCGTGACGGTTCTATCAAGAAGGTAAAAATCAAAGAACTTCAAGTGTTTGAAGGCCTGGGTCGCGTAAAGGTAGAATCTGTTTCTGCCGGTGAGATCTGCGCCGTAACTGGTATTGAAGGTTTTGAGATTGGTGACACCCTCGCCGATTTTGAGAACCCAGAGCCGTTGGAGCGCATCTCTATTGATGAGCCTACCATGAACATGTTGTTCACCATCAACAACTCTCCTTTCTTCGGGAAAGAGGGCAAGTTTGTAACATCCCGTCACTTGCGTGACCGTTTGTTCAAAGAGATGGAGAAAAACCTGGCCCTGCGCGTAGACGAGACCGACAAAGAAGATACTTTCTTGGTGTACGGACGCGGTATCCTTCACTTGTCAGTTCTTATTGAGACCATGCGCCGCGAGGGGTATGAGTTACAGGTTGGACAGCCACAAGTAATCTTTAAAGAAGAGAACGGCCAGAAAATGGAGCCGATGGAGCACTTGGTAGTAGACGTTCCTGAAGAGTCTGCTGGTAAAGTGATTGAATTGGTAACCCAGCGCAAAGGCGATCTAATGATCATGGAGCCGAAAGGCGACTTACAGCACTTAGAATTCAACATTCCGGCACGCGGCTTGATTGGTCTGCGTAACAACGTGTTGACGGCAACTGCTGGTGAGGCCATCATGAACCACCGTTTTGTAGCCTATGAGCCCTTCAAAGGCGCCATCCCAGGCCGTATCAACGGTTCTTTGATTGCCATGGAGACGGGTCCAGGAACGGCTTACTCTATTGACAAACTGCAAGACAGAGGCGTGTTCTTTGTTGATCCGGGCGAAGAGGTGTACATGGGCATGGTAATCGGCGAGCACTCTCGTCAGAATGACCTGACCGTGAACATCCAGAAAGGCAAGCAGTTGACCAACATGCGTGCCTCTGGTTCTGACAACAACGTGAAGATTGTTCCTAAGAAGCAGTTCTCTCTGGAAGAAGCCATGGAATACATCCAGAAGGATGAGTTGCTGGAGATCACGCCTAAGAGCATCAGAATGCGTAAGATTTACCTGGATGAGAACGAGCGCAAGCGCTACGGCGACAAAAACTAGTCTCATATATTCATAAAAGAAGAAGCCCGGCCAAATTGGCCGGGCTTCTTCTTTTATAGGCTGTTCCGTTTTTGGTCTGTTTTCTGGAAAATAGGCTAAAAACGGCCTCAATCCATTGGTTCATGTAAGATTCTATTTATAACGGCGGGCTTCTCTTTCTTCTCCAGCTCCTCACACCAGTTACCCTGCTCCTGCATTTCTATGGAAGGGTGGAGTAACCGTTCTTTAGGCTGGATAGTATAGAGGTTGGTAGGTTTTACAAAAGCAGAATGTTGGCCTACCAAGCAAGCGCAGGTAACTCCACCCTCCATTTTGGGACTGCTTTGCTTGCAATTTAATTAAGCTGTAAACAGTGAAGACCGCACCATGAAAGACCAGAAGAAAGAAGAAAAGGCCCAAGCCTCATCCAAGAAATCCACTGAAGCAAACACCCTCCAGAACCCCGTTGACAAATACCCCCAACCTCCTTTTAAAGGCCAAACCCAACCATGGCCTGGTTTGGCCAGCAAGATGGACCCAGTGCCTGACCACGGTGAGAAAAGCTATAAGGGTTCAGGCCGGTTGCAAGGCCGCAAGGCCCTCATTACTGGCGGCGACTCGGGGATGGGACGGGCGGCCGCCATTGCCTACGCGCGCGAGGGCGCCGATGTGGCCATCAACTATTACCCCACTGAGGAGGAAGACGCCAAAGAAGTAATTGCACTCATTGAGGCCGAGGGTCGTAAAGCCCTTGCTATTCCAGGAGATATACGCGAAGAAGATTTTTGCCAGAAACTAGTGAAGGAAGCCGTTAAGAGCCTAGGCGGACTGGACATTCTGGTGAACAACGCGGGCTATCAGCAAACGCAGGAGTCTATTCTGGACATCACTACAGAGCAGTTTGACTCTACCATGAAGACCAACATCTACGCGCCCTTCTGGATTACCAAAGCCGCCCTGCCGCATTTGAAACCCGGCTCCGTCATCATTTCCACCTCTTCAGAGCAAGCCACCGACCCCTCTCCTGACTTGTTTGACTATGCCCAGACTAAGGCGGCCAACACCAGCTTTGTGCGGTCTTTAGCCAAGCAACTGGGCTCTAAAGGCATTAGAGTGAACGGCGTGGCACCAGGCCCTATCTGGACCCCATTGCAGGTAAGCGGCGGCGCCACCCAAGAAAAACTGAAGCAGTTTGGCGGTGACACGCCCATGGGCCGCCCTGGCCAACCTGCAGAACTGGCGTCCATCTATGTGCAATTGGCCGCCAGTGATGCCAGTTATGCCACGGGACAAATCTATGCAGCTACCGGTGGCGGTGGACAGCCTTGATGCCTGAATGTAAAAGATAGCACTACAACTTGTGCCTTAAAAGAGATAGGGCCGCTAATAGCGGCCCTATCTCTTTTAATACCATTTTTTAAGCAAGTTTTATAAAGCAAATGCCTCAAAGCCGCTTAGAGCTTGTAGTTGCTTTTGCCCGCTTTTGGCCTGTTTTCTGGGAATTGGGGCAAAAACGAAGGTTTCTAAATTTCTTGCATGGGTTTATACATTAAGGCAGAATTACTTTTAATTGCTTGAATTAAGCAGCAGATCTCTCAAATGGCTTTATAGTTTCTAGCTCTTTTAACTTGGCAGTCATTTCCTCTTCCAAGTCATAATCATCTTGTAAACCAAGCCAAAACTTAGCAGAATTACTGAAGTAGTAACTCAATCTTAAAGCGGTGTCTGCGGTGATTCTCCTGTTGCCTTTCAAAATCTCAGATATTCTAGTCTGCGGAATCCCAATGTCTTTAGAAAGTCTATAGGCAGTTATGTTGAGAGGAGCCAAAAACTCTTCTTGCAATATTTCTCCTGGATGAATGTTGGGTAGTCTTTCCATATGCATGGTATTAATGGTAATCTAAAATTTCTACTTCTGAGGCTTGGCCACTATTCCACTTAAAGATGATCCGCCATTGGTCATTTATCCTGATGCTGTAAAAATCCTTTAGGTTCCCTGATAATTTTTCTAGCCTATTGGAAGGAGGTATCCGAAGGTCGGCAATGTCTTGGGAGTTGTGGAGCATCCTGAGTTTACGCCTTCCCACGGTCTGTATTTCCAGAGGCAGTTTAGCCACCCTTTCACCATTCCAGATTTTCTCTGTCTGCTTAGTGCCAAAAGATGTAATCATACTCCCGTTTTACGTTACTAACGTCAAAAGTAGGCAATTTGTTTGATCCATAAAAAAGCTATACCTGTGTTTTATAGACTTTTCCGTTTTCGGCCTATTTTCTGGGAATGAGGGCAAAACGGATTTTACTTCAAACCTGCTTACCTTCTTTTAAAGATTGTTACAATCTCCTTGAATCCAACTCCGGGCGGCAATGCTTGTTTCACTGTTAGAGAAGCTCCAGAAAGTGATTCTATCATCCATAATCCACCCTTCTGAAATTTTATCTTAGTACCATTTTCTAGCAACTCATACTTATCAGAACTCTCGGCGCTTGGCTGACAGATATTGCCTCCTTCCTTCAGGTAATATTCATTGTTACCAGTAAACTGATAAAGGTTGTCCTTTTCACAGGTAGGGGCATAATCAAGATTATTATGGCTTCTGTTTCCTGCGTTATCAATGGCATACACTTCTGTTCTCATCCATGTGCCAATCAATGTTGCTGGCTCATCTTTATCACAACTTGGAAAGATTAATAAGGCAAGCAATGCATAAATAATGTTTCTCATAGTAACAGGAAAAGAATTGTTAGAGGTAGATATACATCCAAATAAATCTTAAATATCAAATTTTAATTTGGATTCAAAACCAACTTCAACCTACCTAACCTCAACTACCCCCTTCTCCTCACTACTCTGCATGGCCAGCTCAATGATTCTAATCACATCCCGCGCCTGTTCTGGTTTTACTTCTAATGCTGCTTCCCCCAGAATAGCCTGCTTCACATTTTCATAAAAACCACGGTAATCGCCGGTTTCGCTTTCTACTTTGCCCATGAAGTGTAAGCCTTGCATGTTGGTGTTTAGTTGGCCCCAGAGGTGCTCTGGTTCTACGCCCCAGGTGGTGGGCAGGTCCTTCGGGAAGAGGCCTTGCTTGAGGGCTTCTTCTTGCACGTCCAGGCCGTGTTTCAAGAAAGAGCCTTTATCGCCGTGCAAGATGTAACGGGGGCCGGGCTCACGGACCAGCATGCCCGCGGTTAGAACCACTTTGAGTTTGTCATAGAAGAGCACCGTCTCAAACTTGTCTGGGATCTGGCTTCCTTCGCGCTGGGTTCTTATATCAGCAAAAACTGCTTTTGGCATGCCAAACAAAGTCAAAGCTTGGTCAATCAAGTGTGAGCCCAAGTCATAGAGAATGGTGGTACCGGGCACGGCCTCCTCTTTCCAGGTGTTGGGCCGTATGGCGTTCCTGAACCGGTCAAAATGGGCACGGTATTCCACCAGGTTGCCCAGTAGTTCTTGTTTCACCAGTTTCTGGATGGTTTTAAAGTCACTGTCCCACCGGCGGTTGTGGTAGACGGTGAGCATTTTGCCTTGCGCTTTGGACAGGTCAATCAGTTCATCAGCCTCGGCAGAAGTGACGGTGAAGGGCTTTTCCACCACCACATGTTTACCTGCCAGCAAGGCTTCTTTGGCCAGGGAATAATGCGCGCTGTTGGGCACGGCCACAATGACCAGGTCAATGTTATCGTCGTTAAAAATATCCTGCACGTTGGACGTCACCACCGCTTTGGGGTAACGGTCATTGGCCAAGCGTATGTTCTCATCCCGTGACTCTCTGATTCTGGTCAGTTCTAAACCGTCTACGGCGTCCACAAAGGGCGCATGAAACACCTGCCCGGCCATGCCATAGCCTATTAATCCTACGCGTATCATCCTGCTAATTTTTAAGATGGGTCCAGCAAGCCAGACATACTTCCAAAGAAAATCAATTGCGGTGAGCCTTGCTACCCTCCCCCGTAATTAGACGAAGAACCACCGACTAGCGTTTTTGGCCTCCTTTCCAGTAAACAGGTCAAAAACGAGGCACATCTACAAAAGCCTTTCTACTTTTCAAACTACAAAGTAGGAAAGCTACCTTGGTAAACTTCAAAAGGGTCATCCGTATTTGTACTATATTTTCAGAAACGGGCCTGAATAAAGACGTAATTCACTCATTTTCAAGCGCTAAAACCTGCCCTCAGTGCTCTGATATCAACTATTTTTTACGTAAATAGCATATAGTATTCAGGAGAATACCTACCTTTGCATATCTATTAAAATCAAAAAATGAAAAACGGTAAAGTAAAATTCTTCAATGACTCCAAAGGATTTGGTTTCATTAAAGATGCAGAAACAAACGAAGAGTACTTTGTTCACGTGTCTAACCTGGTAGACGAGATCAGAGAGAATGATGATGTAACTTTTGAGCTGAAAGAAGGCAGAAAAGGTTTGAACGCTGTTAATGTGAAGCTTGCATAAGTTTTAATATATATCAGTTTCATAAAAAAGGGCTTTGCATATATGCGAAGCCCTTTTTTTGTATCTTACTGTGGGGAACGCTTGGTACCGTTCCCTGCCCACCATTTTCTACGCTTTTACCTTTTACTCCCATGACCCGGAACCGCAGTTGGTATCTTTTGCTTTTGCCCGTCCTCCTTTTGGCAGGCTATTTTATTTTTGGTTTTGCTGGCCAGACAGAGGCCCAGGTACCCGTCGCCTCCGCTAAAAAACCAACCCAAGAGGTAGCTACTACCCCGCCACCTACTACCGCGCCGGTAGCCGCAGACCCCAACGCACCGTTCAAAGAAGTGAAAGCCACCGCGGCCTCCATCCTGGCCAGACCGCAGGTGCCCATCTTGTGTTACCACCAGATTCGCGAGTGGACGTCTAAAGACGGCAAAGTAGGCAAGGACTACATTGTGAAGCCCGCCGAGTTCAAGGCCCAGATGAAAATGCTAGCCGACAGTGGTTACAACACCATCCTGCCCGACCAACTCTACGCCTACCTCACAGAAGGCAAGCCTCTGCCGTCCAAGCCCATCATGCTCACCTTTGATGACACCAAACTGGACCAGTACACCGTGGCCAAACCTGTCATGGAAAAATACGGCTTCAAAGGTGTGTTCTTCTTGATGACCGTTTCCATTGGCCGTCCCAACTACATGACCAAGGCGCAGATCAAAGAGCTCTCTGACCAAGGGCACGTGATTGGCTCGCATACCTATGACCACCACAACGTCAAAAAATACGAAGCCAAAGACTGGATTACCCAAATTGAGAAACCCACCAAGCAACTGGAGGCCATCACCGGCAAACCCATCCGCTACTTCGCGTACCCGTTTGGCTTGTGGAGGCCAGAAGCCATCCCAGAACTGCAGAAGCGCGGCTTCGCGGCGGCTTTCCAACTAGCCACCAAACGCGACCAGCAGGACCCGCTCTTCACCATCCGGCGCATCATTGCTAGCGGCTACTGGAGCACCCGCACCTTGCATAACAGCATTAAGAATAGCTTTTAGTAAGAGAAGCAGGAATGGCAGAGGCATACCAAGTGCATATAAATACAGTTCCTAAAAGGATTAAAAAGATATCTGATTACCTACTAGGTTCTGTTATTGTCCTTTTTGTCTTGTTCTATTTTATTGAGCCTTTCGTCATTTTAAAAACCTTCGATATTTCTCCAAATTTCTCTTGGTATACTGTAGGTTTCTTATTCGCATTGGCAGTGTTATCCTTTGCCTTGCGGGGTATAAAAAGGAATAAATCAGCTACGCTTACTATTCAATCTGATGCGATTACCCTTGAAAGTCAGCACGACACTTTAAGAATATGCTACAGGGATTTGAACCGCATTTCATTTGTTATTCAAATGTTTGCCATAAAACCCCACAGAGTAGAATTCATCTTTCACGATTTTCAATTGACCAGAATCAGGTTAAAGTCAAGTGACGATTTCTATGACATAATGGATAGTCTATATGATCATGCTCCTAGCACCTTAGAAATAGATATTAATCCTATGGAGTCAGAGGACCATTTCAAGAAAGAGATAAGTTAAATTAACCAGTTTACCTTCTCCCAAAACAAAACCCGTTTTTGGCCTGTTTTCTCAAAATCAGGCCAAAAACGGGTTTTCGCTTTCTATAGAAAATTCAAGCGCTAGAAGAGAGAATGAAAACCGATGCCTGACAAACACAGTACATCTTTCTAACCTAACGACTTTTAAAACTATGGATAGCATCAACCAAAATCAGCCCGAAAAAAACCACCAGGACCTGCACGGCGCCGAAGCTGCCAAAAAAATGAAAGATTTGGCAGAAAACGCCGAAAGCTGTTTTTTCTGCACCAACATCAAAGCCAGCCAGCCCATCACCACCCGCCCCATGGCAGTCTTAAAAGCAGACGAAGCCGGTAATTTCTGGTTCCTGACCTCAGACGATTCGCATAAGATAGAAGAGCTCCAGCAAGACCCGTTTGTGCAGCTGATGTTCCAGGGCTCGGCACACTCAGACTTCCTGACGGTGTACGGAAACACCGAGGTGAGCAAGGACAAAGCCATGATCAAGGAACTCTGGAACCCCATGCTCAAAACCTGGTTCACCGAAGGCATAGACGACCCCAGAATCACCGTCCTCAAGGTAGTGCCCACTGGCGGTTACTACTGGGACAACAAACACGGCAACGCCGTCGCATTTGCCAAACAAGCCATTGGCGCGGCCACTGGCGTCACGCTAGACGATTCCATTGAAGGAAAGCTGGACATGAAATAAGAGCCAGCATCTTACTTCTTATAAAACCAGAAAAGCGTTTTTGGCCTGTTTCCTAGAAATCAGGCCGAAAACGCTTCTTTTTTAAATCCCTTCTACCTGAGTGAGAAGGTTAGGATGAGGGGGTTGGCAATGGAGACAAAAAGGTGATGCAGCTCCTGTAGAGACCAGGCACCGCCTTGTCTCTGACGCATTCCAGATTAACAATGCGCGTGGACACAAGCGGACGCTTGCGCCATGGTACTACATAAAACGCTAATCTTTGTCCTCAAATAACGAGCAACCAGTAACCAACAACGAAACAACTAGCACTTCTCTAGCGCCTGCAGAATGTCGTTCAAGATGTCATCTGCGTGCTCCAATCCTACTGAGATTCTGATGAGGCCTGGCGTGATGTTGACGGCCAGCCGCTCCTCTTCGGTGAGTTTGGCGTGCGTGGTACTGGCGGGGTGCGAGGCAATGCTACGCGTATCTCCCAAGTTAGCGGTGAGCGACAGCATCTTCAGGCTGTCTAAGAATTTCCGGCCGCTTTCCAGACCGCCGGTGAGTTCAAAGCAGAGCAGTCCGCCGCCGTTTTGCATCTGCTTTTGGGCGATGGCATATTGCGGATGACTTGGCAGAAACGGGTACTTTACCCAGCTTAGTTTAGGATGGTCTTGAAGGGCCGTGGCTATTTTCAAGGCGTTGCCAGCGTGGCGTTCCATGCGCACATCCAGGGTCTCCAGGCTCTTGCTCAACACCCAACCGTTGAAGGGAGAAAGCGCTGGGCCGGTGCTCCGGCAAAAAAGGTAGATGTCTTTGATAAGCTCCTTCTTCCCTACCACTACGCCACCCATCACGCGACCTTGGCCGTCAATCCACTTAGTAGCGGAGTGCACCACCAGATCAGCGCCAAAGTCAATGGGCTTCTGGTTTACGGGCGTAGCGAAACAATTGTCTACATTGAGCAGGATGTTGTGCTTTTTAGTCAGTTGCCCTACCCACTCCAGGTCAATGAGGTCCAGCCCCGGGTTGGTAGGCGTCTCTATGTAGAGCATCTTAGTGTTGGGCCGGATGGCGGCTTCCCATTCTTCGGGCTTGTCGGCGGGCACGTAGCTGTACTCAATGCCGTACTTGGGCAGATATTTGGTGATGACCGTGTGCGTGCTTCCGAAGATGGAATTGCAGGAAAGCAGATGGTCTCCCGCTTTGAGCAGGGCCATGAACGAGGCAAACACCGCACTCATGCCAGACGCCGTCGCAAAACCCGCCTCCGCTCCTTCCAAGGCCACCATCTTGTCTGTGAACTCCTGCACGCTGGGGTTGCTGAACCGGCTGTAGATGTTGTCCTCCGTCTCATCAGCGAAGGCGGCGCGCATGTCCTCTGCATTGTCAAACACAAAGCTGCTGGTCAGGAACAGCGGCGTGGCGTGCTCCATTTCCTGGGTGCGTTCGGTTTGGGTTCTGATGGCTTGGGTGATGGGATGGTAGGTTTGCTCTTCCATTGGTTTCTTTGTTTGAATGCTCTTGCCGTGGTTGGTGCCCTCACCAATCACCTCAACTGCTTATTAAGCTGTAATACGCTCTACTGCCTTTTAATTGCACGCCCTTGGTTACTGCTGAGAAAGACCCATCGTCGCCGTTGTTGGTGTTATCACCAACGACCCAGACTGCTTCACCAGCCTCCTTTCACTGAAATAAGGCCTTGGTGCACGCATTTGGCTGTTCCCTTGGCAATGCCGTCTGCTCCGGTGCGCACTTCCTTTCTTGTTGCATAACCTCCGCCAAGCGCTCACGGCCGCGGGGCCCCGTCTTGGCCCTTCGCACTGCTGTTGTACTCTGGGCCTTTGGCCCCGCCCTGGCGGGCGACGAAACAACAGAGGCGCTCAGAACCAAGACTGGTTCTCGTTCCATTCTGCTTAGGCTTGTTGGTTGATAAGCTTGTTGCAAGAAATGGCCTTTGCTGTCGCTGCAGAGGCCTTCGTGCTGCGCACGGTTTTGTTACCTGCTTTATCCGCATTTGACACCCCGCGCATACCGTCCCCCTTTGAAGGGGGTAGGGGGATGACAAAGGCGTTTGATGAAGAACTGCCCCTACTCAAAAGACCTCGTAGCGTCCGGAGGACCTGCGAGCGTCTGCGCCAAGAACCGTTTTTGGGCTGATTTCCAGAAAACAGCCCAAAAACGCATTCCAGACTCAGGACTCGCGACTCTAGACTCAGGACTGCATCACTCCGTGATGCGAACTTCCCAGGTGATGTTGGCGCCGGCGCGGCGGAGGGTTTCGGCCACGGAGCAGTACTTGTCCATGGAGAGCTGGCAGGCGCGTTCGGCTTTGTCTGCGTCTATGGAGCCGCCTAGTTCATACACCACGTGGATGTTGGTCCAGAGGGCAGGTTCTTTGCCGGTTTCGCGTTCACCGTCAATGTACATTTTAAAATGGGTGATGGTCTGGCGTTGCTTGTTCAAGATCATGACCACGTCAATGCCGGCGCACCCGCCCAGGGCCATCAACAGCATTTGCATGGGACGTACGCCCGCGTTGGTGCCGCCGCCATCGGGGCTGGTGTCGGTGGTGATGACGTGCCCGAAGGCGTCTTTTGCTTCAAAGCCGTAGTCGCCGGCGGTGCGTTCTAATTCTATTCTAACCATTTTCTTCAATTTAAAACCTGTAGCGCCTTTCTTTGCAGAACATTGAATAGACACCTTGGCATGAACTACTTTGAGTATTCTCACCCCTTTGCATTGGAGAACGGCCAGACGCTTCCGGCCCTGACCATTGCCTACCATACGTTTGGTGAGTTGAACGCAAAGAAAAGCAATGTAGTCTGGATTTGCCATGCCCTCACCGCTAATTCAAACCCGCTGGACTGGTGGAGTGGCGTAACCGCCGAAGGCAAAGCCATCAACCCGCAGGAGCATTTCATCATCTGCGCCAACATTCTGGGCTCCTGTTATGGCTCTACGGGTCCGCTGAGCGTGAATCCAGAGACCGGCCAACCCTATTATGCCACCTTTCCGCAGGTAACCATCAGAGACATGGTCAAGGTGCATGCGTTGTTGCGGGAACAGCTGGGCATTGAAAAGATTTACCTGTTGGCAGGCGGAAGCATGGGTGGTTATCAGGCGTTGGAATGGTGCGTGCTGGAGCCAGATAGGATTGAGAACCTGTTTCTGCTGGCTACCTCGGCTACTGAGAGCGCCTGGGGCATTGCCATTCATACTACTCAGCGTCTGGCCATTGAAGCCGATGGCACTTTTGGCGAAAACTCTGATACGGCCGGGAGCAAAGGCTTGAAAGCGGCGCGTGCGGTGGGAATTTTGACGTACCGGAGTTTCCAGATTCTGGAACAGAACCAAACCGACCCTGACGTGGAGAAGTTAGACAACTACCGCGTCTCGTCCTACATCAATTATCAAGGCGACAAGCTGGTAAACCGGTTCAATGCCTACAGTTATTGGATTCTCACCAAAGCCATGGACAGTCATCACTTGGCCCGTGGCCGCGGCGGAAAGCTGGCAGAAGTGCTACAACAGATACACCAGAAAACGTTGGTCATTGGTATTAGCAGTGATGTGCTGTGTCCGGTGCAGGAGCAGAAGTTTATTGCACAGCACGTACCCAACGCGCAGTACGTGGAGATTGAATCTGATTACGGCCATGACGGCTTTATCATTGAAAGCAAGCGCATCACTCAAGCATTGCAGGACTGGTTGCCAGGCCAACTAGGTATCGCTCAATAGTCTGAATCAATATAAATTAATTAAACTATGGAGTTAATAACTGTATCTCTATGAAAACACTAGTCCAAGCAATATTGGTCATAGTATTTTTACAGTCTTGTATGGTACCCCGTATTGACTTAACTGAAGAAGAAGAAGAGTTGCAAGAGACACTGAAGAAGGAATTAAACTGCTCTGACTTGGAAATTAGACACGATTATTATGCCGTCACAAACAATAAAAAAAATGGCAATTTAGTCATCTACGTTTATGGTTCAGTGTGCGACTTAGATAGTACTTCCTTTGAGAAAGTCATTTTCAAAACAGTTGATCAGATTACTCCCATTCTTAGTCATAAAGCCAACTACAAATCACTAACTTTTTATACATCAATCACTAAACCTTGGGGTAGTAAAACTTCCGTAGAAACCTGCTATAAAGAATGTAAAGTTTTTATAGCAAAACCTAATCAGATTATATATCCAGATTCATTTAAAGATTATTATAAAGGCGAATAAACGATTCACAAACAAATCATTTAATAGTTGACTATATTCAATTCTGCTTAACTAATAAACAGGATTAAAGACTTCAGTTAAAAGAATACCACCGCTTTCAAAAGGTTTTACGGGCTCCAGATAATAAACAGTGAACCTACGGCAATAAACATGGTTTAGACCGCTACCTCCATATTTTTAGAAACCTCAGCCTACGCAAAACGGTACACGGTATGTCAGAAGCCGGCAGACAATCCCGGCGTCTATCAGAACCCGTATGGCGAAGCACACCTATGACATGGGCTTGATTGGCAACTGTGCCTATCTAGCCTTGATCCACCAAGACACCAACATTGAATGGCTCTGCTGGCCCAGATTTGACAGCAGTTTTGTGTTCGGGCCCATGATGGACCGGCAAAAAGGCGGCGAATTCTCCCTGAAACCAGACGCCGAGGAATTCACCTCGCACCAATATTATGTAGAGAACACCAACATCCTCTGCACCGAAATCACCTGCCAGGAAGGCAGTTACCGGGTCACCGACTTCGCGCCGCGTTTTAGACAGCACCAGCGCTATTACAAGCCTTTGATGCTGGTTAGAAAAGTGGAACCTATCGCTGGTTCGCCACGCATTAAAGCCACCTGCCGTCCGGTGGGGAACTATGGCCAACTGGAATTAAAACGAAGACGCAGTTCCAACCACATCGCGTTTCTGGGCTTGGACGAGGAAGTGCGCCTGACCACCAACGCGTCTTTGAGCTACATCCTGGAGGACCAGTTTTTTGTCCTGAATGAGACGCTCTACTTTGTCTTAACCTATGGCGCACCGCTGGAGGCCAACCTGGAGAGCACCGTAGAATCCTTCCTGCGCCAAACCACCCGCTACTGGCACAACTGGGTCAAAAACACCAGCATCAGCAATTTCTTCCAGGAGCAGGTGATACGGTCTGCGTTGGCTTTGAAAATACACCAGTACGAAGACACGGGCGCCATCATCGCTTCGCCTACCACCAGCTTGCCAGAGCACCCCGGTAGCGGCCGGAACTGGGATTACCGCTTCTGCTGGATGCGGGACACGTACTATATTCTCAACGCGTTCAACAACATAGGCCACTTTGAGGAAATGGAGCGCTACTTCCATTTCATCGCCAACATCACCGCCAAGGACACGCCGCGTTACCAACCGCTCTACTCCATCAGCGGGCAAAGCAAACTCACCGAGCTGGAACTGGAGCTGGAAGGCTACCTGGGCAACAAGCCGGTGCGCATTGGCAATGATGCCTACACCCACATTCAGAACGACGTCTACGGTCAGATTCTGGTAGCCCTTTTGCCGCTCTATATTGACCGCCGTTTTAATGACGCCGAGCGCATTGAGTCGCAGAAACTGATTTACAAGACGCTTTACAAGATTCAGGACACCATGGAAGAGCCCGATGCCGGCCTCTGGGAGTTCCGGGATTTTGCGCAGTACCATACCTACACCTACCTGTTCCATTGGGCAGGTGCGGCGGCGGCAAGAAGCGCAGCCCGTCATTTTGGCGACGAACAACTGCACCAGCTGGCCACCGATTTAATGCAACAGGCAGCCGCTAAGATTGAGCAGTGCTTTGACCCGGAACGCGGCGTGTACACCCAGGCCATAGGTAAGAATCACCTAGATGCCAGCACCTTGCAACTAATCATGATGCACTACATTGACCCCGCCTCTGAGGTAGCCAAAACGCACCTAGAAGCCATGGAACGCGAGCTTAAAACCCCCGAGGGACTTTTCTACCGCTACAAGCACGCCGATGATTTTGGCGTACCGCAAAGTACCTTCCTCATCTGTGCCTTCTGGTACATTGAGGCCCTGGCCTGCGTGGGCCGCGTAGAAGAAGCCCTGCATGAGTTTGAGAACATCCTCCAATACACCAACCATTTGGGATTATTGAGCGAGGACGTAGACTCCAGAGACGGAAGCCAGTGGGGTAACTTCCCGCAGGCCTACAGCCATGTGGGCTTATTGAATGCAGCTTACCGCATTTCCAAACGCCTAGACAGGCCTTCTTTCTTATAAGGAGGAGAAGTTGTATGATTAACCAAGAAAGGCCAGCGAATTGCTGGCCTTTCTTGGTTAAGGTGGATGCCGTTTTCGGCCTATTTTCCAGAAAACAAGCCAAAAACGAAATAGCCAAGCAATGCGCAGGAGACAAGGCAGTGCCTGGTCTCTACAGAAAAATCCGCTCCAGCGAAGAACGCATTGCCGCCTCTCAAACACCAAGCCGCCTGCCGACCGACCTTGCGCAGGGAAGCCTTGGCTGTGCGCCCGGAGCATGGGCAGGGACCGAGCAGTGGCTTGGCATCTGGCAGTAGCGTAAGCCTACCATGAAACAGATAGCCTCAGCCAGGTGCAGAGTCTGAAGAAAAGCTGTCTGAGCGGCAGCGAGTTTCTTTTCTTCTTGATTCTTTTGGTTACTTTTCTCATCAAGGAGAAAAGTGACAAACCCGGGCAGAAAAGTTAAGAGTTGAAAGTTGAGAAGTACAGGATTGAGAGGTAAAAGCTAAACCTTTATTAATCAGCTATAGTAGTCATCCCCCTACCCCCTTCAAAGGGGGACGAAGAAGCCCATTTTCTCCTTGAAAGACTAAATTGAAATTCTTGTAATCGTTTTTGGCTTACTTTCTGGAAAATAAGCCAAAAACGATAAGTCAAGCATCCAACTAGTGCTGAGAGCAAAGCTCTTGTAACAGCTTTCTCACTTCTTGATGATTGTCCAGGTTGTACTTGGCAAAAGAGCGCTGACTACCTACTTTAATGGTATAGGCATCATCAGGCATCATCTTGAACATGTCCTCGTCGGTGCGGTCATCACCAATGGCCAGCAGGAAATCATGGGGGTGCAGTTCTAGCCAACGGAGCGTAGCCAAGCCCTTGTTCACTTCCACGTTCTTTACTTCCAGCACCTTGTCGCCTTCCATGACTTGCAGGTTGATGTTGGCGGCCATGAACTGAAGGTGGTTGCTGAGTTCGCGGGCGCGCAGTTCTCCCAAAGAAGCGTCTACTTTGCGGTAATGCCACACCAGGGAGTAATCCTTCTCTTCAATGAAGGAACCCGGCGTACGGCTCACGTGCATTTCCATGATGGGGCGCACCTCGGTTTTCCATTCATTGGTGATGTGGTGCATCATCTGCCACTCATGGGTTTGCTGGCGCATCCAGACGCCGTGTTCGGCAATGATGTCTACGGGCAGATGACCTAACCAATCCTCTAAAGTATGACGGTCTCGGCCGCTGATAACCACCACGCGGTTTTTGGGCTCTTGCGTTAACTGATCCAGGACGCGCAGGAGTTCTTCATCGGGGAAAGCATGCTTGGGATTCTGCACAAAGCCGGTGAGCGTACCGTCATAATCCAGGAACAGGATGCGCTGTTGGGCTTGGCGGTAGCTCTGGAGCAAGGCTTGGCGCTCTTCTTGAGAAAGGTACTCAGTGGCCAGGCTTAGCTGCTTGAGTTTGATGTATTCCAGACGGTTCATGAAAATGCTCACCCACTGGTGAATGTCATAGCGCTTGAGAATGTCCTGCATGTGCTGCATGCGGATTTGCTGCTCGGCCTCGGGCATGGTCATGGCTTCGCGCATGGCTTGCACCATCTGGCCCAGGTCATTTGGGTTGATGATGAGCGCGTCTGACAGTTCTTTGGCGGCCCCGGCCATCTCGCTCAAGATCAAAACGCCCTTCTGGTCCAGCTTGCTGGCTACAAACTCTTTGCAGACCAGGTTCATGCCGTCGCGCATGGGTGTGATGAGGGCAATGTCTGCCACCGTGTATAAGGCAGAAAGTTCTTCAATGGGAAATGACCGATAGAAGTATTGAATGGGGTTCCAGGAGATGGTACGGTAAGAGCTGTTGATGCGGCCCACCAGCTCGTCAATGGTTTCTTTGAGTTGCTTGTACTTTTCTACCTGGTCACGGGACGGCACCACCAGCATGAACAAGGTCACTTTCTCCCTGAACTCTGGGTACTCCTGTAACAGCAGCTCAAAGGCCTGCAAGCGCGCCGGTATGCCTTTGGAATAGTCCAGGCGGTCAATGGATAGAATAACCTTCTGGCCGCTTAAAGCCTCATTATAAGGAATAAGCTTTTCCTTCATCTCTGGCGAGGCGGCCAGTTGCGCATACTTCTCATAATCTATGCCCATGGGGAACGCGTCCACCATGATTTGGCGGTAGCCGTTGTCTATCATGCCTTGGGCGGTATTCATGCCAATGATGCGGCTCACCGAACTCAGGAAATGTCTCACATCATCATAAGTATGGAAGCCAATCAAATCGGCTCCAAGTATTCCTTTCAGGAGCTGTTCGCGCCAGGGCAGCATCCTGAACACCTCAAAGGAAGGGAAGGGAATGTGCTGAAAAAACCCGATGCTGCTGTCTGGAAACGCCTCTCTGAGGTAGGCGGGCAGCAACAGCAGTTGGTAGTCATGCACCCAGATGGTGTCGCCGGGCTGGGCTACCTGCATGACGGCCTGGCAAAACTTGCGGTTTACATGTTGGTACGCCTCCCAGTAAACATCGTCATAGACGGTGTACTGACTAAAATAATGGAAAGAGGGCCACAGCGTCTCATTGCTGAAGCCTTCGTAGAATTCTTTTATCTCGCTCTCCGTCAGGAATACCGGGTGCATGCTCTGTGACTTGAGCGAGAGGGTCACCTCCTGTTCTTCGGCTTCATCCTCAAAGAAAAGACCCGGCCAGCCAATCCAGACGTTGTCTCCTTCTTTATAGATAGAGCCTAAGCCCGTGGCCAATCCTCCTTCACTTGTCTCATAAGCCAACCCCTCTTCCTTGCGCTGTACTTTTATGGGTAATCTATTAGAAATGATGATGGTTTTAGACATAGGGTACTGGTTTGTGACATACAAGAAGGCGCTGACAGTTTATTTACCAAGTATTGGCGCCGCTTACTGCTTAGTGGTATAGTTTACTCTTTTCACGGGGCATAGGTTAAAAGATATATAAATTGTCCTATATTCTTGAGGGAAGGCTTGCTACTGGCATGAGTGGACAACCTTTCTCTCTTGCCAAGGGTAAGGGAAGACTTAAACGGCGCTCTCCTACATGGAACTACTAGAACAACTCAGGCACTTCACCCTAGACCATCTTTCGCAGTTTTTGCAGGGTTTGGGCGTGGTGGTGGCGGCCTTGTTGGTGGGGCTGGTTCTTAAATGGATTATATTCAAAGTGCTGGCTGCCTACCAGCATTGGTTCCCCAGCGTCTGGGTAGAAGGCATGCTCTTGAAGCTAGGCAAACCCGTGGCCTATTTTCTGCCCCTGTTGGTCTTGTCAACCGTGTTGCCGCTGCTGCCGCTAGCGCCCAGGCCCTTTGAGGTGCTGCGCCGCCTCATGGAGATTCTGCTCATCTGCACCTTTGCCTATTTCCTGATTGGCTGGGTGAACGTGGTGCAGTACAGAATCCGCAAAAAGCATCACATAGACAAGGAGGACAACATACGGGAGCGGCGCCTGTTCACGCAGCTGCAGTTCATTAGGAGGCTGGTCATCATCTTGATCATCTTCTTTGCCGCGGCGCTGGTGTTGATGAGTTTCCCGACGGTGCGTAAGATAGGCACGGGTCTGCTCACCTCGGCAGGGATTGCGGGCGTCATTGTGGGTTTTGCCGCGCAGCGCTCCCTGGCTAACCTGCTGGCCGGTTTCCAGATTGCCTTCACCCAACCCATTAGGATTGACGATGTGCTGGTGGTGGAGAACGAATGGGGCCGCGTGGAAGAGATCAACCTGACCTACGTGGTCATGCGCCTCTGGGACCAGCGCCGTCTGGTCCTGCCCATCAATTACTTTATTGAAAAGCCCTTCCAGAACTGGACCCGCACCAACGCCGAGATTCTGGGCACTGTCTTTCTATACCTGGATTACACCATTCCGGTAGAACCCTTAAGGCAGGAGTTGAACAGAATCTTAAAAGAGACGCCGCTCTGGGACGGGCGCGTAGGCCTGCTACAGGTCACAGATTCAAAGGAGCGAACCCTGGAACTGCGCATGCTGGTGAGCGCCCGCGACTCTGGCACCGCCTTTGACCTGCGCTGTCTGGTGCGCGAGCAGCTGGTGGATTTTGTGCAGAAGAACTACCCAGACTGCCTGCCCATGACCAGGACCGTGGTGCCAGGTGCGGCAGAGGGCGGGATGATTATTTAGAAACCTTCTAAACAATTTTGTTATTCTGAAATCCGGCTGTAAGTTTGCGCAAGTTTATAATTAGTCTAAATAAATAGACATGCACCGCCTACTTACCCTCCTAATCCTTTTCATAATTACTAGTACTGTTTCCTTCGCCCAGACCACGGGCCGTATTGAGGGGCGCATTCAGTCCCAGAAAGGCGAATCCCTGCCCGGCATCAGCGTGGGCCTGGAAGGCACTACCCTGGGAAGCACCACTGATGACGAAGGCAAATTTCTGATTAAAAGCATTCCCGCCGGCGACTATACGTTGGTGATTTCAGGTATTGGCTATGAGTCTGTCAAGCAGACCATCTCCATTGCAGAACAGCAAGTGGTTCCCGTGTTCATGCGCTTGAACACCTCTGATTTCACCTTAGCCCAGGTAGAGATTACCGGAAGCAAGGCCGGCAACTACCTGGAGCGCGAAGGCACTACGGCCACTAAGATGGAAGCCCATTTGAGCACCGTGCCGCAGTCGGTGCAGGTTTTGTCGCGCAGAGCCATGGACCAGTTGCAGGTGGTAAGAGTAGAAGACGCCATGCGCAACGTGAGCGGCGTCTCTGTGGAAACGGGCTTTGGCGGCCGTACCGATGTTTTCCAGATAAGAGGCTTTAGAACCGACCAGACCAGTATTTTCAAGAACGGCTTTAGAAACCCAGCGCGTACCTACCGGGAGAGTGCCAACGTGCAGCAAGTAGAAGTCATGAAAGGTCCTGCCTCAGTTTTATATGGAGTGAGTGACCCGGGCGGCCTCATCAACCTTACCACTAAAAAACCAACGGCCTATACATTCCAATCTATTCAACTGACGGGAAACAGCTTCGGGTTGGTTAGACCAAGTGTGGACTTGGGCGGTACCATCGGCGAAGCCAAAAACTTCAAATACCGCTTAAACGGCTTGTATGAGCGCAGTGAAAGCTACCGCGATTTTGTAAAGACCAAGCGCTACTTCGTGGCCCCGTCGGTGACGTATGACTTCTCCCCTAACACGTCTTTAAGCGTAGAAGCCGAGCTCCTGAACCACAACCAGCCTTCTGACCGTGGTATCTTTGCCGTGAAAGGAAAGATTGCAGACGTGCCCCGCAGCCGAAGTCTGGGTGAGCCGGACAACTATTCGTTTTACCAGAACCGTTTGGTGCAGTACAACTTTACGCACCGCCTGAACGATGCCTGGAGCCTGCGCCACGCCGTGAACTTCAATTACGGCACCGAGACCCGCAAACTGGTAGAGCAGACAACGTTGGTAGCTAACTCAGACCGTAAGATTAATCGCCGCTACCAGGACCAGTACACCTTTGACCGGTACTTCGCCACGCAGAATGAGGTGTATGGTAAGTTCAACACCGGCGCAGACATTGCGCACCGTACCGTGGCGGGCGTGGAGTACAGCTCCTTCATGCTGGACCTGAACGTGAAACGAGCAGCCTATGATCAGCTGGACATTTATAATCCAGAGTACAGCACCAAGCCCAAACCGGTCAACAGCACCGTTACCTCTCAGGACTACCGGGACCGCACCCAGAACGCCGGTTTTTACCTGCAGGATTTCATCACCATCCGTCAGCGTTTGAACGTGTTGCTGGGCGGCCGCTATGACATCTTTGACTACCGCAGTGAGGATTATTTAGGCAAAGACACCACCACGCAGCGCAACTACGCCTTTAACCCGCGCATAGGTTTGCTGTATGAAGTCTATGGCCCTTTGTCTGCCTACGCCAACTATTCCACCGGTTTCCAGACGGAGATTGGCCGAACATTGGAGGGTGACACCTTTGAGCCGTTACGCACCCAGCAACTGGAAGGCGGTATCAAACTGGGCTTGTTCCAGGACCGTTTGAACCTGACCACCAGCTACTTCAGAATCAAGAAAAGCAACATTTCTGCCGTAGACCCGCGTGACGTTAACTTTAGAGTACAGGTAGGCGAAATCATTAGTGAAGGCGCTGAGGTGGACGTGACCGGCGAGGTGTTGCCTGGCTTAAACCTGATTGCCACCTACAGCTTTATTGACGCCCGCGTGAGCAGTGACGGCGTGACCAGCAAAGGCACCCGTTTCCAGAACGTGAGCCCGCATAACTTCACCTTCTGGACTACCTATGAGTTGCAGGCTGGTCTATTGAAAGGCCTGGGCTTTGGTGGAGGGTTTACCTCGGTGCAGTCCCGTCCGGGAGACATCAACGACTCATTCAGACTACCAGGTTACACCAAGGTAGATGCGACTATCTTCTACCGCGCCAAGCGCATTCACGTGAGTGTGAACGGCAAGAACCTGACGGATGAGTACTATTATGACGGCGCGCAGTCGGCTACGGGTATTATGCCGGGTGCTCCGCGTACCATCATTGGCACGGTTGGGTATAACTTCTAAGTAAATTCCGCCTATTTTTACAGCGCCGGCCTCTCTTGCATACAGGTAAAAGAGGCCGGCGTTTTTTGTGACTATGAAACTGAAGAAAATCCTTGTCTTTCTGCACCTCTGGGTGGGCTTACTCAGCGGAGCCGTCTTGTCTGTGGTGGGCATCACGGGTTCTTTGTATGTCTTCCAGCCGGAACTGACCGGGCTTTTCTATTCAAAGTATTACCAAACCCAAAACACTGGTCCTGTATATCCAGCAGAGCAAGTGGTACAAAAGGCGCAGGCCCAGTTTCAAGAACCCATTGCCACGCTCAACTTCCCCACCCGCGAACTGGAGAACTACCAAATCAAGCTTCAGAAAAAGAAGGAGTGGCTGTTCTATGACCTGCATACCGGTGCCTTTTTAGGTGAGATGAAACAGCGCCGGGGTGTGTTTGAAGGCATTCTGGAACTTCACCGCCAATTGACAATGGGCGAAACCGGCTCCCTCATCACCGGCACCTGCGCTTTGTTGATGGCTCTGGTGTTGCTGAGCACCGGCTTGTATCTGTGGTTCCCCAGAAAGAAGCGCCAACTGAAAGACGGCCTTTCTTACAAGAAAAACGCCGGCCCTAAACGACGGGTGTATGACCTGCACAACGTGACCGGCTTCTACGTCTCCCTTCCACTGTTCATCATCGCCATTACGGGCGTGAACTTCGCGTTCCCAGAAGAGACCCAAACCGCCATCAACCAGATTACAGCCACTACAGAGCGCATGCCCGCCGGTAAAAAGCTAAAGTCTACGTTTGTGGCTAATGCTCAAGGCATGGACGCTCAACAAGCCCTACAGCGCATGGCCACGTATTATCCCAATCACGCCAAACGTAGCCTGACCATGCCCAAAGACAGCGCAGGCACTGTTCTGTTCACGTTTGTAGAGGACCCCACCGTGGGCGCTGGGCCAGAGATAAGACCAATGGTCTACCTGGACCAGTACACCGGCAAAGAGATGTACCATTTCAACCCAGAGACCAGCCCGCGCGGTGCCCGCATCCTGCGCAACTGGTTTATTCCTATCCACTTCGGGGAGGTTGGCGGTTATGTCACCAGAGTGCTTTGGTTTATTTTGGGTTTTCTGCCGGCCTTCCTCTGGGTGTCTGGCTTCGTCATCTGGCGTAACAAAAAGCGCAAAAATAAGTCGGCTACTCTAAGACCAGTATAATCGTTTTTAGCCTCATTTCTGGTAATCAGGCTAAAAACGGCCCAGTCTCATCAAATAACGAACAACCAATAACCAGCAACGAAACTTCAATCCTTGTACGGGTCAAAGATTTCATCACTGGCCATGGCCACGCCTAGCGGTCTAAGCGTATGCAGGATTTTGATGGTGTTGCCTTGGTGTTGGAGGACGTCTTCCAGTTTCTTGTAGGCTTCGGGGGCTTCATCGGCGCCGGCGCCGCGCAGTTCAATTTTGCGGGCTTTCATGCGCATCTGCACTTCGTCAAAGTCTATGAGTCCCGGCGAGATGACGGTTTTGCGCTTGACGCCTCTTCTATCGCGTATCCATTTGGTTTTGCCGGCGGCGGCGCGTCTGCTCATGACCCTGCCCGCGCCGTGCACCGTGGAATACAATCCCCTGATGGACAGCTCGCTCTCTACGCCTTCAATGATCACAGAGTTGTCATGCATGTTGGCGCCAATAAAGCCTTTCTGACCCGGGAACGCGGGCGTGCAACCTTTGCGCACCACCCAGTATTCTTCGCCTTGGTGCTTCTCAAACCACGCAAAGTTGTGGTGGTTATGGATAATCTCGGTGCTCTGCGCGCCCAGAATTTCCAGCAGTTTCTCCACCACCACGTCGCGCCCGGCATAGGCGTATTCTCCCGCCAGGCCCATGGCGGCAATGTAGTCCTGGCCCAGTCCTGAGTGGATGTCAAACAGGATGGGCGGGCCGTCCATGGGTCCTTCCTTGGCTCGGTCAAAAAACGACAGTCCCTGAGACATAGCAATGAAGCCAGAGGCGGTTTTGTGCCCGAAACCCCTTGACCCGAAGTGCACACCAATCCATAGATAGCCCTTCTCGTCCTCGAACAAGTCAATGAAATGGTTGCCACTGCCCACCGTGCCCAGTTGCGCCGAGGCCATTTTAATCATTTCGCGCTGGGGTTTAAAGTCGGCGTTTTGGATGTGTTCCAGTACCGGATGGTCCACCCGCTTGGGATTAGGCCGGCCTACGCCAAAGCCAATCTGGTCCACAATCTCATCCATGATGCGGGCAATGTTCACATCGCTGGCCAGCACGTTGGTCTTGACGGCCTTGTTGCCACAGCCAATGTCAAACCCCACCCCCGACAAAGAGACCTTGTTTTTATAGGCCACTGCCCCGCCAATGGGGTGCGCGTAACCATAGTGGGCATCGGCAGTGAGGACGCCAATGTCCTCTTCACTCACACAGCGCTTGATTTGTTCAATGGCGCTCTGGTCAATGATTTCCTCCCCGAAGACCGTGATGTTGTTGATTACCGTAGCCATAGCTTTTGAGTTGGTAGCTTAGGCTATACGAGAAAAAGCCCATTCGTTTTTAGGCTGTTTTGAGGGAAAGAGGTTGAAAATGAAATCTTGTTGAATTGCTTCCTTCTAGCTGTAAACTTTAATGGATAGTAAAGAAGTAATCCCGCACTTTCTTTAAAGTATGACTTTGAAGAATCACGACTGAGTCATTACCTTTCACTAGAATGCCCTCTAATGAAACGTTTATAGTTTTCCTCTTTTTAATGTTGGGGGCAGAGAAAATAAAATATGAGTAGCTACTATAGTGTCCCTGTTTTTCAGGATTCACGCTAATGGTATCTCCATTTTCAATCCAATTAATGGAAATTTTAGATAGTTTGAATTTGCTTAAACTATCCATGCTTTGTTTAATAACAGCCTCTAGGATAGCATCTGAATTATACGGTGCATGACATTCCAAAATGTACCCACTACCTTGAATTTCATCACCAAACTTGTTATTTGCATCTACAGGAATAAACAAGTGAGTAGAAACAAGACAGCTTGAACAACATAAAATAACACCTATAAGTAGAGCCCTTGAGAAAATCTTAAGGTGTAAAAATTCTGTTCTCATATTGTTCACTTTTAGCTTTTTCCCACCAAAATACGCCAAAAACGAAAGAAGCCCTACCAAATCTGGCAGGGCTTCTTTTATCAAGTCGAATCTACGGATTACTTCTTAGGTAGTTCCTGCAACAATACCTCCACGGCTTTTTCTAGCTGTTGGTCACGGCCTTGGGCGGTTAAAGAGGGCTCATTGGCCACCAGGTAATCCGGCTCCAGCTGGGTGTTCTCCAGGAACTTGCCTCCTTTTAAGGTGCGGTAGCCAATCTGCGGAATCCCGAAGACCATGGTTGGGTCAATCAGGGTTTCCCACCAGACAAAGGTACCGGTACCGGCTACGGGCATGCCCACGGTTTTACCCAGGCCCAGCTCTTTGTAGAGCATCGGGAAGATGTGCGCGTCTGAGTAGTTGCTCTCGTTCATGACCACCACCGACGGCTTCGTCCATTTATTGCGGGGCTCATCTGAGAGGTGCTGGTTGCGCGGGATGAACTCGGCGTAGCGTTTGGTGTTCAGGAAGCTGATGAGGTCATCATGCAGGTTTCCGCCACCGTTAGAGCGGGTGTCTACAATGAGGGCTTCTTTGGTGGCGTTCTTGCCTAGGGCGTCTTCATACACGGTGCGGTAGCTGGCATCATTCATGCCCCGTATGTGCACGTAGCCTAACCGTCCACCAGATAGACGGTCTACTTCTTTCCGGCGGTTTTCTACCCAACGCTGGTACAGGAGTTCGTTCAGTTCACCGGCGTTGATAGGCTTCACGGTCTCTTCCCAACGTGTTTTGGTTTTCTCATCATACAGAGACACCAGCGTGTACTTACCCGACTTGCGGTTCAGGATTTGGTCCAGGTCAGTGTTCTCTTCAATGGCCTGTCCATCAATCATCTCAATGATAACGCCCGGCTTCACTTTGGAGCTGGCTCGGTCAAACGGGCTCAGGTTGATGACTTCCTTCACCTTCAAGCCTTTGCCAGTATACTGCTCATCATAGAACAGACCCAGCGACGCGGTGGCATCTGGGTTGGTGGCGCGGTGGCTATAACGACCGCCGGTGTGCGAGGCGTTCAGTTCACCCAAAAGCTCGCTCAGCACATCTGCAAAGTCATAGTTATTGGCGATGTGCGGTAAAAACTGACGGTAATTCTCAGTGTTGGCTTTCCAGTCTACGCCGTGTAAATCGGTGACATAGAATTTCTGCTCCAGTTCCCGTATCACGTGGTCATACATGTAGGCGCGCTCAGCGGAGGCGTTCAAGTTCATTTCGCCGTTTACCTTGAGGGTTTCCTGCTTGCCGTTCTCGGTGTCCATCTTCAGGATTTTGCCTTCGGTTAAGACAAACAGGTTTTTACCGTCCTTGCTCATGGCCATGTCTCCGCCGCGGGCACCTAGTTTGGCCAGCAGTTTGGTGTCATTGTCTCTGAGGTTGGTCACCCACAGGTCGTAGCCTTTCTCGAAGCGGGTTAAATAAAACAGTCTATCTCCTTTAGAAGAAACCACCGCGTCCGCGATGTCTGAGGACGTGCCGGTAAGGCGGGCTTTGCGGTAGGCCAGGTTGTCCAGTTCAATGGTCATGGCGGCAGGTGCCATTTTCACAGGCGCTTCGCCTTTCTTGCCTTTGCCCTTGGGCTCGGCTTTCTCGGCCTGGCTTCTGGCTTCGGTCTCGCGCTTCTCCAGGTCCTCCAGCAGGTTGTAGTCATCCTTGCTCAGCTTGAAGCGGTCAAAGGCGTCTTGCGTGGTGAACAGGGCATAAATATCGCCGGTGCCCGAGTTGTTGCCGTTGCCGCGCAGGCCTTCGCGGTTAGAGTAGTAGATAATTATCTTGCCGCCCATCATCCACTGCGGACCGTTCTCATAGTAACCGCTTTGCGTCAGGTTTCTAATAGCACCGTTGCCCGAGGCCGATACCAATCCCACCTCACTTATCCATTGCTTGGGCTGATTGTACTGCACCAAGAACCACTTGCCGTCTGGTGACCACTCATAGTACTGGTCGCCGTCTGAGTACGAGTAGTTGTTAGAGTTGACCATGATGTCGCGCACCTGCTTGGTGACTTTGTTGACCACGCGTAGTTTGGTACGGTCTTCTAAAAACGCCACCTCTTTGCCGTCTGGCGAGTACGCCGGTTGAAATTCCTCCACCTTTTGATTGGCAATAACTACGTCTTCCTTGAGAATGGTAGACGCGTAGAAATACGGCTCGTTGGCGCGCACCAGGCTGGTTTCATAGACGTTCCAGCTTCCGTTGCGCTCGCCGGCGTACAAAATCTTGCGTCCGTCTGGCGAGAAGCTCACGCTCCGCTCCTGCTCTGGTGTGTTGGTGATGCGCTTAGTGATGCCGCCTTCCACCGAGGACACGAACACCTCGCCCCGGTTCACGAACACTACTTCTTTGCCGTTCGGCGACACCTCCATTTCGGTCATGCCACCCGAGATAGGCAACACGGTCTCTTGATTGGCTCTGATGTCTGAGTACAGCTGAATGGCTACCTTCTGCGGCTGTGCACCAGGCTTCTGGGTGTAGATTTCGCCGTTGTAGGTGAAGGACAATACGCCGTCTTTAGAACCGCTCAAATGCCGCACCGGGTGCTTGGTGAAGTTGGTCACGGCCGTGCTCTGCTTCGGGTTCTGCAGGCTCATCTTGCGCACGTTGAACGTACCGTTAGGCTGTTCGCTCAGGTAATACACGTCTTGCCCATTGGCCGAAACCATGGGCTGACGGTCTTCGCCGGGGTTATCAGTAAGCTTGGTATGCTGTTTGGTTTTGGCGTTGTAGGCCCAGATGTCACGGGTGATGGACGAGACGTGGTGCTTACGCAAAGCGTTCTCCGGTCCCTTGCGGTCTTGGTACACAATGACGTCACCAGCGGGGCTGTAACGGGCGGCCTCGGCGGGCGTGGTCAAGACCATGCTGTTTTTGCCTCCGTTTACTGAAACGCTATACAACTCAGGGAACGCCCCTGAGGGGAACATGGAGTTGCTGGCCGCATCAAGTCTGGCCGCCGTGAACAACACATTCTTACCGTCCGCTGAAAAATCTGAAGGCAAATCACCAGAGGAGTTAAACGTCAAGCGCTTGGACTCTCCGCCCACGGCTGGCATCACGAACACGTCAAAGTTGCCATGACGGTCTGAGGCATAGGCCAACTGCTTACCGTCCGGCGACCAGACGGGCATGTATTCGTAGCCTTCGTGCATGGTGAGCGGGGTGGCATTACCTCCGGCACTGGCTACTCTATATAGGTCGCCTTTGTAGCTGAAGACAATGGTCTGGCCGTCTGGCGAAATGGCCGGCGTGGTCATCCAGAGCGGGGCTTGGGCTTGCGCACTGGCTCCCAGACTGCTCACACAGCATAAGGCCAGAACGGCGAAGAACCTCTTTTTCATAAAGGAATTGGAATTTGTTAGATTGGTACTAGAAAGCTACACAATAAACGCCTTCTATTCAACCGGTTCAAGAGGGATTTATGAAATCATTTTTAGGCTGTTTTGGAGAAATTAGGCAAAAAACGGAGGACCTCGTATATTTGCATATGACCTAAATGCAGAGAGGCTGATAGGAAATGAATCCTACCAGCCTCCTCTGGCCTGTTAATGAACAGGGCTTGGTACAGGCAAGACGTGTATAAATTGGCACATCCTGCAGGTGTCGCCTCGTAAATGGACAGGGCATTTAATGTAAGCGTGTATCTACTGGCACGGCTTACAGTTGATAGTCAAAGATGGAACTGCCATTCCACTTTCCCGGCTAATGAGACCGGCTCCGCTATCTGATCGAACATCTTTAATGAGGGTAGCTAAATGCTACCCTTTTTTTATTCTGAGCCTTTGTATTTATAGTCAATTAACTCATTGTTCCCATTGATTCACAATTATTTCAACCCAACCAAATAACTACTAGAACTAGACTCATTAGGCCCATCAATGGGGTATTTTACTAGAGCACCTCTCTTAATTCTAGCGCTTATTACAGAAGTAATACTATTCAGTGATTTTGACTTTCTCAGCTCTGGTTCAAACTTAAATATCTCTTCAACAATTTGCTTAGGGGACATTTTCCTATCTGTCTGACTAAGAACAAATTGAATTTTAAGAGCCCATGGCCAAGACCGATTATATCCTTCAGTATCTTTAGTAGTCGCTCTATTTGAATCAGGCATATTAATATTCAAAGTCAAAGCCTTTTTATCATTAGATAAATTCACAGATTCCAAGGACTGAAGGTGTTTTAACAGAATATTTTTTTCAACCACAAGGGCATCTATAGCATCTTCAATTTCCTTAATTCTTGCACTGCAAATCGCTTTCGCAGCGACAACCTTTTCCTGAACACTTTCAAGCGCTTCACTAATTAGATTGTCCATAATTTTGAAATGTTAAAGTACATACCGACCACGCTAAAAAGGTGTTTAAACGAATTATCGAGGATGTCTTCGATTATTTACGAGCATCGTATAAACAAACATACGAAACAAGTTACTCACCGACCAAATATTTTCGAATATATTTCCGACAAATCGTAAACAAGTCCTATGACTATTAATTCCCTCACGTAAACTGTCTAACATATCGAAGATTAAAAGCACCAAGAAAAACCCTCGTTTTTGGCCTGTTTTCAAGAAAACAGGCCAAAAACGAGGGTTTTTTATGACTCGCGACTCAGAACTCGCGACTCGAGACTAGCTTAAAGTTTCCCCTTCAATCCTTCCTGGAAGCAGTGACGACAGCGGGCCTCGTAGGAGTCGGTTTCGCCTAGTAACACTTTCTCTTGGGAGGCGGCATTACGGAAGGAGTAAGAAGCGATGTCGCCACACTGCACGCAGATGGCGTGTACTTTGGTCACGTACTCTGCCACGCCCATTAAGGCTGGCATAGGTCCGAAGGGTTTGCCCAGGTAGTCCATGTCCAGGCCGGCCACAATCACACGCACGCCAGAGTTGGCTAGCTGGACGCAAACATCAGTGATGGCATCGTCAAAGAACTGGGCCTCGTCTACGCCCAGTACGTCACAACCACTGCCCAGCAACAACATGTCGTTGGCAAACTGTACGGGCGTGGAACGGATGGACGTGGCGTTATGGGAGACCACGTCTTCTTCATGGTAGCGGGTATCAATGGCCGGCTTGAAAATCTCCACGCGCTGTTTGGCAATTTTGGCGCGGTTCAGGCGTCTAATGAGCTCCTCGGTCTTGCCCGAAAACATAGACCCGCAAATCACTTCTATCCAACCACGCTTCTGGGTCTGTTGGCGGTTTCCCACCCGAGGCTCTATGAACATAGATTAATGTGCTAATTTTTTAATGTGCTCATGTGCTATTCTTGCCTGAACACTCTAGCAAGTTACACGGTGCACCGCCTTCCCTAATGCACAATTTTTCCACACAGTTATCCATTTCGCTATCGCTCAACCCATTGAGTGATTGAATGGTTGAATGAGTGAGAGAATTAATTGATTTGAAGATGTGGAGGTTTGAAAATTTGGAGACGGCAAAATAAATGGAGGATGGCTATTTGATTAGCTAGCAACCCCTATTACAACTTGCTCACAAGGTCCTTCCAGGATGACAATAGGGAGAGTTCAACCAATTAGCACATCAGCACATTGAGAATTAGCGCATCAAAACCATTCTCTCATTCATTCAACCATTCAATCTCTCAATTGAAAATCAATCACTATAAGAAAGGTGCGGGAGCTTGGTCTGCTCTGGCACGCGGCAGGTAACGGGGCCGGTAATCTGGGTCTGGCAGGTGAGGCGGGCGTTGGGTTTGAGTCGGCCGTTTTCTCTAAACCGAATCTCTGGGGCAGTGAGCGGAGCCAGATTTTCTTCGCCGGCTTTGATGATCATGCGGCAGGAGGTGCAGCGGCCTTTTCCGCCGCAGGCGTGCATCCAGCCTACGCCGGCGGCCTGCAATGCGGCCAGAACCGTCTGCCCCGGGGCAACGTTAAGCGTTTTATCTGCTAGATTCTGCACGGTTAATTCGCCCATTTTTCCCTATCTTCGCTATCTTTACCCCAGTATGCTTCCGCCAATGAAAGACAAATATAATCAAATCCGCCTAGCGCTATATAGCCAGCAATTGGCCCAGCGCCTCAGTGAGGAACATTTTGCCACTCATGAGGCCGTTACTGCCCAGCAGTTGATTTCGTTTACGCCTGTTAAGCAGGTGAACCTGTACATGATACGCGAACTGCTCACGCTTTGGAACCACGAGATGGCCAACCTGCGCAGCCCGTATTTTGACTTTGAACACCCCGAGGTGAAGGACGCCCTGGTGCAGTTCATGAACGTGCTGTCGCGCAAAATCTCCATCAAACGTGAGCATTTTGAGCCGCTTTTGGTGAACGCCATTGAAGACACCATCAGGATTCCGTTGGACCCCGTGGCCGTTTTTGAGGAGAAATTCCTACGCTTGGAGGACCTGACCGTGACCAAACTACAGGATAGCCTCAAGTACCAGGACATTGACAAAGACTTATATCGGAGCTTCATAGGCACGCTTTCTGGCATTGACATGGAGCGCTCCACTATCATGGCCCAGCTAGACCGTTTCCTGGCAGAGCATGAAGATGAGCGCACCTCTTTGAAAGAAATCTTGGATAGGTTCTACAGCCTTGAGCCGCTGGAAATGGAGGAACTGTTGATTTCTGAGCCCACTCCATCTGCTGAACCAATGGTGATGGAAGAAGAGAACACAGCTCCTGTTGCTGAAAGACAAACCATCCCAACGCCAGAGCCTTTGGTACCCGTTGCTCCTATTGTACAAGAAGAGCCGCAGGCACCCGCGGTGGCCGCACCTTTCTTCAGGCCCGTATTGCAGGCAGAGCCTAAGCTGATGAACGACCGGTTCCAGACAGAGCAGAAGCCCAGCCTCAACGACCGCTTAAAGCAGACCACTGCCTCTACCAGTTCGCTTTCAGACCGTAACCAGGAACAGAAAATAGGCACTCTGCGCGAAGCCATTTCCATCAACCAGCGCTTCTCTTTCATCAATGAGCTGTTTGACGGCGACAACATGGCCTATCATGCCGCCATCAAACAGCTAGACGAGCAACCCACCGCCGAAGAAGCTAAACGTGTACTTGTGGAGGAAATAGGCAGTCACTACAACTGGTCTAAAAAAGAAGAACACGTGCAGAAACTGACCAGATTGATTGAGCGCAAATTCGCGTGATAATGAATACTGACGAATGACTAGTGATTAATGGGTTGTTCGTTTTTAGGCTGTTTTCTGGAAAATAAGCCAAAAACGCCCGGTTCTTTTAGAGGAGCCGGGCGTTTTGCATTTTAGAGGAACGCTTTTATTTCTGATGTGCTAGCTTGTCTTCAGGATTTACTTTTCGTAGCAACCTCCCAATCACCACCGTCGGGTAAGGTAAATCCAGAAACCGCACCAGCATACTGCCGTTCTTGCCTCTAATGCACTTTCCGTTTTGTTGGCGCATCGCCTCACAAAGCCCTCCCTTCAGGGCTGAGTCTGTGTGCTTATCTCCTAAATAGCGGTACATGATGAAAGTAAACAGTAAGTAGTAAACAGGTTTATAACGAAATCTGGTTGGAAGCAGAAATTCCGTTTTTGGCCTAATTTCTAAGAAACAGGCCGAAAACGGAACCCAAAAGTCTTGCTACCTAATACGTGCTACCCTCTTATCCTCTGCCCAGGTCTAGTTTGCGGTGGGCGTCAATGGCTAGTAGGATGAAGAGCAAAATGGTAAACGACCAAAGCCCCGAACCTCCGTAGCTGAAGAATGGCAACGGGATTCCCACCACCGGCGCCAGGCCTATGGTCATGCCTATGTTCACCAGAAAGTGGAAGAAGATGATGGAGGCCACGCAGTAGCCGTACGTTCGGCCAAAGACGGAGCGCTGTCGTTCGGCTATGAAGATGATACGCGTGAGCAAGCCCAGGAACAAGGCTATTACCACCAAACTGCCTATCCAGCCGTGCTCTTCGCCAATGGTACAAAAGATAAAGTCAGTGGACTGCTCCGGCACAAAGTCAAACTTGGTCTGCGTGCCTTCCAGAAATCCCTTCCCGAAGAAGCCGCCGGAGCCAATGGCAATCTTGGACTGGGTCACGTTCCAGCCCACGCCCAAGGGGTCAATCTCAGGGTCTACCAACACCTTGATGCGGTTCTGCTGATGGGGCTGTAACACATTCTCCACAAAGTAGTGTACGCTGAACACCATCACAATCACCGCCACCCAAATACCGATGAATCCGCGCAAATCACGCCGCAGACGATGGAAATTCAGCCACAGGTAACCGCCCATCAAGGCTGTTAAGATACCAATCAACCACCACTGGTTTATAAGCAAGGTCAACACAAACACAAAGACGGCCACCGCGCCAATGATCAGAATCAACGGCGACATACCCTCTCTGAAGAACGCCAGCGTAAAGGCGGCAAATACTAGGGCAGAGCCCGTCTCATTCTGTAAGATGATGATGACCGGCGGCAGAAGCGCCAATCCCGCTAGCTTGGCTTGGTCGCGCCAGTTCTGTTGCCGCAGGTTAATGCCGCTCATGAACTTTGACACCGCCAGCGCCGTGGCAAACTTGGCAAACTCGGCGGGCTGTAGCCTCACAGATTCTGTAATCACCAGCCAAGACCTGGAGCCTTTAATCTCTGAGGCAAAAGCCAAGGTGCCCAGCAATAGAAGAATGAAGAACCAGTAGATTACGTACGCCAGTGAGTCATACGCCTTATAGTCAATGGCAAAGAGCATGATAATGATCACTACCGATGTTCCAATCCAAGCAAGTTGTTTTCCTGAGTTCAGAGAAAAGTCAAAGATGTTGGTTACATTTTCAGGGTTATACACGGCGGCGTAAATGTTCATCCAACCCAAAAGCACCATAAAGCCATACAGGCCAATGGTGATCCAGTCAACGTTTCTAGTAAGGTTATAGGAAGTACGCATGCTTAGTTGATTTTGTAGAAACCGCCGTCAATCAACCACTCTTCCCAACGTTTGCGCGGAGCGGTTTTGATGGAGTCTGTCAGGTATTTCTCTACCATGAGGCTGGCCATAGGCGCGGCGGCCACGGCTCCTCCACCGGCGTTCTCCACGTACACGGCAATGGCAATCTTAGGATTCTCCTTAGGTGCAAACGCAATGAACACCGAGTGGTCTTTTCCGTGCGGGTTCTGCACCGTGCCTGTTTTGCCGCAGAGCGTTATGCCCACGTGGTTCAACTTGGCAAACTGGGCCGTACCAGACTGCACCACGCGTTCCATACCATCTATGACAGGCCCAAAATGCTTGGGGGCCACAGAAGAATGGTGCTTGACAGAATACTCAGGCAACGGCTTTCCTTTTTCGCCTACAGACCTAATCAAATGCGGTGTATAGTAATAGCCACGGTTAGCGACAATGGCGGCAAAGTTAGCCATCTGCAAAGGCGTCACACCGGTCTCACCCTGGCCAATGCTGATGGAATAGATGGTAGGGAATTTCCAACCTTTGGGGCCGTAGATCTTGTCATAGAACTTACTGCCCGGCATCAAGCCCTTCTTCTCCTGCGGAAAGTCTATCCCCAACTGAGACGCAAACCCGAAGGACGTGACGTGCTCCCGCCAAGCGTCCAGTCCTAGTTTAGCATCCAGGTACACATTATTGGAACGCCCCTTATTCACCACAGACCTGAACACCTGATAGAAGTACGGGTTGCAGGACTGCTCAATGGCAATACCCAGATTAGCCGGATACGCGTGCCTATGCGAGCATCTTACCAGAGACCAGTTACAAGGATAACCAGTGCTGGCCGTAAGCGTGCCTTCTTGCATGGCAATCAAGGCCTGCGCCAGTTTAAAGATAGAACCCGGCGGATAGGTGGCCATGGTAGGGCGGTTGAAGAGCGGTTTGATAGGGTCGCGCAACAACTTCATGTAGTTATTTCCTAGTTCCTTACCCGTTAGCAAAGAGGGGTCATAATATGGCGCCGAAATCATGGACAGAATCTCGCCGGTCTGCGGTTCAATGGCCACAATACTGCCCACCTTGCCGGCCATCAGCTTTTCGCCGTACTTCTGTAATTCTAGGTCAATGGTAGTGATGAGATTTTGGCCGGCAATGGACAGGGTGTCATATTCGCCGTTCTTGAAAGATCCTTTCTCAATGCCGCGCACGTTGACCATGGTGTACTTAACGCCGCGCCTGCCCATGAGGTACTTCTCATACTCCTTCTCCAGACCACTCACGCCCAGGTAGTCACCCGGCATGTATCCTTTAAAAGAGGAGTCCTCTAATTGTCTGGGACTGATTTCACCAATGTAGCCCAAGGCATGCGACAGGCTTTGGTGCGGATAGCCGCGTACGGTCCGCGCGTTGATGTAGAACCCCGGAAAGTCTACCAGATTGTCTTGGATATGCGCAAACTCCTCGTTGGTGAGGCGCTGTAGAAACGGTGAGGACTTGACGTAAGAATAGGCCTTGGCGGCCTTTATCTTCTCGCGGTATTCGTCCATGGTAATGCCCATCACCTGGCAGAACTTGAGCGTGTCAATGGCCTTGGCCTCTTTGGGCACCACCATCAGATCATAGACCGGCTTGTTCTCTACCAGCAACTTGCCGTCGCGGTCATACATGAGGCCCCTAAACGGGTACTGCACCACGCGGCGCATGGCGTTGTTCTCGGCGGCCGTTTTGTAGCTGTCGTCTAAGACCTGTATGTAAAAAAGTTTGATGAGATAAACCGCCCCAATGGCCAGAAAAATGGCTTGGATCACGTATTTGCGGCCTTCTAAGTATTTCATCTGAAACCCCTAACCCTCCTTGCGAAAAATAGCATCTGAAAAATAACCAACACCGCCCCTGTGAAAAAAGTGCTCGCAATAATCTTAGCCAAAGTAAATCCTATGAGTTTGAAGCCGTTCAGTTCTAAAAAGAAAAGCGTAAAGTGATGCACCAGCAACAGCACAATACCATAGGTCAAGAACCAGCGCCAGCCCATAGACGTGAGACTGGGATTGTCTGAGGTCTCATACCCGTCTCTGGGCGTCAAGAGTTTGAGCATGTAAGGACGCAAATAGCCCACCAGCACCGTGGCCGCCGCATGTACCCCCGCCGTGTCATAGAACAAGTCCACGGTGAGGCCCGTCAAAAAGGCCAGCACCAGCAACAACACGCGGTCAATGTCAATGGGCAAGAACAGGATAAACCCTATGTAGACAAAGCAAAACCCAGTGTCAAAGAGCACCAGGTTGCGCATAAGCAGAATCTGCAGGGCCATGAGCACCACAAACTGGATTAAGTTGACAAACCTGAAACTACTCATCTTCTGCCTTTATGCCTGATTTAACTTGCAACGTATCTAGCTCAGATTGGCCTTTGTTCTCCACCACGTACACGTAAGAGAGCTTCTCAAAGTCAACGCCCAAACGTACTCTAATGGTATAAAAACTCTTGTCCAATTCTTTCATCACGCTTACCACGCGGCCAATCATGATGCCCTGCGGATAAATGGCATTAAACCCAGACGTCACCACGGTATCACCTTTGAACACCTTCTCACTCAACGGGATGTAATGCAGGGTGGCAAACTCAGGATTGCCCGTGTCCCACTTGATACTGCCAAAGCTTTTGTTGCGCTTGAGCTTAACCGAGATAAGGGTTTGGGAGTGCAACAGCGACGTAACGGTGGCATAATGTTTAGAGACAGCCTTCACACGGCCCACCACGCCTCTGGACGTCAAGACGCCCATTCCTGCCTTTACCCCTGCATCTGACCCAATGTTGAGCGTGAGGTAGTTGTTGAGCCTGCGCACCGAGTTGTTGATGACCCGGGCCGGCCTGAACGTGTACAGCGCCGCCGCCACAGAATCTGCCGCGGCAAACGTAGAGTCCCTGACGGTTTCTATGCTGTCATTGAGCTGTAGTTCCTGCTTCTGGGTGAGTTGCGCGCGCAAAAGGGCGTTCTCAGCGGCCAGCGTCTGGTTCTGTTCCCGTAACTGGAAATACTCCGTCACCTCGCTCTGAAACTCCAGCACCTTACCCACATAGTAGTTAGAGGACTGGTAGAACGCGGCATTGTGGTAGGTGTTGCTCCGGTAAAGCAGGTATAGAGAAAGTACCTCAAACAAGACAAACACCAGAAACGCCCGTATCCGGAAGATAAACTGAAAGAGTTTCCGCATGGGCGCGAGTTCTTAGCTTAGCAGTACGCTACGGAAACCTTCAATATTTTTAACGGCCGCGCCGGTGCCACGCACCACGGCGCGCAACGGATCCTCGGCAATATGAATAGGCAGTTTGGTTTTGCTGGCCAGACGCTTATCCAATCCACGCAACAAGGCGCCGCCACCGGTCAGGTGAATACCATTGTCATAAATGTCTGCGGAAAGTTCTGGCGGAGCAATCTCCAGGGCCTTCAACACCGCTTCTTCAATCTTAGAGACAGATTTGTCTAACGCGATGGCAATCTCCTGGTAGGTTACCTTGATTACTTTAGGAATACCAGTCATCAAGTCACGGCCGCGTATCTCAAAGTCAGCTGGCGGGTTCTCTAAATCTGTTAGAGCCGCGCCCACTTCAATCTTAATTTTTTCTGCTGAACGCTCGCCAATCAATAGGTTGTGCTGGCGGCGCATGTGGTCCAGAATGTCTTTGTTGAACACGTCACCGGCTACTCTAATAGACTGCTCGCAGACAATACCAGAAAGCGCAATCACGGCAATCTCTGTGGTACCACCTCCCACGTCCACAATCATGGTACCAATGGGCTGCTCTACGTCAATGCCAATTCCAATGGCGGCGGCCATCGGCTCCTGGATCATCCATACCTCGCGGGCGTCGGCGTGCTCACAAGAATCCTTTACGGCGCGTTTCTCCACCTCGGTGATACCAGACGGAATACAAACTACCATGCGGTAAGACGGCTGGAACAAACGCTTCTTGCCTTTGTCAATCATCTTGATCATGCCGCGTATCATCTGCTCTGCCGCGGTAAAGTCTGCAATTACGCCGTCTTTCAAGGGACGGATGGTCTTGATGTTTTCGTGGGTTTTTTCGTGCATCTGCATCGCCTCACGGCCCACGGCAATCATCTTGTTGGTGGTGCGGTCCATGGCAATGATAGATGGTTCGTCTATCACTATTTTATCGTTGTGGATGATAAGGGTATTGGCGGTGCCCAAATCAATCGCTATATCTGCGGTGAAAAAATTAAATAATCCCATTCGTTGTCTTTTGGTGTCTCTAGCCGAAACACTATATATGAAGAATATTCTCTTTACTAGGTACTACAAAAAGCAAAATTACGTATTTCTGTCATATTATCTCATTCTCATTTAAAAGCCTTTCGTTTTTGGTTTGTTTTCTGTAAAACAGCCTAAAAACGTCGTTTTTCCAGTCTTCATTTTATTCTCTGGAGGCTTTCCACCTTGTTTTTTTACTAAAACAAAAAAAGCCTCTAACGTAGAGGCTTCTTCTTTTCATAGTTTTATTTGTGACAGACCTTCCTTTTCAGGCTTAATTCCGGTTGGATTTGGCCTGGGCCTTTGCCGCTTTTTTGGCTTGCTTGTCAGCATTCTCGCGGGTCCGTTGGGCTTTTTCTTCGGTTCTTACGGACTGCTTGGCTTGCTTGGCGGCATCATTTGCCTCGTCTTCAATTCTATTAGCCTCTTTTGCGTTTGCCTTGGCTTCTTTTAGCAAGGCTTTCTGGTCGTTGGCCGAGGCTTTGGTCTGCGCCGCCGATTTTTTGGTGTCGGCTTTTAACGTTCTGGCATCCTGAAGGCGTTGTTTATCCTGCATCTCTTTCTCCTTTTGCTGGGAGTTAGTTTCCTGAGCAATGGCGTTGGTAGATAATAGTGTTGCACCCCCTAACAAGAAAGCGAAAACAATGGCCTTATTTTTCATAATTTATTATAGATTAACTGTATCTCAAGCTTACGCAACTATTTGAAAATCAACTGAATTTATATTTTAATATATATTCCATTCAATATAAAATCTCAAAGACGATCTGAGTTGGGAAGCTATCCGTTTTTGGCCTGATTTCTTGAAAACAGGCCAAAAACGAAAAGCCCGGCTGTTCTAGAACAGCCGGGCTTTTGATTGAGTCTGAGATAAGTAATGATTAATGCTTGAAGTGACGCACACCGGTCATGACCATGGCCATGTTGCGCTCATTGCAGGCGTCAATAGAATCCTGGTCTTTGATGGAACCACCCGGCTGTACCACGGCGGTAATGCCGGCCTCTGACGCGATGGTCACGCAGTCCGGGAACGGGAAGAACGCGTCTGAGGCCATCACCGCCCCTTGCAAATCAAACCCGAAGCTTCTAGCCTTTTCAATGGCTTGGCGCAAGGCATCTACTCTGGATGTCTGGCCCACGCCGCTGGCCAAAAGTTGGTTTCCTTTGGCCAATACAATGGTATTGGACTTGGTGTGCTTGCAAACCTTTAACGCGAACTCCAATCCTTCTACTTCTTCTGGTGACGGTGCGCGGTTGGTGGCGGTTTTAAAGTCCTTGGCGGTTTCTGTGGCTGAGTCTTTGTCTTGTTCAATCACACCGTTCAGCAAGGTTTTAAACAGCTTAGTTGGCAGTTGCACCGGCTTTTGTCTAAGCAAGATGCGGTTCTTCTTAGAGGAAAGCAGTTCCAACGCATCTTGATCAAAGGCTGGGGCAATCAAGACTTCAAAGAAGAGCTTGTTCAGTTCCTGCGCAGTGGCCAGGTCAATGGTTTTGTTGGCAATGATCACCCCGCCAAACGCCGACACTGGGTCACAAGCCAAAGCATTCAAATAGGCTTGGTGTAAAGTATCCGCCACGGCCACGCCGCAAGCATTGGTGTGCTTTAAAATGGCCACGGCGGGTTGGTTCGCAAACTCGGCCATTAACAACACAGCGGCGTCTACGTCTACCAGGTTGTTATAAGACAGCTCTTTGCCGTTGAGCTTGTCAAAGAGTTGGTCCAGGTTGCCATAGAAGGTACCAGCCTGGTGCGGATTCTCGCCATAGCGCAGGGCTTGGCTGGTGCGTTCGCTTTGTTTGAAAGCTGGCGCAAGCTCTTGCTCTTTGCTCAAGTGCTGGAAAATGTGCGTGTCATAATGTGAAGACACGTCAAACGCCTTGGCTGCAAAACGCTTGCGGTCAGAGAGGTCAGTGCTTCCGTCTTTGGCCTGCAAGAGTTCTACCACCTCACCGTACTGCTCGCGGTTAGAGACGATGAGTACGTCCTGGAAGTTTTTGGCCGCCGCTCTAATCAAGGAAATCCCCCCGATGTCAATCTTCTCAATGATGTCCTCCTCTGAAGCACCAGAGGCCACGGTTTCTTCAAACGGATACAAATCCACAATCACCAGGTCCAGCGCCGGAATCTGGAAGTGGCGCAACTCCTGCTGGTCCTGCTCATGCCCGCGGCGGTGCAGAATCCCCCCGAAGATTTTAGGGTGCAAGGTCTTCACGCGCCCTCCAAAGATGGACGGATAATCAGTTACGGTTTCTACCGGTACTACCTCAACGCCTAGCTTCTCCAGAAAGTCCTGGGTGCCGCCGGTTGAGTAAAACGTCACGCCTTGTTTCTGCAATTCGCGCACCAGCGGCTCCAGACCGTCTTTGTAGTACACAGAGATTAAAGCAGATTTGATTTTAACGGTATTCATATAGATTGAGAATGATTGGGTTCAATTGGCAAATTAAAGGCAATACGCCTCAGGACATACGTAGCCACCCCAAAATCCAGATGTAACTGGACATGAGGCATCCAACTTCTATGTGAAGTGGTGTCCTTTAAAAGAAAGCGCAAAAGGGTAGCGGGCAGATGAAGGGAGCAAAACGCAGAGGGCTGGAGTAGTCGCTTCATCTTTGGCAGGTTAGGCTTTGGGGGTCTGTTTCTCCTGGGTGAGCAACTCTTCTACTACGCGCGGCAGGTGCTTGTGCTCCAGAGAAAGCACGCGCGCCGCCAAGGTCTCGCAGGTATCGTCTGCCCGGACGGGGCAGGTTTCTTGAAAGATAGGCGCGCCCTCGTCATAGTGCTCATTCACGTAATGGATGGTGATGCCGGTTTCGGCCTCTGTCGCATCCAACACTGCCTGGTGCACATGCTGTCCGTGCATGCCTTTGCCGCCAAACTTAGGTAACAACGCCGGATGAATGTTGATGATCCTATTATGGAAGGCCCTCACAAACTCTGCTGGTAACAGCCATAAAAATCCGGCCAGTACAATCAAATCTGGATGATAGTCATTTACTTGCTGGGCCACGGTGCCGTCTTTCAATGAAGCCCGGTCAAAGACCACGGTGGGGACGTTGAAGTTTTCGGCCCGCTGCAGGGCAAACGCGTTGGCGTTGTTGGAGAAGAGCGCCGCCACCTGAATAGTAGGGTGGTGCTCAAAGTGCTCCAGCAGGCGCTGGGCATTGCTCCCAGAGCCGGAAGCGAAAATGACGATGTTCTTTTTAGAAGAAGTACCCAAAACAGCTGGTCATGCAGATGGAAGAGCAAAGATAGCGTTTCTGGCTTCTTTTCCAGAAAATAGGCTGAAAACGATGATATTTGTTTTCTCAGGCTCACCATTGCCCGTTACATTTGTCCACAGCGTAGACTACAGGTCTATACTTTCTAATCCTTTCTGGTATTGATGAGCACGCATTTGGCTATGCCTGAGAAGGCTCTTTCTTCCGGTGCCCTTATACTTCCTTTTTCATCTTCTCCGCTAAGCGCTCACGGCCGCGAGGCCCCGTCTTCCCGCCTCGCGCTGTACCAGCTTGCCTCTTTTGCATGGCTACTTCCTTGCTTATTTAGCTAACATTGCTTTATCGTGACCGCTATCCTGTCAGAGGCGGCAACCTGCTTAGGCGACTCGACGGAAAGACTGGATCAGGTACACGTAGTAGAAGCCTTTGCCAAACGAGGATTCTCCCCTTGAGGATTGGCCAAACGAGAGTTTGAGCCAGCGAGCGGAGCTCTGTAGAGGGGTGTTTATATCTGTAGATGAATTAGCAATGGGCAATCAACTATTAACCGTTTTTAGGCTATTTTCCTAACCTTCTTCCAGGGAGAAGAGACTGCTCGTTTTTGTCCTCTTTTCCAGAAAATAGGCCAAAAACGACAGGATTAATTTAACCGGGCCAGCCCAGTGGGCAGTTGCTTGTTCTGGATGGGCTGGTACGCCTGGATTCTGGGCTTCTTCTCTGTGAGGTACTTCCAGTAGCGTTTGGGCATGTGCCGCATGTGCAGTTTCTTGTTGCGCCGCTCCGGGATGTTGACGTGGTCAAAGTACGCCTGCCATAGCTGTTGGTACAAAGGCTCCACGCCAGCCAGAACATCCTGCGGCAAGTCTATCTTCTGGAACGCCGGTGCGCCATCTTCCATGGACACCAGCTCTACAAACTGGCCATTGTAAAATGCCCCGTATTGGCGCTTTACGTCATAGATAAGCCACTGCTGGTCGGCGTAGCGTTTCTCAAAGTGGGTGACAATCAAAGGCAACACGTTGAAGTCGGGTTGGATGGGCGCTACGTAGAGGCCGTCTTGCGTGCACTGGAACCTGACAAAGGCCTCCATGCGGTGCTTCTCTCTAAACATCTGCTTGCCCACCTGCGCCATCTTCTGCACGCAAGGCTCCGCGAAATTTTCTTCAATACCCTCCTGCTGGCTGGAGAAGACCAATTGCACAAACTGCCAGATGAGCATCTCAAACCCCGGCTGTTCCCAGAGGTAGGCTTTGTACACGTTCTCCCAGGCAGCCTTAGATAACTTCTTACCCAGACCTTCCCAAACGCGCTTGGCCTTGGTCTCATCTGATGGGATGAAATGGTGCTCCGCAAAAATGCCCGGAGGGGCCTCGCCTTCTTTGCCTATCTGGTCTGGCCAGGCCTTGCGCTCATACGCCTCAAAGATGACCGTGAGCAGTCCCTCAAACGAGCCATCATAGGTATAGAAGTGCATAGCCAGAATATAGCTGAATTAGGAAGCGATGCGGATGTCGCTCAATACGGCGTTGGCGGCGGCCTCCTGGCGCTGGGCAGACAGTTGGCGCAGATACGGCACCAGCGTGCTTAGCTTGCAACGGAAAGAAACAGGAGCTACGGTTTGGCGGGCAGTGATAGATTGCATGGCGGTGTTGGTTTGATGTTTTACAAATGTGATTTTCTTTGTTTTGGAAGCATTTAGCTTCCCAGTTCTGGGTTTCCGGTCGCGGCGGCTCAGCTGGCCTGCTGAAACAAATCCAGCTGACTTCCCCACAGACCGTTTCGGTCTCCCTTTTCCCCGAAAAGGATTCTTCTTCGGATGGCTTCCTCGTCCCATTCTCTCGTCTCCAAACTGCGCCCTCCGCAGGTGATAAAGTACTTGGCCCGTTTAATGACCACCCCAATCTGTTTCAGGTTCTCCCAGTTGAGGTATGCAAAGCGGCGGGCTGCCACTATCTTTTTGGCAGACTTTAAGCCTATGCCCGGCACCCGGACAATCATCTCATAGTCTGCGGTGTTAATCTCTAAAGGAAACACGTGCCGGTTGCGTAGCGCCCAAGCCAACTTGGGGTCAATCTGCAAATCCAGGTTAGGGTTCTGCTCATCTAGCAACTCCTTCGCGTCAAAACCATACAAGCGCATGAGCCAGTCGGCTTGGTACAACCTGTTCTCTCTGATAATGGGCGGCGTGCTGATGATGGGCAGGCGGCTATCTGTTACCACGGGCACATAGCCAGAATAGTAGACCCGCTTTAACTCAAAGTTCTTGTACAAGCCGCTGGATAAGGCCAGAATTTGACGGTCGCTTTCGGGCGTGGCCCCAACTATCAACTGCGTGCTCTGTCCGGCCGGCGCGAAGGCAGGCGTAGACTTGAACAGCCTCTTCTCCTCTTTCACCAATACCAACTGGTCTTTGATGTTGCCCATGGGCGTGAGAATCTCCTGGTAGTTCTTCTCTGGCGCCAAAGTCTGCAGGCTCAGCTCAGAGGGCAGCTCAATGTTTACGCTCAGTCTGTCGGCGTACTTACCGGCCTCTTTGATGAGTTCTTCGCTGGCACCCGGTATGGTCTTGAGGTGGATGTACCCGTTGAAGTTGTGCTCCAGGCGCAGCTTCTTGGCAATGCGCACCAGGCGCTCCATGGTATAGTCAGAGTCCTTGAAAATACCAGAGCTCAGGAACAGGCCCTCTATGTAGTTGCGGCGGTAGAAGTTGATGGTCAAATCCACCACCTCCTGCACTGTGAAAGCCACACGCTTCACGTCATTGCTTTTTCTGGACACGCAGTAGGCGCAGTCAAAAATGCAGAAATTGGTGAGCAGAATTTTCAGCAGAGACACGCAACGGCCATCCTCGGTATAGCTGTGGCAAATGCCCATGCCTTCGGCGTTGCCTAATCCTTTGCCTTCGTTTTTGCGTTTACCGCCGCTAGAAGAGCAAGAGACGTCGTACTTAGCCGAATCTGCCAAAATGCTTAGCTTTTCAATGATAGTGTTCTGCATCTGTGTGGGTTTATGTACTCCTGAATGCGTTAGCAAGATACTAACAACTCGCTTTTATAACTAATAATTTTAGTTTTTTGTTTTCCACAAGGTGATGTTCAAATGTTTATAACACTAAAATTATTAGCATAATAAGCTTCTACACCAGATATGCATGATTTTTGCGTACTTTAGAAGGATGTATTATTGGGCATGAGCGCTAACAGACTCGGCACGGGTCTTTTCAAGGTCCTTAAGGTTGCCGCACTCCTTTTACTGGTCTCTATTTTGTGGCTACATAGCTCACCCAATGCCTGCGCCCAGGTGGTAGTGCCGGACTCCTCCTTCGTGCCTACCTCCATATTAAAAAAGGACACCGTTGCCAGAGACAGTATTCAACAAAAGAGGTTCCTAGATTTTCTGCGGCGCATGAGCCAGCGCAAAACCATTTTTGGCCGGGCCATAAGGGCCTTGGTGGTGTTTAAGCCGCGCAAGCTGGAAGGCCCCGTAGATGCTGAGCTATTGCCTCAGGACCAGGAGCAGCACAACTACAAGGTGGTGCGCAAAATCCATTTTGTGCGGATGGATGCCTTTGGCTATAACATCAATGACACCTTACAGGTACCAGACAATGCGCTGGAGAAATTTGGCAACGCCCTGCACTCCCGGTCCAAGCCCCGGCTGCTACGCAACAAACTCCTGTTTCAGCAAGGCAAATTCTTAGAACCCCTGGCTCTCTCAGAATCTGAGCGTCTCTTGCGCCAAACGGATTATATAGTAGACGCCAGAATTCTAGTCAATGACTCTACCTCTACCCAAGACAGCGTAGACGTCACGGTTATCACCAAGGACATCTTCAGCTTGAGCGGTTCTGGTTCTGTGAGTACGTCTGGCACGCGGCTGGCCTTGCGGGACATTAACTTTCTGGGACTGGGCCACCAGATACGCACCGTGGGCAGGTTTGCCATGGATGACCCGCAGGGCTGGCTGTTCCAGGGCAGCTACCTGATTGAGAACATCTACCGGTCGTACATTTCGGCGGAGCTGATTTACAGAAACGAGTACACGTATAAACAGCAGGGCATTTCTTTCCAGAGAGACTTCTACTCTACCAACACCAAGTACGCCGGCGGGGCCACCATCAATTGGTACCAGACCCTGGTACCCGATTTCTATGAGCCCGAGGTCTATGACACAGATCCCGTCCCTACGCCAGCGCCCATTCTCTACAAACCTCTGGACTACAACGTGCAGGATTTTTGGGTGGGACGCGCCTATAGGCTCAAGTCCTATGATCTAAGCCATGACAATCCGGGCCGTTTGATTACGGCGCTGCGGGTCATGAACATCCAGTACACGCAGGGCACCGGGCCTACCATCCAGAGCGCGCGGCTGTACCTTTCTGGCCTGGGCTACAGTTTCAGGCGCTATTACAAGGACCAGTACCTGTTTGGCTTTGGTAGAACAGAAGACATTCCGGCGGGCAACCTGTTGGCGGTGACGGCGGGCTTTGAAGACGGCTCCGCTAAAAACCGACTGTACTTTGGGACCAAGTTCGCTTTTGGCAAGTACAAGCCCAACTTTGGCTACCTGTATGGCGGCATGGAATACGGCAGCTACCGGTACCAGGGCGGCTGGGAGCAGGGCGTCTGGACCTCAGAGGCTTTGTACTTTACGCCCCTTTACAAACTTAACCGCTGGCGCTGGCGGCATTTCTTGTGGAACAGAACCCAGATTGGCCTAAGAAGACCAGATTTGCTGGCGCTGCATATTAACCAAGATGACGGCATTAGAGGGTTCAGGTCTGAGATGGTGCGCGGCTACCGCAAGTTTGTGTTAAACTATGAGACCAACTTCTTTGCCCCGGTGACAGTGTTTGGATTTAGACTGGCGGTGGTGGGCTTTGCTGATCTGGCTTGGATCACCGAGAAAAAGGACGGCTCTCCCTTCACGGAGAAACCCTACACCGGCTTGGGCATGGGCTTCAGGTTCCGGAACGAGTACCTGCCCTTTAGTACCATCCAGATTCTATTAGGTTACTACCCACGGGTACCACTAGACAATCAAACCGACTTCAAGTTCTTCAGGAGTTCGCGCCCGTATTATGACTTCAACGACCTGCGCTTTACCCAGCCCTTGATCACAGAATTCAGATAAGCCGTTTTTGGTCTATTTTCTGGAAAACAGATCAAAAACGGTCTTAGTTAAAACCCCTGTCCACCTAGGCGCCAACTGGGAGATGATTGACTTGTTGTAAAAAATCCTTAGCTTTAATTCCCCCTCTTGCCAAAGCAAGTTCTTGAAAAACAGAATTTTCTAAGGCCCACTGCTTCCCGTATTTTGCGCCCTACCGTATGGTAAAACTTTTACGCTGTCCACTCCTTCTTCTTTGCGCTCTGTTATTACTACTGGTTGGCCAGAGCCGCGCCCAAAGCACCTCTAACAAAGGCCGTGATTTCTGGCTGGGGTACATGGCGCATTTTGAGGGAACTGCCTCCAGGATGAACCTCTACGTCACCTCAGACCGAGACGCGCAGGTGACCGTGACCGTGGGTAGCAACACGCCCACTACGCATGCCGTGACCGCCAACAAAGTCACCGTGATTCCCATTAGCGTGTCGCAGGCGTACGTGAACAGTTCTGAGTTGATTGAGCCCAAAGCCATTCACGTGACATCAGACGTGCCGGTGGTGGTCTATTCGCATATCTATTACACCAACAAGTCGGCGGCTACGCTGGTACTGCCTACCAATACCCTGGGCCGGTCTTATTACGCCATCAGCTATGACCAGCTGTACTATCCCACAGACCCAGGCCGGGCCTCTTCACAATTGATGGTAGTGGCGTTAGAAGATAACACCACCATTGAAATTACACCTACCGTGCCCACCCTGGGGGGCAAACCTGCCGGCGTGGCGTTCTCTCCAGAAAGGCCGCTCATGAAGGGCGAAGTCTACCAGGTGCGCACCTTGCAAGACCTGACCGGCACCAAGGTAGAGTCTATAGACACAGGCTTGGGATCCTGTAAACGTATTGCGGTCTTCTCCGGAAGCTCCTGGACGGCCGTTCCCCTCAACTGTCCCGCCACCATCAGCGGAGACAATCTGTACCAGCAACTGTACCCCATCAGCGCCTGGGGCAAGAGTTTTGTAACGGCTCCTTTCAAAAGCCGTCTGGCCGGCGATGTATTTAGAGTGCTGACCTCTGAGGACAATACCAGCATCAACATCAACGGCACATCGGTGACCAGAAACAAAGGCCAGTTTTATGAATTTGAAAGCATGGCGCCTAATTACGTGTCTGCAGATAAGCCCATTCTCTTTGCCCAGTACGCCAAGACGCAGTCCTGTGACGGCGTGCAGGCAGACCCCGAGATGACGTTGGTCAACCCCGTGGAGCAGACCTTAAAGGACATCACGCTGTACTCGTCCAGAGACTTTCAGATTTCCAGGCACTACATCAACGTGACCATGAAGTCACAGGACACGGCCACGTTTTTAATGGACGGCAAAAAAGTACTGTTTAAAACCATTCCCGCCAATCCGCAGTTTGCCTACTCCCAGAACGATGTGTTACAAGGCAACCACTCGCTCAAGGCAGACAGTGGGTTCAATGCCGTGGCCTACGGGTTTGGCCAGGTTGAGTCCTACGGCTATTCGGCGGGGGCCAACGTGAACAACCTGGTGCAAAACATCATGGTATTGTCAGACTCCATTTGTGACGGCCGTAGCATCAGGTTCAAGGGCTTTGCCATTTACAACCCGCTGGCCTGGAAATGGCATTTTGGGGACGGCACCACCTCCACAGATCAGAACCCTTCGCATACGTTTCCAAAGCCCGGCACTTACACCGTCTCTCTGGTCACCACCAAGTCCAACGGCAATGACTGCGACTCACAGGACTCTACGTATATTGAGGTAGAAGTGCATAACAATCCGCAATCAGAGTTCACCTACAGCACCGTCTGTTCCAATGAGGCCACCCAGTTTACAGATGCCAGCCAAGTAACCACCGGCGAAATCATCAAAGAATGGCACTGGGACTTTGGGGACGGCACCAAATCCAGGGAGCAAAACCCAAAGCACCCGTTCACAACGCCCGGCACCTACACCGTAAAACTGATGACGGTCACACAGGCCCTCTGCGTCAATGAAGTCCAGAAAACCGTGGTTATTTACGCGCCGCCTCAAGCCAAATTCAGTGCACCGGCCACTTGTGACCAAAAAGAGATGGTGTTCCAGGACCAGAGCACGGTAGCCCTGGGAAGCATAACGAAGTGGGCCTGGGATTTTGGAGACGGCTCCGCTGTATCCACCATTGCTTCGCCCAAACATATATACCCGGCACCCGGCACCTACCTGGTTAAATTAAAAGTGACCTCAGACAAAGGCTGTGTAGATTCTACTCAACTATCCGTTACGGTTAACCAACAGCCCACCGCCGAGTTCAGCCTGCCCGACATTTGCATCAAGGACGATGCCGTCTTCCAGAACACCTCCAGCATAGCCGTGGGCACGCTTACTTATTTCTGGGAGTTTGGGGACGGCAAGACGTCCACTCTGCGCCACCCTAGACACCGCTACACCAATGAGGGCGTCTACACGGTCAAGCTCACCGTCACCAGTGACAAAGGCTGCATAGCCACGGCCACCAACACCTACACCGTGAGCGGTGCCGTGCCTGAGCCGGACTTCACGGCCGCTTCCTTCTGCCAGAAGCAGGGCGTGCAGTTCAAGGACGCGAGTAAAATTGCTTTCGGGAACATTGTGCGCTGGCGCTGGACGTTTGGCGATGGCCAGTTCTCAGACCAGCAGAACCCCGTGCACACCTACGCCGCCGCGGGCACCTACCAGGTCAAGCTCCGCGTCTGGTCCGGCATTGTCTGCACCGACTCTGTCACCAAGCAGATCACCGTCATCCCCAACCCTGTGGCCAGTTTTACCACGGCCAACGTCTGCGAGGGCGAGGCAGCTAAGTTCACCAACACCTCCACGGCCAACGGAAGCGGCGCGCTCAGCTATCTCTGGACGTTTGGGGATAGCAAGACTTCTACCGAGCAGAATCCAAACTATACCTACGCTACGCCCGGCACCTATACCGTCACGCTGGTTGTGAAGGCGGCCAACGCTTGCGAGGAAACCTTTACCCAGAGCATTACCATCTACCCTACGCCGCGCGCTGATTTTTCGCCCACGGTGGGTTGCCAGGCGGACGCGGTCTCTTTCCAGGATATGACCAGCTTATCTGGCGGAAGGCTCACCACGTGGGCCTGGGACTTTGGCGATGGGACCAACTCAGCGCAGCAGAACCCCAGCCACCAGTACACCAAACCCGGCACCTACACCGTCAAGCTGACCACTACCTCAGACAAGGGTTGCCCCAGCACCGTCACCAAGCAGATCACCATCACCCCCACGCCCGTGGCCACGGCCGGGCCGGACCAGCTCATCTGCGGAAAGACCACTGCTGTCCTGGCAGCCAACGTCACGGCACCTGCCGCCGGCAAGTGGACGGTAACCAGCGGCACCGGTGGTAGTTTCTCTGACGAGACCTCTCCCAAGGCCACCTTCACCGGCACCATGGGCGGCACCTACGTCTTGCGCTGGACGGCCAGCAACAGCCCATGCGCCAGCGTCTATGATGAGGTGGAGATCAAGCTTAGACCCACGCCCAAGGCGGACGCCGGCAAGGACGTGATCTTGATAGAAGGCGAAAACACCACTTTGGCCGGCACCGGCGAGGGAAGCCTTAGATGGTCCCCTGCCACCGGACTCAGCAACGCCAACATAGGCAACCCGGTGGCCACGCCCGAGGTCACCACCAAGTACTACCTCAACGTGCTATCAGAGGCGGGCTGCCCCAACGTGGATAGCGTCTTGGTGACGGTGCTTAAGAAGCTCAAGATCCCCAAGGCCTTCTCGCCCAACGGCGACGGCGTGAACGACACTTGGGAGATTCCGGGAGTGGAGGATTATCCTAACGTGAGCATTGAGATCTACAACCGCTGGGGCGAGGTGGTCTACAACGCCTTCGGGTACAAGACGCCCTGGGACGGCAGGCGTAACGGCGCAGACCTGCCCGTGGGTGCCTACTACTACATCATCAACCCGCACAACGGCCGTCCTAAGTTCTCGGTCTCCCTGACCATTCTACGCTGATGAGAAAGCTACTGAAGAAATGCTCGCTATGGGTGGTTTGCATAGTGATGCTGGCAGGCGCGAACGTGCAGGCCCAGCAGATTCCGCACTACAGCCAGTACATGCTCAACCCGCTCCTGCTCAATCCGGCCATCAGCGGTACAGACAACTATCTGGACGTGCGTGCCGGCTACCGCAACCAGTGGGTGGGGCTGGAGGGCGCGCCTACCTCTTATTATTTAAGCGGGCACATGCCCCTGGGCAAGCTGGACTACAGCAGCACGCCCACCACGTTTAGGCCGCAGTCCTTCTCCAAGAGCAAGAGCCGCGCCCGCTGGAAGCCCCAACACAAGAGCACCCTACAGAAGACCCGCGCCCACCATGGCCTGGGAGCGCTCGTCCAGGTGGACCAGGCGGCCGGTCTCAAGCGCACCGACGCCCAGCTGATTTACGCCTATCACTTGCCGCTCAATTCCAGCATTAAGCTGGCGGCGGGCATCTCTGGGGGCATCACGCAATACGGCCTCAACTGGGAGCACATCTCCTTCACCAACCCCAGTGACCCGGTGACCAGTGCGCAGGACTACCGCCGCACCCGTCCCAACCTGGGCGTGGGCCTGATGGCGTATGACGGTCAGTTCTACGCGGGAATTTCTTTGGCGCAGGTGTTGCCGGCGCCCTTCAGCTTCAGATCCTCTAGTGCTGAGGTTCCGGCCAAACAGCAGCGACATATTTTTGCGCACGGCGGATACCGGTTTGCGGTGGGCCGGCAGTTCAGCGTGCTCCCCTCAGTGGTGCTCAAGTACGCTAATCCCAGCCCGCTCGCCTTTGACGTGAACGCCAAGGTCTTCTACCGGGACCAGTTCTGGCTGGGCGGCACCTACCGGCACCACGACGCGGCGGTGGCCTCGGCGGGATTCCAGCTCAAGCAGCGCCTGCACCTGGGCTACGCCTACGACTTCACCACCAGCCAGCTCAGCACAGTAAGCCACGGGAGCCACGAGATCGTGCTGGGCCTCATGCTCCGCAACACCCGCGGCGTCTTCTCCCCGTCCCAGTACTGGTAAGCCGTTTTTGGCTTATTTTCTGGAAATCAGGCCAAAAACGCCCAAGAAAGAAATAGTTAATGGCCGGATACAAAAAGCTTAGATTGATTTTTGGACCAGGTTCTACAGTCTTTAGTTTATTACCTTACTTTAGTGTAACAGTTTTTGTCTAAATCATGGCCAATGCAAAAAGACTCTAAGCCATTCACCTTCCGGAAGTACGTCTGTATGTAGTATCTAGAGTCAGCTACTGATTCAGGGAACCGCAGTAAATCATCGTCTAGATTCATGTAAAAAGAGTGCAGTTTTAAGACACCCCCAGAAAAGGACCACCTCCCATCCATTGCCTTGACCAATCGTCTATTTTTATCATAAACTCTTCTATTATAAACCCCACCAACTTTGAGTTGCACCGTATCAAAATTATTGATGTAATCTTTAGGCGTATACACACCAATGGCATCTGCTTCCTTTGCTATACCTGAACAGGAACACAGATATAAACAAAGGAACAGCAGGCACGCTTTAAAAGAGGCATGGCAGATATTCATAAAGTAGAGCGGATTTTTTGTTCGTCACGAAGTCCTAAGGGAGATACCTTCCTATCACTTTGCCATTAAAAGGCTGGACAGCAAGAAATTCACCTGCTTGGTCATTACTTTTTGGTCCATGGGTTCTTTGTCCAGGAGCTGGCTTCGCTTGTAAAGGGCTACGGTATTGTTCTTGGCATCAAAGACCATGGCGTGCAGCGTAGAGTTTGCCTTGATTGGAAGGGGTGTGTACATGCCCAACGTGAGAATACCTACCCCAATGCCCTTGGCTACCTGGCCGCCGTAGTTTCCCTTCACCCTACTGAAGCCCGAGGAGAGAATGGTCAGGGCGAAGCGCTCGCCGCTGGCCTCCATCAAAGAGTCAATGGTAGGCGAAAGCGTCACATTGTAGGCTCTTCTTCTATTCATTACCTGCAGGAGCAGCGCCTCTATTTCTTTGTCTACCTTGGCGGCCAAGGCATCTCCCTCCGGTGACAAGGACGCCTGCACCCTGAAGGTTTGGCTCTGCACCTTCACCAAAGAATCTATCCTAGCAGCGGCCTCTCTAGACATCTCCTCATTATGAGAACCATTGTTTCCTTTTTCCACCATGCTGATGTAAGAAGTAGCGGAGAAGTACCCAACTTTCTCTATCTCTCCCGGCTTCACAATCTTGGCGGCCTCCTCTGTGGAGACGCAGCTTTGCAAAAGGACAACTGCCAAAAAGAGAGAGCTGATGCGTTTTTTCATAAAAAGAGGCCAGTAGTATGTTTTCCTAAAGTTCTGGCTAAATATTTAAATTTCATCGTATGACAGATAAATTACAAAGCCCTTCTTCTGCCTTAAAATCCCCAAGCCGTTTTTAGCCTGTTTTCTTGAAAAGAGGCCAAAAACGAAAGCTTTACACAAAGTTGACGTACGCGCACTAAGGTGCCATCTAGAATTTCTACCTTTGTTCAAATATTCATAAACCTTTGGACGGTATGCTACACCTAGGCGACTACAACCACCTTGAAATTCTAAGAGAACTGGACCACGGCTATTATCTGGGCTCTGAGGATGGAGACGTGCTGTTGCCACGCAAATACATACCACAAGGCGTGCACGTGGGTGACATGATCACCGTGTTTGTGTACCGTGACTCTGAGGACCGCCTTATTGCCACCACTCTGGACCCCAAAGCCAAGGTAGACCAGTTTGCCTGCCTGCAGGTAAAGGACATCAGCAACTTTGGGGCGTTCATGGAGTGGGGACTGGAGAAGGATTTGTTTGTGCCCTACCAGAACCAGCATGAGCCCTTGCACATAGGCCAATGGGCGCTGGTGTACGTATACTTGGATGAGACCTCTGACCGTTTGGTGGGCTCCACCAAGCTGGCTCCGTTTCTTAACTATGAATCCATGCCTCCGCAAGAAGGCGAAGAGGTGCAGATTCTAATTGGCCCTGAGAAAGCCTTGGGATACCAGGTGATGGTGAACAACGGTTTTTTGGGCATGCTCTACCGCAACGAGATCTTTAAACCGCTTGTGCCCGGCGACTACACCCAAGGCTTTGTCAAGAAAGTACGCGAAGACAACCGCCTGGACGTAAGCCTGCAAAAACAAGGCTATGACGAGGCCCTTGAAGCCGCCGAACAGATTCTTGCCAAGCTAAAAGCGGAGGGCGGCACCTTGCCCCTCACCGACAAAAGCAGCCCAGAACTCATTTACAAGACCCTGGGCATGAGCAAGAAGACGTTTAAGAAAGCAATTGGCGCATTATATAAAAGAGGAGACGTGCAACTATTGCCAGACAGCGTGAGTCTTTCACCCAAGAACTAGCGCAACGTCCTCACCTATTGTCATTCCCATCGCCCAATGAAATACGTCTGTTTACTCTCTCTGTTTCTCTGCAGTGCCCTGCTAAGCTTTGGGCAAGCTCCCAAAATCACCAAGAAAACAACGGCCATCCGCACGCAGACGCCTCCTAAACTAGACGGAACGCCAGACGAGGAGATTTGGCAACAAGCGCCCGTAGCCACAGACTTTATCCAGAACGTGCCCAACATGGGCGCGCCAGCCAAGCAACGCACCGAGGTGCGCATGCTCTATGATGACGCCGCCGTGTACGTGAGCGCCATGCTGTTTGACACCGCTCCAGACTCCATCCTTACCCAGCTAAGCGCCAGAGACGGCGGCCAGGTGAACGCAGACATGTTTGGCGTGTACTTTGACACGTATCTGGACAAGCAGAACGCGTTTGGGTTTGAGGTGGCTACCTCTGGCGTGCAGACAGACTTTAAACTGACTAGCAACGGCGATGACCGCGCCTGGGACGCCGTTTGGCAAAGCGCCGTGGCCCGCCATGACAAAGGCTGGTCCGTGGAGATCAGGATTCCGTATTCGGCCATCCGTTTTCCTAACAAAGAGGTGCAGACCTGGGGCATTAACTTCTGGCGGGGCATACGACGCTACCGCGAGGACGCCTTCTGGAATTTCATTGACAACTCAGTACAGGGTTTTGTGAACCAGTTTGGCGAAGTAGACGGCATCACCAACATCAAATCACCGTTGCGCCTTTCTTTAATGCCCTATATCTCTGGGTACGCAGACCATTATCCGTACAATCAAGCAGACAAGGACAACCTGGAGACCACGGTCAACGGCGGCATGGACATCAAGTACGGCATCAATGACGCCTTTACCCTGGACATGACCTTAATTCCGGATTTCGGGCAGACGCAGTCAGATGCGCAGGTCTTGAACCTCTCCCCGTTTGAGGTGCGTTTTAATGAAAACAGGCAGTTCTTCACAGAAGGCACCGAGCTCTTCAACAAGGCCGGCCTCTTTTACTCCAGACGCATTGGCGCCAGACCGCAGGATTACTTTAACCCCAAGTATGACCATGACCGCTACGGGGACAATGTAGAGATAGTAGACAATCCAGACAAAACCAGCTTAGTGAACGCTACCAAGGTATCTGGGCGCACCAATAAGGGCCTGGGCGTGGGTATCTTTAATGCCGTAACCAAAAACACCTATGCCACCTTGCGTGACCCAGAGACCGGTGATGAGTTTGAGGTGCTTACAGACCCCATCTCTAACTACAATGTGTTGGTGTTGGACCAGACCTTGCCTAACAGCTCGTCGGTTACATTTACCAACACCAACGTGACCAGAGGACACGGCTACTACAACGCCAACGTTTCTGGCGTCATGGGCAGGTTCTCCAACAAAAAAAACAGCTACACGGGCGGTGGTCAGTTTAACCTAAGTCAGAAATACATTAAAAACACTGGCCCGTCCAGGCAGAATGTTGATTTAGGCTATACCTACAATGCCTGGTTTGGCAAGACCAGCGGCAACTTTCAGTTCTCTACAGAGCACAGCGTCAAGAACCACACCTATGACATCAATGACCTGGGTTACCTGAGCAACAACAACAGCATTGACAACGCCGCCAACGTACGCTACAACTTCTACAAGCCCTTCTGGAAACTGAACAGCCTCTACAATGCCGTGGGCATACAACACCGCATGCTGTACAAACCGGCCTCTTTTTCGCAGATAGTGTATTTTATACAGACCAACGGCAACACCAAGAACTTTACCTCCTTTGGCGTGACGCTGGCCTTTCTGCCGCACAAAAACTATGACTACTTCGAGCCCAGGTCTTATGAAAACGGGGTACCCAACCGCAAATGGAGACAGCCTGGCGGCAAAGAGATAAACGCATATGTCTCTTCTGACTACCGTAAGCGATTTGCCTTAGACGTAAACGGCGGCATCTTCCATGCTGGCGAGTATAACCAGAAGAACTACTGGATTAACGTAAGCCCAAGGGTGCGCGTGAATGACCACCTCATGCTCGTTTACAGAACCGGCTACAATGAAAGCCTGAACAGCTACGGGTTTGTTGAAAACCTAGTGTATGACGACGGCCACAAGGACATCATCTTTGGCCAACGAACGGTAAAAACCATTGAGAACAGTTTGACGGGTTCTTACATCTTCAATGCCCGCACCGCACTAAACATTAATGCCCGCCATTATTACTCCAATGCCTCTTATCATCAAAAGTTGCTGTTATTAGAGGACGGGAACATGCTCCCCATCAAAGATCCGGCAGAGAGCCCATCAGCGTCTAACAGAAACTTTAACGCCTTCAACGTTGACCTGGTGTACAGCTGGCGATTTGCCCCGGGCAGTGAGATGAGCCTTGTCTGGAAGAACGCCATCTATGATGACCAGGTGCCGCCACACACCAGCTACGGTCGCAATTTAAGGAGTACCCTAGAAGCTAACCAATTAAATAGCTTCTCCGTTAAGCTGTTATATTACCTGGACTACCTGGTGATAAAACAAGCCCTAAAAAAATAACGGACTCTATGGAATCTGCCAAAACTGCCCTTATTGCGGGTGCCAGTGGGTTGGTAGGCAGCCACTGCCTGCAACTCTTACTGGATGACCCCAGATACAGCAAAGTCATCTCCATTGGAAGGCGCCCCCTGCATCTGGACCACCCCAAACTCAAGCAGTTGGTGGTAGACTTTAATGACTTGACCAAGGTGCAGCAAAGCCTGGTGGCAGATGACATCTACTGCTGCCTGGGCACCACCATCAAGAAGGCCGGCTCAAAGGAGAACTTCAGGAAGGTAGATTTACACTACGTGGTCAACCTGGCCAAGATTACATCCAAGAACTTTGCCACGCAGTTTCTGGTGGTGTCTGCCCTGGGCGCCGACCCAGAGTCGCATATCTTTTACAACCACACCAAAGGCGAAATGGAGCAGGCCGTCAAGGCGCTTCCGTTCACCGCCGTCCATATTTTCCAGCCTAGCCTGCTCTTAGGTAACCGCCAGGAGAAACGAAAAGGCGAATCCATGGCCGCCACCGCCATGCGCTGGTTTGGTTTCTTGCTGCGCGGGCCTTTGCGCAAGTACCGCCCCATCCAGGCCAAGACCGTGGCCAAGGCCATGCTGGAAGCCGCCAAGCAGGACGGCGGCGGCGTATTGGTGCACTCCTCAGAACAGATGCAGCAATTTGCCTGACAATTGTTAATCGCTGATTGTTGATTGTCGTTTTTGGCCTGTTTTCCAGAAAAGATACCAAAAACGACGCTATTCTTGCAGGTGCATTTCTGATACCTGCCTCTACTTTCCACAACCCAACGCCCTGAAAGGAGTATTATGAAATCATTGATTTCTACTTCTTACTTTTACAAAGCATGGCGTCGCCTGAGCATCAGTTTAAACACCTTTTCCCGCGTAGTGTGCAATATGATCCGCATTGGGTGCGCGAGCATTCCATGGGCGAGAACGTGCTCTTTAATCTGGAGAGCATCACTTCTAAAATACCGCTTAAGAAAGGCATGCGCGTCCTGGACCTGGGCTGCGGCAAGGCCATCAGTTCCATCTTTCTGGCCAAGGAGTTTGGCGTGCAGGTATGGGCCGTAGATGAGGCCATTTCGGCCACGGACAACTACCAGCGCATTTTAGACGAGAACCTGGAGAACCAGGTGTTTCCCCTTCAGGTAGATGCCCGGTCCCTGCCCTTCCCGAAGGAGTTTTTTGACGTGGTCTTGGTGATAGATTCTTATACCTACTTTGGCACCGATGACAAGTACCTGCCCTACATCTGCAAGTTCTTAAAGCCCGAAGGCTACATAGGCGTGGTGGACGTGTGCTTTCTAGAGGAGATTGAGACGCTGGACCAAGTGCCCGATTTTCTGCAGGAAGACTATCAGGACTACTGGTACTACATCCATTCCGTTCCCTGGTGGCAGAAGCTCTGGGAGAAAACCGGCTTGGTCAACATCACCACGGCTGAGCTGTTACCAGCCGCGGAATTGATACGAGAGCAGTATGTGAAGGACTTTGAGGAGCATGGACAAAAAAAAGACCCATTTGCACGGGCTCTTAAAAAAGATAAGCACCAAACAATCAGTTTCTTCCGGCTGGTAGGTCAGCGCACTGACAAAAATGCCTATCTACAGTCTTACAAAAAAAGTTAACTTGCAGTCGCAAAAGTCTTCTTAAACGGAGCAGACACTGTTTTTGCAAAATTTTCTCTGTTGCAGAGTAAAATAAAAAAGTGATTCTGACGATTATTTACTAGAGTTTCTCCAGCAAAAAGGAGAACTACCATATTTTAGGTTTGGAATATCACATAGCGGGAATTCTTGTCTCTGGTGGCCATCAATTTATGCCATTTTTGGATGTCTACCGGGACAGTTTTTCTTGTTTCCTGACGGCGCACTAACCGTGAGGCACATCAACTGATGCTTCCCCGAACCTACTTGAAAAGCCTGCCTCGCGCAGGCTTTTTCATTTTCTTTGGTTTTCATTTTTGGCCTATTTTCCGGAAAAGAGGCCAAAACCGGTGTTTGATTGTTGATTGCCAATTGTTGGTTGATGTCTTCCTCTGCTGAGTCCCGCCGTTGTTGGTTTTGTCACCAACGACCCAGAGTGCCTTTCTGACTAGCTTTGTGCCCCCTTATATGGCGCGGATGTCATTCCCGTGACTCATTGCCGTGCGCTTCCGTTGGCTGTTCCTGAGAAAGACTGCTTCTTCCGGTGCCCTTATGCCGTTTTGTTGCATTGTCTCCGCCAAGCGCTCACGGCCGCGGGGCCCCGTCTTCCCGCCTCGCGCTGTACCAGCTTGCCTCCTTTGCATAGTCCCTCTAATGGCTCTTGAATCTGCTTTGCTCTGTCGGGACCGCTTATTGGTCCATAGGCGGCAACCTGCTTAGGCGACTCGCCGGAAAGACTGGAACTGGTGCCAGTGGCAGAGGCCTCTACTACTCGCGGATTCCCCCTTTGAGGGGGGCGAAGGGGGGTGTTCACACAAGCTGAATAACAATGCGCAAAACACTGAACAGTTGTTGCTCAAAAGACCTCGTAGCGTCTGTAAGACCTGCGAGCGTCTGTGCCAAAATTCATTTTTAGTCACTTTTCCAGAAAACAGACTAAAAACGACCTTCAACAACCGGCAATGAACAATCAGCAATAATCCAATTTGGAGAATGCGCATCTGCAACCTACCTTTGTAGCACTTATCCAGAAAGACGGAGGGATTAGGCCCTGTGATGTCTTAGCAACCCAATTCAGTTGGGTGCTACTTCCTACCCAGTTCGCGTAGCGTGCTGGGGGAGATGAGTGACGGAATTTCCTGCACGCCTGCCCGCCACTTTTCCTCTGCGCTTTCTGTATACGTAACCATACCCAGGTGAACCCAGAGAGCCATGACGCGCATAGAGGAAGAAGTACAAAAACGAATTTTAGTCTTAGACGGTGCCATGGGCACCATGATTCAACGCTATAACCTCCAAGAAGAGGATTACCGCGGCGAGCGCTTTAAAAACCACCCCACCGATGTGAAGGGCAACAATGACCTGCTCTCCCTCACGCAGCCGCACATCATCAAGGAAATCCATAGCCAGTACTTTGAGGCCGGCGCAGACATTGCTGAGACCAACACATTCAGCGGCACCTCTATCGCCATGGCCGATTACCAGATGGAGGATTTGGTCTATGAACTGAATTTTGAATCTGCCCGCATCGCTCGCGAGGCCGCTGATGAATGGACCGCCAAGACGCCAGACAAGCCGCGCTTTGTGGCGGGTGCCATGGGCCCCACCAACCGTACCGCCTCTCTTTCTCCAGATGTCAACAACCCCGGCTACCGCGCAATCACCTTTGATGAACTGGTAGACGCCTACACCGAGCAGATTAGAGGCTTGGTAGACGGCGGCGTGGACGTGTTGTTGGTAGAAACCATCTTTGATACCTTGAACGCCAAAGCGGCCTTGTTCGCCATTGACCAATACAGCCAGCAGACCGGCAAGCGCCTGCCTATCATGGTATCTGGTACTATTACAGATGCCAGCGGACGTACGCTTTCTGGGCAGACGGTAGAGGCATTTTTGTACTCAGTGTCGCACATGCCGTTGTTGAGCGTAGGCTTTAACTGCGCCTTAGGCGCCAAACAGTTGCGTCCGCACTTGCAGTCCCTGGATAAGGCGTCCAAGTTCAGAATCAGTGCCTACCCCAATGCCGGCTTACCGAATGCCTTTGGGGCGTATGATGAGACGCCTGAGCAGATGGGCGAACACATTCGTGACTATTTAGAGAACAACTTCGTGAACATTGTGGGTGGTTGTTGTGGCACTACGCCGCCGCACATCAAAGTCATTGCCCAGATTGCCCAAGAGTTCTCCCCGCGTCCTCTCCCCCAATTACCGGCCGTTCCCACCTACTCCGGCCTTGAGCCACTAACGGTCTTTGAAGGCTCCAACTTCGTCAACATTGGCGAGCGCACCAACGTCACCGGTTCCAAAAAATTCGCCCGCCTCATCTTAAATGGGGAATATGAAGAAGCCCTGGCCATTGCCCGCCAACAGGTAGAAAACGGTGCCCAAATCATAGACGTGAACATGGACGAAGGCATGCTGGACTCAGAAGCCGCCATGACCACGTTCCTCAACCTCATAGCCTCAGAGCCAGACATCGCCCGTGTGCCCATCATGATTGACTCCTCTAAATGGAGCGTGATTGAGGCTGGTTTGAAGTGTGTGCAGGGTAAGGCTATTGTCAACTCCATCTCCCTTAAAGAAGGCGAAGAGAAATTCAAGGAAGTGGCCCGCAAGGTGCGCAGTTACGGAGCCGCGGTGGTGGTGATGGCGTTTGACGAACAAGGCCAGGCCGACAACTACGAGCGTCGCATCCAAATCTGCCAACGTGCTTATAACATCCTGACCAAAGAAGTAGGCTTCCCGCCCCAGGACATCATCTTTGACCCCAACATCTTGACGGTGGCCACGGGCATGGAAGAGCACAACAACTACGCCGTAGATTTCATCAATGCCACCCGCTGGATTAAAGAAAACCTACCGGGCTGTAAAGTGAGCGGCGGCGTGAGTAACATCTCCTTCTCGTTCAGGGGCAATGACCCCGTGCGTGAGGCCATGCACTCTGTCTTCCTGTACCACGCCATCAAGGCCGGTCTGGACATGGGCATTGTGAATGCGGGTATGCTGGAGGTCTACGAGGAAATCCCGAAGGACTTGTTAGAGCGAGTAGAGGACGTGCTGTTGAACCGCAGACCAGATGCCACCGAGCGCTTGGTGGAGTTCGCTGAAACCGTTAAAAACAAAGGCAAAGAGATTGTCCGGGATGAGGCCTGGCGCAATGAGCCGGTGCAGAAGCGTTTGACGCACGCGCTAGTGAAAGGCTTGGTGGAATACATTGATCAGGACGTGGAAGAAGCCCGCCACCTGTACCAAAAACCGCTGGAAGTGATTGAAGGCCCGCTCATGGATGGTATGAACGTGGTAGGCGACCTGTTTGGCGAAGGAAAGATGTTCCTGCCGCAAGTGGTGAAAAGCGCCCGCGTGATGAAGAAGGCCGTGGCCTATCTGTTGCCGTTCATTGAGCAAGAAAAAGAACGCGCCGCCGCCGCCGGTGACACGTCTACCCGCCAGACCAACGGCAAAATCCTCCTCGCCACCGTGAAAGGCGATGTGCACGACATCGGCAAAAACATTGTAGGCGTGGTCTTGGCCTGCAACAATTATGAAGTGATAGACTTGGGCGTGATGACGCCCATTGATAAAATTCTGGAGACCGCCCGCCAGGAGAACGTGGATGTGATTGGCCTGAGTGGTTTGATTACCCCGTCTTTGGATGAAATGGTGTCGGTGGCTAGGGAGATGGAGCGCCAGAACTTCCAAGTGCCGTTACTCATTGGCGGGGCAACTACCTCGCGCGCGCATACCGCCGTGAAGATTGCTCCGGCTTACAAAGGCACGGTGGTGCACGTGTTGGATGCCTCGCGTAGCGTGCCGGTGGTTGGTAACCTGTTGAGCCCCGACAACCGTGAGAAGTTTGCCCTAGACATGAAGGCGGAGTACGACGAGATGCGCGAAGGCTACCTGAGCCGCCAGAAGGAGAAAAAGTACCTCACCCTGTCGCAGGCTCGCGCCAACAAACTTCCTATAGACTGGAAAGCCGAGGACATTTATCAACCTGCTAAAACCGGCGTGACTGTATTCAAAGGCTTCCCGCTAGAGGAGTTGGTGCCCTACATTGACTGGACGCCGTTCTTCCAAACCTGGGAGTTGCACGGCCGTTTCCCTAAACTGCTGGAAGACCCGTTGATTGGTTCAGAAGCCACCAAGCTCTACGCAGATGCTCAGGCTCTACTAAAGCGCATTGTAGACCAAAAACTGCTCACCGCCAACGGCATCGTGGGTCTGTTTCCGGCCAACAGCATAGGGGAAGATGACATTGAGGTCTATGCCAATAACGAGCGTTCAGAAGTCTTGACCACCTTCAGGTCACTGCGCCAACAGGGCCAAAAAGGGCCCGGCGTGCCAAACCTGGCGCTGGCCGATTTTGTGGCTCCTAAAGAGACGGAATTGCCTGATTACGTGGGCGGATTTGCCGTCACCACGGGCCATGGCCTGGAGGAACTGTTGAAAGAGTTCGCCGCCGACCACGACGACTACCACAGCATCATGGCCAAAGCCCTGGCCGACCGTCTGGCTGAGGCCTTCGCTGAGAAACTGCATGAGATTGTGCGCAAGGAACTGTGGGCCTATGAACCAGAAGAAAGTCTGAGCAACGAGGAACTAATTAAGGAGAAATACCAAGGTATCCGTCCGGCGCCGGGCTATCCGGCCTGCCCAGACCACACCGAGAAAACCACGCTCTTCCAGTTACTAGACGTGGAAAAGCACACAGGCATCACCTTAACCGAGAGCCTTGCCATGTATCCTACCGCGGCAGTGTCTGGTATGTACTTCGCGCATAAACAATCCAGGTATTTTGGATTGGGTAAGATTGAGAAAGACCAAGTGGTAGATTACGCTAAGCGCAAAGGCATGACGGTGGAGGAAACTGAGCGCTGGCTGTCGCCAAATTTGAATTACTAATTCAATGACTAATGATTAATGACCAATGATTAATAATTAAACTTTTATTCATCATCCCATTAGTCACTATTCATTAATCATTACTCATTATACAAAGTGAAAGTAACAGAGCATTTACAGAACGCCACTTCTACCCTATTCTCCTTTGAGATACTTCCGCCCGTGAAAGGGAAAAGCATCCAATCCATTTATGAGGGCATTGACCCTTTGATGGAGTTCAACCCGCCGTTCATCAATGTGACCTACCACCGCGAGGAGTACGTGTTCAAAGAGCGTGGCAATGGGTTGCTGGAGAAGATCACCATCCGGAAGCGGCCCGGCACGGTAGGAATTTGTTCGGCTATTATGAACAAGTACAAGGTAGACACGGTGCCGCACATCATCTGCGGAGGCTTCAGCAAGGAAGACACCGAGAACGCCTTGATGGACCTCAACTTTCTGGGCATTGACAATGTGCTTCTGCTTCGCGGCGACGCCGTGAAAACGGAGGCTCATTTCCGGCCGCATACTGATGGCCATGCCCACGCTTCTGACCTCATTCAGCAGGTGGTACAACTAAACCACGGTGTTTACCTGGACGAGGAGATGGAAAGCCCCACCCCCACCGACTTCTGCATTGGCGTGGCTGGTTACCCAGAAAAGCACGTAGAAGCCCCCAACCTGGCCACCGACCTGAAGTATCTGAAACAGAAAGTAGACCTAGGCGCCCAGTATATCATCACGCAGATGTTTTTTGACAACAAGAAGTTCTGCGACTTTGTCACCGCCTGCCGCGCCGTGGGCATCACTGTGCCTATCATTCCGGGTCTTAAGCCTTTGACTACGCGCAACCAGCTTACCGTTTTGCCGCGCTTCTTCAACATTGACCTGCCCGAAGATTTGGTGAACGCCGTAGACGCTTGCAAAACGCCGCAAGCGGTCAAGCAAGTAGGCATTGAGTGGACCATACAGCAGTGCAAGGAACTGATCAACTTTGGCGTGCCATGCCTGCACTTTTACACCATGAGCAAGTCTGAGGCTACCGCCGCCGTAGCCAGAGGTGTTTTTTAGAAAATCGTTTTTGGGCTGTTTCTCGGAAAACAGGCCAAAAACGGTCATTTGCTCTTTCAATAACATCTTGAGTGTCAACCAAATTTTATTCTAACTCTCCGCTAGGAGGTATTATTAGCTGAAGGTTTATTCCATATATTGGACTAACATGCTGGATAACTCCGTCCCTTCTGTTATTCTGCGTTTTAATAGGTTTAAGAAATGGGAATATTCGATTTTATAAAGAAGGCATCTACTCCACAAGAGTCTTTTGCACCAATACAAAACAGCCCAGAGGTACTAACTACCAGATTGTTGTACTTTGAAAGACCTAGCATTGATGCCGCTAAAATATTACAAGAACTTAAACCAGTATACACAGGTGTTGAGTCTGCCGGCGAAGGGAATACGTTACTTTTTTTCTTTCCTGAGTTAAAGATTAACCTGTCAGATGCATCCATTCCTGCACAATTAACTCTTCTTAACTCTGAAGGATCAAAGACATCAAATATTGAGGAAAGTTCGCTCCAACAAAATTGGCATTGGGAAGAAGCTACTCACATAGCCCAACAATGCAATTACGAAATCTTCATAAGTGATCTTATGAGCCGAAGCTTGGATTATAAGGTTAGGGCTGACCTATATTTGAATTTTTTGGGCGCACTCATAAAAGTTACAAACCCTCAAGCCATCCACTCTCTCAATTGCCAAAAGTTAATTTTGCCAGAAGACTTAGTGCTCGATTCTGCCACAAGGAATAGGGAGGATTTACATGGACTCGTTAACGTGCGCTTATTTAATATTAATGACGGGCAGGAAGGAGAAATATTAATGGACACGATTGGAATGCACTCATTAGGACTACCTGACTTACAAATCAAGTTTACCGGCTTGGATGAAAACGAAGTTGCAGGATTGCTGTGGAATTACGCCTACTATATTTATGAAAATGGGGATGTAATAAAGTCTGGGAACACTCTGCAGGGTCTTTCAGAAGCGTCCAAGTGGAAATCTGAAAAACAACCATCTTTGGTTGACCCCGAACGAATTGTTATTAACATATTAGTAGATTAGAACTAACGGCATCTAACAATGCTTTTAGCAAGTTAGGCATATCCAATTTTGGCCTATTTTGCAGAAAACAGGCTGAAAACGGGAGAGGCGATACTGTTACAGTATCGCCTCTCCCGTTTCATCAACAAATGATTTTCTCAGTACCCAATATGTAGAATGGCATCGCCTTGGTTGACGACGGGCATGTGGTTGAGGCCAATGACGTAGCCGCTCACGGGGGAGATGATGGGATAGCTGTCAAAACCATACGGATCTGCCGAGGTGCCAATCTGCTGGCCGCGGTTGATGATCTGCCCGTTCTTCACGAAGCTTCTGAACAAACCCGCCTTGGGCGCGCGCACCCACGTGTCTTTCTGGCAGACAATGCTGGGTTGCGAGAGCGGCGTAGAGGAACTGATCATGCCCAGATGGTGCATGACGCGGTGCGTGCCTTCAATAGCGATGTTAATCCCGTTATCATCAAAGCGCAACGATTCGCCGGTCTCATATACAATAATGGACTTGCCCATCTGGGAGGCTTCCTTGCGAAGCGAACCCAGCCGAAGGTTGGAGTTGAGAATGAAGGGAGCGCCGAAGGCATGGGCCAATTGGGCGTTGGTTTCCTCTTCCAGCACACAGCGCAACTGCGGATAGTTGGAACGGCTGGCCCCGCCCGTATGAAAGTCAATGCCGTAGTCTACCAGCGGCAGAATCTCTTTGGTAAATCTTGCGGCCACGCGACTGGCCAGGGAGCCGTTGGGATTGCCAGGAAAACTCCGGTTTACGTCTTTGCCGTCTGGCACCTCACGGGAGAAGTTCAGGAAGCCGTAGATGTTGAGAACCGGAATAGCGATGATGGTACCGCGCTCGGGTTGCAACATATTGCGCCTGATCATGCGCCGGATGATCTCAATGCCGTTCACTTCATCGCCGTGCATGCCGGCCATGAGCAGCAATACCGGCCCCGGCTCCAGAGACCTAAACACATGGACGGGAATGTCAATCTCGGTTCCGCTAGGCAGTCTGGAGATGGCCAGCCTGATTAAGATGTTCTCACCGGGCTGAATGGCTATCTCATTGATGATCATCTCCGCCATCGCCGGTGGTTTTCTTTTTGCTGGTCTTAGAGGCCTTCTTGTTGACCAGCAGTTCTGTGAATTCTATGATCTTACCGGCTATGTCTTTCTGCGTGGCTTTCTCAATACCCTCCAAACCCGGGGATGAGTTCACCTCCAGAATCAGCGGTCCGCGTTTGGACTGGAGCATGTCTACGCCGGCTACGTCCAGGCCCAACGACTTGGCGGCCATGAGGGCGGCGGCTTTTTCGGCGCGGGACAGTTTAATGAGCGTAGCACTGCCGCCACGGTGCAGGTTGGACCTAAACTCGCCTTCCTTGCCCTGGCGTTTCATGGCGCCCACCACCTCACCGTTCACCACAAACACGCGTATGTCGGCGCCTTTGCTTTCAGCGATAAACTCCTGCACAATGATGCGGGCCTTCAGGTTATGGAAGGCCTCAATCACCGACTCAGCAGCTTTGCCGGTTTCTGCCAGTACCACGCCCAGGCCTTGCGTTCCTTCCAGCAGTTTAATCACCAGCGGGGCACCGCCTACCTCGGCAATCAACTGTTTAACTTCCTTGGAGTAGTTGGTGAAGGCAGTTTTGGGCATGCCCAGACCGGCGCGGGCCATAATCTGAAGCGAGCGCAGTTTGTCTCTGGAGCGCACAATGGACTGTGAGGCCACTACGCTCTTTACTTTCATCATCTCAAACTGACGCACCACGGCCGTGCCGTAAAATGTGACCGAGGCGCCAATGCGCGGAATAATAGCATCAATGCCGGTGAGCAGTTCGCCTTTGTAGAGAATGTGAGGTGCGCCTTTTTCCATGACCAGGTCACAGCGCAGGTGGTCCAGCACCACGGCTTCGTGGCCGCGTTGGTGCGCGGCTTCTACTAACCGGCGCGTAGAGTACAGCCGGGGGTTACGCGAGAGAATCGCTATCTTCATGAGGTCTGGTCTTTTTTCTTGGGTGATCTTTTGGCCTTGGTGGCTTTCTTGTTTTTGGCTTTGAGCGACAGGTTCTTTTTAGAAACGTCTACCACAAACCGGCGCCGCAACAGCGTACGGCCCAACAGCACGGGATATTTCAAGTCGCTTCGGTCAGAGAGGGAGAACTCCGTCTCAATCTCCTGCCCGTGCACCACAATGGTAGTACGAATGATGTAGCGTTCCTGTACATCGCCAAACGAACTTTTTACGTTGCGCAACGTGAAGTCATTGAACTCAAAGGCTTTGTGGTTGTAGGCCGGGTGCGAAGGGTCCAGCAACTCAAAGTGAATGGCCTTGCGACCGTCCGCCTGCGTGACTTCGCGGATGTTGTTGCAATGGATGGATGAGGTGAACGCCCCGGTGTCAATCTTGGCTTCTACCTCAAACAGCTCTAGCCCGGGGAAGTCTACCATCTCCCGTCTGCCAATGATTTTTTTCTCAAGACTCTCTGTCATATCGGTAAAAGCTAAGGGTCTGCGCGTGTCGTTTTTCGGCTAATTTCTGAAAAACAGGCCAAAAACGGTTGTCTCTTTTACGTGATGCTGGTAACATGGAGAGGTTCAGGGGGAAAGAATTTGAGTTGGTGAATATTTGGGGTCACTTTAGAAGCTTTACAATTCCGTCTATAACTTCCCAAATACCAGTTAGGAATAAAAAGAGACCTCCTAAGAAAAGCCTTAGTCGGATATAATAAAGCACGTCGTTTGCCTCATGCTTCCAAAATTTGTTAATCAGCATGAAGAAGATTCCAACTGGAATAAAAAAAAGAACTATGAGGTGTCCTGAATTCATGGGTAGGTAATGGTAAAAAGGCTTTGCTCTGAGCTTTGTCTGCTCCTTTTATTTTAAGTTTTTAATCCGCTCAACCTCGGCATCATGGTTAGTCAAAGTTGTAGAAGAAACTTCTATTGATTCCATGAATTCAAAACCATAAAACTTACCATAGATGGCTGTATTGCGCTCTTTCGTCAAAGCAGTATCTACTTCTAATCCTCTTTTAGATAAGTAGTAATAGAGAATTGGGTTATAAGCAGTTATTTTATTGCCATCTTCATCTGAGCTTATTTGCGGATAATCCCAAAAGCCAGCAAATTCCAATTCATTGTCAGAATCAAGATTTTTGGCATGGGCAATGAAAGTTGGTAACTTTTCTATCTTGACGAGTTTCTCACCATCAATCTTAAAAAGCTTAAGGTAGTTTTTACTTGGCCTATCATTTACTTCAACTAACAGGTTGAATTTCTCATTATCAAATGAAAAGGAAAGCGGATACAACTTGTCACCAAATTCATATTCTGTTTGAGAAGTATCCTGAAAGAGTTGTATTCCGTTTCTGTTTAGCTTGAACAAAGTATAGGTCTTGAAACTATCAAAATCTTCTTCCCCACCAACTAAAATCTCAAATCCATTTTGGAGCTTTATTGTCTTCTGAGTCCCACTGCCGAAGTTAGAGACAGGTTCAACCATGGACGGCTTTACCTCATTATCTGAGGGTTCCTCTTTTGGCTTCTGAGTGGTGGAAGAGCAAGAAAGCGAAACCAACAAGACAAAGGTATACAGGGCTGAAATCTTGAATCTCATTATTTATAATTTAACTTTTATCTATTCCTTTATTCAACGCCTTTCTAACTCGCCCACAAGTTCCTTTCAGGATGATAAAGAGAAAAGAGCACATGCGTTGAGAAGCCAATTTAAAAAGAAAAGGAGCCGTACGTTCCTGCACGGCTCCTTTTCATGAATCAATTTTTCTAGGCTTACTTCCCGCTGTAGGTGATGCGGTAGATGGCGTCATTCATGTCATCTGAGACTAGCATAGAGCCGTCCGGCATTACTTCTACGTCCACGGGGCGTCCCCATTCTTTGCCTTCCTGCAACCAACCGGCCGCGAAGGGTGAGAACGTGGTTTTGCCTTGCGCGTCTGTTCTCACCAAACTCACGCGGTAGCCAATTTTCTCGGTGCGGTTCCAAGAGCCGTGCTCGGCTATGAAGATTTGCTTGCGGTAGTTTTCTGGGAACATGGTGCCGGTGTAAAACTCCATGCCCAGCGTTCCGCCGTGCGGGTTCAGTTTCTGCACAGGCGCGGTGTAGTCAGCACAGTTCTTGCCTTTGCCAAACTCGGGGTCCAGCACATCGCCGGCGTGGCAGAACGGGTACCCGAAGTGCATTCCCTTTTTAGGCGCTTTGTTCAGTTCATCTGCGGGCGTGTTGTCGCCCATGAGGTCACGGCCGTTGTCGGTGAACCAGAGTTCTTTGGTGTCTGGGTGCCAGTCAAAGCCCACGGTGTTGCGCACGCCATTGGCGAATACTTCCAAGCCTGAGCCGTCTGCGTTCATGCGGTTAATGGCGGCGTACACGGGCTTCTCAGAAAGGCAGATGTTACACGGGGCGCCCACGGGCACGTACAGTTTATCATCCGGCCCGAAGGCGATGTACTTCCAACCGTGGTGCTCCTCTGTCGGGAATTTGTCATACACCACCACCGGCTTAGGCGGGTTCTTGAGGTTGTCTTCAATGTTGTCAAAGCGCAGGATGCGGTGAATCTCGGCTACATACAGAGAACCGTTCCTAAAGGCCACGCCGTTGGGCATTCTCAGGCCGGTGGCGATGGTGATGACTTCGTCGGCTTTGTTGTCTTTGTTGCGGTCCACAATGGCGTACACACTGCCTTTGTCGCGGGTACCCACAAACAGGGTGCCGTTGGGCGTGAGTGTCATGGAGCGGGCGTTCACCACCTTTTGGGCGTAGTAGCTGATTTTGAAACCGTCTGGCAGCACAATCTTAGCCAGGTTGGCTTCGGTGGCAGGAGCTTCGGTGACGTTCTCAGAGAGGGTGTCTTGGGCTTCGGTGGAAGGCTTCTCTCCTTCAGCGTTGGCGTTAGGCTTGTTGCTGTCTGAGGAACAGCTCATCTGGAACGCCAGGGCCAGGCCCAGCACACTCCATTTAACGGTAGAAAGTCTTTTCATAGATTCGTGAGTGGTTATTCGTTGTTCGTTAATCGAGGGTAGAATGAAGGTGGAATCGTTTTTAGCCTCTTTCCTGGAAAACAGGCCAAAAACGCAACAAGGTAAACAGGAATTAGTTTGGGTGTACGCGCCCTACAGATTCTTGGCCGACCGCCGGTGGTTCTTTAACCAAGTAGCCACATCATACAGCAAGTGCGTATGCCCGGCGTTCAAAATAACCAGGTTGTGTTTGCGCAAAGCTTTCAGGAATACCTCCAGCCGTTTGGGCGAAATAATCTGGTCATACTTGCCCAGAAAAACGGTCACCTCCATATCACTCTGGTTGAGCAGTTTGACTACGTGCCGTATGTCAAACGTGAGGTTTCTGAAAGCAGTCCAACTGCGGTACACGCGCAGACGCTTCTCTTGGGAGTTCATCTGCCAGTTGGCGAACTTCACCAACCCCGAGTCCACTACCCGCTTGCGCTCCAGCCAGCCCAACGTCTGGAAGAACCGCGTAGGCCGTAGCACGATGCGCTTGAACAAGCCCTGCAACCAACCCGGGTAGGTGGCAATGTTATACAACAGATGGGTCTTGATGCCGTCGGGCGCAATAAGGTACAACTCGTTCATCTGCCCATGGAATTTCTCCAGCGTGGCCAGCGCGAACTTCCCGCCCATGCTAAAGGCCATCACCGAGAACCGCTCTACTTTTTCCTTCTCCAGCAAGGCCTGCACAAACTCCTGTAACTTGGTTTTGGTGAGCGGTTGGTCTGCCTTACTCAACGTACTGCCCCCATGGAAGAAGAGGTCCACCGCATACACCGTGTAATCTGGGTGCAGGGTGCGCGCCATCACATCAAAGTAATGCCCCTCCTGCCCATACCCATGAAACGCCAACAAGGCCTTGGGGCCGTGGCCTAACTTTCTGTAATGGAGCTTGGACGTTTGAAGTCTGATGATGGACACTGGAAGATATTTTGGTAATTTTCTCTATACGAGAGGCGCCGGCGTTTTTGGCTTGTTTTAGTGAAATGAGGCGGAAAATGAGATTTACTCAAAATCTTCTTTCACTTTCGATTTGTGCACCGTTGCTCCTTTCAATGTAGTAATGACCCAACTATGCGTATTAAGTACTGAATCGTAGAACCTAAAGTCATTGTTGTCACAACAAGGTCTCACAACAGTTTTAAAGTGAACTTTATCACTCTTCCTTTCTGACAAGTCTGTGTTAACTAAGTAACCAGTAAAGCGATGGAGTTGATAATCACCATTCTTGTTCTGGAAGATATATACTGCGTTTGTATCCCAATTGACATATTGGTCTACCGCTGAAGAATAGATGATATCTAAGTCTTCATCATTATCCAAATCAATCAAATAGAAATCATTTAGCCTGCACGCCAAGCCACTACCTATAGATTGTGGCCTACTGGTTTTACTGTCCCATCTGTACCAGTCATTCTCAAGAAACACAAAAGCATTTTCTTGCATTGCGCTTTTCACCGCTTTGTCCACTATGTGTATCTTTTCAGCTTTAGTGAAAACAGCTTCAAACGGCTTTAAATCAAAAAGCTTAATCCTAGTAATTCTGGTAGTATCATCTTGGTGTACAGCATTCCCACCCAAATGAGAACTCTTAGGTATTTGAGTCTTTTTCAGGGTGCAAAATTGGAATATCAAGGCAAGGAAGAAAAACAGAGATATACTTCTGATTATTTAGAATTCAATCCAGATAGTTATTTAACTACTTAAGAGAGCATGGCCGTTTTTGGCTTGTTTTGGTGAAAAGAGGCGGAAAATGGGAGTTAATCAATCTCTTAGAATTAACTCATTTAGAAGTTGTAGTATCACGACTAATTCTAATTGTATTAATAGACTTCAAGAAAAGGGCACTATTTTTTGGCTTTAGATTATTTCCTGAAAATCTCAATTGAATATTCCCAATTGGGTCATCTCCTAAGCTATCAAAGTAAACGCCGGTTATTCCTGTGCCAGCCTTTTTAGGAGTCATTATACTAGCCCTAAATCCATCAATTATTTTATTCTCCAACCTTTGTTTTCTATAAGGCTCTAAATCAGAACTTGATATAATTTCCTTATCTAAAAAAATAAAGCCCGTTGTATCTCTACCTCTTTCTATGAAAATCTTCCTCAAGTTAGCAGGATAAACTTTTGGGCTTTCTTCTTCCAAAGCTCCTGAGTAAAAGCCATAATCAAATTGCAAAGTGTCTCCATCCGTAGTAACTATCGCTTTAATATAGGAATCAATCCCTTTCAAATCTACCACTCTCCAAGTTTTGGGTAAGTCAACTTTAAATGCTTCAAAATCTACAGTTTGAAATTCGTGATTCTCATTCTTCCGGCATGAGGCACAAATTATTAACAAGATTATTAGAGATAGAAGGTTCGGCTTAAAAGTCATTCTAATTGTAATAAAGATTCTAATTTCTTTTAACCGAATTATCTATTATCCACTGCTATCACCCTGCTTCCTCTGCCAGTCACATCAAATACTCTTAGCTTAACTGTTCCCTTCTCTGTGATTGGTCCTAAATATACCTTGCTTTGAGCGGTAGGTTCTGAACCATCTACCGTGTACCGAATCACCATTCCCGGCAACTGCACATTAGCCAAGACTTTTCCATTTTCTACCAAGGCTCCGGCGGTGGGGATGCGGTATTGAAAGCCGTTGTGGTAGTAGTTAAGACGGGGTAGTTCGCGCTTACCGAGGGTGTTCACAAACTGGGACCAGGCGGCGGTATAGAGGGCTTCGCTTTTGGCAGTGTTGGGTTCGGTGGCCCACATTGGGTCTGGGGCCCAGGCGCGTTCTGCCAGGCCTAAAAGTTTGGGAAGGAGCATGTATTCCTGGCGTTCGGGGCTGAGGATTCTTTCGCTCCAGAGCGGGGCCTGTAAGCCTACGATGTTGGCTTTGCCTTTGGAGGTGAGTTGCTCTTTTCCGGCAAAGGTTCCTGGCTTGATAGGGTTATTGCTTTCATCCACTTTCATGTTCTTCATGTAGTTGAGCGGGATGAAATAGAAGGGCTTGTCCAGGTCCACGAAGCCTCCCCAATACAACCCGGGCTCTTCGTAGGCTTTTTGGTAGGCCAGGTCCAGGTACAGATTAGTCACGTTGGTAAGCACCACTTTGTAGCCGGCGTTGGCCATGCGGTAGGCCAGGTCACTGTTGGTGCCTATGTTGTTCCAGACGTCTACGTGTACGTTCTCCTTGGCCAGTACCGGGTTGGCCACATAGCTCAGCTTGCTGTTTTCCCGAACCTTGCGCAGGCCCACTTCCTCCCAACCCGATAGATACATCTTGCGGGCTTTAAGCATGGCGTTGAGCTTGTTGAAGAAGTAGTACCACAAGTCATCAATCTCTTTGATGGACGCATCTTTCTTCATCAACGCCTGCACCGATGGGGATTTCTCCCAGACGCCTTTGGGCACCTCGTCGCCCCCGAAGTGGATGGTCTGGATAGGCGCCCCGGCTTCTTTGTACATGGCTAGCACTTCATCCGTCACTTTTTCCAAAAACCGATAGGTAGACGGCATAGACACGTCCATCACGTTGTCGTTCCAGTACTGTACGGAACGGTAGACGGATTTGTCATTCAGGTCTCTCAGCAGGTACTGCTCGGCCTCCGTTTTCTTGCCTTCATTGAGCAGGCGATAATAGCGGGCGTCCATGGCCTTTATAGCCGCGCGCGCGTGGCCGGGCGTCTCAATCTCAGGAATGACTTTTATGTGACGCGCCTTGGCGTATTTGAGAATTTCAATGAAGTCTTCCTTGGTGTAATGACCGCTTCCGGTAGAATTGTTCACGTCTGGGCCAGAGGCGTAGGCAGATTGCAAGAACTGAAGATTGTCCAGCGTATGTCCACGTCTACCCCCTACTTGGGTAAGTTCTGGTAAGCCGGCAATCTCCAGGCGCCAGCCTTCGTCATCATTCAAGTGGAAGTGCAGGACGTTGAGTTTGTAGAGCGCCATCAAATCCAGCACCTTGAGCACCTGCTCCTTCTGCTGGAAGTTTCTGGCTACATCCATCATAAAAGCCCGGTGCGGAAATCTGGAAGCGTCTTTTATCTGTACACCGTCAACGGTGATGGAAGTCTGCTTTTGAGCATAAGCCGACGGTGGAATAAGCGTTTTCAAAGACTGTATTCCATAGAAAGCACCTGCGGGTGTAGTGGCGTTAATGACAATAGCCATGGGCAGAACCTGCAACTCATAGCCTTCAGCGCCTAAGCCAGGCTTTTTGTTCAGCTGAATAGAATTCTTTCCGTACTCTTGCACTTGAGCTACATTTGGCTTTCCTAAAATGGTTTCCAAATATTCTGACAGCAACTTGCCTTCATTGGCAAAAGCAGGGTCCGTTGTGACCATGGTAGCTGGGGTAAGCGTAATTGAGCTGCCGGTTTTGGTGTACTGCGCAGGCGTGGGAAACACCTTGGTCAGCTTATCTTCCGGTATGTTCTGGATATTTTGGTTCTGGCGGTAGATGTCCTGCGCTTCTATCCAGCCTACTGCATTTTTGGTAGGCTTTACATAACGGGTAGTAAGTGTATAGCCTTTGGCTGGTTCTTTATCCCAGACCAGGTAAAAGCCATAAGGAGCCCGTGAGTCATTGATGATCTGTCCGGCAGAAACTACCTCTACTGTTATGGAATCACCGCTTGCAATTGCTTTAAAATTCTCTGTAGGCACCAGATGCAACAAGTCCCCGTTGATGGATTCTATTTTGATTGGCCCGTTGGTGTCTTTGGCTTTGTAAGACGGCGAGCCGTTGAAATAAATTTTCCAGCCGGTGGCCAGCAAGGGAGCGTTGCCGGTGTTTTTGAAAGTCAGCGAGGATCGGGACTGTGTTTTACCTTGATACTTTTCTTCTAAGACCTGGAATATGAGCTGAAGGTCGGCTTTGGCATTATCTTGCGGGGCAGAAGTAGTTTCTACCTTCTGCTGTTTTTGGGGACTGGGCTGACCGCAACTCACCGTCCAGACAGAAAAGAAACAACCCAAAAAACCAATCCAATACTTTGCCATGCCGTCTATCTTTTAGGGGAAGAATAGGTAAACTAGAAATCCGTTTTTGGCTTAATTCCCAGAAATCAGGCCAAAAACGGACTACTCACAAGAATCTTGCTACTACTTCTATAGTTTAGAAACGCCGCCAGAGACTACAAATTTCATCACCTCGCTGCTTGGAATCTCTAAGAACGTCACGCTTTCACGCGGCACCAGGAACAACTCACCCGAGAAGTTGTAAGAGTGCGGGAAATACACGGCCACCTTGTCGGGTAAATGCAAGGCATCCATAGAGGTCTGGGTGATAAAGCCCAGCTTCATGACGTCTTGAAACTGCGTCATCTTGACCAAAACCGGCTGGTTGAATTTCTGGTTCTCGCCTACAAACGCGTCAAACAAGTCTTTGAGGGAGGAATAGATCATGCTCACCAAGGGCAGGCGGTTCATGATACGCTCTGTGAGCACAAAGAAAGGCTTGACCAGGAAAGACGAGCCGATGAAGCCCACCAAGGTCACCAAAAAGATGATGATGAACAGTCCAAGTCCTGGATAGTAAAGCAAAAAGAGGTTGTCCAACCAGTTCACAATGGCTACAATAATGTAGATGGTGAGGCTAATGGGCGCTACAATCAGGAAACCGTTGAGAAAGTATTTGAGTAATTTTTTCATGCTATAGGCAAGGTAAAGAAAAAGCCCCGACTGGTGCCGGGGCTTAAAAATAGGTATATTCTGCTATATTCTTAAAGTCTTATACTGCTACCGGTTCTTGTGCCTGTATGGCGTCTTTCACGGCTTGCATCAACCACATGGGTGTAGACGTGGCCCCGCAGATACCTACAGAACCAGCGTTTTTGAACCAGTCCATGTCCAATTCCTGCGCGTTCTCCACAAAGTAGCTTTGCGGGTTTACGCGCTGGCAAACCGCATATAAAGCTTTGCCGTTGGAGCTTTTTTTACCACTCACAAAGATTACCACGTCATGTAAGGCGGCGAATTTCTCCAACTGCGGCTCGCGGTTAGACACTTGGCGGCAGATGCTGTCATTGGCGTCTAAAGATTCCACCTGCACCCCAGAGGCTTGCGCCGCGGCTACCCGTTGCTCAATCAGCTCTTTCATGTGGTAAAAGCCTTTGGTGCTCTTGGTGGTCTGGCTGAACAAGGTAATCGGGCGGCTGTAATCCAACTGGTCCAAATCCTCCTCAGTGGTGATGACAATGGCCTCGTTGCCGGTCTGGCCGGCTAAGCCAATCACCTCGGCGTGGCCTTGCTGCCCGTAGAGTACAATCTGGCCGTTCATGGCCTTGTTGGAGTCATAGGCATGCTTGACGCGGTTCTGCAACTTGAGCACCACCGGGCAAGAAGCGTCAATCAGCTCCAGGTTGTTCTGCAGGGCGGTTTGATACGTTTCAGGCGGCTCGCCGTGCGCTCTAATCAAGACTTTACAGTCCCGCAGTTCCTTGAGCTGGTCACGGTCAATGATGCGCAGGCCTTTGTTGTACAAACGCTGCACCTCCATGCTGTTGTGCACAATGTCGCCTAAACAATAGAGTTCGGTTACTTCCTCTAGTTCGTCCTCTGCCATCTGTATGGCAAACTCCACCCCAAAGCAATAGCCTGAATTCTGATCTATGGTTACGTTCATCCTTACAATGATTAATGACCAATGATTCATGATTAAAAACCAGAAACCATTGCTTTATTAGAACGGAAGATACACAACTTATGCTGTACCTTTCTTTCAGTTAACTAACCTAATTTGCCTCTATTAAATTCCGGCTGGACTAATGATTAATGAGTAATGACCAATGATGAATAATTGTCTTATTTACTATTATTCATTAATCACTAGTCATTATTCATTAGTCACTGATAAGTGTGCCAGCTTAGAGTCCACCAGACGCATGACAAACTCTACCTGCTCATCAATGGTGATGTGCGAGGTGTCCAGCAGATGCGCGTCCTCAGCCTGACGCAACGGGCTGTCCTCACGGGTTGAGTCTATGTGGTCACGCTTCTTCAGGTTCTCCACTATCTCGTCAAAGGGCACTAGTTGGTCTTTCTCAAACAGTTCTTCCTGCCGGCGCTTGGCGCGGGTCTCTACATCGGCGGTCATGAAGACTTTTACTTCTGCGTCTGGGAACACCACGGTGCCAATGTCGCGGCCGTCCATGACCACGCCCCGGCGCTTGCCCATTTTTTGTTGTTCGGCAACCATTGCGCGGCGCACAGCCGGAATCACGCTCACCTCGCTCACCATGTTAGACACGTACATGGTCCTGATTTCATCCTCCACGTTGAGGCCGTTCAAGAACACCTCGTTGCGGTTGGTTTTGGGGTTTCTATGGAAGGTAACTTCAATGTTGGCCAGCGCCTCCTGAATCTTTTTAGGGTTGGTGAGGTCAATATAATGCTCCAGAAAATAAAGCGTTACCGCCCGGTACATGGCCCCGGTGTCAATGTAGGCATAGCCCAGTTCTTTCGCCACCTGCTTAGCGGTGGTGCTTTTACCGCAGGAAGAGTGCCCGTCCAGAGCAACTACAATCTTCTTCATACCAGTGCCTTGTCTACTATATAAAAGGAATTAACAATCTTTTGTGGGGCAGGGAATGGCCTTGCCCGAACGTTGATGGCGCTGGTAGCTTTTCGTTTTCTTGCTCAGGGACGTCTTGCGCGTGCAGGCGGGGCTTACCGCTCCCAGGAGCAGGCACCAGATCAAACCAAGCGAAAATATCTTTTTCAAAACCATTAACTTTGACTGCAAAGATACACGTTAAAGCCAGAACCACGAACCTTACATTTCTTATGTGGGATCGTTTCTGGCTTGTTTTCCCTAAAACTCCTCTAAACTGAAGGCTATGAGCACACGTCGTTTTTTCAAGGTAAGCGGGCACATTGTAGATGTGTTGCGTCAGGAAATCTACCAAGGTACCCTGGAAATCATGGACGGCACCATCACAGCCATCACCCGCGAGTCCGTCACTGAAACGCACTTCCTCCTGCCCGGGTTCATAGACGCGCACGTGCACGTGGAGAGCTCCATGCTGGTGCCCTCTGAGTTCGCGCGCCTGGCCGTTCCCCACGGCACCGTGGCCACCGTATCAGACCCGCATGAGATTGGCAACGTGCTGGGCCTCAAAGGAGTAGAGTACATGCTGGACAACGGCAAGAAAGTACCCTTCAAGTTTTTCTTCGGGGCACCGTCCTGCGTGCCGGCCACTCCGTTTGAGACCGCTGGCGCAGAGATAACGCCCGAAGACATTGAGGAATTGTTCCTCCGCCCCGAGGTAAAGTACCTGGCTGAGATGATGAACTGGCCCGGTGTACTGAATGGCGATGACCTGGTGATGCAGAAGATAACGCTGGCCCAGAAGTTTGACAAGCAGGTAGACGGCCACGCGCCCGGCCTGCGCGGCGAACAAGCCGCTGCCTACGCCGCCGCCGGCATGACCACCGACCATGAGTGCTTTACCGCTGAGGAGGCCTTGGACAAACTGGCCGTGGGCATGAAGATCTTAATCCGCGAAGGAAGCGCCGCCAAAAACTTTGAAGCCCTCATTCCCCTGCTCAAAGACCACGCCGCCAGCATCATGTTCTGCTCAGATGACAAGCACCCAGACAATCTGGTGGAAGGCCATATCAACGAGCTGGTTAAATGCGCACTAGCCCACGGACATGAGCTGTTCCATGTGCTACAGGCCGCCTGCGTCAACCCCGTTCAGCACTACAAACTGGAAGTAGGCTTGCTTCAAGAGAAAGACCCGGCAGACTTTATCATCGTCAACAACCTGCAGGATTTCACCATTCAGCAGACCTACATCAACGGGCAGTTGGTAGCCGAGAACGGGAAGACCAAGATTGACTTCACGCCCAGCGACATCATCAATAACTTTCATGCCGAGGTAAAAACGGTGGAACAGTTTAAACTACCCGCGCAACAGGCTACCAAAGTGAAAGTCATAGAGCCATATGACGGGCAGTTGATTACCGGCCTGCTCACCGCCCAGGCCAAGATTGAGAACGGCAACATTGTCTCTGACGTGGCCAATGACGTGCTTAAGATGACCGTGGTGAACCGCTACGAGAACGCAGAGCCCGCCATTGCCTTCATCAAGAACTTCGGGTTGAAACATGGAGCCATTGCGTCCAGCGTGGGGCATGACTCACACAACATCATTGCCGTGGGCTGTGATGATGAGAGCCTGTGCCGCGCGGTGAACTTGGTTATTGAAGCCAAAGGCGGCATATCTGCTGTTTCTGGGAAAATGGAGGAAATCCTTCCTTTGCCGGTGGCCGGCATCATGTCTGCTGAGGACGGGTATTGGGTGGCCGAGCAGTACGCCAAACTGGACAGAATCGCTAAAGAGATGGGTAGCACCTTGAACTCGCCGTACATGACCTTGAGCTTTATGGCCCTGCTGGTGATTCCGGCCTTGAAGCTGAGCGACAAAGGGCTTTTTGACGGTCAGAAGTTTGAGTTTGTAGACGTTCTGGAGGCGGAGTAAACTTTAGAGCAACTATTCTTTTGTCAGGCAGTAAGCTAAAAGGGGGCTGGTACAACATCAGCTCCTTTTTAGTTTATACCCAGACAGGATTGGTCACAGAGATCTTACTTTTTGTAATTGGCGTTTTGGTCAGCGCGTTCGGGACCCTCATTGGGTTTGGCGGCGGCGTGTTTCTGGTACCTATCCTCATCATCTTCTTCCAGTTTCCCATTGAGGTGGCCATTGGCAGTGCCATGTGCGCCTTGCTCCCGGCGTCCTTGATTACCTCCATCTTTAGCTACCGCGAAAAAAACATAGATTACGTGGTGGCCTCGCTTATACAGCCGTTTGCCATGCTGGGCACGGTCTTGGGAGCGTTTCTGGTGGCGTATATACCGGTGTTGCACATGCAGGCGCTCTTTGCCTTGTTCGTGTCAGGGACGGGTGTCTACATGCTGGTGTCACATGTGCAGGCTAAAGCCAGAAAACAGGGTGTGCTGTACCGCATCAACCGCCTGCCCACTTCCTTCATCAGGAAAAACAGACCTAAACACAAGGCCTATAGGCTGAACGGGACGCTGGTGTCCTTCTTTGGGTTGTGCACCGGCACCATGGCAGGCATGTTTGGGATTGGCGGCGGTTTTCTGCAGACGCCCATCATGATCAAGGTCTTCAAGATTCCTCCGCAAATTGCCATCTCCACCTCCTTGTTTCTGCTGGTGATCACCAGCCTGACGGGCATCTCTTCGCATTACTGGCTGGGCAACGTGGACTGGGTCAAGAGCGCGCCTTTGATGCTGGCCTTTGCCATTGGCGCGGTGCTGGGCAAAATTCTAAAACAGAAAAGTCATCTACATCATCCAGAGCGCCTGATTGGCCTTGGCCTGTTACTGGCGGGCGCCAGCGTTATCACGCACATCTTCCTCAAGTACGAATTTGACTGGTAAAGTAGAGAGTCCGTTTTTGGCCTGATTTCTGAAAAACAGGCCAAAAACGGACTCTCTCAATTCTACTATTACTGCGCTGCCGGAAAGTACGCCTGCAACACCCCTTCCATCTTCTCAGTAGTCAACGGTTTGGTGAGGTAGGCTATGTTGCTGGCGGCGGCGCGCTCGGTGTCCTGCTTGTGCTCTGAGGTGGTCAGGATGGCCAGCACTATGTCTTTGGTAAAGGCAGGGTCCAGCTTGTCAAACATCTGCAGAAACTCAAACCCGTCCATCACGGGCATGTTGATGTCCAGCAGGATAAGTGACGGCTTCACGTACTCAGGTGAGTTGGCGTCTACAATTCCCTGACTGATGGCGTACAGGTAGTCAAAGGCTTGCTTGCCGTTTCTGAACTCCCGTATCTGGTCAGTGATGTCCATTCGGGAAATTAACCGGTTGTTCAGGAAATTGTTAGTATCGTCGTCGTCTATAAGCAGAATGCCCTGTAACTTTTTCATACGCGTGCTGCGGTGTTATCTGATGATGATGATGATGTTGTGGTTGGTGCTATGTTCACAAAGGAAAGATAGAAGGTGGTGCCTTCGCCCACGGTACTTTTCACTTCTACCTTGCCCCGGTGATTGTCCATGATGCGCTTGATGATGTACAACCCAATGCCACTGCCCTCTACGTGGTCATGGAACCGCCGGAACAGGGAGAAGATCTTGCCCTCATACTGCGTGGTCTCCATGCCCAGCCCGTTGTCTTTGACTAGTAAACGCGTATAGCGCTCTTGTTGGTCTGAGGAGACTAAAATATGCAGGGGCCTGGACGGGTCTCTGTACTTGATAGAGTTGGTGAGCAGGTGGTAGAGCAGGCTGTACAGGTTCTCTTTGGTGATAAGCACCTCTGGGGCTTGAGAGAAATCTGCTTCTATGGTATGTTCAAACCCAACCAGCCGCTCGGCTAGATCCTTCATCACGTTATCAAACACCTCTTGCAAAGACACCTTGCTCTGCTGGGTCTGTTCTGCAGGGCGCTGGATTCTGCTCACCTCTGACAGGTTGTTGAGCTTGCGGTTGATCTGCTCCACCGAATTATCTAGCCGGGAGAACAGGTTGGCCAAGACCTCATTGTTAGGCGGAAGCTCCTCTTTGATGGCGGCAATGAGGCCAGATACGTTAAGCACCGGTCCCTTGATGTCTCTGGAGGCGTAATACACAAAATCATCTAGATCTGCGTTGGTGCGCACCAGTTCATAGTTCTTGGCAATGAGCTGCTTCTCAGCGTTTTTACGGCTTTCCATCTCGCGCTCCATGTCGCGGTTGGCCGTAATGAGCTGGGCGGTGCGCTGCTGTACGCTCTTCTCCAGCTCCTGATGGGTTTTGCGCAAGGCATCCTCGGCGCGCTCCCGTTCCAGGATCTGCTCCCGCAGTTCTAGGTTGGCCCTCTCTAACCTTTCTGGGCTGGGAATAGCCAAAAGACTGGGAATGGCCCTGTATAAAAATACGGCCGTCACCATAGAGAAGATCCCAATCACAAACCGGATGACCTGTACCGTTGAGAACCATTCCTCTCCTGCCCACAGATTTAGAAAATGCACCCCAGCCCCTAATGCCCCCAATACCCCGAAGAGCAGCAACACCATTTTGCGTTGTTTGTCGTCGCGTTTAAGGGCCAGGTAAAACAGGACGCCTGCCACCACCAGATACGCGGTACCAGACAAGATTTCCCCAATAAGGAAGAGCCACTCATATTGAGGTGGGACGGCGGGCCATACCTGCGCCAAGGTGGGCAAGGACAGAAAAAGAAGTGAATCCATCAGGTATACAATGTAGGATATGAACGGCTAGCGTCAAAAGAAAGTTATGCCACCGTCTTAGAAACATACATTTCAGCCCTAACATACAAAAACAGGCTGACACGTGTAAAACGCATCAGCCTGTTTTTGAGGTCTTTTCTGGAAAACAGGCCAAAAACGGCTTGTGTGCTAGAAGTCTTAGTCCAGGTAGCCTTGTGCCTTCATCCAGTCATCATTGTAGATTTTGGCCAGGTAGCGCGTGCCGTGGTCTGGCAACACAATCACCATGGTGTCATTCTCAGTCAGATGCTCTCTGGCGTACTCCATGGCACCGTATACGGCAGAACCACATGACCAACCCACAAACAGACCTTCTTCCTTGGCCAGTCTTCTGGTCATGAGGGCGGCGTCCTTGTCAGTCACCTTGATGAAGGTGTCAATAAGAGAGAAGTCTACGTTCTTGGGCAGAATATCCTCGCCAATACCCTCGGTGGCATAGGCGTAGATCTCGTTTTCGTCAAAGATGCCGGTCTCCTTGTATTTCTTGAAAACAGAGCCGTACGTGTCTAGACCAATGGCCTGGATGGCTGGGTTCTGCTCTTTCAAGTATTTAGAGATGCCGCAGATGGTACCGCCCGTGCCCACGCCCGCCGCAAAGTGCGTGATCTTGCCTTCGGTCTGCTTCCAGATCTCTGGACCGCTGGTCTCATAGTGCGCCGCGGTGTTGGACAGGTTGTCGTACTGGTTAGGGTAGAATGAGTTGGGAATCTCCTGGTTCAAACGCTTGGCTACGGAGTAGTAAGAATCTGGATGGTCTGGAGACACGTTGGTGGGGCACACCAATACTTCGGCGCCTACGGCTCTCAAGATGTCCATTTTCTCCTTGCTCTGCTTGTCAGACATGGTGAAGATGCACTTGTAGCCTTTGGCGATGGCGGCCAGCGCCAAGCCCATACCCGTGTTACCGCTGGTGCCTTCAATGATGGTACCGCCCGGCTTCAGGATGCCCGCCTTCTCGGCGTCCTCAATCATGCGCAGGGCCATGCGGTCTTTTACCGAGTTGCCTGGGTTAAAGTATTCTACCTTGGCCAGAATGGTGGCTTTGACGCCGTCTGTCACGCTGTTCAGCTTAACCAGGGGCGTGTTGCCAATGGCCTCTATAATGTTGTTTAAATACATACAATTGCGTTTTATCCAGTATTCTGGAATCTGCCGCAAAGATAACCAAAAAAATCTGAAGGGTCTGCTAGCAACGTGCTTACCAGCGCGGGTAGAAGCTCACGGTGTCCCTGAAGAAACGGTTGTAGCGCAGGCGCGCCTGCCGGATGGAGTCTTTCTTGAGGTTTTCGCGCTCAATGGCCTTTAGCATCTCTTGCTGTTCCATCAACAAGGCTACGCGGCGGCGCTGTTTGCCGTCTTTGGAGAACTGCTCATAGAAATAATTCAAGGGGCTGGACAAGAGCATTAACGGTGATGGCGGCTCTGAACTCAAGGGCTTGGGCGGAATGATGACGCGCGGCACCATGGCGTTCATGCGGGGCTTGGGCGCGGCGGCGCGGGGCTTCATGTTCCGGAGCACGCGGTCCACCTTCTCTGGCGTGGCCACGGGTCCCACCTGCACTTCTTTCAATTGCACGCTTTCCTCTTGCAAGAGAATGTTCACGCGTAGTTCAGTGACGCTCCTTAAAGCCGGCACGTACAATTTCTGACGATAGCCCAGCGCCCTGAACACCAAGGTGTCTGTTGAGGAAATCTGTACCCTAAACCGCCCTTCTCCGTCTGTAGAGGCTCCCAGCCCGCTCCTTTTGGTAAAGACAGACACGCCGGCAATGGGCGTCTTGTCTACTTGCTTTAAGACTTGGCCGCTTACCCAGACGTAATGGTCCTGGGTTTGCGCCAGAGAAGCGCTAGCCGCCAACAGACAAAAGCAGAAGAGAAAGAGAAGACGTAAATACTGGTTCATGCGGCAGAAAAGGTACAAAGGCGGCACCCTACATAGAAAAAGGCCTGCCCTTTAGGGGCAAGCCTTTCAAAGGTAGTAACAGAACGGTTACTCCTCTATCTTTATTTTACCATCATCTGTCTTGACTTTGGTTTCATTGCCGTCTTTCTTAATTTTGGTGTCGCCGGCCTTGATCTTGGTCTCATCGCCGTCATGTTTCAACTTGGCGTCGCCTACTTTCATTTTGGCCTCATCGCCTTCGCGCTTCATTTTGGTATCTCCTGCCTTTACTTTGGCCTCGTCACCGTCCAGTTTCATCTTGTCACCGGTAGAGGTTTCATATTTGATGTCCTCAGCGTAATACTTCTGCCGGTTGGTCTGGTACGCTTTGAACTGCTCTGGGGTCAGGAAGCCTTTCAACTCCATGTCCACGTTGCTGTTGATGGTCTCCAGTTCTGTGTAGTAAGCCTTGGGGTGGTCAGAGGGGTAGCCTTCTACAGGCATCTCACCGTTTACCAGAGGATCGTCCCCAATGGTGGTGTCATAGGCCAGACCGGCGCTGGCGTTTCTACTGGTATAGGTACGCTCCAGCTCATCTACCTGGCGTGCGCGGTTGTAGTAGACGGTTTGCACGCGCTCCTGGGTGGCCGGGTCTAGCCGCAGATCTGCGGTCACCTGACGGGCCAGGCGGGTGGCGCGCTCGCGGTACTCGGCGTCATAGTTATAGTTGGCGGCAGTGGTGTTGGTAGAATCCTCTCTGGTAGAGCCAGAGGCGGCATCTGGGGTATCGCTATCGTTGGTGTTGGTCTCAGTAGACGTACCAGAATCCTCACGGCAGGCAGTAAAGGTCAAAGCCCCCGCCGCCATGCATAGTAACATCAGTTTTTTCATGGTAGTAGCATTAAGTTGATGATGAGAGACTTGCCCAACGCAAACCCCACACCCTCCATACGAAACGCCAATCCAATAGGTTAACTTGCAATTGCACTCTCCCAACACAAACCCTCTTCCCAATAGACGCACCAAGCCATCTAGAGACTGGTCAATACCGCGTATAAAAATCGTTTTTAGCCTAATTCCTCAAAAACAGGCTAAAAATGATTTATTGAACTTTGCCTATATATTAACCTCGCTTAAATTCAAAGACGGTAATCTCTGGTAGAAATCCTACGCGCCCATGGTAGCCCAGAAAGCCCAGGCCCACGTTCACGTACAGGCGCTGCTTACCCTTCTGGTACAAACCAGACCATTGTTTATAGACGTACTGCACCGGGCTCCATTTAAAGCCGGGCATGTTCACGCCAAACTGCATGCCGTGGGTGTGGCCAGACAGCATGAGGTCTATGTCCTGGTATTTTTGATTCACCTCGCCATCCCAATGCGAGGGGTCATGCGACAACAGCACCTTGACCGGATACTCCTGGGTGCCCTCATAGGCCTTGGACATGATGCCGTACTTAGGGAAGTTCATGCGGTGGCCCCAGTTCTCCACGCCCAGCAGGGCAATCTTCTGGCCGTCGCGCTCCAGGACCCTATGCTCGTTCAAGAGCAGGTCCCAGCCCATGCGCTTGTGGGCGTTCTTAAAGTCTGCCAGGTTCTGCGCTTTCTGGGCAGGCGTCTCCCACTGCATGTAGTCACCGTAGTCATGGTTACCCATGATGGAGAAGACTCCCATTTTAGCTTTTATCTGCGCCAGCGTATCAATGTAAGGCTCCACCTCGGCGGCCACGTTGTTGACCAGGTCACCGGTAAACACCACCACGTCACAGGCCTGCTGATTAATGATTTGTACTGCCTTCTGCAAGGGCTCACCCGAGTGAAAACTACCCGTGTGCATGTCTGTGATCTGCAACATTCTAAACCCTTCAAACGCCGGCGGCAGGTTAGGAAACTTGAGCGTCACCTTCTTGACCTGGTAGTCATACGCGCCCTTGACCATGCCCCACACCAGCGTACCCAGCGGAATGGCACCCATCACCAGCGCCATCTGGCTCAGAAACTTATGTCTGCCCAAGTTAAACTGCAGTTTCTCTGGCCCTCTCACGGTGTTGGAGATAAGCTGCACCAGTCGCACCAGGTCATCTACCAGCAGAAACAGCACAATGACCGCCTTTGACACGAAGAAGATGAATAGGATGTTGGCCACCTGCATGCGCATGGGATTTGGTGCGGTGCCGCGGGTGAACATGGCCAGCAAGATGGTTCCCAGCGTGAACAGACTCAAGGCCCAGTAAATGAAATAGGCGCTTTTCTTAAAAAGCGGCGAAGAACCCATCATCACCGTTCTTACTGCCTGGAAGACGTACACGTCTAGGAGTAGAATCAGGATGAGGGTTATGATTAATCGGGTCATAGGTAATTTTAAATGAACTAGATAGCCTGCTTATAAGGCTACCCGCGTTCTGGTACGCGAAAAGAATACGGACGGTGAACTATTTCTACCGCTCAACGCTTAACAGGACAATTTTAGCCTGATTTATCTGCAAAAATAACCAGAATCCTTATGTCTACCGTCTACGCGCCTGCCCCACTCACCATTAAATCCTGGGCCGAAGAAGACCGGCCGCGCGAAAAACTGCTTTTAAAAGGACGCGCCGCGCTTTCAGACGCAGAACTGATTGGCATTTTAATTGGGTCGGGCACGCCCAGCCTTAGCGCCGTAGACGTAGCCAAACTTATTCTGAAAGCAGTGGACCATGACTTAAACGCCCTGGCCAAGCTCACCGTCAACGAGCTCAAAAAGCACAAAGGCATCGGCGAAGCCAAGGCCATCACCATTGTGAGCGCCCTGGAACTGGGCCGGAGACGCAAGGAAGCCACAGCCACCCAACTCACCAAAATCACCTGCTCCACGGACATTTACAACTACATGCGCCCGCACCTGTTGGATTTGCCGCACGAGGAGTTCTGGATTATCCTGCTCAACCGCGCCAACGCCATCATGAAGAAAATTCAAATAAGCAGCGGCGGCGTGGCCGGCACCGTGGCCGACCCTAAAATCATCTTCAAGCACGCCCTGGAAAACCTGGCCAGCGCCATGATTCTGGTGCACAACCATCCATCTGGCCAACTCAAACCCAGCGCCGCCGACATCTCCCTCACCAAAAAACTACAGGAGGCCGGAAAAGTTTTGGACCTACCCATCCTGGACCACCTCATCTTCACGGATAGCAGTTACTACAGCTTCGCGGATGAGGATATGCTTTAAATTGATTGTTGGTTGTTAATTGTTGATTGTTAGATTCTGAAAGCGGCGGCCTTTAAACGGGGTGCTGCTTTTCGTTTTTGGCTTATTTCCTAGAAAACAGGCTAAAAACGAAAGACTGTTCTTCTCAATTAGTTTCTGGCGTGAGACTTCAGTCTCGTGACAAAGGATGAAGGGAGTCTTAAGACCCCCTTACCGGTGGAAACAAATAGCATTATCTAAAATCTCAACATGCTGTTTTTGGCTTATTTCCCAGAAAACAGGCCAAAAACGAAGCTTTTCTAAAAAGTGCGACCAATCATGCCGTGTTACGTGCGTCTGGTTCTACCTTTGCGGCTGTATTCAATTGCACCGTACATGAAAGGTTTTAAATACATTATTCTGGTGGGCGTTCTAGCCATTGTAGGCTACCTGGTCAGTGACCTGTTCTTCAACGACGAAAGCTATATCCAGTCCGTCAAAAAATTCAGAGAGAACAAGGACCTCACGTTCCGGAGCCTGAGCGCCTCTCCCCTCTCAGACTCGTTGCGCCGCAAGTTCAACAAGCTGGACTACTATGCCCCCGACCGCGACTATGAAATCACGGCTGACTTTACCCCCGAGGAACGTCCTGAACCTATTGCCATGGCCATGACCGGCGGCACCAAAGAGCCTTACCACGTGAAAGGCAAGGCCACCTTTGAACTGGACGGCCAGGAGCACACGCTTACGTTGTACCAAAAAGCCGGCGCCACCTCAGACTCGCTTTTCATCCCCTTCACCGACCAGACCAACGGTTTTGACACCTACGGCGGCGGCCGCTACCTGGACGCCATCCCCACCGGAAGCAACATCGTCCTGGACTTCAACCGCGCCTACAACCCTTTCTGCGCCTACAACCCTGAGTTCGTCTGTCCCATGCCCCCCGCAGAAAACCGCCTGAAAGTCAAAATCCCCGCCGGCGAGAAGAACTTTAAATAGTCGCGAGTTCTGAGTCTTGAGTCGCGAGTGTCAGATATTTTAGAACAGCCGCTTTCTTTTTAGGGCGCGGCTGTTTCGTTTTTGGGCTACTTTCTGGGAATTAGGCCAAAAACGGTTGTTGGCAGAGACACTCGTAGGAGCTTTGCACGCTACGAGGTCATTGAAGCTACGAAAGACCATGAGGTCAGCAGAAGAAGGCAATGCGCGGGAGACAAGGCGGTGCCGTTGTCTCTACATCAGCCTCAGAAATTACCGCCCGAAGGGCGATGAAGGCATTGCAACTTCCCAACCAGCAGTCCGCCGGCCCTTGACCGAGTGAAAAGAGACTGGTCAGTTTAAGTCTCTTTGACAGAGGGAGAAAGCAGTGGCCTATCCATTGGCATTGGCCTAAGCCTACAATGAAACGAATCACGCCGGCCTGGTACACAACTCGAAGAAAAGCTGTCTGAGCGTCAGCGAGTTTCTTTTCTTCTTGATTCTTTTGGTTACTTTTCTCATCAAGGAGAAAAGTGACAAACGCGGGCAGAAAGTAAGAAAGAAAAGGTTTACTAAGTAGATGTTGGAAGGCAGAGGCTTAGATGGAATTCTTAGTTGTCAGTGAAAACACCCCTCTACTGAGCTACGCTCGCTGCCTCAAACTCTCGTTTGGGCAATCCTCAAGAGGAGAATCTGCGGTTGGCAGAGGCAATAGACACGAGAGGCAGGGCGCTGGACCCACAACTCTAAACTCCTGACCAATAAAAAATCCATCCCATCTTCCCCAGTTTTTGGTAATTTTGAAAATTGTAGCCCAAAAACGGCCACAGGTGCAATTCACCGCACCCCTAACACCTTGAGAGACAAACAACACCATGCGCATATCATTTGACTGGCTGAAGCAACTTTTCCCCACAGACAAACCCGCCCAAGAGATTGGCCAATTCCTGACAGACGCTGGTCTGGAGGTAGAAGGCATTGAGACCTTTGAGGTAGTGCCCGGCGGTTTACAAGGAATTGTGATTGGAGAAGTGCTCACCTGCGCCAAACACCCAGACGCCGACAAGCTGAGCGTAACCACGGTAGACGTAGGCGACGGCGAGCCCAAGCACATTGTCTGCGGGGCGCCCAACGTGGCGGCCGGTCAGAAAGTGGTCATTGCCACCGTGGGCGCCACCTTATACCCAGCGGGCGGCGAGCCGTTCCAAATCAAGAAATCAAAAATACGCGGAGCCGTGTCTGAAGGCATGATTTGCGCCGAGGACGAGATTGGCGTAGGTTCTTCACACGCCGGCATTATGGTCTTGGACACAGATTTACCAAACGGTACGCCGGCCGCCCAGTACTTCGGCTTGGCTTCGGATGAGGTCTTTGAGATTGGCCTGACGCCCAACCGTGCCGATGCCGCCTCGCATCTGGGCGTGGCCCGCGACTTACAAGCCTTACTAAATGCACCCTACCAACTGCCAGAAGTGAGCGGTTTCACAGTAGCCAATACGTCTCTGCCTATCACGGTGGAAGTAGAAAATACAGAAGCCTGCCCACGCTATGCGGGCGTCACTATCTCAGGCGTGACCGTGCAGGACTCTCCGGCCTGGTTGCAACGCAGACTGCGCGCCATCGGCCTGTCGCCCATCAACAACGTGGTGGACGCCACCAACTATGTATTGCATGAGTTGGGTCAGCCCTTGCACGCGTTTGACGCCGCCAAAATCAAAGGCGGAAAAATCATCGTGAAGAACGCTTCTGAAGGCGCCAAATTCACCACGCTGGACAGCGTAGAACGCACTTTGCGCGCCGAGGACCTGACCATCAGCAACGCTGAAGAACCAATGGTGTTGGCCGGGGTATTCGGAGGATTGCAGGCGGGTGTGACTGAGCAGACACAGAATATCTTCCTGGAGAGTGCTTATTTCGCGCCAGCGGGCATCCGGAAAACTTCGCAGGTGCACGGCATCAAGACCGACTCGTCATTCAGGTTTGAGCGCGGCACTGACCCAGACATGGTGATTCTGGCTTTGAAAAGAGCGGCCTTGTTAATCCAGGAGATTGCCGGCGGGGTTATCTCTTCAGAGATTGTGGACGTGTACCCGCAGCCTATCCAGCCGCAGCAAATTACCTTGCGCTACAGCCGCGTGCAGCAACTCATTGGCCAGTACATCGAGCCGGCGCACATCAAAGCTATTTTGACCAACCTGGGCATTGAAATCACCAGCGAGAACGAGGAACAGTTGGCCTTGTCCATTCCGGCCTATAAGGTAGACGTGACCCGCGAGGCCGATGTGGTAGAGGAAATCCTCAGAATCTATGGCTACAACAACATCATCCTGAGTGAGAACCTGGCCGCCGACTTCCTGGCCAAGTTCCCTAACCCGGACCCGGAGATTATCACCAGCCGCGTGGCCGACGCGTTGGCCGCCAACGGCTACCTGGAGATGTTCACCAACTCCTTGACAAACTCCAACTACTACAAAGACGCAGAAGGCAACGTGCCGGCAGAACTGGTGCCCATCCTCAACTACAATTCAGAGGATTTGGATGCCATGCGCCTGACGCTGGTGTATTCTGGCCTGGAAGTGCTGCGCCATAACATCAACCGCCGCCAGCGCGACCTCAAAGTGTTTGAACTGGGCAAGGTCTACCGCAAAGACGGTGAGAAGTACAAGGAGAATAACTATTTGGTGCTGTTCATGACCGGCAATAAGGCCGCAGAAAGCTGGCAACAGGCCAGTGCCAAAGCCTCGTTCCATGATTTGGCCACGCAGGTACAACAGACCCTCACGCTTTGCCGCCAGAACAATTTCACCACCAAGCCCACCGAGCACCCGTATCTGGCCGGCGGGGTGACCTACCACAAAGGCGACATCACCCTGGCGCACGTGGGTCTGGTGAAAGAAAGCGTGTGCAAGCAGGCCGACGTGAAAGAGCAGGTTTGGTACGCCGAGCTCAACTGGGACTACTTGCTGCGCAACTACAAAGACAAGCTGGTGTTTGAGGAGCTGTCCAAGTTCCCGGAGGTGCGCCGAGATTTATCTTTGGTTGTGGATAAAGCCGTTACCTTTGAGCAGATTAAGCAAGTGGCCCAGCGCACAGAGCGCAAGCTGTTGCAGGACGTGAACGCCTTTGACGTGTATGAGGGCGACAAGATTGAGAGCGGTAAGAAGGCCATTGCGGTGAGCTTCACGTTGCAGGACAAACAGCAGACGCTCATAGACAAAGTCATTGACTCCACCATGGGCCGATTAATGCAGCAGTTTGAACACCAATTGGGCGCCGTCATCCGGAAGTAATATGAAAGCGAGCAGCTATCTTCATCAAATCCAGAACATTGAGGCCAAAGTCCATGCGTTGGTGGAGCAATACCAGGCCGGGCAGGACAGACTACAGGCCGCCCACCAAGAAATTGCGCGTCTGCAGCAAGTGATACAGGAAAAAGAGACTGAGATAAAAAATTTTCAGAATCAAGATAATATTAGTAAAATTGTACAAACCATAGCAGTAGACACTGCCAGTTCCACAGAGCTGAAGCTGAAGATAAACGAGTACCTGCGAGAGATTGACAAGTGCATCGCGTATCTAAGAGAATAACCCAAGTGTCTGGACGCGGTTTGTTGATGTCCATTTTAGACTTCGTGCCCCGTGCACGTTCCCTTTAGATTATAGAGTACCAGAGAGATTAGGACCTTTTACAGAACATGATTTCTCTTTTAGACATAACAAAACGCGCAGGCAATTTAGAAAGCATCAGGAAATGAGTGAGTTATCTATAAAGATAAAGATAGCAGACCGCGAATATCCGATGCGGGTAAGCGAGGAAGAAGAAGAACGACTGCGTTTGGCGGGCAAATACCTGAATGAGCGCATTAAGATGTTCAGGGACCAGTTTGGCATCCATGACAAGCAAGATTTGCTGGCCATGATAGCCCTGGAGACCGCCGCAGATAAGATTAAAACCGAAGACGCCGCACAGCAAGACCAGATGGGTCTGGAACAGCAGCTGTCGTCTTTGAATGATTTGCTTTCCTCCCTCAAGCTCGGGTAGAGCGCTTTCTCTGTGAGGCCTAGGGCCAATGTCTAATGCTATACTTTTAACCATAAAAGCTATAGCCACATGTCTACCATCGTTTATATTCTAATCACGGCCGTTGTCTGTCTGGGCATCGGCTTCTTCATTGGCCGCGTGCTGCTGGTCAAGCTGTTCCAGGACCAGGAGACCCAGGCCAAGCAACGCGCCCAGCAAATCATCCGGGACGCAGAGGCCCGCGCCGAAAGCCAGAAAAAGGAGAAGATGCTGGAAGCCAAGGAGCATTTCTTAAAGCTGAAAGCCGAGCACGAAGAACAAGCCAACCACAAGAAAAACATCATCATCCAGAACGAGGCCAAGGTAAAGCAGCGCGAAGTGCTGGTGACCAAGCAACTGGAAGACCTCAAGAAAAAAGAGCAGGAAACTGACGCCGTCCGCGAAAAGCTGAACAAGCAACTAGAAGGCATTGACCAGCGCAAAGAGGAATTAGAGGCCCAGTACCGCGAGAAGCAAAACAAGGTAGACAAAGACCACCACGAGATTCTGAGCAAACTGGAGCGCATTGCTAACTTGTCTGCCGAGGAAGCTCGCGAGCAACTAGTAGAAAGCCTCAAGTCTGAAGCCTCTACCCGCGCTTCTTCCTACATCAAAGACATTGTAGCCGAAGCCAAACTTACCGCTACCAAAGAAGCCAAGAAGGTGGTGATTGAGACCATCCAGCGCACCGCCGCCGAGCACGCCATTGAGAACTGCGTCTCTATCTTCAACATTGAGTCTGATGACATCAAAGGGAAGATTATCGGTCGTGAAGGACGTAACATTAGAGCCTTAGAAGCCGCCACTGGTGTTGAGATTATTGTAGACGACACCCCAGAAGCCATCATCATCTCTGGCTTTGACCCGGTACGCCGTGAGATTGCCCGCCTGGCCCTACACCGCCTGGTAGCCGACGGACGTATTCACCCGGCCCGTATTGAAGAGGTAGTAGCCAAGACCAAGAAAGGCATTGAAGAGGAGATTGTGGAGATTGGGGAGCGCACCGCTATTGACTTGGGCATCCATGGTCTGCACCCAGAACTGATTAGAATGGTAGGCCGTATGCGTTTCCGGTCATCTTATGGTCAGAACCTGTTGCAACACTCTAGAGAGGTAGCCAACCTTTGCGCCACCATGGCCGCCGAACTAGGCTTGAACGTGAAGCTGGCCAAGCGCGCCGGTCTGTTGCATGACATCGGGAAGGTAACGCCCGAGGAGCCAGAATTGCCGCACGCTATCATTGGTATGCAACTGGCCCAGAAATACAAGGAACATCCAGACGTTTGCAACGCCATCGGTGCTCACCACGACGAGATTGAGATGACGGCTATGATTTCGCCTATCATACAGGCTTGTGATGCCATCTCTGGCTCACGCCCGGGTGCCCGCCGCGAGATCATGGAATCCTACATCAAGCGTCTGAAAGAACTGGAAGAAACTGCGCACTCTTTTGAAGGTGTGAACCAGTGCTATGCCATCCAGGCCGGCCGCGAGCTGCGCGTAATGGTAGACGCTGAAAACGTAACCGATGAGCGCGCCCAGGAGCTTTCCTTTGACATCTCCCAGAAGATTGAGAAAGAGATGCAGTACCCAGGCCAGATTAAAATCACGGTCATCCGGGAGATGCGCTCTGTGTCATACGCGAAGTAAGATGTTAGATACTAGACGCTAGACCTTAGACATTTCGTTTTGGGCCTAGTTTCTGGAAAAAAAGCGAAAAACGCCTGTTGCTACTGTAGCAACAGGCGTTTTGTTTTGGGGCCAAGTGCCAATAGTGGAAGTCTATTTAAACTACTATAAAAACGGCATTATCCCTAACTAAACGCAGATTCTCCCCTCAAGAGGAGAATCTGCGTTGAATAGCCGCAGCTAAAATGATGAACAAACTGTCTCATTTTTGCCCTCTTTTCACCAAAACAGGCCAAAAACAAAAAACCTGTGAGGTTTTCAAAACCTCACAGGTTTGCTAGGTGCTATGACCTCGTAGTGCGCGAAGCTCCTACAAGTATCATTCTCTTATCGTGCCTGGAAGGCGTTCAGCATCCAGAGGGTTTTCTCCAGGGCGTTCAAGTCATCACTGATTAAGCCTTGCGTGCCTTCGTCCTCCAGTTCAGAGGCCATGGCCAGGACTTCGCGCTCCAAATGGATAATCTGCCCGATGTTCTCTACGGTAGCCTCCACGGTGTCTACATCGGTGGTGAGGCCTTTGCGCTCCTGCACTCTGGAGGTAGCCAGGTAGTCAGAGAAGCTGTGCATGGGTGTATGACGCAGGGTCAGGATGCGCTCGGCAATCTCGTCAATGGTCTCAAAGGCGGCGGTGTACAGTTCTTCAAACTTGGCGTGCAGGGCAAAGAAGTTTCCGCCCCGGATGTTCCAGTGGAAGGCGCGCAGGTTCTGGTAGTAGACGTGGTAGTTGGCCAGCAGTTCGTTCAGTTTAACGGCTAAGTCTTTGGTGTCTCGGCGGGCTAAGCCTAATTCATTATGTGATTCCATAGTCAATGTATGTTCTAATTAGGTTTGTGTTGGTGCATACGGGAAAAAGCAGGCTTATGATGTCATTGCACAAATTGATTATATAACTTTCGTTATAGAGAAAAACTATTATATTCGCAGAGGAAATCGTTTTTGGCCTCTTTTCTGGAAACCAGCCCAAAAACGGAAATGCTTTGGACCGTCGCGCCCTGGTACTTATATCACAGGCGCCCGCTACAGGGGACTCGCTCACAGTGATTACTGCGCCCGCTTTCTCTTGTCAATCCCTGACGCCGCCTTGCCTTTGTAACCGCTAGCCCATCCCCTTATTGCATGACCCTTACCCAATTGGAGTACCTGCTGGCCGTGGACACGTACCGTCACTTCGCCACCGCCGCCGAGAAATGTTTTGTAACCCAGCCCACCTTGAGCATGCAGTTGCAGAAGTTGGAGGACGAGCTGGGCGTACAATTGTTTGATCGCAGCCGCGTGCCCGTTCGGCCCACCGAGCTGGGCAAGGATGTCATTGAGCAGGCCCGCGTCACGGTGTCTGAGTTCAAGAAGATACAGGAGATTGTGCAGGCCCAGCGCACTGGCATCACCGGCGAACTGCGCATTGGCGTCATTCCCACGCTGGCCCCTTACCTCATTCCGCTGTTCATCACCGATTTCATTCAGAAATATCCCAAGGTGCACGTGATAGTCCATGAGATGGTCACAGACACCATTATTGAGAAGCTACGGCTGGAGATGCTGGACGTGGGCCTGTTGGTGACGCCCCTGCAGGAGAAGACCATTGTGGAGATTCCGCTGTTCTATGAGGCCTTTGTGGGCTACCTGCACCCCAAACACCCGCTCTTTGCTGAAAAGGAAATCACGCCTGGCGCCATTGACAACGAGGACTTGTGGCTCATGAACGAGGGCCACTGCTTCCGGAGCCAGGTGCTGCAAATTTGCAACCGGACCAAAGCACCCCGCAACGTGCATCTGGACTATGAGAGCGGCTCCCTGGAAACCCTCAAGCGGATAGTAGAAACCCAAAGCGGCATGACCTTGTTGCCAGAACTGTCGGTAATGGACCTGCCTGAGGACAAAAAACTTCTAGTGCGTCCCTTCTCTGACCCCGCCCCCTTACGTGAGGTGAGTTTGGTGGTGCATAAGAGCTTCCTGAAGAAACGAATGATTGAAGCCCTGCGGGAAACCATTTTGGCGCACATCCCCGCAGACCTCAAGACCAGGAACCCGGTGCGCGTGGTTAAAATCAAATAAGCCGTTTTCGGCCCGATTTCCAGAAAACAAGCCAAAAACGGATTTCAATAATCGCTTCTTCTCCTACTTCTACTGCGCCTGTGAAAGAAAGCCAGCCATTCGCCTTTAACCGAGAGCATTTCCTGCAGAAGTTGCAGGCGCAACCTGTTTGGGACGTGGTGGTGATTGGCGGCGGGGCCACCGGCTTAGGCATTGCCGTAGACGCAGCCTCCCGGGGGTACAAAACGGTGTTGCTGGAGCAGGCAGACTTCGCCAAAGGCACCTCCAGTAGAAGCACCAAACTAGTGCACGGCGGCGTACGCTACCTGGCCTTGGGCCACATAAAACTGGTCCTGGAGGCCTTGCGGGAAAGAGGCAGGTTGCTGGAGAACGCTCCTCATCTGGTCCAACTCCAGTCCTTCATCATTCCTACCTACAGGTGGTGGGACAAGCTGGTCTATGGCCTGGGCCTGACGCTCTATGATCTGATGGCCGGCAGACTTCGCCTGCGCAACACCGCTTTTCTTTCTTCCCAAGAAACCGCTCAACAGCTCCCCAACATTAAAACCGAAGGCCTGACCGGCGGCGTGCAATACTTTGACGGTCAGTTCGATGACACGCGCCTGGCCATCAACCTGGCCCAGACCTGCGCCGAGCAAGGCGGCCTCTTGCTGAATTACATGCCAGTGGTGAACTTGCTCAAAGACACTCAGGATAAAGTTGTTGGAGTTCAAACCAAAGACATGGAATCTGGCCAAGAATATTCCATCTTCGCCAAAGCGGTGATTAATGCCACGGGCGTTTTTGTGAACAGTATTCTGCACATGGACGCACCGGCCCAGGCGCCGTTGGTACGTCCTAGCCAAGGCGTGCATGTGGTGCTGGACCAATCCTTCCTGAAAGGCGAGAATGCGCTGATGATCCCGAAGACCTCTGACGGACGCGTGCTCTTTATGGTGCCGTGGCATGGGTATCTGTTGGTGGGCACTACAGACACGCTGGTGAATGAGACTAGCCTGGAACCTAAGGCGCAGGAACAGGAGATTGACTTCATCTTAGAGACGGCCAGCCACTACCTGGTGCGCAAGCCCACCCGGGCAGATGTGCTAAGTGTTTTTGCCGGACAGCGGCCCCTCGCGGCGCCCACCATTCATACGCACAAGACCAAAGAAATCTCTAGAAGCCACAGCATTTTAGTAGCACCCTCTGGCCTCATCACGGTGACAGGCGGCAAATGGACTACTTACCGACAAATGGCCGAGGACGCCCTTGACCTGGCCATTACCCAGGGCTTCCTCCCTCCTGCTACCTGCCATACCGCTCAATTGAAAATCCACGGCTATAGTTTGGAGAAATACCCGGCAGACCCGCTGGCCATTTACGGCACCGACAAAGCAGGAATCTTAGCGTTGGTGAAGCAATTCTCAGACTTAGGCCAACCACTTCATCCTAGATTCCCTCACATCGCCGCTGAAGTAGTTTGGGCCGCGCAATATGAAATGGCGAGAACCGTGGAGGATGTCTTGGCCAGAAGGCTTCGGGTGCTGTTTCTGGATGCCCGAATAGCACTAAAGATGGCTCCTAAAGTGGCTCAATTAATGGCGGTTGCCTTACACAAAGATGCGGCTTGGGAAGAAAATCAAATTCAGCAGTTCAAGCAATTGGCAAGCCAGTATATTTTGTAGTCATCCACAATCATTCTTCATCCCTAAAACTGTTCCAAGCCACAGACTTGGAACAGTCCCGTGCCAGCAGATAAAGAAAACCGTGCGCAGCACGCGTGTCTCTGCAGCGACAGGAACCATTATTACCTGCAACCACCAGAATCAACCATCCAGCCTACACAGGACTGGAACCGAAACCAGTCTTGGTCCTGAGCGCCTCTGTTGTTTCGTCGCCTGAAAGGCGGGACCAAAGGCCCAGAGTACAACAGCAGTGCGAAGGGCCAAGACGAGGCCTCGCGGCCTTGAGCGCTTACCGGAGGCTATGGAACAAGGAAGGTGGTGCGCACCGGTAAGGGCGGTCTTACGCAGGGATAGCCAACTACGTGCACAAAAATAATGACTAGGATTATTGCGGCTAGAAAAACCTTTATCAAACAAGTGCAGATTGAAAGGCCGTTTTAGTTGTTGGTGATAACACCAACAACGGCGGCGAATTTGCTGGAAGTCTTTTCATGGATGGACCTCTCTAGTTCGCCCACAAGATCCTTTCAGGATGACAAAGAGAGGAAGGAGAAGAGCGACACATCCAAAGTAGTAAATAGAGCCTTAACAAAACGCCTTTGAGTAGACGAAACTCCTACAATTACCTATTTTCGTTTTTACCTTAATTCCCAGAAAATAAGCTGAAAACGAAGGCAAACAAAAAGGCCGCTCTTTGCAGAGCGGCCTTTTCTATAAGTAAAAGAAAAGCTTATGCGTTGGCAAGCTCACCTTTCAAGGCTTTCAACATAGTATCGCCAATCTCTGCCGGAGAATCCACCACAAAGATGCCGTTCTCACGCATGATGCGCATTTTAGCGGCAGCCGTGTCATCAGCACCACCAATGATAGCACCGGCGTGGCCCATTCTACGACCAGCAGGAGCCGTCTGGCCCGCAATGAAACCAACTACTGGCTTCTTGTTACCAGTTGAGCGGATGTACTCAGCGGCCATGGCCTCATAGTTACCACCAATCTCTCCAATCATCACAATGGCATCAGTCTCTGGATCTTCCATCAACAACTCCACGGCGTTCTTAGTAGGTGTTCCAATGATTGGGTCACCACCAATACCAATAGCGGTAGAGATACCCAAGCCAGCTTTCACGATTTGGTCAGCGGCTTCATAGGTCAACGTACCAGACTTAGACACGATGCCAATTCTACCTGGCTTGAACACGAAACCTGGCATGATACCAACTTTGGCTTCGCCTGGCGTGATCACACCTGGGCAGTTTGGTCCAATCAAGGTAACTGCTTTGTTTTTAAGGTAGTTTTTAGCGGCAACCATGTCTTTCACTGGAATACCCTCGGTGATACAAACAATCACTTCAATACCAGCGTCGGCGGCTTCCATGATGGCGTCAGCGGCAAAAGCCGGCGGCACGAAGATGATAGATACGTTAGCCTGAGCTTTCTGCACGGCCTCGGCCACGGTGTTGAATACCGGACGGTCCAGGTGCGTTGAACCACCTTTGCCCGGGGTCACGCCACCAACCACGTTGGTACCATACTCAATCATCTGCTGTGCGTGGAAAGAACCTTCTGAGCCGGTGAAGCCCTGCACAATCACCTTGGAATCTTTATTTACTAAAACACTCATGTGTAGTGGATTATGTGATAGATGTACGCTCTGTTTTCAAACTGTACGCAAAAATAGGCTTTTTTGGCGCGCATCCAAACTAAGACTCCGCATTAAACCGCTAACCTACGCATAAGGCATTTTTTGCTTGTTTTCTGGAAAAGAGGGCAAAAACGAGGGAATACCGCTTCTTTACTGGTATTCTTGCAGGTTCTCTATATATTAAATAAAAAATACAAGATTAAATGAGATTGCTCCCCTGCTCCCGCGTTTTTGCCTATTGGGTATTGCTGTTTTGCTTTTTCTCCCTCACGTCCAAGGTCTCTGCCCAACAACATTTAGCGCAAAGCAGAACTACCAGCTATTTTACCTACCTCTATAAGATTACAGATGCAGAGGCAAAAGTGCTGTATGACAAGGGCATGCAAGCTGCTAAGCAAAGCTTCTTTCATACCAAGGTAGACTCCTTCGTCACTAACCTACCTTACATCAAACAGTTGCCGCAGGGGCATTACCTCTACACCCTTGCGTCTGGGCCAGATCTGGAATACACCTTATTCACGCAGACAAAGACACAGTTGAAACTCCTTAACAACCATGTTGATTTTGCGGCAGTTTTACTAGATTCTCTGGGGAACATCCTGCCGGATGCCCAGCTTCAACTGAAAAATAAACCTGTCCCCTTTGACAAGGCTTCCCAAACATACAGACTGGGCAATACCAAAAAGAACGGACTACTTTCTGTTACCCACAACGGATACACGTATTATGTACCCGTAAGCCAGAATATCAAAGGCGGGAAACACTCCCTCTTCAAAAAAATTGTATTCAGAAAACCCATCTACTACCTCTGGAGTCCCTTTAGAGACATTGCCAGAAGTTTGATTCATTGGTATCCGCAGGGATACGTGTACAGCGCCATCCACTTATTTGATGATTGGGGTTACCGCTCCAGTGACTGGCCAAAAGGCTATCTGGTCCTGAATAAGCCCATGTACATGCCTAATGACACAGTGCGGTACAAAGCCTTTTTGGTGAAGAAAAATGGAAGGCCCTATACGAAGACCCTACTGACAGAGATCACCGGAAACGGGAAACCCAAAAGACTGGGCGAGTTGAAAGCCTTTCGTCCTGGCGCCTATGAAGGCTCCTTTATACTCCATGACTCATTACGTCTACGACTGGACACTTATGTGGCCTTGAACCTCTCACAAAAGAAGAGGTGGAGCACAGAGCAGGTAATCACCACCAGATTCAAATATGAGGATTATGAGCTGAAGGAGAATAGCTATGCGGTTAGGCTTGACAAACTGGAGCACACGGCTGGCACGCCCAACAAGTTGTATTTACGAGGGTCAGACGCCAACGGCCTCACCTTGACAGATGCCTGGGTAGAGCTTACAGTGTTGACTAAAAAAATAAAACAGAGCAACGCTCCCGTTCAATTCATACCAGACACGCTTTGGGTACACAAACAACCCTTAGAAAGCTCAGGAGAAACCACTCTTTTGCTACCAGACTCCATTTTTCCAAAAGCTACCATTGACTACCAGATACGAGCGGTTTTTCTAACCTCAAACAATGAAAGGTCAGAAAAGTCAGTCAATGCCAGATATGTATTAGAAGAAGACGGTCAACTCACCCTCAGTCTTTTGAATGACAGCGTCAAGGCAGATTTTATGAAGGGCACGGCGTCTCTTCCTAAACAAGCTGTGGTAACATTGATAGACGGCCAAGGCAAACTGCTACAAACACAGAAAGTGACCTTACCCGCCTTGTTACCACTACAGCCAAACGCGCAACAATACAGGCTTACGGCTGGTCGGTTAGAAAGCACTTTACATTTAGAAGATCAATCTGCCAACCTGCAGTTCTACTCAGAACGTACTGCAGACTCTCTCTTATTGGGCATTCACAATCCTAGAAAACTCCCTTTCTGGTACTTTGTGTATAAAAACAACCATTTAGTAGACAGAGGCCAAGACACCACGGCCATGTGGCAATACAGCCGCCCAGCCACTAACCAAGAGCCGTATTACGTGTCTGTTCAATACCTGTGGGCAGGGCAAGTAGAAAGTGACGAGTATAACGCTCCCTTCCGGAAGAATGATTTACACATTGCACTGCAAGGCCCCACCACGGTGTACCCGGGCCAGAAGACAAACTTTACGCTACAGGTCACTAACTCAAAAGGTAAACCCGCCTCTAATGTAGATGTAACCGCCTATGCCCTCACGTCTAAATTCAAAGACACATCGCCAGAAAATCTGCCAGAGTTTGGCAAGCACCACAGCAGAAAAGACCGGCGCACTTTTCATTTGAAGGATATACCAGAGAAAGGTTTCCAACTGATGAACTGGGAGCACTGGCGCCAGACCATGGGCTTGGACAGCTTGTCCTACTACCAACTGCTTTACCCAAGCAAAGGCATTTACACCAACTACTCCACTACTGCAGACAAACTTACCCAGTTTGCCCCTTTTGTGGTGGACTCTGGACGAGTGGTACCCATTCATATCCTCTACCTAAACGAAGTACCCATCTATTTCTCAGGGACAGATGTAGTGCCGCCCTACTCTTTTCCGGCAGACAGCGGCTACCATTACATAAGGTTACGCACTGCCAAGCATGAAATAGAGCTAGACAGCGTGTACTTACAGCATGGCCAAAAGCTTATTTTAAGTGTTGACCAGCACAAACTATCCTATCTGTTCACCGCCACTGAAAAGAATAAATTATCACCTTCTGAGCAGGAAATGCTTAGCCATTATCTGGTACCCGTTGAACAGAACTTTTCCAATGGCCTTACTTATCTAAAACAGGGAAAGATTATCCAGTACCTGCCCAACGGCTCTAGCAGAAATTATTCCCAACGAAGCAATACCTGGGACAGAATACTTGTAGGTGGTCCATTCAGACCAAATACCATGGAGTTCATTTCTATAGGCAACTTTACCACCGCTTTCACGCCAGAAGCCAATTACGTCCACCGTTTTGAGCCTAGATTACTAAAAATGCGCGAAAGGAAAATTTTTACGGGCAATTTCTCTCTGGCTACTGACAACAAATCCTATAGACTTCCATCAGAAACTCTGGCAGAGACTGCTTACACAGAAGAAGGCCTGCAACAGCAATGGAAAGACACCCAATACAACTATTGGCTTTCTAAAATCTTAGAACGTCCTGCTTATCGTACGGAGGCCGGAAACGGACGCCTGCACTGGCAACTTGATTCTGCTTTTAAAGCCTCACCCAAATTTGTCTTCTTCTATGAGCCTAACGCCGCCAATCATCAGATTGCCATGTATGCTGGCCAGGTAACTCACCTTACCTCAGTATTCCCAAAGAAATACAAACTGGTGTTAGTGTTTCCGGACCATAGACACATCAGCACCTTGGTCACCGTTAAACCAAACGGCGAATTGCGCCTGCATTTCAACCCTTCTCAGTTAAAAGCCCCTACTTCTGAAACCAAGGCATTGGAAGCTTACTTACAAAAGAGCGTAGAAACCGCTATAGCGAATGCCTCCTCTACCGTTCCCATCTCAACGCCTGCCCCAACCAGTATATTACCCCCCTCTGTCTCTTATGGAGGATTCTTGGGTTATGCTAGTGAGGTTAGGGGAATGGTGGTAGACGCGCAGACTGCTGAGGGATTACCCGGTGTGACCGTGCTCCTAAAGGGCACAACCACCGGTGTAGCTACAGACGCAGATGGCAGGTACAGCATTCAAGCACCCGGCAACGGCGTTCTGTTATTCTCTTACATAGGCTATGTTCACCAAGAAGTGCCCGTTAGGAACAGTAGCCGGATTGATGTTAAACTGGCAGGAGATGTAAAGCAATTACAAGAGGTGGTAGTGACTGGGTACGGGGTAGAACAAGCGCTACAAGGCAGAGCCGCCGGGGTCCAAGTCTCAGGTAATGCCGCCCCCATTTTGATTAGAGGGGCCTCTACGTTAGCAGGGAATAACCCACCCATCATTATTGTAGACGGCCTTCCGTTTAATGGCAACGTAGCAGACCTGGATCCACAAACCATTGCTAGTTCAACCGTAATGAAGGGAGCAGACGCAACGGCCTTATATGGGGCAAGAGGCGCCAATGGAGTGATTATTATTACCACCAAGAATGGGGGAATACGGGGCAAACAGGCAAATAGCCTGCCTGGGCTTGAGCAAGAGCTGCCAGAAGGCGCCGCGGCTGCCTCTTCCATCAGGAGTTATTTCTCTGACTATGCCTTCTGGCAGCCGCGCCTGGTGACAGACAACCAGGGCAAGGCTTCCTTTACGGTTACCTTCCCAGGCGATGTAACCAGTTGGAAAACGCATATACTGGGCATGGATGGCCATAAGCGAAGCGGCCAGACCTCCACCGAGATACTATCTTTCAAAGCCATGATGGCCTCCTTGAGCGGCCCTCGTTTCTTGGTGGAGGGAGACAAAGCCCAGATCATTGGCAAAGCTGTCAACTACCTACCAGATTCGGCTAGGGTACAAACCAGGTTTGAGCTGAACGGCAAACTAGTAAGAGAAAAGCAACTCACCTTTGGCCGGGTGTACGCAGACACGTTTATGATACAGGCCCCAGCGGTGGCGCCAGATTCTGTTGCGTTGCAGTTCACTTTAAAACAGGCCAACAGCTTTACAGACGGCGAGCAACGACACATAGGCGTATATAAAAAGGGTGTCTTAGAACGAAAGGGCGTATTTCTTTCGCTCCCCATTGACACGACGTTCACCCTTGCCTTTGACCCCGCCAAAGGACCTGTTCGTTTCTATGCGCAAAGTAGCCTGTTGCAGGTAATGTTAGATGAGATCAGCGCCCTACACCGTTATGAATACTGGTGCAATGAGCAGGCGGCTTCTAAATTAAAAGGCCTGCTTTGGGAGAAACGCATTCAAGAAACCTTAGGAAAACCCTTTGAGCATGACAAGCTCGTAAAACGCGCCATCAAGCACTTAGAGAAAGCCCAGAAAGAAGAAGGCACCTGGAGTTGGTGGGGCAATGGCACGGGGTATCTCTGGATTACCCAACATGTCACCGAGGCGCTGGTCATGGCCCAGAAAGAAGGCTACGCCACTGCTTTCAAAGCACAGCCGCTCATAGATTACCTCACGTATCATGTTGAGAAAAAAGATTCTTATGACAAAGTACGTGGTTTAGAAATACTCCAACAGTTAGGCGGCAAAGTAGATTTTGTCACCTATATCCCGCAGTTAGAAAAGGAAAAGCAACTCACCTTGGAGGATCAGTTTAGGTTAACCAGGCTTAGACAAAAACTTCAAATGAAGGCACCTTTAGACACCCTGAACGAATACCACCAGACCACTACTTTTGGAGGAATGTATTGGGGCAGGGAGCGCAGCAGCCTCTTTGACAGCCACATTTCCAATACGTTGCTGGCATATGAGATTCTAAAAGCGGCTGGAGGACATGAACGTGATCTGCTAAGAATACAAGCATACTTGCTGAACGAACGCCGCGCTGGTTACTGGCGAAACACCTTTGAATCGGCGAGGATCTTAGAAACCCTGCTTCCAGACCTAGTAAAAGGAAAAGGACAGGCGGCAGAAAATCAGCTTTTGGTGTCAGGCTCTATGAATGCCACGCTCACTAAATTCCCGGTAGACACTACCTTCACTCCTACCCAGCCGCTCACCCTTAAGAAGACGGGCTCTATGGCTATGTACCTCACCGCCTACCAGAATGAATGGGTGACCCAACCGGCACGGGTAGACAAAGACTTTGTAGTCCGCACCTCCTTTGCCAATACCAAAACCACCATTGCTACGCTAGAGGCCGGCAAACCGGTAGAATTAGTAGTGGACGTTGAGGTGAAAGGAGACGCTTCTTACGTCATGATTGAAGTGCCTATTCCGGCGGGCTGTTCATATGACGCCAAAACCGCCTGGGGCCGCAATGAATCGCACCGCGAGTACTTTAGACATAAGGTGGCCATCTTCTCAGACCGTTTGCAGAAAGGAAAGTACACGTTCACCATTCAATTGTTGCCACGGTACAAAGGCACCTACACGTTAAATCCTGCCAAGGCAGAGCTCATGTACTTTCCTACGTTCTTCGGACGGGAAGGCCTGAAAACTGTGGAAGTGAAGTAAAATTACCTTATTGCGCAGAGAGCCGTTTTTGGCCTGATTTCCGGAAATCAGGCCAAAAACGGCTCTCTGCTTGTAGCGCACTGTACGTTCATAAACTCCCTCCTCTGCCTTGCGTTTATAGAAGTTTAAACATCTGCCCTTGGTAGTGGTTATTAGGCCCAAACCCACCGTAACATGAAAATAGGATACCCGTGCGTAAATGAGTCTCTGGATTGCAGTACTTCTACTACGTTTAGATTAGCGTCTTACAGTGAGGAGCGGTTGGTGCAGAGCGTAGAGAAGAACCTGGCTTGTCTGCGCCGCATTCTGGAATACAACCTGGAGCATGGGTTTCTTTTCTTCAGGATGAGTTCTGGCTTGGTGCCCTTTGCCAGCCATGCCGTGTGCACGTACAACTGGCAAGAGCATTTTAGAATGACGTTCAAGCGCCTGGGAGATTTCATCAAAAAGCACGGCATGCGCATCTCCATGCACCCAGACCAGTTTGTAGTTTTGAATTCACCTGACGAGCGCATTGTGCGCAACAGCATAGCAGAGTTAATCTACCAAGGCAGTGTCATGGACTTGATGGGACTGGACTCCACGGCCAAACTGCAGATACACGCCGGCGGCGTCTACGGCGACAAACCCGCTGCCCTCAAACGCTTCATCCATACCTACCACACCATGCTCCCCGAAGCCGTGAAAGCCCGCTTGGTGGTGGAGAACGATGACCGTCTGTACAGCCTTCGGGATTGTTTAGAGTTACACGGCGAGACGGGCATCCCCATCTTGTTTGACAACTTCCACCATGAGTGCCTGAACAACGGCGAGCCCATGGCCGAGGCCCTGCAACTGGCCGCCGGCACCTGGCACCCACAGACTGACGGTGTGCTCATGATGGACTACAGCTCCCAGTCACATGGCGAACGCAAAGGCAAGCACACCCACAGCATGGACACAGACTTGTTCCGGGAGTTTCTCACGCACCTGAACGGACTGGACGTGGACATCATGCTGGAAATCAAAGACAAAGAAGCCAGCTGCCTGCGCGCAAGACAGGTCTTAGAAGAGTTGACCTTGGTATAGATTCCCTTCACAATTCTCCTTTAATGGAAGGTCGTTTTTAGCCTATTTTCTGAAAAAGAGGCCAAAAACGAAGCCCTTCTAACGCGCATCCCGTACTGAGGGGGTATGAAAAGGATTATCCAATTCCTGATGTACAGCCTGGTGGCTTTCCTCCTGGCTTTCTCATCTGCCTGCCATTCCCCTACAGAATCTTCTACTATGCCCCTCTCCGCAGTCGTTACCCAAAAGATGACGTTTACAGACCTGCCCTCGGCGTCTGGCATTGAGAAGGTAGAGAACCGCTATTACGTGATAGGAGATGATTCGCCGTACCTGTTCACCCTCAATGAGAACTTTAAGATTATTGCCAGGACCAAATTGCTGGAGCCTAAAGAAGTAACCGGCGGCCGAATCCCGAAATCAGTCAAACCCGACCTGGAAGCCATCACCTCCTTATCCATTGAGGGCGAGAACTTCTTGTTCATCTTGGGTTCTGGGGCCACAGAATACCGGAACAAAGGCTACCTGGTACCCATAGACAGAGGCAGGTTGGGCAAAGTACTGACGGTGGGCCTGACGCCACTCTATCAAGGCCTGCAAAAGAACCAGCAAGTGACCGGCACCGCGTCTTTGAACATTGAAGGCGTGGCCGCCAATGAAGAGTTTCTGTATGTGCTGCAACGGTTTAGCCCCGGCGGACAGAACGTGCTGGTGCTATACGCCATGGAAGAAGTCATTCCGTTCTTGATGGGCTTGTCCCCGGCGCCGGTGCCGCGCCATATACAGCCCTGGGCCCTGCCTGATTTGGAGAAGATCAAAACCGGTTTCTCTGGCGTGACGGCCTATGACAACGGACAGCTTTTGTTCACGGCCTCGGCAGAAGAGACGCCCAACGCCATTCTGGACGGCCAGGTATACGGAAGCTTGATTGGCTGGCTATCGCCTAACTTTTCTGCCACCTCTGCACAGAAACCCCAGCAGGTAGCCATCGTCACGGAGCAAGACGGCAGTGTGTACAAAGGCAAACTGGAGTCCATCTCCTTGGTAGAACCCTTAAAGGACGGTGGCTACCAAGCCGTGGCCGTAGCCGACAGCGATGACGGCCAGTCTGAATTAATAGTCTTGAAACTGACGTTTTAATTCGATCGGATCCCAAAAAGAAAGCCCTTCTGAAGTATGATTCAGAAGGGCTTTTATAATTTATTACGGTTCTTACTATGGTTTAATACGAAGCTTCTTCCAATAGATGGTGTTACCGGTTTTTACTTCTACCAGGTACACCCCGTTGCGCAATGCCCCCAGGTTCATGGGCGGCGCCAGCGTATGGTCTCCGGCAGTAAGCGACTTGGTGAACAGAACCTTGCCCGCAGAGTTGGCTACCGTCAGGACGCCATCCTCCACCAGGTTCTGCTGAAACGAGAGCATAAAGTCCTTGGACTTACCTTTCTCCTCATACAGGTCTATGCCTGAGAGGGTCTCACGACGTATCACTTTCTCAGGGCCTTTTTTGGCATTGGTATCTGCTAAGGCCAGTGTGCCCTTTACGGGAGTTTGTGCTTGCGCAGGAACTATCACAGCACCAAAACCTAACATCATCAATGCAACCAGGGTAGTCTTTTTCAGCTTCATTCTTTCCAACATTTAAGTTTGTAACAGAGGCTACTTGTGTAGTTGACAAAGCCTATGCACATACTGTTCCAAAAATCAGAAACCTGAAAAAATTATTCTTTGATGATGCTCACCGCCGTGGGTTTGGCGCGGTCTGCCCAGAGGGCGTACATGGCCGCGCTGTAGTGCAGACCGTCTGGCGCTAAAAAGGCCGGGTTAGAAATGACCATCTTGGACAAATCATTTACGTTGACCACCACCACGCTTGCTTTTTGCCCCTCTTCCAAAATCACCGTGTTAAACTGGTTAATCTGGGTAGTGATGGTGGTTGCGTTTTTACCAGTGGCAAAAGGCGTCACTCCGTAATCTGGGATGGTAAGCAGCATTACGTTTTTAGGGCTCTTGCTGGCTAAACCGGTGGCAATGCTAATCAAAGTGCGCAGCTCACTTCTAAACTCGTCCAGGGAGCGGTTCTGGTATTGGTTGTTGACGCCAATCTGCAGGGTCACCAGGCCATAGTCATTGGGCATGCTCACGGTGCGCAGGTAACTTAAGAGGTTACCCGTGGTCCAGCCGGTTTTGGCTACGTACAAGGGTTCCCCTAATTGAATGCCCTCTTTGTCTAACAGCACAGACAGTTGCATGGGCCATCTATCTGCGGGCAGCACCCCCTCGCCTATGGTATAAGAATCGCCTAGAGCCAGAAACTTAGCGGCCATGCCCGGGCCGGGCAGCTTGTCTTCCAACTCTTCCATGGGAGATTTTTCACAAGAAGAAAACAGGGTAACGAGTACTAGAAGCAGGGGGAGTAACGAACGCATACAGACTATACTATCAGTGTGAAACCTTCTCAATAAATGGCCGTTTAAGGCCTCGCCAGCACAACAGGAATTGAAATTTATTTGTTCAACCCCTTCCCGATTTTCCTCATCTCACACCCAACTTGAACTTTGCCAAGATAAGTGTATTACGCATTTAATTTACTTTCAGATGCAGAGGCCAAAAACTCTTTTCTAGCACTCTCTAATTCTGCCATGAGGTGGTTGCGCTGTTCCAATAAATGGGCCAAAATAGTAGACCTCTTGGTAAAAAGCGAAAGAAAAATCCAACCACGGCGGGCCACCTCTACGCGGTGCCAGTAGTGCAGCACAAAAAAGCCCGTGATGGGCAGGGTCACCAAGTAGGCTACCAGCCCCCAGCCGTTCAGCCCCAGCCAGGCGTGCGCGGCCGAACCAAGCAGGGCATAAAAAATAGGAAAGGTGAACATGCCAATGGTCATCATCATAGGCGCATGAAACTCCACATCCTTGGTCAGGGACTTGGCAATCTTGGCGGGCAGAATATAAGGCAGGTAATTATGAATCACCCCGTACACATAAAACGGAAACCCGATGAGCAGGTACAGCACCGTTTCTACCGTGCCCCAAGCCAGGTGGTGGCGCTTGGGCATGTTTTTGATGGCGCTGGGCAGCAAACCCACCCGCTCCAGATGGTCCAGGTACTCTTGTAAATCCAGGCGCAGTTTATGCACCCGCTCTGGCTGGGTGTTCTCAAAATGCTGGATGCTCTGCACAATGCCTTTGGTGATTAAGAAGCGCTCCTGCGGGTCTGACTTGGCCAGGTCCAGCTCCTCGGCTAGGGTGTCTTGGTAGACGGCTTCCACTTGCCGGGCCAAGAGGTCTTCTTCGTCGGTTTCGGTGTGGATGACCAAATCTTCCAGGCGTTCTTTGAGATGGTCCGTTAAGGCGTGAGCCGCTTTGAAAGGATCTTGCAGATACGCGTCTTTGAACTCCTTGACATGAATGGGCTCGCCCACGTTCACAAACACTTCGCTCCTGAACCGGGACGGGTCTGAGTAGTTAAGCCCTACCGGAATGATGCGCACGCCCAGATGGAAGTCATGCTGGGCCTCGGCGCCCAAGGCAATGCGGGCGGTGCCGGTCTTGAGCGGACGCAGGCGGCGCTGCATAAAACTGTTGCCCTCTGGGAATACCATGAGCGTGCCGCCCTTTCCCAGGAACTCGTAGCACTTGACAAAGGTGGCATCGTTCTGCGCGGTGCCGCCGTCGCCCACGTCTTCGCGGCGGTAAACGGGTATCATGAATAGCTTGGAGAACAGCCAGCCCTGGATGCCCGGTTTAAAGAAACTGCTCTTAGCCAGAAAGTAGATGTCCTGCTTCATGAGCGAGGCGGTCACCACGGGGTCCATGAGCGTGTTGGGGTGGTTGGAGACTACAATCAACGGCCCCTCTGAGAACAGCAGGTGCTTATTGTTGACCGTGAACCGCCTAAAGAACACGCGCAGGGCAATCCGGAAGAGGGACTTTAATATAAAATACAGCATACAGGCTCTGGATTAACACAGGAAGCTACGCATTTTTGGCCTCATTTCAGGAAAACAGGCCAAAAACGAAAACCTACTATAGTTTTGTGGTTGTCTTTAGCCGGTGACAGTCTCAAATAACTACTCAGGCCTTGCTTGGTCTATTCCGAAATAATTTTCAAACTGGAATCCTTCCATTTCAGAAATGAACCATTTATTCTGCACATGCTCTGTTTTAATTGCATAAGTAAAAGCGTCTCCCCACGTCCATTGAAAAGTCGCTTTACCAGACCCTCTCTGAAAATCTTGTATAGTCAACGTCTCCCAATATTTTTCCTTGGTGTCTTGGCAATTGCACCAGGCATTTGCATCTGGTCCAAAAGGCGACATTTCTCCTACTAGCCAAACCTCTTCACCGCTTTTCAGCTTTTGGTCAATACGCTCAGCTATTCTTTGATAATTATCTAGGAAAGCATTAGAGAAGAAGCCTGTGTTTTTCAGTTCTGTTACTCTGATATTATGAGCCTTCCAGTCAATGCCCATGTAAGCGCTATCTTTAGTAGATTTTCTGACAGGTATAAAGTCCGGCTTCCGTCCCTTCTGCTCATACCATTTATAGAAGCTTCTAGTAAATGCGGTAAGCTGTACACTATCCGTATTTACTGCCTTCTTAATTCTATCTGTTGTTTCCTGAGTAAAAACCAACTTTTTTTCACTCTTTTTAGAATCTTGGATTTGGGTTTCTTCAGACACCTTCTGTCTGTTACAACCCAGCATGGCTACTAAAAGCAACAGTACTGATACACTATTGGATTTCATAAGTCAACATCTATATGGCCTTTAACAAGCTAGTTAGAAAACGAAATTCGCGCTCCTAATTTCTTGCGGAAGTTTTAGTTGCCCGGCAGCAAATCACAGAACCAGAAACCGGTGTCATAGGCGGGCGGTGAGGCGGCAAAGCAATCATCCTCACTGTTCTGGCTGGAAGGCGCGTAGCTTTTAAACACAGTTTCCCCTACCTGCACTGGCACGGGTGCTTTGAAATTGGGGCCGTCATAGACAAAGGTGTGGTATTCGCCGTTCTCGCCGCAGGGGTCTACGCCGGCGGGCAGGTCTTTTATGAAGGCTTGGTCTAGCTCACGGCCCGCGAAGGAGGCGTCCAGGTATTTGCCGTTCACGCAGACTATTTTGGCCTTGAAACCCAGTCGCCAGAATTCCTCGAGTAGTTGGGTGGTGTCCTCTCCCCAGATAGGAAAGACCGCGGTCACGCCCACTTCGGCCAATTGCGTCTCGCGGTACTGGCGCAAATCCTCCAGGTAGATATCCCCGAAGATGGCGTGCGTCACCCCGGCTTTGGTGAAGTCTTGCCACGCGGTTTTCATGGCTTGGTTGTATTCTTTCAAAGACACGCCTTCCGGCAGAAACAGCGGTTTCCAGGGTAGGTTTAACTGCTGTAGTTGCTGGCGCATGAGTTCTTCGCGCACGCCGTGCATGGTCACCCGTTGGTGGGCCTGACTCAAAGAAGTAAACAGGGCGTGCAGTTGAAATTGGTCCTGCTGTTGGATGCGGTGCAAGGCGAGCGCAGAGTCTTTGCCGCCGCTCCAGTTAAAGATGGCCTTCGGTTTCATGGCGGCAAATTACGCAAAGCCCACGCCGGGCAAAGGCGTTTTTAGCCTAATTTCTGGAAAAGAGCCGAAAAACGAAATTAGAAAGCGGTAGACACCCACTCCCAGCCAAACGCGAACAGTTGCCAGATGCCGTACAGCACCAATCCGAAGAGCACCAGGAATACCAACAGCACCCCTACCACAAAACCGGTGCCGCGACCCTGGTACTTGCCCTCTACGTAATGCCGGCGGAGCATCTCTACGTTGCGCTGGTTGGCCTTGAACCCGAAGTCAAACAGCCAGCCCAGCACCGGGATAGCACCTACTACCGCATCTAGCAGAATATTGAACAGCATGCGCACCACTAAGGCCCCGCTGGCGCCGTGTCGGGCCATGGTCATAACCATCACCCCAGACATGGCAAACGTAGAAAGACTGCCCACCACCGGGATCAGGTTGAGAATGGGGTCCACCCCGAACCTGAAATTGGTACCCGGCACTTTGAATTGGTTGTCCAGTAGGCTGGCCACAGATTCTACCCATTTTAAGCGGTCATCTAACGGTACTTGCGGAGGTGTGTTCATGGGGTGCAGGAAGGTTTTTTTCTCTCATACGCAGAATTGCATCCGCTAGATTATTTAGCGGTATATCTGGCCATCATTTGCTCCAGTCGCGTCTTCACTTCTAACCACTCTTTATCAATAATACTGAGCATAACTGAGTCGCGCACGCGGCCCGTGGAGGTGACCATGTGGTTACGCAGAATGCCTTCCTCTTTGGCTCCAATCCGCTTCATGGCGTTGCGGGAACGCTCGTTCAAAACATCGGTTTTCAAAGCGACTCTAATACATCCCAGCTTCTCAAACGCATGGCACAACAAGAGATATTTAGTCTCTGTATTAACGCCTGTGCGCTGGTAGGCGGGTATTAGCCAGGTCCAGCCAATCTCCAGGCCTTTGTTGGCCACCTCAATGTTCCCGAAGCGCGTGCTCCCGATGATGCCGCCCGTCTTCGGGTCCACGTACACGAAGGGCAGCGCCGTGCCCGCTTCCTGCGCCTGCAAGGCCGTGTGTACGTACTGGGCCATGTCCTCAGGGGTTTGCAGGACGCTCAAACTCAGTTCCCAGAGGCTTGGCTCCAGCCCTACTTCGCACAGTTCTGGGATGTCTGAGGCTTGCATGGGCCGGAGGAGAACGTGCTGGCCGGTGAGAGTGACGGGCGTAGGTTGTTTCATGACTTGGTTGGAATTTAAGCGTGCGACAAGTTTACTCGTTTTTGTCCTCATTTCCGGAAAACAGGCCAAAAACGACGGCTGCTTTCCTCAGCCCTTTTCTATGAATATGAGTATAGTTTTAGAAGCGATTACCTAACCTAAACAGACACCATGAAATTAGCAGGAAATACCGTTTTAGTGACTGGCGGGGCCTCGGGCATCGGCCTGGCCATTGCCGAACGCTTTTTACAGGCCGGCAGCACCGTCATCATCTGTGGCCGCCGCGAAGACAAACTGCACGAGGCCAAGCAGCAGCACCCCACCCTGCACGCCCGGGTCTGTGACGTGGCCCAGGAACAGGAACGGAAAGAGTTATACAACTGGATTAGGGAAAACTTCCCGAAGATGAATGTGCTGGTCAACAACGCCGGCATCCAGCGCCGCGTGAACCCGGTAGACACCCAAGAACCCTGGTCCGAGACGCAGCAGGAACTGGCTATTAACCTGGAGGCGCCCATTCACCTGTGCATGCTGTTCGCGGAGCATCTGAAGAAACAGGAGAAAGCGGCCATCATCAACGTGACCTCGGGGCTGGCCTTCACGCCTGCCGCCTTCGCGCCCATCTACTGCGCCACCAAAGCGGCCTTGCATTCCTTCACCGTGTCCCTGCGGTTTCTGCTTTCTAAAACCAGCGTGGAAGTGTTGGAGATTGTGCCGCCTGCCGTCAACACCGACTTGGGTGGCGTGGGCTTGCATACGTTTGGAGAGCCTGTAGACGCCTTCGCCGACTCTGTGATGCAGCGCCTGGACCAAGGCGAACTGGAAGTAGGCTACGGCAATTCTGAGCAAAGAAGACTGGCCTCCAGACAAGAAAACGACGCCTTCTCTGAGCAGATGAACCAGCGCATGTTCAGCGGTTCTTAAGCCTTGTTTTTTGACAACCCGTTTTTGGCTTCTTTTTCGGAAATCAGGGCAAAAACGCTAACATCGCTTGCTCCAAAGACCTCGTAGCGTCCGGCAGGACCTGCGAGCGTCTGCGCCAATGACTTCTCCAAAACGCAGATTCCCCCTTTGAAGGGGGTGTAGGGGGATGTTTACACCAGCAGATGAATCGGCACAGAAGAAAACAATGCGCTGGAGACAAGGCAATGCCTGGTCTCTACAGAATCTGCCACACTAACTAGGCACAGCAGTTATTTCCCTAAGCGAGAAACAACTGCTGTGCCTTTCTGTTTTTGGCCTCGTTTCCAGAAAACAGGCCGAAAACGAATTCCCACTCGCGAGTCTATCCTAACTTATTCTTACTCAGCGGTATTTATATTTTGGCATTTGCTCCTTATATTCAGGACAACAAACAAACACTACTAAACCTGACTTCATGAAGCATCTATTTCCCAGCCGCCCAGGCCGCTGGACCAAATCAGTGTTTCTGCTTTGCACGCTAGGCTTGCTCTCTGACCCGGCCTCCGCGCAGCAGACCACCCCGCCCGCAAAGAAAGACGCGCCTAAAAAGGAAGAGAAAAAAGACCTGCCGCTAGAGGCCGGCCGCACCCTAGACATCAACACCAAAGAAGGTTCCTGGTTGGCGCTGGACGTAAGCCCAGACGGCCAGAAAATCATCTTCAGCATGCTGGGCGATTTGTACATGCTGCCCATCACGGGCGGCAAGGCCGAACAGCTGACCGACGGCATGGCGCTGGACGTGCAGCCGCGGTTCAGTCCAGACGGCAAATCCATTGTGTTCCTCTCTGACCGCGACGGCTCTGACAACGTCTGGGTTATGGAGCTGGCCAACAAGAAGACCCGCCAAATCAGCAAGAGCAAAAACGAGAACTTCCAGGCCGCCGAGTGGACGCCAGACGGCGAGTACCTGGTAGTTTCTCAGGGACGCCGCAACTTAAAACTGCACCTGTACCACAAAGACAGTGGTTCTGGTACGCAGTTGATTAAAACGCCCGAGACCTTGAAAACGGTGGAGCCTGCGTTTGGCAAGGACAGCCGTTACATCTGGTACGCCAAGAGAACCGGCGGCTGGAACTACAACGCCCAATTGCCACAATTCCAGCTTTCTACCTTTGACCGCGAAACCGGTGAAACCGACACTAGAACGTCTCGCTACGGATCTGCCTTCACGCCTACTCTTTCACCGGATGGCAACTGGCTGGTGTACGGCACGCGCTATAACAACCACACCGGCCTGATTGCCCAGAACCTGAAATCTGGCGATGAGAAGTGGCTGGCCTATCCGGTACAGCGTGATGAGCAGGAGTCGGTGGCGCCATTAGGCGTATTGCCGGCTATGTCTTTCACGCCAGACAGCAAGGAACTGGTGGCTTCTTACGGCGGTAAAATCTATCGCATCCCTATGAATGGTGGCGCGGCCAAGGAAATCCCGTTTGAGGTAAACACCAAAATCGCCATCGGCCCGAAACTGGAGTTCAAATACCCTATCAAGGATGACAAGACCATGAAGGTGACGCAAATCCGGGACGCCGCAGTGTCTCCGGATGGTAAACGCGTGGCCTTCACCGCCCTGGACAGACTGTACGTGATGGACTACCCAAGCGGAACGCCCAAGCGCATCACCACCAATGACTTTACAGAGGCCCAACCCGCCTGGTCACCAGACGGCAAGAGCCTGGCATTTGTGACCTGGCATGAGAAAACCGGCGGCGCTATCTATAAAGTAGCAGCTACCGGCAAAGGCAAGCCAGAGAAATTGACCGTGGAGAATTCTGTTTTCCAGGAGCCGGTTTGGTCACCTAAGGGAGACAAGATTGTGTTCGTGAAAGGCTCTGCCCAAACCTACCGTGAGTCTGCGGGCCCGGGCGCTTTTGACGCCCGCCAGACCATCAACTGGGTTTCCAGCAAAGGCGGCACCAGCACGTTTGTGACCAAAGCCAACCTGGGCGCTAACCCACACTTCGTGCAAGGCGATGACCGCATTTACCTGTACAGTTCTGCTGACGGATTGATTTCCATCCGTTGGGATGGCACGGACAAGAAGCCGTACGTGAAGGTGAAAGGTATTACCACGTATGGCTCTTTCGCCGACATGTTAGAGGAAGAGATGAGCCACAACCACCACGTTAACGAGAAGGAGCCTACCATGCAGGCCTCTACCGCTACTACCGTGATTAAAGCCCCTAAAGGCGATAAGGCTTTGGCTCTTATTAACAATGAGATTTACGTGGTGACCATTCCGTTCGTGGGGGGTGAGACGCCAACCATCTCGGTGGCAGACGTAACCAGCTCGCAGTTCCCAAGCTGGAAGTTAACCGACATTGGCGGTCAGTTCCCAAGCTGGTCCGCCGATGGTAAATCGGTGTACTGGTCTATTGGCAACGCGTTCTTCGCTTATAACTTAGACGAGGCTTTTGCCAAGAAAAGAGAACTGGAGCTAGCCGAAGAGAAGAAGAAAGACGCCAAGCCAGAAGTAGCCGTGAAAACGGATAGCACCGGCGCCAAAGAAGCGGTGAAGATTGAAGGCTACAAAGCCAAAGAGATGCGCATCGCGATTGAGGTGCCGCGTGACATTCCGCAAGGCGTAGTTTTATTGCAAGGCGCCCGCATCATTACCATGAACGGCGATGAGGTGATTGAAAACGGCGACATCCTAGTAGAAAACAACCGTATTAAAGCGGTGGGTGCTTCGGGGACGTTGAACGCACCTACGTCGGCCACCGTGGTAGACGTGAAAGGCAAAACCATCACGCCGGGCTTCATTGACACCCACGCGCACATGTGGCCACGCTGGGGCGTTCACTCCAACCAGGTGTGGGTATATGCTGCCAACCTGGCCTACGGCGTAACCACCACCCGCGACCCACAGACTGCCACTACAGACGTACTCACCTACTCAGACATGGTGGAGACCGGCAAGATGATCGGGCCGCGCGTGTACTCAACCGGACCGGGCGTCGGCTATTGGGGTTATAACCTCAAGAGCCTGGACCATACCCGCAACGTCTTGAAGCAGTACTCTGAGTACTACAACACCAAGACCATTAAGATGTACATGGTGGGTAACCGCCAGCACCGTCAATGGGTGATTATGGCTGCCAAAGAACAAGGCCTGATGCCTACTACCGAAGGCGGCCTTGATTTCAAGAGCAACCTAACCGAGATTCTGGACGGCTACCCGGGCCATGAGCACTCCTACCCCATCTACCCGCTGTACAAAGACGTGATTGACTTTGTGTCTCAGTCGCAGATTGCCTACACGCCTACCTTGTTGGTGTCTTATGGCGGGCCTTGGGCCGAGAACTATTACTATGCCACCGAAGATGTGGCCGGCGATAAAAAACTCAACTACTTCACGCCTAAAGTGGAATTGGATGAGAAGATCAGACGCCGCGCCGGATGGTTCATGAAAGAAGAGCACATCTTTGACCGCCACGCGCAGTTTGTGAACAACCTGGTGAAAGCCGGTGGTTTGGCTGGCGTTGGCTCGCACGGTCAGTTGCAAGGCTTGGGCTACCACTGGGAGCTATGGTCTATGCAGTCGGGTGGCATGAGCAACCTGGACGCCTTGAAAACCGCCACCATCTTAGGCGCTAAGTCTCTGGGCTTGGAAGGCGACCTAGGCTCTATCCAAAACGGCAAACTAGCCGACCTGGTGATCTTGGACCAGAACCCATTGGAGAACATTAGAAACACCAACACGGTGCAGTACGTGATGCGCAACGGCCGTCTGTATGATGCCAACACCTTGGATGAGCTAGCCCCAACCAAGAAGAAGGCTCCGGACTTTGACTGGCACAGCGCGCTACCCGTTGGCGTACCTGGCGTTCAGAAATAAGTTGAATTAGTTGCATTAGAAAAGGCCTCATCTGGAAACAGGTGAGGCCTTTTCGTTTTTAGGCTGTTTTCTGGAAACCAAGCCAAAAACGGATTTTAGTCTGAGCGAAAGTTTAAAATTCTACAGGGAAAGCAACTTGGTTTTACTTGACACATTTACTCCCCTCTGAATTTCCAGCTTGGTCCTTCCGAAGGAATTTTATCAACAGGAGATTTGACCTTCCATTGATTTTAGGCTAGTTTCAGGAAAACAGGCTAAAAACGGTCTCCTTATTCCCCTTGGTTCAAACCTGAAAGCTATGATATCAAAGAACAGTTTGCTGCTATTTCCTTTGGCGGTGTTACTTTCCTGTAAATCCACCTACCAAGATTCTTCCATGGCAAAATCAATTGATTCCAGCAGTAAAGGCGAGTGGCAATCGTTGTTTGACGGCAAGACCACTAGTGGCTGGCATACGTACGGCAAGCAAACCATTGGCAAAGCCTGGACGGTAGAGGACAACGCTCTCCATTTAGACGCTTCTGCCAAAAAGGATTGGCAGACCGCTGAAGGCGGAGACATTGTCACAGACCAAAGCTTTGACAACTTCCACCTAAAGCTAGAATGGAAGATTGCCCCTACCGGGAACAGCGGTATCATTCTCTTTGTGCAGGAAGACCCAGCTAAATATCCCTATGCGTGGCATACCGGTCCAGAGGTTCAGGTGCTGGACAATGCCGGGCACCCAGACGCTAGAATACAAAAGCACCGCGCCGGAGACTTGTATGACCTTATTGCCAGCACCCCAGAGACGGTGAAGCCCGCCGGACAGTGGAACCAAGTGGAGATTATCAGCCATAATAACCAGTTGACAGTGAAGTTGAACGGGACGCAGGTGCTGTCCACTACTCTTTGGAACGATGAATGGAAATCCCTAATAAGTAAAAGCAAGTTTGCGCAGATGCCTGGTTTTGGGATGTTCCAGTCTGGGAAGATTGCCCTGCAAGACCACGGCGATGATGTTTGGTACCGCAATATTCTAATCAAGCGCTTGTAGGTCATTCTACCGTTTTTGGCTTGTTTTCAAGAAAATAGGTTAAAAACGGCCTTTCTCTGTACCCTAAATTTCCTGAAGACGGAATAGGTATCATAAAAAAAGCCCTCTGCATGCACAGAGGGCTTTTTTTGTGGTTACTAAGTCACCATTTAGTCGTGCTTGTGTATTTCAACCCGACGTGAGTCACGGCCTGCGGTGCCTAAAACATCGCTTGAGGTTTCTACCTTGAAGCTACGGTCAGCGTGGTATCTTTCTATGTACTTTTTCAGGAATTCGGCGCGTTTTCTGGCTACGCTCTTCTTGGCTTTGTCTGGTCCAATGCTATCTGAATAGCCTTTCACCCAGATGGTGGCACCGGTTGGCTGCAGGGCTAAGAACGCATCCAGAGAAGCGGCATCTGCCGAGGTCATGAACACTTCATTCAGGCCATAGTTCACTGCCATCTCTTTTGCTACGGGTGCCTCGGGCTGAGGGGTTGGCGCGGCTACTACTTCTGGCGTAGGCTCAACCACCGGCGGCACAATGATGGGTGCCGGCTCCAGGATATAGGCCGTATGCACACCGTCTGGCGTGCGGGTTATCCATAGCTGCTTTTCGCCTATGCGCTTGTAGCCTGCGTTGAACGCGTTCTCCTTGTTGATGAGGCTTCTTACCTTGGTAGGCGCTCCATTGGGCATTGAGGCACTCATGGGCACTGAGAAGACGTACCCGTTGTCACCGCTTTTTTGCGTAAAAAACAAGGAGTCATTCACCACAAAAGGTGCAAACTCAGACTCGCGGGTGTTCACAGGCTTGTCAAAGTTGACAGGTTTGGACCATTTGCCCTTCTCCCACTTGCTCAGGTACAGATCATCATAGCCTTTGGTCTTTCTTAAACCGGCGGTGATGATGAGCGTGTTCTGGTCTGGTGAAAGGTGAGCCCCCATGTTATAGGAGTGGTTTCTGAACTTAGGAAAAGGCTTCTCTCCCGTTTTCTGGAAACTGGTCCCGTCCCAACGGTAGATGGCAATCCGCTCTTGCTTACGGTCTACCTTCTGATAGACGTAGAGTTCATCCCCAGCCGCATTAGAGCCAATAAGTGCGTTTACCGCTCCTCCGTTCAAAGAAACTTCTTTATGGTAAGAAGCTTGGTCGCCGCGCTTTTCTATGTAGAGAAACTGGCCGTTGTTTTCTTTGATGGTGTACACCAGCAGGTCTCCTCCAATAAGAGAAAAATCTGCCAGGTTGTCTTTGGTTTCACGGACGGCCGTCTGAGCGTTGGTCACTGTCCAGGAGGACAGTAGTATAGCAATTGTATAAAAGATTCTTTTCATTATGTCTAGCTAAACTCAGATTACCACATGGTTACTTTTTTACCCAGCTTAGGGTACTTGACAGGGAAGAGGTTATAAGTAACCATGAACTCGCTGGTGTTCTTGCCTATGTGCTGGGCGTCGCCGGTAGGCATCTCCAACACATACCCTACCTTGAACTGGTTTAAGCGCACGCCAGCATTCACGGTGTAGGCCAGGTTATGGCGGTAGCCGCCGCCTGCCCAGAACACGTTCTGAAACACGGCCTTCGCCTGCACCTCAGTGGTTTCTTTCTGGAAGCTGTCATATCTGAAGATACCGTTGGCCACAAAACCAATATGCTCAGACACGGCCGTGCGGTAACCCGCCTGCACTACGTGTTGCATGGCATAGGTGCCTTCCATAAACTCATCACCAGAAGAAACTTCGCCTTTGGCGATGTCCTGCAAGGCATAGCCCAGGTAGGCATCCTGCCCGGTTAGCATGACGCCCAAGTTCACGTCTAGCTTGTTGGCGCGGTTTTCCTTGCCTAGATAGTCCAGGTACTCCTGGTCGCCGTCTTGGTCTATGACCAGTTTGTTACCGTTTAACCGTTGAATGCCATAGGTCATGGCCACCCCGGCCCGCATGCTCATCTTCTCAGATAACCGGATGCGGGAGCCGTAGCTTAGGTTGACCTGGGTTTCTACAAAAGGACCGAAAGAGTCGTGCAATACAGACAAGCCATAGGCATGCTTGGCACCGGCCTGGCGGTTGTAGTAATCTGGGTTCCGGGTTTTCATGACATCAGACCTTCTCCAGGCGGTGATGTCTGCCGCATCTAGTTCAACAGAGGCAAAGATGGTGCGCGGGGCATCCTCAAAGCCAGTCCACTGGTCGCGGTAATAAGTCTTAACCATGGAGCCTTCATACCCGGTCAAGGCCGGGTTGAAGTACTGCTGAAACAAGGAGAAGTTGGCAATGTGCTTCCGGCTCTGGGCAGAAGCGCCCAGAGCGGAAAGCAGGAAACATAGGGATATGGTTAACTTTTTCATCGTTATTGTTTCTTAAGGATGGTCACAGTTCCTCTCTTCACAAAGTTGATATCCTTGATGTGGATGATGTAGAGGTAAGGACCTACCAATACATTGCCGTTGGTGTCACGCCCGTTCCAACCTTCTTCTGGGTTGGTGGTGTGGAACAAACGCACGCCCGAACGGTCAAACACCTGTACTTCCACGCTGTTGTAGAACTTAAGCTCAGGTACTGTCCAGGTATCATTCACGCCGTCACCGTTTGGAGAGAAGGCGTTCACCAGTTTCAAGTCTACAGTTTCTTTGCTGTAGGCCTCTTTGGTGAGCGTGAAGGATTTCTCAAATGAATTGGCATAAGGATCTACCGTCATCACTCTCACCGTAAAGGTGGTTCTACCAGAAAGACCTTTGTTGGACTTGAGGTACAACTTGTCGCCTCTTATCTCAAACAAGCCGTTGTCTGCAGCACCTTGACCATTGACCAAGAAATACTCATGCTGATTGTCTGGATTGTTGTCAATTGGGTCATCCACATCTACTGCCGTCAACGTACCAATGGCCTGCTCTGGGGTGATGTTAGGCTGGAAGGTGTTTTTGCTTAACAGAATGTTGGTAGGCGCTTGGTTTGGCAGCACACGTACTGTCATTTTAGCTACTACATTGTTTACATTAGACTTATCTGCCGGCATAGTTAAGGTACCGGTCAACTCATAGTCTCCTGCAACGGTACCGTCATAGCTACCTTGCTGCCATACCACAGGCACCTGCGCTGTGTTACCATCTGTGAAGGTCACCGCTACGGTAGCTGGTTTAGGAACCTGCGCGAAGGTGGTTCTTATCTTCACCTCTATCATGGCTGGCGTTGCCACAGACACTGCATTTGGTCTAACGGTCACGGTTTGCGTAGCAGTGGCCGTGTTGCCAGACGCATCAGTTACGGTCCAGATGACGGTAGTTACACCTGTTGGGTATTCTACCAGACCGTTGTTGGTGGCCGTTGAAACTGAACAGTTGTCTGCCGTTACCGGGGTACCCAAGGCTACGTTAGAGGCAGTGGTTTTGCCAGGGTCAACGTTCACCGTCACATTGGCCGGAGCTGTGATGGTTGGGTTGATCTTGTCCTCTACCGTTACCGTCACTACGGCGCTAGCTGAGTTGCCATTGACGTCTGTCACGGTTAAGGTGACAGTATTGGCACCTACGTTGGTACAGTCAAAGCTTGTTTTACTTAGGCTATAACCACCAGCTGGAATAGAGCAGTTGTCTGTAGTGCCGTTGTTGATTTGTGCCGCTGTGATAGTGGCAGTGCCGCTGGCATTTAGCTGAACCGTGATGTTCTGAGCTAGGATGACAGGAGCAATCTTGTCTTCTACCGTAACGGTGGCAGTGGCAGCGTGTGTGTTCCCGCTTTGGTCTGTCACTGTAAGGACTACCTCATTTGCACCTATGGTAGCGCAGTTGAAAGCAGTTTTATCAAGGGTGATAGAAGCAATAGAGCAATTATCTGAAGAACCTCCGTCTACTTGTGCTGGTGTAATGGTGACATTACCCGTAGCGTCTAGTTGCACGGTGATGTTCTTGGCAATAGCCACTGGTGCTACCTTGTCTTCAATGGTAATCACCGCCTCTACAGAGGACACGTTGCCATTCTTATCTGTTACCAGAAGGGTTACTGTGTTCTCACCAAGATTAGAGCAATCAAACACGGTTTTAGAAAGCGTCATAGAAGCAATGCCGCACGCATCTGTGCTACCATTGTCTACCTGAGCAGCCGTTATGGTAACAGTTCCATTGGCTCCTAATTGCGCAGTGATGTTTTTGGCAATAACCACTGGCGCTACTTTGTCTTCTACCGTGATGGTGGCGGTACCAGAAGCTACATTCCCGTGCACATCTATCACTGTCAAAGTAACCGTATTGGCACCTACATTCTCACACGTAAACTCGTTTTTGTCTAGCGTTAACGATGCCACGTCACAGTTGTCTTTGGAACCATTGTTCACCTGAGCAGCCGTGATGGTAGCCTTACCTGTGGCATCTAGCTGTACCGTTAAGTTCTGCGTTAGCACAACAGGCGCCAACTTATCAACCACTGTAATGATGGCAGTAGTTGCGTTGGTGTTACCGCTCTTATCTGTTACCGTGAGAGTTACTGTGTTCTCGCCTACATTGCTGCAATTGAAGGTAGTCTTAGATAATGCCAGGGCACCAATTCCGCAGTTGTCTGTAGAAGCGTTGTTTACCTGCGCTGCCGTCACCGTGGCTTCGCCGTTGGCGTCTAGTTCTACCGTAAGGTTTTTGGCAATAGCTACTGGCGCTATCTCTTCTACTACCGTCACTACTGCTTCTGCCGTAGAAACATTTCCGTTCACGTCTGTCACCGTCAAGGTTACCGTGTTAGGACCGGTGGTAGTACAGTCAAAGCTAGTCTTAGAAACAGCTATAGAAGCAATACCGCACGCGTCTGAACTACCATTGTTGACATCTGCCGCAGTGATAGATACAGTACCGTTAACCCCTAATGGAACCGTGATATTCTTAGCAATGGCCACTGGAGCCACATTGTCTTGAATGGTCACTGTCACCGTAGCAGTAGAGACGTTGTTGTTTACATCTGTCAGCGTTAGTGTTACTGCATTTGCTCCTACATTGCTGCAGTCAAAAGTAGTTTTAGACAAAGTCATGGACGCAATACCACAGGCGTCTGCACTGCCATTGTCCACGTCATTTGCCGTAATTATCACTTTACCAGCAGCGTCTAATTGCGCAGTGATGTTTTTAACAAGTACCACCGGAGCAATTCTGTCTTCTACCGTCACCGTAGCGTCCACTGAGTGCGTGTTGCCACTCTTGTCTGCTACCGTTAAGGTAACCGTGTTTGGTCCTATGTTACCGCAGTCAAAGGCTGTTTTAGACAGTGTCATCAATTCAACCCCGCAGTTATCTGTAGAGCTGTTGTTCACCTGGGCGGCGGTAACAGATACTTTACCAGTGGCGTCTAGTTGCACGATGATGTTCTTGGCAATGGCCACTGGGGCTATTACGTCTTGTACTGTCACCACGGCGGTTGCCGTATGCGTGTTGCCACTGTTGTCTGTGGCTGTTAACACTACTGTGTTCTCCCCAAGGTTGCTACAGTCAAAACTGGTTTTGGAAAGCGTTAGAGTTACAGCACCACATTGGTCTGCAGAGCCATTGTCTATCATGGCTGGCGTGACCGTTGCCACCCCACTCGCATTCAGCTGAACCGCAATGTTTTTGGCCTTGGCGACCGGAAGATTTTTGTCCTCAACCGTTACTGTAGCAGTCTTAGTTTGCGTGTTGCCGTTCACGTCTGATACGGTTAACGTAACCGTGTTGACACCCACGTTGGTACAGTCAAAGCTGGTTTTGTCTAAGCTGTAGCCATTGGCTGGAATAGAGCAGTTGTCTGTTGAGCCGTTGTTGATTTGGCCCGGCGTGATAACTACCGTACCGTTGGCATCTAACTGAACCGTAATGTTCTGAGTAAGGACAGTTGGCTTTTGAGTATCCGAAACAGTTACATTAAAACTAGTGGTAGTTACATTACCCGCTGCGTCTTTTGCCTCAAACGTGTTAGTGGTTGTACCTACTGGGAACAAGGAACCAGAGGCAAGGCCAGCCGTTTGAGTGATGGTGAGAGGACCGGTGCAGTTGTCTGACACATCGGTACCAGTAGTTACTATTTTATATCCAAACGTAGTTCCACCATTACCATTATTAATAAATAGTTGACCATTTGTATATCCAATTCCCCAGCTTGGATTAATTGCGGCCACATCAGACGGCATTTTACAGGTACCAGAATAAGCACCTGTAGCCTTATTTATGAAGTATACCGCCTCTAAGCTTTCATCATAAATGATCACTTCCTTACCAGGCACACCTGTATAACCTATGAAGCTGGAATTTATGTTGCTAATACTTACAGGTAAACCGGTAATGTTTATAGTACCGATTGCTAGCCCATCCACATGAGAATACCTATGAATTTTCCCTTGGTAATAGTATAGTATCTCATCTGAGTTGTAATCAAAATCGCCTTTTGATTGGAATTCAGGTTGTCCAATGGGAAGAATCTGAGTACCTGTTCCTAAAGCATACCCATTTATATCAAGATGTTGTTTACGGATTCCATTTGCTTGACATGTGGCGCATGGATTACCTTCTAATTGATTATCAATTGGATTCCACCACATTCCTCTCCAATCATGGCCTGAGTTATTAGTTGTAAAAACTAATTGCCCATCAGAGTTAAACGTCTCTAAAGGCAAGCTTGAGCTTCCACCTCTTGATAAATAGTACAAGCCTTTAAGAGGATTGTAAGCAATATTTATTTTTGTTGATCCTATTCCACCTTGTAAATTAAATGTTGCCACTGCTTCTGTAAGGGCGTTATTACCACCTACCGTGAAATTTACAATAGCCCCGCACTTATCTACATCATTGGTCTTAGTGATAGAAGCAACTGCCGCAAATACCGGCGCGGTTACGTCTTTCACCACCACTGTCTGGGTTTGGGTTGCAACGTTTCCGCTGCCGTCATCATACTTCCAGGTGATAGTGTAATTTCCCTGGGCTGTATAAGTTACCGGGTCTGTGGTTGTGCCAGTCACCGTTCCTGCCGTGTTGTCTGTGGCTGTTGGAGCCGTTACCGTGGCAGCACATTCCCCAGTGACAGTTGCCAATGGTTTTACATTAGGCACTGGTGCTGTTTGGTCTGTAGCTGTTACCGTAAAAATCTGAGTAACCTTGTTACCCGAAGCATCAATTGCCGTCAAGGTGACCGTAACAGGCACGTTCTTAGCAAGGGCAGTGCCTGCTGCTGGTGCCTGCGTGATAGTTACCGTACCAGAATTATCTGTAGCAGTGGCCAGGGTTGCGTAATCTTTTAAAGAGGCTGTACCTGTTATAGCATCTAACGCTACAATCTCATTGGCTTGCGTAGAGGTGAATACCGGGTTGGTATTATCTACTACCGTTACCGTAGCCGTTGCAGTATTCACGTTTCCGTTTACATCTGTGGCCGTAAGCGTTACAGTATTTGCACCCAAGTTAGCAGCCGTGAAACTAGTTTTGTCAACGGTAACCGAGGCAATGCCGCAATTATCCGTTACACCTGCATTTACATCTGCCGCCGTGATGGTGGCTGTACCATTGGCATCTAAGAAGACCGTGGCATTCTTAGCAAAAAGACCACCATCTGTTTGTACAAATACATGCAGTTTTTTGGTTGTGAACGAATTGGCATTGCTAACAAAAGTCCAATCTGTATGGCCACTTCCTTGATTACCAATACCTAAATCTGAAATATTATTAATGTTTTCAGAAAATCTATTATAAGCAAGAAGCGTCTGCTGCGCTCCATAATTATGAACCTGAAAAGACCCGTAACAGTTAGCGCCATCTCTTGAGTCATCAAAATCATAAATCCCCGCATTGGCACCAGGCAAGGCAGTAGCATTTCCTGTACCATAACAGTTAGACCAAATCTCAATGTTACCGGTGGTGATACCGGTGCCGGTAGTCACGCCCGCGTTAGAACTAGCAAACACATTTAGGTTGTTCACTTTCTGCTGGAAGCCTGTGGCTCCTGTAGGTACTCCTAACTGGGAAACATTCTGGCTGAAGGCATCCATAGATACCCACACCCATTTATTGTCCAGCTCTAAAGCGTAGGCAATACGGGTAATGGTTTTCCCTTGCAAGGCCGCCGCATTATTCACCGCATAGAGAATATCGCTTGGGCTGTTGAAGTCAGCTCTATCAGGGATGTTGAGCGTATAGGCAAGATTGAAGTTAGATGCTTCAGAGACATTGCTCAAAAGGTTGGCAGGCGCCGCAAAGGCAACTGCTCCTGGTTTTTGCGTGTCTTTAACTATCACTTTCTGCTGCGCCGTAGACACATTCCCATTCCCGTCATTGAAAGACCAAGTAATGGTGTATTCGCCCTGCGTGTTATAGGTTAAAGGACTTGAAGTAGTACCTGTGATAGTGCCAGCACAATTGTCTGTAGTAGTAGGGGCCGTCACGGTGGCAGAACACTGACCGGTCACATCTGCCAGAACAGGAACCACCGGACTAGTTACGTCTTCAATCACTACATTTTGAGCCGTAGCCGTAGCCGTACAGCCTGTATTGGTTACTATTACGTTGTAGCTTCCTGATGTTGTAGCAGTATAAGTGTTGTTTGTTGCGCCATTAATAGGAGCACCATCTTTTGTCCATTGATACGTGCTACCAGCCGCCGATGCAGCAGTAAAGATTACAGAACCGCCACTGCACTGGATAAGCGGATTAGAAGTTGTGAAAGATACGGTTGGAGCCACAAACGCTAGGGCAGTGCCCGTTACCTTGCCAGCTACCCAGTTAGAAGAAGCTCCTGTAAGAGCGAAGTTGGTCAAAGTACCGTGATCAACACCTACTAGATCGCTTAAGGTAATAACACCGGCGTTATTTTCTCCAACATTGCCGTGGTTAAACTTGTAGTAAGAAACCAAACCAGTTTGCGGAAGGGTTAACTCAGCATTCATGCTGTTCTTTAGTTCTCCTTCGCAAAGTACCCGGTTCCATAGTCTTACCTCATCAATAGAACCCGCAAAAATTCCGTTTTGCAGAGGAACTCCTGGCTTATACCCAATGCCCCTGGATGACAGGTTGAATCCGGTTAAATTATTGGAGCCGCTACCATCTGGTGCGCCATTTATATAGATTTTAACAGAACCGGTAGTAAAGTCACGAGTAGCCGCTACAAACACCCATTCATTAAGTGGAATGGTCTGCGCAGACTCAGTGGCATTGCCCCAAGTGGTACCATTCCCGAAGTTGACGTGCAACTTGTTGTTGGTGTTGTTGATGGACAAAGAGCTGATATTATCCTTAGCCCAAATCTCATCATAGCCAAACCCGTTGTTTGCAGTCCTATAAATCCAGGCACTTATAGTAAGTGACTCTAAGCTATTGTGAACATTTCCTAAATCCACGATGTCATCAACACCGTCAAAGTTTAGGGCTGTTGCTGGGGTAACAAGAACTGTAATAATTGCTTTGCCATTACCTGTGTTTGTTCCTGCTACATTATTTGGATTAGCTCCTGCATTAAAAGAGCCTCCTCCTCCCCCTGAACCCCATTGACCACCTCCAAGGTAGTTGTTGCCGCCGCCGCCGCCATTGAAGCCGCCGCCGCCGCCGCCAGCTCCTGTATTGTCTGACCCACTGCCTCCACCACCATATCCTCCATTAGCTCCAGTAAAATATGGATGCGAATAAGTACCTCCAGCTCCCCCATCACGAGGTGATTTCCCCCCAATTCCTGCGGGGTTTCTTAGCATTAAGCCATTGCTACCACTTGTAATCCATCCTGCACCACCACCGCCAGTTGAATACATTCCAACATTTGCGCCACCATTTCCACCATTTCCATTAATTCCCCCTGTTGCATTACCTGGAATTGAATTTCCATTTGTAGATACATTAGTCGCAGAGCCTACACCACCAGCCGCCGCTACGCTATATGTGTATTCAGATTGGCCACCTCCACCGGCGGCAACAACCAATGGTAAAGCATCTGCACTATTTCTATAAATATAAGTGCCACCTCCACCTCCAGCGCAATAATTAACACCTTGAGATGAGACTCCACCTTGTCCACCTATTAGGATTCGAATAACTTCTCCAGGTGTTACATCAAAGTCTCCCTTGATACTTGCCCCCTTTCCGCCCGCATTTCCGCCACCTTGAGCACCAAAACCTTGAATTGAGATTTTAGTTACCCCAGCAGGGACTGTATAGGTCTGCACATTTCCGGTATAGTTAAATGTAGTAGTCTGCGCCGTTCCAACAAAAGGAACAGCCAGCATCAAGAGAGCAGCCATCCAGGAAAAGAGCGTTTTGACTTTTGACTTTTTAAAGTCTTGTGTTTTCCACCTTAGCTTGGGTGGCGGTGAGTAGAATTGCTTCATATAAAGGGTTAAGTAGTAGATAGTATGAGTGAGCGAATTATTGATAACAATCTAAAAGCATACAGTAGAACCATCATTCTGAAGCCGTAAAGGGGATAGAATGATGGTTCTACTGTATGCCTGACCAATGCACCCTATCAATACCAAGGGTATAACAGGATAAGCTTGATAGCCTTTGTAGACTATCTGTTTTACTATTCATAAGGAAAGCCCTAAAGCTTTTGGTTTAAAGCGGATTCTAAAGGCTTATTCTAAGCCAAACTGTTACTTCTAAAGGGGGTATTCTTACTGTGGTATATGAAAAGCCAGGGGGATAGCTAAAGGATACCAGAACATCTAGTGGGGAGAAAGATGCTTTTGCAGCTTAATTTTTTTTGAAAGACAGGACAAATGTAGAAACCTTTATCAGTATTTAACGTAAGGCCTCCAATAATTTTATCACAAAAAGTCAATTTAAAATTTAATAAAGCCAAAAAACGAGCTTTTTAGGATGTATAAGCACTTTTTTTGACAAGGAGAAATACGGATTCTTGTTTAGAATTAACAAAAAATGCCCTTTTACAAGGTTAAGTTTTGTTAAAGCTAGAACAATAGGAAGAACTGCTCTGGCAATGACAGATAATCGAGGTGGCGACAATCTTTTATTCTGCCACACAATCAATGGCCTCTGCACAGGTTTAGCCATCATCAGGTAAGACCAATATTATTTAACTAACCTTCTAAGCTTATACTAGAAGCATACTATTAGCTAGAGAAAACCTATCCAAATAAATAACAACTGAACGTCTTAGCCTTAGGGATTACAAGCGTTTAATTACATACAGGCATCCATCTCTAATTGCAAAGACGATTAGAAGGCAACCTTATTTGGTGTGTTATCTTTTTGATTCAAATTACACTCCCAGAACCAAGAATTAACCCTGCCCTACCCACCTCGTTTTTTGCCTATTTACCAGAAACAAGGCTAAAAACGGCACTATCCCTAATACTTAAAAAACCTTATTGGTTAAACACATATCAATAACTTTAGGTTAGCCTGGGTACTTAGATGATTGTCTACCATACGGGCATAAAAAAAGCAGCGGCCTTGAGCCGCTGCCTTTCCAAAAGCATCCTATTGTAATTCCTTTCCTTATTGTACTACTATTCTCTGTACTGTTTTCTGTCCAGCCACGGTGATGGACACCATGTAGACACCTTGTTTCAAGCCTAGTGACTGTAGAGCTACGGCGGCTTCGGCGCTGTTACCGTTCAGGGTTCTAGTGTGCAATACTCTTCCGCTCATGTCAAGCAACTGGAAGGCTACGTCACCGGCACCTTGTGGCATCTCGTCAAATCTGATGTTCAGGTTGCCGTTGCTCACTGGGTTAGGATACAAGGTGACTCTCAATCCGTTGCCAGCGCCTTTGATGCTGTGTTGTACTGCAATCACTTTAGAGTACTCATTCTTGGTGTCAATGTCTACTTGGTTCAAGCGGTAGTACACGGTGCCTTTAGGGGCTTGACGGTCTGTGAAGGTGTAGTCTCTCAAGATGCTGCTGTTACCAGATCCTTTTACTTCGCCAATCTTCACAAAGTCCTTACCGTTGGTGCTACGCTCAATCTCAAATCTGTCATTGTTAATCTCTGTGGCAGTGGCCCAGCTTAGCTCAATGGCTCCGTTTCTAGACACACCGTCAAACTTGGTCAAGGTTACTGGCAAGGCCTCACCTGGCTCACACTCAGAGACGATCACCTGGGCAGTGGCAGTGGCAGTTCCGCAGTCATTGGTGGCCGTCACGGTGATAGTTTGTGGCTGACCTAACTGATCTTCTTCAAAGATGGCGGCTACGGTTACAGATCCGTTGGTTTCTTCAATCACGATGAAGCCTTCTGGCAAAGTGAATGAGTAAGTAACGCCTTCTTGTACTTCTGCTACGCTAAAGGTGTAGAACTCATCTGACAAGTTACAAACCGTGTCTGGAGCAGTGATGGCAACAGTTGGCTCTACACATGGCCCGCCGCCGCATTCTGGCTTAGGAGTAACTGGCAGGGTGTCTGTAGCTTTACCGCAGTAGGTTTTCTGTGACTGGTTGTTGCCGGTGTTGCCGTTTCCGTTGTTAGGGTTACCATCTGTGTTGTTTCCGTTGCCATTGTTACCGTTGCCGTTTCCTGGCTTGTTGTACTCAGCATTCACAGAGATGGCACCTGGCAAAACTCCTGCAACTACTACTATTTTCTCTGTTCCTTGTCCAGATACGATCTCCCATCCGGCAGGCACTGTCCAGGTAATGTTGAAGAACTTAGGGTTAGCACCACCGTTGCCGTTACCTTGCTTGTCAATGGTTGCGGTGTAGGTTAAACGCTCACCCGGGCAATACTGAGCGGGGCCTGCAATGTCTACATTGGCGTTGCGCCCTGGGTGCACTGGCTTGGTTCTTACTTTAGTGCCACACTCTTTGTGCGTCACTTTCACTTTCATGGTACCTGGTTTCTCACCTACTTTTACCGTCACGCAGTTAGTGCCTTGACCAGAGATGATCACCCAACCAGTTGGTTCTTCACCGGCGTGTGCTCTTGGAACGTCCCATACATAAGAAGTGTAGTTAGCGTCTGCGGCAATGCAATAGGTTACAATATCACCTGGGCATGGATCATAAGGGCCAGTGATAGGAGATGGCTGTGAAGTAGCACATTTGCCAGAAGCATCATTGCCATTGTTTCCGCCGCCAGTGGTACCACCACCGTTAGTGCCGCCAGTTACCGGAGCGCATTTAGAAAGATCAAACATGACAGTACCAGTGGTAGTGGCCGCCTTGGCAGACACTTTCAAGGTCTTCATGGTAGAGTACTCATAGGCGCTAAGGTCATAGGTGAAGATGTCTTCTGCACCGTTTTTGTAACCGTTAATACCTACGCCCTCAAACTTGATAGAGTAGAATGGGTTGTTGGTGCCGTTCTCAACCGTGTATTTGTATTTGGCTGAAGAGTAGGCCACTGCTGATGACGTAACGCCCGCGCCGGTTGGCAATTCAAAGGCAACGTTGCTTAAGTCATTAGAGCAGTTTGTTTTTACTTTGAATGAAAGACGAACAAAGTCGTTTTCAATTGGCTCAGCGCCCATGAAGGTAAAATCAAAGCACTCATCAGAAGCAGTGCATTGTGCTTGGGCTTGTTGCGTGAATCCGAAAAGTATGAACATTAGGATGCTAGCCCATGAAAGTATGAATCTTTTCATAGTAATAGGATTTATAGGAAAAAGGAAATTTGAGGGTACTTTGCTAGGTATTCGGGTTCTCTTGGGGAAGAGAGTCGGGGAGAAAGCTTACCTTAGTTCAGGAAGATATGGTAAGTAAGGTCTGCTATTGCTGACTGAATCTGGATAGGAAGTACAATTATTTTCATATATACAGTGTTTTGAAGGTTATATTGCTGTGTTTTATTATATTTCAGCTTACATACCTCTTTAACGACCTTTCCTACGCCCGGTTTCAAGATTTTTGCACTTTATCTCAAAACTACAATTACCTTATTTGAAATGTTCAATTTTTACCCTATTTTACTCTCATAACACACACTTTTGTACTAAAAGACGCATTTTAACTATTGCATTTTAACAAGTTTTACATATTATTCCATACCATTGCCCATATATATTGAGTTTCGGCTTAACAGAGAGAAGTTCACAAAAAGAGCCGAATTGCTTAGGACAATAACAGGAAAAGGGCTGAAGACAAGGCAGAATTCAAACGATATGTACATTACAATGCGCAGGCAATTATCTAGTAGCTTCTCACGCATATATGTGCTACCAATCCAAAACCCGGAAATTAATGAATGTATTAAACCCTGCTAGACAAAGGGGTATCCCAAAAGAACTAGAAAGGCGGAAAGGCGACTAAAAATTCATCAAAAAAAAGCCTGACTACCAATTAGATAATCAGGCTTCATTTTTAGTGATTTGTGGAGATGCAGGGAGTCGAACCCTGGTCCAGACAAGGAAACTTGAGCGCTTTCTACATGTTTAGTCTTGGATTGGTTTTCGTGTGAGTTCAGGCCCAAGCCTGGCCTATGAAATCACCTTAGGTGCTTTAGTTTCATGCACTCCCCACACCTTGGAGTACACTAGATCGGCATTACGATGCCCTGTGACCAACCCCCACCGAACCGAGGAGCTGCAGGACAATGGCAAAATGCTTAGTACCTAGACTAGGCAGCCATGGCGTAGTTAGACTCGCCAGATAATAGTCGGTCAATTCTGATTTACGGGAAAACAGCCAACTCCCGACATGCTTACACCCAGCTTGCTCAAGCTGTCAATTCCGGTCATCCCCAATGTGTAAAAGAACGTGTCACTCTTACTTATACGCCCGAAGGCCTGCAAAAGTAACCAAATAATAGACAAATGCTAGCTCTTTCTGGTTCCGCGTTTTTGGCTTGTTTTGGTGAAAACAGGCCAAAAACGGCTTTACAGAAACGTTTTCAGCTCACTTAAACAAGCCACCTCATAGGTGGGTTTTAACGGAATGCGCTTACGCTCAGGGTTAAAGAACACCTGGTCCAGGCCTGCATTCATGGCACCCAGAATATCAGCCTCCAGGTTGTCGCCAATCATGAGGCTCTCGCTGGCCTTCACGCCGGCGCGTTCTAAAGCATGCTGATAGATGCGTTTGTCTGGCTTGGTGCAGTTAATACATTCAGACGTGACCACCTCAGAGAAATACTGCGTCAGGTTAGACGATTGTAGCTTAATGGCCTGCACGTCTTTAAAACCATTGGTAATGATGTGCAGCGTGTATTTCTGCTTCAAATACCCCAGCACCTCATGCGTGAACGGAAACACCGCCGACTTGGTAGGACAGATGTCTGTGTACGCCTCACTCAGGCCTTCGGGCACGTCTTCTTCGGCCACGCCTAGACCGGTGAGGCATTTGACAAAGCGTTTCTCCCGTAGCTCCTGCTGGTCAATCTTGCCCTTGTGGAACAGGTCCCAAAGCCTGAGGTTGATATAGCTGTACTTCTTGTAAAAGTCTGTGATGGTGAAATCTCCCAGGCGGTGCAGCTCAAACTCATGAAACAGGTGCACCAGCGTTTCTTCTGAGTTTTTCTCAAAGTCCCAGAGCGTATGGTCCAGGTCGAAGAAAATATGGCGGTAGGTTTTAACTTTTTTCATGAGAGTAAGCGTTGGGCCTTCAAGAACGGAGGCGGGTGGGGCAAAGTTCTTTGTTCTAGGATAAAACCCGTGATTTGGTACAATGTTTATTTACGGCATGACAGGTCATCTCCTCCAAGAATTCTACAAACCTGTAAAATGTCGCTGTTGCAGACGGTTAATAGCCAACTCTCTATTAGAATAGAGCGTTTGGTATACTTCCTGGTCATGGAGCAGTTGTTGGTCTTTCTCCAGGTAGCCAAACATCTGCTGCAACAGGTCCAGCATCTCGTCTTTGATGGCATAGAAAGCCCATTGATCCTGCTTTCTAAAGGACACTAAACCGGCGTTTTTAAGGTAGATGAGGTGCCTGGAAGTCTTAGTCTGCGTGAAGTCCAATACCATTTCCATGTCTGCAATGCAGAGCTCCTTGTTGCGGAGCAACAGGTGCAGAATACGGATGCGCGAGGCATCGCTCATGGCCTTGAATACTTGTTCCCCGAAATTGACGTTGAAATGTTTGAGCCTCATGTTCTACTAGCTGCGTAAAACAAATTTACGCCACCTGCGGCACAAAGTACCACAAATAAGGCTATACTTGTAAACGATCTTATTCAATGCAGACTTACTCTTCCGTTATTACTACTTCTCTTGCCCGCAGGTGGCGCCTTATTTTCACGTTTAGTGCGCTTCTTTGTTTCTATTGGGCCTTCTCTCCTACCGTTGTGCATGCCCAAGGCGGCAAGAAAGTAATACAACTCACAGGCGTAGTAGCCGCCGGCGACAGCCTCTTGGGCATACCCGGAGCCAGCGTATATGTCCCCAAAGCCGGCCGAGGCACCAACACCAACGAATATGGTTTCTTCTCGCTCCCGGTCCTAGCCGGCGACAGCGTGGTGATCAGCTCCCTAGGTTTTGCCAAGCAGTCCATCATCATCCCAGCCAATTTTGAAAAGCAGAGTTATTCTGTGATCATTGAGATGCTGGAAGACCCAACCATGCTAGCCGAGATCAAGGTGTTTCCGTATGCCACCTTCAGGGAATTCACGCAGGCGGTCATGGCTATGAAACTACCGTCACAGGATGTAGACCAACAGACGGCCATGAGTAAACAAATTTTGGCGCAGATGTATGAGAACACCCCCATGGACGCTACTGCCAACCACCAGAACTACATGAACCTTCAAAACCAGCAGATGCTACGCAGAGGCGGTTACAACCCAGGTGCCACCAACCCACTGCTCAATCCGTTTGCCTGGTACCAAGTCATCCAATCCATCAAACGCGGCGATTTCAAGAGAAAGGACTAGAAAGGCTTTATTCCATACAAGCAGAAGGCCCAACCATGATGAGGTTGGGCCTTCTTGCTTTAAGACGAGTTCGTTTTTAGCCTAATTTCTGGAAATTAGCCCAAAAACGATAAATGAGCGTCCTCTACAAATACAGTAATATAAAAGACGCCACCAAAGCCAATACCACCAGCCATCCCCTCAATCTTCTCTGGCTTGGCGTCTCACTGTTCCCCCATCGCTGGTTATAGAACTCATACTTGCCACGGTAGCGCAATACATTAAAGATTAAAATACTGAGCGCAACCACTAACCCAATCAACTTAGCATAGTTAAATTCGCCGGGTTCATTTTTTTGAGGCTCTACAAACAACCACAAAACTTCATAATAAATTTTACAGCAAAGAAATACTTGCATCACACTAACTAACCCAATTCCCCTCGGCCCATCGGCACCGTCTCTTGAGTAAAAGAACTTGGTCACCCTGTAGAATATGTAATCAAAGAACTTCATTTGTAAACTCTTGGCTCTGCACTAAATTTCACTCGCACGCTCTATTCATGCAAAAAGGAAGCCCACTCCTGTAAAGAATGGGCTTCCCGAAAATCGTTTTTGGCCTATTTCTCAGAAAACAGGCCAAAAATGATAAAGAAGCATCTTTACAAAAAGATTATTGCTAATGGTACCATTAAAGCAACCACCACCAACCATCCTCTGAGCTTGCTTTGCCTAGAAGTTTCACTGTTTCCCCAGCGTTGGTCATAAAGTGAATAGTTGCCGCGGTAACGCTTTAAATTGAAAATCATGATAAGCAACCCTACTACCAAACCTATTTCCTTGGTGTAGCTGACTTCACCGGACACATGTAAATGGGGAGGCTCAAATAGCCAAAGTATCTCATAATAAATGTTGGCTAAAAGGACCCCTTGAATAACAGTTAGCATCATGATTCCTCTGGGACCATCAGCTCCATCCTTATCGTAATAAAATCGTGTAATCCTATAGTAGATGTAATCAAAGACCCTCATTTTTAAACTATTGGCTCTGTATATTAATTTCCCATTGCGCACTGCCCATTTAAATAAGAAGGCCCACTCTTGTAAAGAATGGGCTTCCCAAAAATCGTTTTGGGGCTGTTTCCTAGAAAACAGGCCAAAAACAAAGACTACTGATTGCCTTGCGGCTTCGGTTGCTGTTGGCGTTGCATCTGCTGTTGCAACGGGTTGGGCGTCACACCTTGAGGTTGTTGCTTGAACAGTTCAAAGCGCGAAGGTGCCATGCGGGCCGGGTAGGCGTTGTTGCTCATGTCAATGTCAGCGGTTTCCTGGAACGGATCCAAGACGAAGCTCACCACCGGCTTCTCGGTCACAAACACCTTGGTCACCTCCTTCTCATTGTAGCGCCATATTTCTGCGGGTATGCGCACAATCTGGTTGGTGCCGTCAGAGAAGGTCATTTGCATCACTATGGGCATTACCAGACCGCCGTTGTTGCGTAAGCCCACCTCATAGAAGTTTAGGCCTTTCTCTAGAATAGCCTTCTCTTCTGGGCTCAAGGCTTGCACGTATTTTTGGTAAGTAGCCTGGCTTTCTGGCGTTACGGCTAGCGGGTCATAGGTATTGTAGAAGTCCTTTAGCTCGGGCTTGGTATCAAGCAAGGTCTTAGGAATGTCTTGCAGGTTGCGTTGCTGTGAAATGCTCAAAGGCGCGCTGTTAATCTCTTCCCGTCTTTTGGCGTTTTCTACCTGCGGGTTTTTGGTGTCTATTGAGTACCATTTCACGCCGGTCAACTCCTGCTCTACGTGGTCTGTGGTGTAGAACCAGCCTCTCCAGAACCAATCCAGGTCAGTGCCAGAAGCGTCTTCCATGGTCCGGAAGAAGTCTGCCGGCATTGGATGTTTGAAAGCCCAACGGCGCGCGTATTCTTTAAAGGCGTAGTCAAACAACTTACGGCCCAACACGGTCTCACGAAGAATATTCAAAGCGGTGGCCGGTTTGCCGTAGGCGTTGTTACCCAGCTGGGAGATTGACTCAGAGTTGGTCATGATGGGCTGTTGCATGGCCTTGTCCATCTTCATGTAGGTAGTCATGTTTCTGGCCTCGCCGCGGCTGCTTGGGTAATCACGCTGCCATTCCTGCTCAGCTAAATACTGCACGAAGGTGTTCAAGCCTTCGTCCATCCAGGTCCACTGACGCTCATCAGAGTTGATGATCATCGGGAAGAAGTTGTGGCCCACCTCATGGATAATCACCGAAATCATACCGTATTTGGTGCGCTCTGTGTAAGAACCGTCTTTCTCAGGACGGCCTCCGTTGAACGAAAGCATTGGATACTCCATCCCGCCTACCGCGCCGTGCACTGAGATAGCCACCGGATACGGGTAGTCAATGGTATACTTTGAGTATACTTTGATGGTGTGGGCTACTACCTCGGTGGAATACTGTCCCCACAGCGGGTTTCCCTCCTTCGGGTAGAAGCTCATGGCCATGGTGTTCTTGCCGGCGTAGTTCACGTTCATGGCATCCCAGATGAACTTACGGCTAGAGGCCCACGCGAAGTCGCGCACGTCCTTGGCTACAAACGTCCAAGTCTTTTTGCCCTTGGCTTTAGACTTTTCGGCTTTCAAGGCTTCTTCTGGCGTTACAATCAAGACTGGCTTGTTGGCTTTCTTGGCTTGCGCCAGACGGCTGCGTTGCGTAGAAGTCAAGACGTCCTCGTTTTGCAATTCACCGGTAGAAGCTACAATATGGTCAGCAGGCACGGTCAGGCTTACTTTATAATCGCCAAACGGAAGGGCGAACTCGCCCGTGCCCAGGAACTGCTTGTGCTGCCAGCCGTTCACGTCATCATAGACGGCCATGCGCGGGAACCACTGCGCCATCTGGTACTCATAGTTGCCGTCTTCGGGGAAGAACTCATAGCCCCCGCGGCCGCCTTGCTTCTTTTGGTCATTAATGAGGTTGGTCCAGTCAATGGAGAACTTCACAGACTGCTTTGGCTTAAGAGGCTGCGGCAGGTCAATGCGCATCATGGTGAAGTTGATGGTGTATGGCAATGCTTTACCGTTGGCATCTTTCACTGATTTGATTTTGTACCCACCGTCAAACGTCTGCTCTGCCAAAGCCTCTGCCGTGCTGAACGGCGCCCGCGCCGGCACCGAGTTGGTGCGCGTGAGGCTGGTCATGGAGTTCTTCTCAAAGATGTTCTGGTCCAACTGCACCCACAGGTAGGTCAACATATCTGGTGACAAGTTGGTGTAGGTGATAGTCTCAGAGCCGGTCAACGACTGGTTGTCATCGTTCAATTCGGCTTTGATGTTGTAGTCGGCGCGCTGTTGCCAGTATTCATGGCCGGGCGCGCCCGAAGCCGAACGGTAGGTATTAGGGGTTGGTAACTCTTGGGCCAGTTGCCTGAACTTAGACTTATCAATGTTTTCCTGCGCCAAAACCGGAGCCAAAGCGCTTAACAGCAACCCCGAGGCGAGTAAGAACTTCTTCATTCTAAAGGTTTGTGAGTTTGTGGTAGTGTGAACGAGCAAATTGGGCAATTATTGGCCAAAAACAAAGCTTCTGACGCGTGTCCCTACATTAATTTTGCTCGGTCAGGTTTTCCCCGAAATAGTATTTTATATCTTCTTTCAAAGACTTCATCATCTGCAGTACGCGCAACCCCATGGGAATGATGATGACACCCAGCGCTACAAATCTGTAGTAGTATGGGTGGTAGTAATAGCCAATCCACGCAAACCACAAAGGCGTAAGCAAGACCCCCAGACCAAACACGGCCCCAAACAGCAGCACTAGATAGCTGAACAGCCGTGCCAGCTGGTACCACCATTTGGCTTTCATGGCCAGCGTGCGCCTAATGTAGGCCTCATGGTCCTTTTTGGCTTGACGGCGTACCCGTTCCTTCCCCACTTCGGCCCAGGCAGCAAACTCCTTGGGGTCAGCGGGCGGCTCATAGACGTATTGGTACTTCTCCCAGTCCCGCTCAGCTTTGGATTTGGGGTCTTCTGGTTGACTGGAGGTTACAGGCGAAGGCGCGAAAAATTGAGAAGGATTAGCGTGATAGCCTTGCAAAAACTCGTAGGCGGCCTGCACCCGCAAGAACGTCTCCTGCGCGTTGGGCTCACGGTTTCTGTCGGGGTGGTACTGCAAGACCAACTGGCGGTAGGCGCGCCTCACCTCTGGCATCTGCGCGCCAAAAGGTACCTGCAACACTCTATACGACTCCGCCAGCATGTTCTTTTTTTATGCACGGAAGGGTTTCCGTTTTTGACCTATTTTCTAGAAAATAGCCGAAAAATCCTGGTCTAAAATGAGCATAAGCGCAATGGCCCCGGCAGCCGCACTCACGCCCAACACCCAGTCCCTTCTGGCCACTCTAAAAGCATTCACCAAAATGGCGCTCACCACCAATATCAACACCACAATTAGCAACTGGCCCAGCTCAATGCCCACGTTGAAGGCAAACAGCTCCAGCACGATGTTTTCACCTTTGCCCAACAGGGACTTGAGATAGTTAGAGAAGCCCATGCCATGAATCAGCCCGAAGGCCACCGCAAAGAAGTTGCTCCAACTAAATACCACTGAACCCTTGCGTTTGTTTTTGTCCATCTGCGTGAGGTTATAGACACACGTTAGCAAAATGGTCACTGGTATCAATAACTCAATCAAGGCCGTGTTAAACTTTATCACCTCCAGCGTAGATAAAGCCAGCGTGATGGAATGCCCCAGTGTGAAACTGGTCACCAGCGCTAAAATTCTTCGCCACTCCTGCCCTGTGTACAGCGCACACATGGCCAGCACAAAGACCATGTGGTCATATGCCTGTAGGTTAAAGATATGATGGAAGCCTAACTGAAGATACGTGTAAAAAACGGAAGACACAGGAATGGAGTGATTGAATTTGTAAGCAGACAAATTTAAGCAATGCCTGTTCTTTTGCAAGAAGCGTTTTTGGCTTGTTTTCTGGAAAACAGGCCAAAAATGCCACTAACATCGGCCGCCGTTGTTGGTGTTATCACCAACAACCAAGACTGCCGTACAATCTGCTCTGTCCCCCTTTGAAGGGGGTAGGGGGATGACTTACTCTTGGTGATACGTTTCCCTTTTAGCTTCTGCCTCTCAATTCCTTCTCACCACCCATCTTCTTTCTTACTTTCTACCCGCGTTTGTCACTTTTCTCCTTGATGTTCAACCTAACCAAAAGAATCAAGAAGAAAAGAAACTCGCTGCCGCTCAGACAGTCTTTTCTTCGTCTTTATGCACCTGGCCGATGTGATCTGTTTCATAGCCAGCTTACGCCTTCGCCAATTGACAGGCTACTACTCGGTCCCTGCCCATGCTCCGGGCGCACAGCCAAGGCTGCCCTGCGCAAGGTCGGTCAGCCGGCGGACTAATGGTTGAGAAGCTGCAATGCCTTTATGCGCTGGCGCGGATAACCTCAATGCCGACTCAAAACTCAAAACTCAAGACTCTCAAAAGACCTCATAGTGTGCGGAGCTCCTACGAGCGTCTTCTTCATTTTCAGCCTATTTCCCAGAAAACAGGCCAAAAACGAATCAAGCCAATTGTAAACGAAAAGGCGCCGAAGGGAAAACCCTCCGACGCCTTTTCTTATTCATCATTCATTCTTACCTATCTACTGGCAAGTCAATGTCAATGTTCACAAATTTTATCTGGTCACCGGCCAATACCGCCTCTACCACCGCGTCCTTCCGGATGTCGCCGCCCAGGATGGACTTAGACAGCTCGTTCAAGATGCGGCGCTGTAGTACGCGCTTCAACGGACGGGCCCCAAACTGCGGATCGTAGCCTTCGCGTCCCAAGAAGTCCAATACCTCATTGGTGGCTTCCAGACGGATGCCCGAGTCTTCCAGACGTTCCTGGATGTGACGGAACTGGATGTCCACAATCTTCCGGATCTCTCTAGAGCTCAACGGACGGAACATAATCAGCTCGTCAATCCGGTTCAGGAACTCCGGCCGAAGCGTTTTCTTCAAGACCTCAAACACTTCGTCCTTGGTGCGCTCAATGGTTGGCTCTGGGTTCTTCTCATCCAGATCCTGGAAGTTCTCCTGAATGATGTTGGCGCCAATGTTGGACGTCATGATGATGATGGTGTTCTTGAAGTTGGCCACGCGTCCCTTGTTATCCGTCAGGCGGCCGTCATCCAGCACCTGCAACAGGATGTTAAACACGTCTGGGTGCGCTTTCTCAATTTCATCCAGCAGAATGACAGAGTACGGCTTACGGCGCACGGCCTCAGTCAACTGACCGCCTTCGTCATAACCCACGTAGCCCGGAGGCGCCCCTACCAGACGGCTCACCGCGTGGCGCTCCTGGTACTCGCTCATGTCAATCCGGACCATGGCGTTCTCATCATTGAACAGGAAGTCGGCTAAGGCTTTGGCGAGCTCCGTTTTACCTACCCCGGTAGTTCCCAGAAAGATGAACGACCCGATGGGGCGCTTAGGGTCTTGCAACCCGGCGCGGCTCCGGCGAACGGCATCAGAAATGGCCGCAATGGCTTCTTCCTGACCGGCTACTCTTCGGCCTAGTTCTTCTTCTAGGCGCAGGAGCTTCTCGCGGTCGCTTTGCAGCATTTTATTCACCGGCACGCCCGTCCACTTGGCCACTACTTCAGCGATGTCTTCAGAAGTCACCTCTTCCTGGAGCATGTGCTCACCCGCCTGCTGTTCCTTCACCGTCTCTTGCAACTGCTTCAAACGGGCTTCGGCTTCCTGGATAATACCATAGCGCAGCTCGGCTACGCGACCGTAATCACCAGCGCGTTCGGCGTGGTCTGCTTCCAGTTTATATTGTTCAATGGCTTCCTTCTCTTTCTGGATGCCTTCAATGACCTGTTTCTCACTCTGCCATTTGGCGCGCAAGGTGTCCCGGGCTTCGCTTAAATCAGCGATTTCCTTAGACAGTAGGTTCTCTTTTTCCTTGTCATTCTCCCGGCGGATGGCTTCGCGCTCAATCTCCAGTTGCATGATTTTACGCTGCACCTCGTCCAGTTCTACCGGCAGAGAATCCATTTCAATGCGAAGCTTGGACGCGGCCTCGTCAATTAAGTCAATGGCTTTGTCTGGCAAGAAGCGGTCAGAGATATAGCGGCTGGACAATTCCACGGCAGAGATGATGGCATCGTCTTTAATACGCACGCCGTGGTGTAACTCATACTTGTCTTTGATACCGCGTAAGATGGAAATAGCATCTGGAATACTAGGCTCATCAACGGTCACCGACTGGAACCGGCGCTCCATAGCCTTGTCCTTCTCAAAATACTTCTGGTACTCTTTGAGCGTGGTGGCCCCAATGGCGTGCAGTTCACCTCTCGCCAAAGCTGGCTTTAATAGGTTGGCGGCGTCCATGGCACTCTCTCCACCGGCACCGGCGCCAATCAGGGTATGTATCTCGTCAATGAAGAGCACAATCTCCCCTTCTGAGTCCACCACTTCTTTGATGACGGCTTTCAAGCGTTCCTCAAATTCGCCTTTGTATTTGGCACCGGCCACCAGCAGACCCATGTCCAGGCTCATGATGGTTTTGGATTTGAGGTTCTCGGGCACGTCACCGGAGACAATGCGCTGGGCCAAACCTTCCACGATGGCAGTTTTACCTACCCCCGGCTCACCTAAAAGAATTGGGTTGTTCTTGGTACGGCGGCTCAGGATTTGGAGCACGCGTCTTATTTCCTCGTCACGGCCAATCACGGGGTCAATCTTGCCCAGGCGCGCTTGCTCATTCAGGTCAATGGCATATTTCTTAAGGGAATTGTATTTGGCCTCGGCGTTCTGGTCGGTTACTTTAGAATCGCCGCGCAGTTCTTTGATGGCGGCTTTCAGGCCTTTCTCCGTGATGCCCGCGTCTTTCATGAGCGTGGCTACCTTGTCGCGGCCCGCCAATAAACCTAAAAGTAAGTGCTCAATGGCCACGTATTCGTCGCCGAACTCTTTTAAATACGACGTTGCTTTTTGCAGGGCCGCCGCCGCGTCATTGCTCAGGTATGGATTTCCGCCGGTCACCACTGGATAGGCGGTTACTACCTCGTTCAGGCGGGATTCGAATTGGCTGATACTCACGCCCAGCTTCTTGAGGTAGAAGTTGGGCACGTTTTCGTCGGTTTGCAGGATGCCCTTAAGCAGGTGGCCGGTTTCAATGGCCTGCTGCTGGTTGCCTCCCGCAATCTCAGTGGCCTTCTGTACGGCCTCCTGAGACTTGATGGTATAATTGTTAAAGTTCATAGCTTCTATATATCGTGGTTGAGTGGTTACTACTTTTCTACGATGCCAGAAGCAAACAGGGTACCGAACCGATTTTAGCCTACTTTCCGGAAATTATGACAGAAACAATTGCAATACTATTTAACATAATGAGACAAAACGTCTTGATTATAGCTTGTCGAATTCTTTAGTGGTGGCTACCGGTGGATTCAGTTTCTGCAACAGCTTTAAAATCATGCGGTAGACTTCCTGCAGTTTGTCCATGTCCAGGATGGCGTCGTCTTTGGAGAAGGTAAGAAACGGCGTGGCATCTGGCTCATCATTGTCCACGCTCAGTTTCAATTCACAGTTGGAATGTTCTAGCAAGGTCTGCCGTACCTTGGCATCTGACAGTAGGGACGCTAGGGCAACGGGGTCGTTGGCTTTAATCACGAAGGCGTCATCCAGGTCAGGCAGGTTTAGTTGTACGTCTCCCATCCCGAAGAACTTGCCTATCTCGCTCATCCAGTCCTGCTCATGCAAGGCAAACCGCAGAGGCACGTTGGTAGGCACCGGCGCCATGAACGTGGTAGACGAAGAACCTCCTTCAAACCCGCCGCCCAGGTCAATGTCAATGTCCAGAAAAACTTCGGTGTCATGAAGCATCAATTGCGCCGAATAGCTGGTGAGGTTCTTATCGCGGGCAAGGTCAATGGTGAGCTGGCGCCAAAGTTCTTCTTCTGACGTACCGGAGAATCTGCGAAGTGTGTCCATAGGAATCTTTTGTACTTGCTAATGTTCTATCAAAAACCTGGTGGCCATAAATGCCAGTGGCCTTACGGTAAAGACGTAAGGCCACTGGTTTAGGTTAGGTGTATGTGCATTTGATTCTACTGCAGACCCTTAAGCACTGCCTGCAAATTTTTATTCAAGACGCAGCTCTCTTCCGTGTCTCATAGGTGCCAGCTTTAGAACTATGAATAGTAGTCTAAGAGCGTTTTATTTTTGCCAGCAAATAGCGCAGGATAATGAAATTGCCCGCCAACAGCATGACCAGAAAGAAAACCCCGAACATGACGGCTAGGTCTGACGGCTGCCGCAACAACTCCTTGATTTGCATATAGGACAAGAAATCTATGGGAATGAGCAGCAACAACAGCAGTAGGTACTTGGGTTTCATGGGTTGGAAAAGCCAGAGGTTTGAATTTCAATAGTAAGCATTCTACGGAGATTTGCCGCATTGGGACGTGCTCCTGCTCCAGGACACGGTCTGGTATTCCCATTACCTCTGTTCTTCCTTTACGGTCACATGATGCCGTGTAGAGAGCATTTCCCTTTCGTATCCTATTTGCTAAAGAAGTATTCTTAATCTTGAGAAAGATTGAGTCGTTTTCATGCTGTTTTCAGGAAAACAGCATGAAAACGACGTTGTTCCTTAATACCTATAGCCGGGGAAATACTTGATGTCAAACTCCAGATAATCGTTGTCATGCCCGTTGCCGGCGGCGGTGTCATGGTCATCTACTATGCTTTTCACTTCCAGCACACCATAAATCACCCAAGAGCCCATCAATGGGTAGCTCACCCTGAAGGCGTATACATCACCTACCTGCGCGTTCAGAACAGTCGTCTTCTCTGGACCATATTGTTTCATGGCTTTGGCAATCTGGTTAGGTTGGTACCAATCTTTGGCAACAACAGGCACTTTCACAAAGGCCACACGTCCCTCGCCCATTTCTGGTCCAGAAGTAAACGACGCTTCAAAACGGTTGTCAAACCACTCGCGCGGGGGCATTTTGTTGGTTAGGAAGGCAAACGGGTTTAAGGAGCGCTCATCTACCAACGCCTGCGGATCAGGGTTGTCTATCCTGTAGTCATTGATGGTGAGCGAATTACTGCTAGGACCCCAGTAGTTATACAGTCTAACGCCAGTGTATTCCTTGGGTCCTGACTTGAGAAACAGCATTTGAAAAGGCTTACCCGTGGTTGGGTCTAGGTAAATAGTCCCGTCGGTGTGCTGGGGCTCTAGGTTTAAGATAACTGGTTGGTAGGGCTTTTGAGATTGAGGGTAGCTATCTACTATATACTCCAATTCATATTCATTAGAAGTTACGCCATTGGCTGTAGAAGTAGCTTTGAGGTGCACGGTTAATGGAAACTCGCGACCTACAAAATTGTCATACACTTTAAAATCCTTGATGCCTTGGTTAGTGGTAAACCGAAAGAAGTAGCGAATGGTATCGCCTGAATAGAGTTTCATCTCCGAGTCTCTACCTACCGGAAGATAACCAAGGTTGGTATGTTTAGAGAGCTGCACTACTGCTGTTAATTCTGAGTGCGGAGCAGGTGAGGGATCCTTTTCGTCTCCGCAAGAGGCCATCAAGAAAGGAGCGGCCAGTAGCCACAACAGGTTTAAAAGTTTACGCATGGGTGTAGGTGGTATGGAGATGATGCTGAACGAAGGCACGTAAAATACGCGCCATGGCGCTTTCTACAACAAAGACCGACTTCTCTCACTTCTCCCCTATTACAGCACAAACCTTTTGCAAAGCAGAAGCCGTTTTTGGCCTGTTTTGGTGAAAACAGGTCAAAAACGGCTTCAATGAAAGTTCAATATATTAGTCTCTCTTTGCCTTAAGCAGTTTGCGAAGCTCTGCCAGTTCATCTCTAAACTTGGCGGCCTGCAAGAAGTCCAGCTCCTTGGCGGCGGCTTCCATCTGCTTCTCGGTTTTCTTGATGACTTTCTCCAACTCGTCGCGCTTCATGTACTGCACCACCGGGTCCGCGGCAATGGACATCAGGCTTTCATCTGGGCCGGCATAAGCCTTGGCTTCGCGCTTGTTAGAGTCTGCCACCGAAGTCTGGTCCATGATAGCTTCCTTGGACTTAAAGATAGTCTTAGGCGTAATACCATGCTCCAGGTTGTACTCCATCTGCGTGGCTCGGCGCCGGTTGGTCTCATCAATGGCGCGTTGCATAGAACCAGTGATTCTATCGGCGTACATAAGCACCTTACCGTTCTCGTTACGCGCGGCGCGGCCGATGGTCTGAATCAAGGAACGCTGGTCCCGCAGGAAGCCTTCTTTGTCGGTGTCAAGAATAGCCACCAAACTCACCTCTGGTAAATCCAGACCTTCGCGCAGCAAGTTTACGCCAATCAACACATCAATCACGCCCAGACGCAGTTCGCGCAGAATCTCCACGCGCTCCAGAGACTTCACCTCTGAATGAATGTATTTGACCTTGATGTTGAGGCGCTCCATGTACTTGCAAAGCTCTTCGGCCATGCGTTTGGTCAGGGTGGTCACCAGCACGCGGTCTCCCTTTTTGATGCGATTGTCTACCTCGTCCAGTAAATCATCTATCTGGTTCTGGCTCGGTCTGATTTCAATCTCAGGGTCCAGCAAGCCCGTAGGCCTAATAATCTGCTCCACAATCACACCCTCAGATTTCTGAATCTCATAGTCACCTGGCGTGGCACTCACAAAGATGACTTGGTGCATCACGCTCTCAAACTCATTGAAGGTGAGCGGGCGGTTGTCCATGGCGGCCGGTAATCTAAAGCCATACTCTACCAAGGCCGTCTTGCGCGAACGGTCACCGCCCCACATGGCACGTACCTGCGGCAAGGTGGCGTGACTCTCGTCAATAACCATCAGGAAGTCATCCGGGAAATAATCCAGCAAGCAGAATGGTCGGGCCCCAGGCTCCCTGCGGTCAAAGTAGCGGGAGTAGTTCTCAATACCAGAACAATACCCTAGCTCCCGAATCATCTCCAGGTCAAACTCCGTCCGCTCCTTAATGCGCTTGGCTTCATTGTCGCGGCCTTCTTTCAGGAAGTACTCGTGTTGGGCCACCATGTCATACTGGATTTCATGAATGGCTTGGTTCAAGGTGTCTTTGCCCGTCACGAAGAGGTTGGCCGGGAATAGCGAGATGCTCTCCTCATCGGCTATCTTCTTGCCAGACTCTGGATCAATGCGCTGGATGGACTCAATCTCATCGCCCCAGAAATAGATGCGGTAGGCAAAGTCGGCGTAGGCCGGGTAGATGTCCACGGTATCGCCTTTCACCCGGAACGTTCCACGGGTGAACTCAATCTCGGTGCGGCTATATAAAATGGACACGAACTGGTAGAGTAGGTTGTTGCGACTCACCTTCATGCCCGCCGCCAGCGGAATAACGTTCTTCCCGAACTCCTCTGGATTGCCAATACCATAGATACAAGACACCGAGGCCACCACAATCACATCCCTCCGTCCCGAAAGCAGCGCAGACGTGGCATGCAGACGCAGCTTCTCAATCTCTTCGTTGATGGCCAAATCCTTTTCAATGAACACATCAGAGGAAGCGATGTAAGCCTCGGGCTGATAGTAGTCATAGTAAGAGATGAAATACTCTACGGCGTTATTAGGGAAGAATTGCTTGAACTCACCGTACAGCTGGGCGGCCAGGGTTTTATTGTGACACAGCACCAGCGTGGGCTTCTGCACCTCCTGAATCACGTTGGCCACGGTAAAGGTTTTACCCGTACCGGTGGCGCCTAGCAATACCTGGGCGTGCTCCCCGTTGCGCAGGCCGTCTGTGAGTTGGCCTATGGCGCGGGGCTGGTCGCCGGTGGGTTTGAATTCTGACGTTAGTTGAAACTTCATGCGTTCTGAAATACGGTCAAAGGTAACGTATTATAACACCAGTCACGGCCAGAGAGTTTAGCCGAATGCTAAATAAACTAGTGTTTTTTAAGTCCTGAAAGACATACGTAAAAAAGCGCCGCTTCTATGAAACGACGCTTTCCAAAAATGTAAACATAGGACCAATAGCTCTTTTGAGAGAACCAATATTCTAAGAGCAGGGCGTTTCCTGCACGTTGATGATTTTAGCTTTGGGGTACAGCACATAGATGCCGTGGCAAATCTGTTCTTCTTCTTTAGAGGCTGGTGCCACCGTCACGTACAGCCGTTTGTCCCTAACCTGGTATTTGACCGGCAAATGAAAGGTGCTTACAAAAACGGTATCGCCTTTGGCTTGGGTATCAAAAATAGAAGCCGCCTCTTTGTTTAAGATAGCCAACGTAGTACCGCAGCCTTGGTCTTTAACGATGGCCTCATAACAAACAGGGCTTACTTCTTCCTCCTTGCAACCACCAGACAGCAAAGCAGTGGCCAGAAGAAGACAGATGCCTCTAAGGGAAATTGACATAAAAAAATTGGGTTGCAACAGGTTAAGGTTTCGGGTCGTCTTTGGCTAGGGCAGGATAAACGACTGTTGTAGGTTCTCTGGCTGGGTCGTTTTCTTCACTTGTTCTTTCAAAGAAACCATGAGCTGTTGTGAGGCTGGCTCTTGGGCTAACACCTGCTTTATCTCCTCTTTCATCCAAAGCACGGTGCTGCCAATGTACAGCGGCACTGAGAAAAGCAGAACCCAGGTGCGGGCCACTTTAGAGAAAAAGATAGTATCTGGCTGTTGTTTACGCATTACTCTCATTGATCTTTCCACTTGTACCTATAAGACCACTTATCCTTCAAAGACCCCTATAGCGGTAGCCGAAATTGTATGGCTTCTATGATAAATTGTTATTTAGAAAGTCGGTATTTACCACCAATGCTCACCCCCACCTGGTAAGGGTCTGCCTGCGTCTGACTTTCCTTTAACGCAGATGAAAAAGAATAGGTAAGCTCGGGGGCCACCGTCAGGCTCATTTTACGGTTCACCTGGTAGCCAATTCCCGCAGAGGTAGCCGCCGCCCACTGCCAGGCTCTAAACGGTGAGGCCTCATCTTTGTAATGGTAGCGCTTGGCCTGCACGTCTTGGTTGTCAGACTCAATACGGTTGTTGAGCAGCAGGTTCAGGTTCACCCCGCCTGAGACAAAGGCAAACACCTTGCTAATGCTTTTATGGTAGGCAATGCGCAACGGAACCCCAATCTGCTGGTACTTGTACTTGGTTTGATACCGCTCTGTGGGCGTTACGGCCTCCAGGTTATTCACCAGTTCTGGCTCAAAGGCCACCTTGACAATGGGCTCTGGTCTGTTCACACGCGGCACTGCAGAGTTGATTCTCATGACGTTGTCAGCCTTGGTAATGAGGAACGAATGAGTAGTAGTGGCCTCGTTATGACCATACAAAAAGCCCGTCTCTATTTGCCAATGATCATTTAACTGGTACCCGGCACCTAGCTTAGCACTGTAAGAATAGGCAGGTGAATAGCTTTCGCGGTACTCTTGCAAGGCTTGGTCATACTGCTCGTACATTTGCTGTTGCTCTGCAGACATTCTTATGCCTTCGCGGCTGGGGGCCTCGGCCACGGCAATGGGTGCGTAGGCGTACAGGGGCGTGTAGGAAAGAGAAACCATCCAGCCTTTTAGCGTGGTCTTCTTCTTCTCTTCTGGTAGCGCAGGCGTTGGCTCTACGTCCACCTTGGCCATCTGCAGGTTATTTCCCTCTCCTTGGTACAGAACGGTGGCTACTCTAGTGTTCATCAATGAGTCTGCAGAAACAGCTGTGCCGGCCTTGGTAGTTGCAAGGGAAGAATTAGTTTTAAAAGACTCCAATGCCATGACTGAGGCAGATGCCATGGAGGAAGATTCGTCATTCCTGATGGCTGCTTCCGCTGCTTTGCCTGCACCGTCAGCCTTAGGATTAGTAGCTGAAATAGCCAATGCCGCAGGGTTGGCTTCTCCCCTGCTCCCTAAAGTAACAGCACCAGTGTTTATCTTCTCCTGGCTATTAGCCATGCGCCCAGTCTCTGCACTTAACGGACGGGACTGCTTTTTATCTTCTTGTCTAGAAGGCAGGCTGTTGGTAGTTCTCTCTACGGATTGGTGGCTGGCCATTTCGTTTTTGGCCTGTTTTCCAGGATTTGAGCCAAAAACGGAAGACTCCTTCGTGCTTTCCTCTTCGCCTGACTTATTTATAGCATTTTGATTGACGCCAGAGGCACCTTCTGATGGGGTAGACTTAGCAGCCGGAGCCTTGGCCAGGTGCCCTTCATTAGTGCCAAAAAGGCTCTGGTCTTGTTGCCACAGGTAGGCGCCGGCGGTCAACAACAGCAACAGACAGGCAGCTGCTACAGAGCGGTACCAAAAGGCTTGCGTACGGTAGTGCTTCAGCTCCTGGTTTTCCAGGGCCTGGTCCAGGTTGTCCCATAGCCGTGCCGGCGGGGGCACCTGCGCGCCCTCAAAGCCGTCGCGAAAGACGTCCTCCACGCGGCGGTTCCGTTTGTTATCCTCTCCCGATGACTCTTTCATGGTATTGGTTTTCTAAATTCTGCAGGGCCTGGCGCAAGCTGGCGCGGGCCCGGGAATATTGAGACTTAGAGGTACTTTCTGTAATGTCCAGCATTTCGCCAATCTCTTTGTGCGAAAAGCCTTCAATGGCATACAAGTTAAAGACCGCCTGGTAGCGCGGCGGCAGTTCCCTTACCAATTGCAACAGTTCTTCATATCCGTGCTGGCTGTCAAAATTTTCCTGTTCAGAAGCCTCGTCCCATTCCTCCTCCTGGTCTGTCACCGTTAGGTGCCTATTGCTGTGCTGGTGCTTGAGCGCCGTGTTGATGACTATGCGCTTGACCCAGAACTCCAGCGGACACTCCCCTTTAAAATTCTTGAGGTAGGTGAACACCTTCAAAAAGGCGTCCTGCAAAATATCCTCGGCCTCAAAATCAGTGCGGGCGTAGCGTTTACTCACGGCCAGCATCTTGCCTGCGTACCGCTGGTACAACTGGTGCTGCGCCTCTCTTTTCCCGGCTACGGCACCTTTGATCAGGTCCTCTTCTGAGAGGTCTTTGGCAGGCTTAAGTTTCAAGGGTTGGGTGGTGTGGGGGCTTCTAGTAAGAAGAGTCCTTTTTACCATAAAAGGTTGCACGCCAAAGATAGCCAAAGAAAAAGACTATTTTATATCAGCTGAAACCTAGCGCTATCACTCAGAATGGCAGAAACTGGCTGTGCCTACTACATAGAAAATAAAAAGAAGAAGCGTTTTCGGCCTGTTTTCTGGAAAATAGCCTAAAAACGAAAGGCGTTTAGCTGTTCCAGATCTGCCAGGCCACTTCTGCCTGCAGACATAGCATCTCATAGCCGTTGATCGTCTTGGCACCCATGGCCTTGCCACGCTTCATGAACTCTGTCACGGGCGGGTTGTACACCAGATCATACAGGTAATGATGCATAGAAAGCAAGTCATACGGGATGGCCGGTGCCTCTTGGTCATTGGGGAAGGTACCTACCGGCGATGCGTTCACAATCAAAGAGACGGCCGCCATTAAGCTGGGCGTCAAGTCCTGGTACGTGAGCATGCCCGGTCTTCTCTCTCTGGATACTACTTGATAAGAGATGTTGAGGTACCCCAACGCAGCCATGACTGCTTTGGCCGCACCACCTGTACCCAGTACCAAGGCTTTAGACTGCGAATGGCACGGATAGAAACCCTGCAGGGACTGCATGAACCCTTGGTAGTCTGAATTGTGGCCAATCAGTCTGCCTTGGTCAAATTTGATGACGTTGACAGCCCCAATCTCAGCCGCTGCCGGCGACAATTCATCAAGAAAAGGAAGGACGGCCTCTTTATACGGAATGGTGACGTTGAGGCCGCGCAGATTAGGATGCGTTTGAATGAGCCCAGGCAGCTCTGCAATGGAATCCAGCTCAAACAATTGATAAGCACTGTTGTCAATGCCCTCTGCCTTGAATTTGTCTGTGAAGTAGCCTTTAGAAAACGAATGGCTAAGTTTATAGCCTATCAGGCCGTATAGATGCTCTACCTGCTCCACTTCTTGTTGCTATCCTGATTACTTGACAGTCTGCTTGCCAAATTTCTGCTTCAGAATCTCATAGATGGGCGGAAGGATGGAGATGAGGATGATGCCAAAAATCACCATGGTGAAGTTTTTCTTAACTGCCGGAATATTCCCGAACAGGAAGCCCGCCATCACAAAACCCACCACCCACAGGATGCCGCCAATGATATTATAAGACAGGAACTTGCCATACTTCATGGTGCCCACGCCGGCCACAAAGGGCGCAAACGTCCTGATGATGGGGATAAAGCGCGCGAAGATGATGGTCTTACCACCGTGCTTCTCATAATAGGCCTGGGTCTTCATCAGGTATTCCTTTTTGAGAAAACGGTAGTCCTTCCTGAACACCCTGGGTCCAAAATAGTCTCCAATCAGGTAATTGAGCGTATCACCCAAGAATGCCGCCACAAACAACAGCACCAAGAGGTACCAAACGTTAAGTACCCCAGTGGCCGCAAACGCCCCAGCCGCAAATAACAGCGAGTCGCCTGGCAGAAAGGGCATAATTACAATTCCTGTCTCCACGAAGATGATCAGGAACAAGATGGCATACGTCCAGGTACCGTAGTCAGAAATGATCTGGCTCAGGTGTTTGTCTAGGTGCAGAAACAGGTCAATAAACTGATGGAGGAGCTCCATGGGGATAACTTATAAAGTTGAATGACTAAACCAGCTTGTCTAGCAATGTTTTGTCAATGAAATGGGTGAACGTGTCGCCGCGCAAGCCTAACCTAATGGTTTCTAATGGAATGATCTCATTAGGTGATATATTGCCCAGATTTACGTTTGAGCCCAAAAGTTTGATAAAGAACACTTGCTGTGCCTTTTGCGGAGCTTCCCAAATGATTTTCTCAAACGGAATCTTGGTCAGGATCTCTTCCACCAGACCGCTGCGCACCTCGCCGGTAGATCTAAAAAGGCCCACGTTGCCCGCTTCTCTAGACTCGCCAATGACCTTCCAGGCACCGGCGTCCAGTTCATCCTGCATAAGTTTGATCCACTTGTACGGCGGGATGATCTTCTCCGCGTCCTTAGAACCCACCTCAGAAAGAACGGTCACTTGCTCAGACAGCGTCCTGATGTATTCGCATTTCTTGCCGTGGTCCATCTCAATGGAACCGTCAGAGACCTCGGCAAAGGTCAGCTGGAACTTGTCCAGCATTCTGCGGTAGTCATCAAACTGGTCCCGAACGATGAACGCCTCAAACAGCGTACCACCAAAATATACCGGTATACCGGCGGCTCTATAAACTTCTAGCTTTTTTTCTAGATTGGGCGTTACAAAAGACGTGGCCCAGCCAAGCTTTACTATGTCTGTGTACTCACCGGCAACTTCTACAAAGTTTTCTACTTCGCGCACGCTCAGACCTTTGTCCATGGCCATGGTGAAGCCGCTCTCTCTAGGTTTAGCAGTGCGTTCTGGTAAGTGGGAAAGATGGTAATTCATTAGAAATGCTATTTACGGTACTGGTCAATCAGACGGGCCAAGGCTCTCTGTGACTCCAGTTCAGGAAAGAAGTCGAATAGAAGCTTATGCTTATCGAAGTCCAAAATTAGAGCATTTTCCAAATAATTATACGCTTGTTTGTATTTTCCTGCGGCCAGGCAGTAGGCACACAACCGGTAATATAGCTCTGCTTCATCTGGTTGCAGTTCTACGGCGTTCATTAAAAGATCTGCGGCCCCTTCATAATTGCCCTGCTCATATAAAATAATGGACCAGTTCAACCAGATGTCCTTATTTTGAGGAGCCAGGACGCTAGCCTGTTCATAAGCCTCTACGCTGGAGATGATGTTGCCCATCTGGTACTCGGCGGCGGCCAGCGCCATCCAGTAGTCTGGGTTCTCGCTATAAAAAGAAATGGCTTTGCGGTAGTAATGCACCGCCTCCATCCATTTGCCTTGCAGGTCCAAGATGACGCCAATCCCAAACCAGGCCTCGTCCATGTCAGGTGCCAGGTCAATGGCTTTCTGATAGTATTTATGCGACAGGTTCCACTGGGACAATTTTTCATAACACTCGCCCACGTTGCAGTAGATGTCGGCATTGGGTTCTGAGTGCTCAATGGCCAGCATAAAGGCCTCAATAGCCTTGGTAAACTCGCCTAAGTACACAAAGCTGTTGGCCAGGTTCACATACGCCGCCGGGAAATCTGGCTTGATCAGCGTAGCGTACTCATAGGCACCTACCGCTTTCTCATAGTCTGCAATGCGTCCATACACCAAGCCCAGATTAAACCAAGCCATGGGTGAATAAGGATCTGCGTCTACAAACTCCTGAAAGAAGGGTACTGTGTTCTCGCCTTCACCGGTAATCTCTATACAATAGAGTAATTCCTGCAAAGCCAGCTCATTCTCCATGTTTAGCTTGAGGCACTTCTTGTAGTACTTAAGTGCGGCCTTAAACTTGCCCCAGCTTTGATAAGACAGCCCTATGTTAAAATAAATGTCATCCCGATCCTCAATCAGCTCTGCCGCCTGCTTAAAATAATCTATAGCGGCGCCAAAGTCACCCTTCTGGTTGAAGATGATGCCTTTGGTCAAAGGAATGTCTGCTGAGTCTGGGTTTATTTGGGTGACGTCTTCTACAATGGACAGCGCCTCATCAAAGGCGCCTAGCATGGCTAGCACCTGTGCCTTGTCTACTAAGATTTCGGTAGAGAATGGGTATTGTTCAATGGCCACGTCGCACGCCTTTAGGGCCTGCGCATAGTTAAAATTATTGGCGTAATGGTCTATAATGGTCTCAAAATCTGAAAGATCAAAGAATGCAGATCCATTGGTTTCCAGCATTTGCTCAAACTTGGCAATCAAGTCTAGCTCCTCCCCAGAAAGCTCATCAAAATTATCGTTCATCTAAAATAAGTCTCAACGTGGGCACAGGCTTCTATGCTCCTCTCTAATCACACGACAATGTTTCTATTAGGCGACTGCCTTTTCTATTCTGTTTTGCAAGGATTGACAGCACCAGGCCAAGGTGTCCTCTAATGGCCTAAACTCAAACCCTAGCGCCTCTTTAATTTTTGCGTTGCTGTAAAAGTGTTTCTCCTTGGCAACCCGGGCGGTTTCTTTGGTGATAAGCGGCCTGCTACCGATTAGTTTTCCTCTTAGGGCTTCGGCGCGCCATATTACTTCTGTTAACCAATTGGACACCTTGATGGTTGGAGGCTTCTTAGTAAAACAAGTAGCTACGCGCTGAAAAAACTCTTGGTACGTGATTTGGTGGGCATTCAGAATAAACCGTCTACCCCAGTGATCGCCTTGCATTAAAAGGGTCATGGCCTGCACAACATCCCTCACGTCTACAAAGTTAGCGTATCCTGCGGTATAAAAGGCATGTTCATCCCAAGCGTATTTGAACAGTTGCGTACTGCTTCTTTTCCAGTCTGCCGGTCCCAGCACAATAGCAGGGTTCACAATGACTGCCTTCAATCCTTCTGAGATGCCTCGCCAGACTTCTACCTCTGCCGCATATTTTGAAAATGCGTAAACAGAGCGCTCCTCGTTGGGGTCCCACTTGGCTTCTTCTGTGATGACACTGTCTCCTTTTTTTCTGTTGATGGCGGCAATGGAGCTTACGTGGCACAGCTTCACCTCAGGGAATTGCAGACAGGCATCCACAATATTAGCAGTACCCTCCACGTTTATCTGCTGCATTACATTTGCGTCTTGGGGAGAGTAGGACACAAAGCCGGCGCAATGGTAAACCTCCTCTACCTCCTTCACCAGGGAATGCAAAAGCAGTGGGTCTAATACATCTCCTTCCACCCACTTAAGACCTATTGCTTCATGAGATGGAGGGGTGTTTCTGTACAATGCTATGACTTCATACCCTGCCACCTGCAACTGTTGCAGTAGAAACTGGCCAATCAAGCCACTACCTCCGGTTACGAGTGCTTTTTTCAACGAATGGAATTAGAGCGTGGCGTTAAGCAAGGGTAATTTTAGCGCCTGCGCTAAAAGCGGATCCGTCAAGGTACTTTCCAACGCTCTTAGATGACGCATGGAGTGCGTGTCTGTTCCTAGAAACTCTACCGCTCCTTTTTTAATCAACTGCTCTGCCACCATCCTCGCGCCTTTAGAATAATATCCATTGATGGAGTTAGTGTTCACCTGAAACAACACGCCCAAATCCCGCAGGCTTAGCAGCTCTTCCAGTCGGCCATAAAAATAAGTATACCGCTCTGGGTGAGCCAAGACTGGCATAAAACCAGCGGCCTTCAATGAAAAGATGGCTTGCCGTAAATGGGCAGGTTCATTGATATAGGACGTTTCCAGCAACAGGTATTTCTTATCTCCGCCAAACGAAAGCAATTCCTGCCCTTCCTCCAACTTGGCCATGAACCATTCATCCAGATAATACTCCGCAGCGCATGAGAGTTCTAAGTTCAGTCCCCCCTTCTGCGACGCATCCTGCAGCTCAAGTAGTTTTTCTCTGATACCCTCCGGAGTATTCTTGAAAAAATCGCCCATGATGTGAGGGGTCATGCACAGCTTCTTAAACCCAAGTTGCTGCAACTTCTCCATCATCTGGATAGAATCCTCCACACAGCTAGAACCGTCATCAATGCCCGGAAGCAAATGCGAGTGCATGTCTGTCACCAAACTAGCATAAGACGTTATTGCAGGTTCCTTTGCTTTCTGCCTAAAGCCACGCAGTGGATTCCACATACCCTTATTTGAACATTGATTTAATACGGCTTGTCATGGTAGGCTTCTCTTCCTCCTCATAATACCCGTAACCATACCCGTAGCCGTAGCCATAGCCGTAACCATAAGAATACCCATACATGTTGGTGCTTGGCGCATCATTCAGGATAGTGGCCATGTTGGACAGATGGTTGGTTTTCATGACTCTATCCACACCTTTCAAGAAGGCTTTCTTAGAGTAGTTGGCGCGTACAATAAACAAAGGAATGTCTGCCTTGCGCATAATCAAGATACCGTCCGTCACCAACCCTACCGGCGGACTATCAATTAGAATCACATCATATTCTTGGTGCAACTCCTGCAGGATATCATCAAACCTTTGGCCCATGATCAGCTCAGATGGATTGGGAGGCGTTGGCCCCGCCGAGATAAAATCTAAGTTCTCAATAGATGTCCTTTGCGTTGACTCTAAGATGGTGTGCTTCTCAATAAGGATGGTGCTCATCCCTTTGATATTTTCTCCATCCAAGGCAATGTGTACCTTGGGCTTGCGCATATCCAAATCTAGTAGAATCACTTTCTGACCAGACATGGCTATAATCCCCCCCAAGTTGGTTGCCACAAAAGTCTTCCCCTCTCCACTTATGGTTGAGGTTACTGAGATAAGGCGTTTTTTCTTGGCAGAGCTCAAAAAGTCCAAGTTGGTTCTAATAGACCTAATGGACTCGCTGAGGGCAGATTTTGGGTTCTGATTCACAACCAGCTTAGAAACCGGCATCTTCTCTTTGCTGTAAGACGGTATAACCCCCAGAACAGGAGCACTCGTGTTTCGTTCCAACTCCCGCACACTCGTCACGGTATTGTGCATCAAGTAGCGCGCACCAATTAGGGCTATCCCAAAAAACAAGCCACCTGCAATGCCAATAGCATAGATGATCATCCTATTCGGATAAATGGGATTGGACTCATTAGGCAAACTAGCCGGTGACAGAATCTGGAAGTCTGGGATAGTACCGGCCATAGAAATGCCAAACTCAACCCGTTTCTCCATTAGAAGCAAATAGAACTTCTCATAAATGCCCAAGATTCTAATCAACCTGGCCCGCTCCGTCTCCTTAGACGGCATTTGCATAATCTGGCCAGTTAATAGAGATTTATTCTTATCAATGTTTGAAATCTGATCCTGTAGGTAGTCTCTACCCTCTTTTAAAAGGGAGGTAATTTTGTCTTGAGAAAACTTTATCTGTTGATCCAATAACTCCACAGACAGCGTATTCCCTCTTGTGGTGGTTAATACCTTTCTGCGCTGCGCCTGTAGGTCGTTTAATTCAGTAAGCAATTGGGTGAGCTGAGGGTCTTGCTGCTCCTGTACTTGTAAACTGGAAATGACAAGACTTAAATCATCGTCTTTTCTTATCCTTTGCTGTATATCTGCCAGCAAAGAATTTCTAAAGCGCAACTCATACTTCTGCTTCTCCAATTCCTGGATTTGGGTCATCGCCCCTTCCAAGCCGGCTTTAACGTCATAGGACTTATTTTGCTTTACAAAATACTCCATATCAATTTCAGCCTTCTGCAAGTTATCTTGCGTCTCCTGCAACTGATCAGAAAGGAAATCTATGGTTTGCTGACTGGCCTGGTTGCTTCTAGCTAATTTCTGCTCTAGGTAAACAGTGTCAATCTTGTTTACCACATCACGGGCCTTCTCTCTATTGAATTCTTTAAAAGAAATAGAGATGGTCTTGGCCTCAGGATTTAGAACTGCTACTGTCAGGTTTTGATTAAGGTAGCTTTTTAAGGCTTGGTTACTATGGACAATAAAGAAGAAAGACTCTCCAATATGATTGGCATTAAATCTTGGGTTGGTGTATACATTTAAGCTGTTACCTGCCAACGTGAAAGGAGCCCCCACAGTCTGCACAGCTGATTTTTCACCTTCTTCACCGATCTGGATGGTATAGCGGTTTTTAGAATCAAAGCTGACGTATATTTTTTGGTCATACAGATTGAACTTTGAAGAATCAAAGGCAATCCTAAATGGGCTCTCATTGTATAATTCAACCTCAAGGATCCTTGCCTCTACATGGTAACTCACTTGCAGAGGCATGTTTTTCTTGAGCCGGTCATACACTAGGTCAGACTTAATCAAGTCTACTTCACCCTGCAACTTACCTAGGTCAGATTCCATACCTGCTCCAGGAAGTTCCAATACCTTAGCCTCCGTCTGCTCCTCCAGCTTTATAACTGAGGACGACTCATAAACTTTTTTGGTATATCTAAGAAAAAGATAAGAACCTGTTAAACCCAGAAGGACGAGCAAGACAACCCAGGGAATGCTCCTCCGGACCACATGCCAAAGCGTTACTAAATCAATGCTTGAACCACTATCCTCTTCTTCTATATCTGCATTACTCGTGTGATAATCCAGTTCATCCAGATTATTGCCTGTTTTCACACTCATGAAATCCTTTTTTAATTAAGTAAGTTCTGTATTACCAAATAGGTAGTAAGTATGTTGGAGAGGGCACCAAGTACTGTCAAAGCGTCCCTTAAAGACTCATTGAAGACCCTACGCACGGGCTCTACATAAATAACGTCATTAGGCTGCACCCAAATATTGGCTCTCTGCAAACCTTGCACGGTAGATAAATCTATAATCTCAACACTGGGGTTATCTGATGCCACATTCCTGATTAGACGGATGTTATGCGCCTTACCATTATCTGGGATACCTCCTGCCAGCGCCACCACCTCAACCAAGTGCATGCTTTCATTGTTCAAAGGGATGACTTTACCCCCCGTTGCACCTAAAACTACCACCCGTCTGCTTACTACTTTTGTGTAAACATACGTCTCCTTATAATAAGTTTCGAATTGGGTTTGCAACACACTATCTACCTGAGAAACAGTAAGACCGTCTACTTTTATATAGCCCACCATGGGTACCTTCACCTCACCGTTGGGGAGCACCACATACTCAGGGTCTTCTACTTGCCGCCCTTGCTGCACACCTCCTCCACCTCTTCCAGAACCACTGGTCAGTTCCTGTCTCAAGAAGTTGTTAGGATCTACCAGAAGCTCTCCCTTATTGGTGAAAATCTTAATCTCTAGGATATCATTTGGTTGCACGCGGTAATTCTTACTAGCCTCTGCGGCAGAAGCTCTCAAAACATCTGCATTCACATTGCCATCTGTCTGAAACATGATGTTCTGCCGGTAGACGTTACACCCGGTAAGCTGCAAGAGCGCAAACACAGGCAGTAATCTCAATAAGAATTTTAGCATGGATAAAGGCAGTGGATTTAGTAATAAAAGCGGTCATAATGAACAAGTGCACGCAATGCGCAACCGTAAGACCTAACTACAAAGAAAGGCAAAAGTAACGGGTACGCCAAAAACGCACATGTCTTCCGCTCATGCGTACTGCAATACCTTAAAAAAGTTGTGCTTGGTTGAAAAACCTTTATTCTTCTAATCATTCATCTCAGAGCAAGTTAAAAACTAACTTACGTTAGCTTTGCATCCTAAAAATTCGTAACTAACACCCTTATTTCATAAAACTCCAAATCTGTACTATATATTATGCAGCTCACCTACAATGAAAACCAGCAGATGATTGCGGAAATGATCCGTGATTTTGGCGCCAAAAACATTAAACCAGACATGATGAAATGGGACGAGTCACAAGAGTTCCCGGTGCATGTCTTCAAAAAACTAGGCGAGCTTGGGTTAATGGGCGTGCTGGTACCGCAGGAATACGGTGGAGCAGGATTTGGCTATTTAGAATACGTGACTGCCATTGCAGAATTGTCTAAGATTGACGGATCTATTGGATTGTCCATGGCAGCCCATAACTCATTGTGCACCGGCCACATTCTGCAGTTTGGCAACGAAGAGCAGAAACGCAAGTGGTTGCCTAAACTAGCCACCGCCGAGTGGATTGGCGCTTGGGGCCTAACCGAGCCCAACACAGGTTCTGACGCCGGCAACATGAAAACCGTAGCGGTAAGAGATGGGGACCACTGGGTACTGAACGGCGCCAAGAACTTCATCACGCACGGCAAGTCCAGCAACATTGCGGTGGTGATTGCCAGAACCGGCGAGGTGGGTGACTCTCATGGCATGACGGCCTTTGTAATTGAGAAACCAACCGAAGGTTTTACCGCCGGACGCAAGGAAGACAAACTAGGCATGCGCGCCTCTGAGACCACAGAACTTATTTTCCAGGACTGCCGCGTACCAAATGAGAATGTATTAGGCAAAGTAGGTGATGGCTTTATCCAATCCATGAAAGTATTGGACGGTGGTAGAATCTCTATTGCCGCCTTAAGCTTAGGAATTGCGCAAGGTGCCTATGAAGCGGCTTTGGCCTATTCTAAAGAGCGTCACCAGTTCAACAAGCCTATCTCTCAGTTCCAAGGCATTGCCTTTAAGCTGGCAGACATGGCCACAGAAATTGAAGCAGCTGCCTTATTGACCTATCGCTCTGCCGCCATGAAGAACCGTGGTGAGAACGTAAACAAGGAGTCTGCCATGGCTAAATTGTATGCCTCTGAGGTGTGCGTGCGCGTGGCCAATGAAGGTGTGCAGATTTTTGGCGGTTACGGCTACACCAAAGACTACCCGGCAGAAAAGTATTACCGTGATTCTAAGCTGTGCACTATTGGTGAAGGAACTTCAGAGATACAGAAACTGGTTATTTCCAGAGCCGTATTAAAATAATTGCCGCAGGTATTGACAGTCAGATATTTTGTAAATATCTTTGCAGTCCTTAAAACAATTGACTTTAAACTCAATCTATAATATGATTATCGTAAACGTAAAGGATAACGAGTCTGTAGACAAAGCCTTAAAAAGATTCAAAAAGAAATTTGAGAGAACTGGTGTATTGAAAGAACTACGCGCTAGAACTTTCTTCCTGAAGCCTTCTATCAGACAGAGAAAGCAAAAAGAAAGAGCTATCTACAAGCAACAATTGTTCGCGACAGATAACTACTAGGCTTTATCCATACAACCTACGAGGTAATTCCATAAATTAGTAGACAGACTTACTTCTGAGTCGTTTACTGATTTATGGAATTATTTTTTAAGTACCTGCAGTACGAGAAACGGTTTAGCCCACACACCGTTACCTCTTACCAGACAGACCTTTACCAGTTTCAAGAATATCTAAAGGAGACCTACGAGCTCACAGATATTAGCAAGGCAGACCATGCCATCATCCGTTCCTGGGTAGTGGCCTTGGTGCAGAAAGACCTGGACAGCCGTACTGTCCACCGCAAGATTGCCTCCCTGCGCTCCTACTTCAAGTTCTTATTGAACCGCGGCGAGGTGGAGCAAAATCCCACCCTTAGGATTAAAGCACCCAAGCTAGCCAAAAAGCTTCCGGCGTTTATCCCAGAAGATGCTTTCACCCAATTATTAGACCAAGGCGATTTTTCAGACGACTTGAAAGGCCACACCGAGCGGCTCATTCTGGAGTTGCTGTACGGCACCGGCATGCGTCTATCAGAACTCATAGGTTTAAAAGTCAATGATGTAAATCATCTGGAGGGCACAATTAAGGTACTGGGTAAGGGAAACAAAGAGCGTATCTTGCCCCTGAATTCATCCATCAAAGAGGCCTTGGGTAGGTTTTTAGAAATGAGACGCGCGCATAGCACTGATAACAATTCTACTCATCTATTCGTTACCGATAAAGGACTCCCGCTCTATCCAAAGTATGTGTACCGGGTAGTGAAAAAATACATGAGCACCGTTTCTACGTCATCCAAGAACAGTCCGCATGTGTTGCGTCACTCCTTTGCCACGCACTTATTAAACAGAGGGGCAGATTTGGGAGCCATCAAGGATCTGTTGGGCCACTCTAGTTTGGCGGCCACACAGGTGTATACCCATAATTCCATTGAGCAACTCAAAGCCGTCTTTGAGAAGGCTCATCCTAAAGCGTAACAAGTACCACTAAAGAAGTAAACTATGAAACTGCAAATTCAATCCGTGCACTTCAATGCCGACCAAAGCCTATTAGACTTTATCCAGAAGAAGCTAGATAAGCTAGAAACCTTTTATGATAGAGTGATCAGTGGCGAGGTGATCCTGCGCGTATCTAAGCCAGAGTCACATGACAATAAGCTAGTAGAAGTAAAACTGTTTGTACCAGGCGCCACGCTTTTCTGCAAAGAAGAGGCCAACAGCTTTGAAACCGCTACTGATAAGTGTGTGGAAGACATGAAGAAGCAATTGATCAAACATAAAGAGAAGCTGGCCACGCACTAAGTAGCCGCAACGCTTTACGCATTGACCATAAAAAAAGAGCCCCGTTTTGGGGCTCTTTTCGTTACAACAGGTCAAAAACGACTTACTATAGAGTAAAGGCCGCTTTGATTTTATCCACGTAGTCTAGCTTCTCCCACGTGAAGGTCTCAAACTCACGTACCTCTGTGGTTCCGTTCACGGTGTATTCAACCTTCTTAACACCGGCTTCGCGACCCATATGCCCGTAAGCAGCCGTCTCAGAGAAGATAGGATTCTGCAATCCGAAGCGCTTGATGATGTCATACGGGCGCATTTCAAACAGCTCGTTCACCTTGTTGGCAATCTCACCATCCGTCATCACCTCGCCGTTAGCGCCTTTCACTTTGGTAGTGCCGTATGTGGTCACGTACAAGCCCACCGGCTCTGCCACGCCAATAGCATAGGCCACCTGCACCAATACTTGTTCTGCTACGCCAGCGGCTACCAGGTTCTTGGCAATGTGTCTGGCCGCGTAGGCCGCAGAGCGGTCTACTTTAGAAGAGTCTTTGCCAGAGAAAGCCCCACCACCGTGGGCACCTTTTCCGCCGTAGGTGTCTACAATGATCTTACGACCGGTCAAACCCGTGTCACCGTGCGGACCACCAATCACAAACTTACCCGTTGGGTTGATGTGGTAGGTGATGTCATCTGCAAACAGGTCTGCGGTGCGCTGCGGCAATTTGCTCTTCACGCGGGGCAACAGGATGTTCAGTACGTCTTCCTTAATGCGGGCTACCATATTGGCTTCGGCTTGCTTAGAGGCCGCGCGGTCATTGGCGTCAGACAGTTCAAACTCATCATGCTGGGTAGAGATGACAATGGTGTCAATCTTCTCTGGCACGTGGTTGTCTGAGTACCGGATGGTTACCTGAGACTTAGCATCTGGACGCAGATAGGTCATTTCTTTGCCTTCTTTCCGGATGGCGGCCAGCTCTTTCAACAACAAGTGGGAGATTTCAAGGGCCAATGGCATGTAGCTGTCGGTTTCGCTGGTGGCGTAACCGAACATCATGCCTTGGTCGCCGGCGCCCTGGTCTTCTGGGTTCTCGCGCTCTACGCCCTGGTTGATGTCACCAGACTGCTCGTGAATGGCAGAGATCACACCGCAGGCCTCAGCGTCAAATTTATATTCAGACTTGGTATAGCCAATGCGGCGGATTACCTCACGGGCCACTTTCTGTACGTCTACATAGGCATGGGACTTCACCTCGCCGCTCAATACCACCAAACCAGTGGTTACCAATGTCTCACAGGCAACCTTTGATTGGGGGTCTTGCTTTAAAAACTCATCTAACAGGGCGTCAGAGATTTGATCGGCTACTTTGTCTGGGTGACCCTCAGAAACCGACTCAGAAGTAAAAAGATATGGCATCTCTAAAAGATTAAAATACTACGTTGGGTTGCGGCTAAGCCATAAGAGCCAAGCCACAGGAGGGCAAAATTACTCTAAATGATGGAGATGCAAAAACTTGAGGGATAAATACCCGCTCACTGGAAGATACTTGGGCACGACTCGTTCGTTTTTGGCCTGTTTTCCAGAAAATAGACCAAAAACGACATTCAATCATATTGCAGCCCCCTTAAACCTTTTGCCGACTTGCCCGTTTCACAAGCAACAATTTTAGAATTTCTATTTACCTATATTCTTATGAAACGACACATTTGTACCCTTGTCTTAGCAATAGCCACTCTTACGCAATCCTTTGGGCAGTCCTCCTCTCCTTATAAAATGTCTTTTAAGAAAGATGCACCCATTACTGCCGTAGGAATGGGCTTGAGCGGACTGGGCTTGTACCTGATGCAGCAAAAAGATCCTTTTACAGAGCAGGAGGCCATGGACCTAAACAAGAGCTCTGTGAATAGCTTTGACCGTTTTGCGGCCGGCAACCATAGCACCAGCGCCAAAAAAGTAAGTGACATCATGATGTACAGCTCCATTGCCGCGCCTGCCCTCTTGTTGTTTGACCAAGACATTTCTCAGAACGCGGGCCAGATGTTTGCCTTGTATGTTGAGACCATGTCTGTGACGGGTGCTTTGTTCACTATGAGCTCTGCCGCCTTCCCTAGAGCCAGGCCGTTGGTGTATGACAAGTCTGGCGCCGTTCCTTTAAGTGAAAAGATAAGAGCCAATGCGCAGAACTCCTTCTTTGCCGGTCATACCGCCGCCGTGTCTACCATGTCTTTCTTCACGGCCAAGGTATTCCATGACTACAACCCAGACTCACCGGCCAGACCGTTTGTATGGGCAGGAGCAGCCTTGGTACCAGCTGCCGTTGGCTACCTGAGACTAGAAGCCGGAAAGCACTTTTTAAGTGACAACCTTATTGGCTATGGCGTTGGTGCCGCCGTGGGTATTTTGGTACCACAGTTACATAAGACCAACAGCAACCTGTCTATTGCTCCCACCGCCATTCCGATGCAGGGCGAGTCTGTAGAAGGCGTTGCGCTTCAGTACAAGTTCTAAGAAATCATTTTCAGTAAGGCCGTTTTTGGTCTGATTTCTGGAAAATAAGCCAAAAACGAAGAGGCCAGACACTGCAGTGTCTGGCCTCTTCGTTTTTACTTTTTGGGCTGCAGATTGGTCTCAAAGAGTTTGAGGATGCGTTTGTATTCATCTGTCCAGCTGGAGGGCTCCACAAAGCCGTGGTCTTCTACTGGGTACACCGCCAACTCCCAATTATCCTTGCCTAGCTCAATTAAGCGTTGTGACAGCCGCACGATATCCTGGAAGTGCACGTTGGTGTCTACCATGCCGTGGCACATGAGCAAAGCACCCTTCAATCCTTCGGCGAAGTAGATGGGCGAACTGCGCGTGTACGCCAGGCTGTCTGCCTGTGGCTCATTTAAGATGTTAGACGTGTAGCCGTGGTTGTAGTGAGACCAGTCAGTTACGGAGCGCAAGGCGGCTCCGGCGGCAAATACGTCTGGTTGCGTAAACATGGCCATGAGCGTAATGAAACCACCGTAAGAACCGCCGTAGATGCCAATGCGCTTAGGGTCTACGTTGTACTTCTCGGCTAACAACTTGGCGCCGTCTACGTGATCACTCAGGTCTTTGCCACCCATATGACGGTAGATGCCCGTGCGCCAGTCACGGCCGTAGCCGGCGCTTCCGCGGTAGTCAATGTCTAAGACGGTATAGCCTTTATCTACCAATAGGTTGTGGAACATGTATTCTCTAAAATAGGTGCTCCACCACTTGTGCGCGTTCTGCAGGTAACCGGCCCCGTGCACAAAGATAACCGCCGGTCCGTTAGATACGCCGTTGGCCGGCTTATACAAGCGGGCGTGCACATCAGCACCATCAGCTGCCTTGTAGGTAATCACCTCTGGCTCGCGCCATGGATAGGCCTTGAATTCTTCGGTGAGGGAATTGGTGATCTGCACTGGCTTAGCGCCCGGCTTGTTGTCCATCAAGAACAGCTCCCAGGGCTTGTTGGAGTAAGAATAGCGTACGGCCAGGGTCTTCTCATCTGGTGACATGGTGACTTCATGCGCCCCCGTCATGCGGGTGATCTGCTCGGCTCTGCCGCCGTTCAAAGGCAGACGGTAGAAGTGCTGCTCCCCGGGGTGCACCTGGTTGGTGGTGAGGTACCAGTTCTTCTGGTCCTTTGACATCTGAACGCCTATTACCTCATATTTGCCGCTGGTCAAAGCCGTTTTCTTGCCCGTCTCAACATCCAGCGTATACAAGTGGGCATACCCAGTTTCTTCTGAGGTGAAATAGATGCGTTTGTTATCCGGCATCCAGCCAATCACGCCCGGCCCGAAGCCGTTTACCCAAGCCTCGTCGCGCTGGCGGTCCAACGTCTTCACGGTTCTGGTGGCTGGGTCAAAAGAGGCAATCCAGCGGTCTTTGTTGTCTGCAGATCTAATCACCAAGACGCCATGTTTGCCGTCTGTGGAATAATACGGCCCGAACATCAACACTCTGCGCGATGCCTCAGCGGCAGCGGCTTTCTCAGTGTCTGTCCCTGGCTTTTGATTTTCTCTCTGATAAACCGGCTTTTCCTGCAAACCTGTCAAACCTTTAAAGGACACCAGGTAAGTAGTATCTGCTTTTACATCATACACGCCCATCTCATAGGTGGCCTGCACCGCGCCCACTTTGGTTCTGGTGGGAATGTCTTCGGTGTAGCCAGAGGCCGTCACAAAGTTGGGTACCTGCGCTATTTTACTATTGGCGGGTCTGGTAGTGAGACGGTAGGTAATGAATTTTTCGTCTGGGCTTAGGGTGATGTTGTCAACAGACTTGTCCTCGGTGTAAATTTCCTTGGGTTTGTTGCGGGTCATCTCGCGCTGGGCCAGTTGTTGGTTCCGGCGGTCCTCCTCGCGCTTCTTCACAATCTGCAACAAGTCCAGTTGTTGCTCGCGCAAGAAAAGCTCCTGCTTGTCACGGGTCTGGCTTGGGTCTACCGGCTTGCGGCCTCTTCTAAAGTCTGTGAGCTGTTTTACCTGCCCGTTGCTGATGTTCCAGGTATACAGGTTGCCGTCCTTGAGATACGCAACGCGCTGTTCATCTGCTGTGAAAGACGGCGAAGACTCTCTGTCTGCCGTAGCCGTGATTTGGCGGCTCTTGCCGGTTTTCATGTCCAGCAAATAGACGTCGCCGGCCTTTTCATAGACCCGTTGGGTGCGCTGTCTGTTGTAGGTGCCGCCTTGCGAAGGCATGGCCAACCTGGCGGCTTTAGAGACTTTGCTGATTTTCTTGGAGCCCGTGTCTACCACATAGAGAGAGTCCTGTCTGGCCTTCTCGGGGTTCCACATGAAATAGACCTGCTTGCCGCTTTCGGCCCACTGAATGTTGCTGGGCGAGGTCCCTATCCATTGGGCAGGGTCCCGCATGATTTTCTCTACCGTAAGTTCAGGCTTGCTCTGGGCGAAACCCGAAACCAACGGAAACAATAAGGAGGCGCTAACCGCCAATGCTGTCTTGATGAAACGCATTTTTAGGCTGTTTTATGGAAAATAAGTCAAAAATGAAATTACTATTTTAAGAAAGCCGCCGGGTGCTTCTTGTGAAAGTCTGTCCCGTCCTGGTAAGCTTTAGCAAAGGCCAACAAGTCTGCCTCACCAAACAACTTGCCAATAAAGGTGATGGTAGTGGGCAGGTTGCGGGCGTTAAACCCGTTTGGGACCACCACGCAGGGATGCCCCGTCAAATTGGTCACCACCAGGTTACTGCTGGCAAATGACGGAGACACGTACACATCTACCTGCTCCATCATCTTGTGCATTTCCTGAATAAGCTGGTAACGCACGCGCTGGGCCTGCAGGTACTCTACCGCGGGGATGAACCGGGCGCTTCTAAACGTGTTGGGCCAGGCGTTCTTATCCTGGTTGACCATGTCGGCTACCTTGTTGTTGCGGGTAATCTCATCAAAAGCCGTGGCTCCCTCTACAGAAATGGTCATCACCAAATCGTTCACCGGTATCTTAGGTAACTCAATGGGAATTAACTCATGTCCCGCTTTTCTAAGGGCCTCTAAGGTAGCCTGGTCCTGGGCTTTGGTAGGGTAATTGCGCTCAAAATCACTTTTCAAGTACCCAATTCTGAGTTTCTTAAGGTCTTGCTTGGCGTTGTAGTTGAAAGGTGCCCCGTACACCGTTTGGTCTTTGCCATCTGGGCCATAGATGGCATTGAACACAATGGCGCAGTCTTCTACCGTTCTGGCAATGGGACCAATCTTATCCATGGACCAACTTAGGGCCATAGCCCCGTGGCGGCTCACGCGGCCATAGGTAGGACGTAATCCAGTAGTACCACATGCATTGGACGGTGACACAATAGAACCAAGTGTTTCTGTACCTATGGCAAAGGGTAACAATCCAGCCGCTACTGCAGAGGCAGATCCCGCTGAGGAACCGCTAGAGCCTCTGGTCACATCCCATGGCGTCCGGGTCTTGCCCCCGTACCAGACATCGCCCATGGCTAATTCGCCCAGGGTCATCTTGGCCACCAGCACGGCACCGGCTTCTCTTAGCTTGGTGACAACCGTTGCGTCTTCCTCAAGCACTTGGTCTTTGTAGGGCACAGATCCCCACGTGGTTTTATAACCTTTGGTGCTTAACAAATCTTTCACGCCAAACGGTATGCCGTGCAATAATCCTTTGTATTTGCCGGCTTTAATCTCAGCGTCAGCTTGTCTGGCTTGTTGCAAGGCCAGGTCTTCGGTAAAAGAGGTAACGCAGTGTAATTGGGTATTGTATCGTTTCAATCGCTCTAAGAAGAACTGCGTTAATTCCAGCGAGGTGATTTTCTTATTCCTTAAGAGGTCTGCTAGCTCTCTCACTGAGTAGAACGCCAGGTCTTCTCTATTAGCAGGCAGACTCACCTTCTCTATGGAGGACACCTTGAACTTCTCCTTCTCCCGGCCAAACTGGAAGCCTATTGGAATCGGGTTGAACTGCAACGCCGGTGGCACGCTGTTCTCTACTTTAACTTCGCGCAGGCGTGTGTAACCATTACGCAGATCCGTTAATTCTGCCAACGCAGTATCTATCTGGGCAGGCGTGAAGGATAGGCCTAGCAACTTCTGAGCGCCTTGTACCATGGGAACGGTTATCTTCTCCATTTGTACCTGCTTGCCAAAGAAGGCACCGGTAGTGAATATTAAAAGAGCCAGAAAGGAGTAGAGTGAAACTTTCTTGAACATATCTAATCCAGCTTAAAGAGTTCTTGTTCTTAAAGATATGGTATTCTACATAAAAAAAGCGGATACCCTTAATGGGTATCCGCTTTTTTAGTTGGAATAAGCCGTTGACTTATTTAAAAGTTGCAGTAGCAGTTTTGTAGTTAACAGCTGCCTTCACTTTATCAGTGTCAAGCAGTTCTAACCCTAAAACCTTAGTTCTTCCGTCGCTTGGTTTAACCATGATATACTTAACATAACCAAAGCTAGAGTTGGCTGGAATAGTGTATTTTCCACCATCTACCAACGTAAAGTCAGTACCTTCAACCGCATTATCCAAAAGAGGATTGGTGTTATTAGGGTCTGTGATTTTCTTAGCGTTAGGGTCTACTTTGTAAGTACCATTGATAGCCTCAGACTGGTGAGGTCCAATCAACTGCACTTTAAAGCTGTCTCTTCTGGTTGGTCCGCTCAGTGTAAAGCTTTTTCTGTACGCTGAAGCTGGAGAAGAATCGTATTCTACTTGTAAAGGTCCATCATAAGACTTGTCTTCTTCCTCAAGATCGCAAGAGGTAAAGCCAATCGCCAAAGCGAAAAGTGAACCGATTATAAATTTATTTTTCATGAATCTGTCAATTAAAGAATTAATAACCTGGGTTTTGCTTCAACTTAGAGTTGAGGTTTACTTCAGCCGCAGGGATTGGCGCTAATACTCTTGGGTCTGTGTAAGGAATGTTAACAGCTGCAACTTGTGGATCCTTCACAATATCAAGACCGCGACGCTTCAAGTCAAAGAAGCGGTGTCCTTCATACACTAATTCTAATCTACGCTCTACCAAGATAGCGTTAATCAAATCAGCTTTTGTAAGAGCAACCACTGGTGATGCATCTCTTCTAGAACGCAAATTGTTCAAAGTAGCAAGACCTGCTACAGAAACTTCAGTTCCAGCAGCTAACTCAGCTTCTGCCTCTGCCTTGATTAAATGCACTTCAGAAAGACGGATAATTGGAATGTTGTCTGTGAACACACCTTGGTTACCAGCAAACTTCTTGTTGAATCTTACTGCCTCACTACCTTTAGTAGCAGTGTAGAACATGGCTCTACGTACATCATTCACCTCATACAGGTTAAACAATGTGTTGGTAGGCACGATGTCTCGCCAAGCACCAACGTAGGTGTCTGAAGTTAATGAGTTCAGGGACTCATTAGCACCCAAGGTTTCAGTTGCTTGTACGTAATTCAATTCAAACAAAGACTCTGGGTTTGGCAAGGTAGTCCAAGCAGCAGCATAGTTGGCAGCTGACACTAACCCTTTGCTACGTGCTGCAGCAGTTGCAATAGCTGTGTTAGAGAAATCAAGAGCTTGTTGCCACTTGGCCTGATAAAGAGAAACACGAGCCATCAAAGCCTCAGCAGCAGCCTTGTTACCTCTAAACCAGCTAGTCTGGTTAGAAGTTGTAAACCCTGCAATAGCATCTGTCAAGTCTTTCTCAATTTGAGCATAAACTTCTGCGTTAGTAGCTCTTGCTTTGAAATCAGCCTCAGACTTTAGCGTAACTGGCTCTAAACGAAGGATTACCCCTGCATTGAAACCACCTACTTCTTTACCTGGCTCATATCCGTAAATTCTTACTAAATCATGATACAACAAGGCTCTTAAGAACTTAGCTTCTGCGGTAATTCTGGCTTTTTCTGCCGCCGTCACTGTTGGATCTGTGTTATTGGCAATTGCCTCAATAATCAAGTTAGTATCATTGATGGCACCATAGTTACCGGCCCATCTATTCAGCTGGGTACCAAAGCTATTGTTCTGGAAGAACGTGTAGCGGTTAGAGTTAGAAGCCGTCTGACGCAAGTTATCTGCCATCACGTCTGGGGCCAGCATCATCTGGGCGCCATAGTAAGTGTTTACTTGCAAGCGGTCATACACACCAATCAAAAGAGCTCTTACGCCTGTGATATCAGTCAATCCAGTGTCTAGGGCAATAGATTGTCTTGGTGCGGTTTCTAGAAGGTCATCGCAGGAACTAACAGAAAGCGCAGTGGCTCCCATTAGAACAGCAATCATATATTTTTTTAACATAATAAATCAATAATTAGTAATTAGAAACTAACTGAAAGTCCGCCTGAGTATTGCTTTCCTTGAGGATAAGTACCAATCTCATTGAACAACAATTCTGGATCTAGACCTGAGTAACCTGTCCAAGTAACTAGGTTCAAGCCTTGAACAAACACGCGTACGTTAGTCAATTTTGCACGAGAGATTAAAGTCTGCGGCAAGTTGTACGCTAATGTCAACTGCTTCAAGCGGATGTAAGAGTTGTCTTCCACTTGTTTAGTAGAGAAGTTAAACACACCGCTGGTGTTAGGCTCAGTACCACCACCGTATGGTCTTGGCACGTCAGTGATTTGACCTGGAGTAGTCCATCTCTCTGTGTATTGGTCTCTGGTCTGGTTGTAAGTAGTACCAGCAGAGTTAGCCATAAAGTAAGAGTTATTGTTCAACGTCTTGCTTCCAAATGAACCTTGGAAGAACACATCTAATGACAAGCCTTTGTATTGGAAACTGTTAGCTAAACCGCCAAACGTTTTTGGCAGATACTGACCAGTTACTTTAGAATCACGGGCACGCAAAGTGTACGTAATGTTGCCTAAAGAGTCATAGTACATTGGGCGTCCATCTGCAGGGTTTACACCAGCATATTCTGGGTACCACAAGATGTCAATTGGCTGACCTACACGCAGACCAGTTCCAATGTTCTGAAGACCTCCATAAAGTTCTTTGATCTCATTTCTTTGGAAGGTCACGTTAAAGTTGGTGCTCCACTTGAACCCACCAGCATCTACGTTCACGGTGTTCAATTCAACTTCAACACCTTCGTTCAATACAACACCTGCATTTTCCCATACAGAACCAAAACCAGTATCAGTTGGCAATTGTCTTGCTAGCAATAAACGCTCATTGTTACGACGATATACATCTACAGCACCACTCACACGGCTGTTGAAGAATGACCAGTCTAAACCTAAGTTCAAAGTCTTAGCTTCTTCCCAAGTAAGGTCTGGATTAGGCAACTGAGAAGGACGGATACCAGAAGTACCAGTGTAGTTAGGACCACTACCTAATAAACCTAAAGACGCAAAGTTGTCAATGTTAGAGTTACCAGTTACACCGTAGCTCAAACGAAGCTTCAAGTTGTCTAGGTATGTTGCATTAGCCAAGAAGGCTTCTCTGTTCAGAGCCCATGCTACAGCACCTGCGTAGAATAACCCAAAGCGGTTGTTGGCACCAAATTTAGAAGAACCATCATAACGCAACGTACCGCTCAAGAAATACTTCTCACCTAGGTCATACTTCAAGTTAGTGAAGATACCACCCATTTTGTAAGTAGTATAAGTACCGCTTACAGCTTTAGGGTTAGCAGCAGAAGCCAAAGTCTGGAATTGACCACTTGGGAAACCTTCACCTTGTGCAGTTGAAGTCTCTCTTGTTTCTTCACGGTACTCAGTTCCTACTAATGCAGAGAAATTGTGTAACTCAGCAAATGTTTTGTTGTAGTTCAAGGTAACGTTAGAGTTCCAGTTCAACGTACGACGGTTGATGTTAGTAGCTTGACCTCCAATAGCGGCAAACTGAGGAACACGTGGGTCGCGGTAGTTATCATCTTGCGTATCTGCAAAATCCACTCCTGCCAGAGCACTCACAAAGATACCTGGAGCAACTTTGTACACAGCCTTAAAGCTAGATACAGTTTGGTTAGTCACCGCTTGGCGAAGTTCCAATAACGTGTTCTGCAAGATATTGTAAGAGAAGGCACCTGCTAAAGGAGCATTGAAAGAACCATCTTCTCTATATACTGGCTGGTTAGGCAAGATCAAAGGAGCAGAGAACTGCGGGCTGTTAATGAAAGCACCATCAGCAATGTTACCATTCTGCTTTGTGTTCGCTAAACTTATGTTTGCCAAGAAAGACAATCTGTCGTTTACTTTATGGTCTAAGTTTAAACGAGCTGTGGCGCGCGCAAAATCAGACTTCAAGATCTGTCCTTCTTGCTTGTTATAAGAAGCAGAAAGCAAAAATCTTGTTTTTTCATCTCCCCCATTGGCAGAGAAGTCATACGTACGCAATCTACCTTTCCGGTAAATTGTTTCTTGCCAGTCTGTGTTTTTAACCGTAGCAGGATCACCGTGAGCAGCGATGGCTAAGTTACGGGTATAGGTACGAGTGTCTTGTACCGGGTTAGTTGGAACAGTTGGGCCATAGATATCAAAATACTGATTGTATAGGGCTTCAATTCTCAACTCAGCAAACTCAGCAGCAGTAGTTACGTCTAACTTCTTGATTCTTTCCACCACACCCTCTTGACCAGAGAATGTAAAGTTAGTCTTACCAGACTTACCACGTTTTGTAGTAATCAAAACTACACCGTTGGCTGCCTGGGCACCGTAGATAGAAGCAGCAGCAGCGTCCTTCAACACTTCCATAGACTCAATGTCATTAGGGTTGATAGAAGAAAGTGCGTTAGAAGAAGACTGACCAGAAGTCTGGCCACTAGCCACCATTACACCGTCAATGATGTACAAAGGCTCATTACCAGCATTGATAGAGCCTTGACCACGTACACGTACGTTGATGGCACCACCTGGCTGACCGCTCAGTGCAGTTACCTGCACACCTGCAGCTCTTCCTTGTAGGGCTCTGTCAAAGCTTTGCACCGGCAAGTTCTCAATGGTTGCACCGCTTACTCTGGCAGTTGAACCAGCTGGCTCAAGTTTTTCCTGCACACCATAACCGGTAATCACGATTTCTGAGATTTGACGAGCGTCGCTTCCCAATTTCACATTTACCGTTGACTGGCTACCTACAGCAATTTCTTGCTTGGCGTAGCCAATAAATGTAAACACAAGGGTACCACCGTTAGACGGTACACTAATTTCATAACCACCGTTTACATCTGTAGGAGATGCGGTTGTGGTTCCTTTGAGTTGTACTGTTACACCAGGCATTCCCTCTCCTGTTTGTGCATCAGTCACTCGTCCTGTCACAGTCCGGTTCTGGGCCCACGCTTGGGTTACAAGCGCCAACACAAAAACGAAGCTGAAAAGTAAAGCTTTCTTCATGTGGTTTTTTGGTTTGTTTGTAGAGTTTATTCTTTGTTAACCAAATATAACCACCAACTCAACTTTAACAAATCCTTAACATGAATTATTTTTTAAAAACTTCAACCTATTTCACTAGTTACCCGTTTAAGGCTATTCAAAATAGAAATAATATAATATCATGTATATAATTAAATATTTGACTATTAAACATCTTTGCATTTTCTCGACCTTAGGCGTCTATTCCTAAAACACTCCTTACCCCCTTTCCTCCCTAAGCTTAAACACCTATCCTAAATCACCTTCATTATTTTATGAGAGAGGCTAGAATACCTAGAATAGGGAAGCATTAAAATAAAATATCGTTTTTCCAGAGAAAATTTCTGGCGCTAGGTATTCATTTGATAGAAGTAGAGGTTAATTCATGTTAAACCTTTTATATAGTAAAAGAAATATTTTCGCTTCTGTTTATGAGCCGCGAAGCAGATAAATCAATCAGAATAGACCTTCCTAATTATAAATTACCAAATTGACTCTCACCCTTGAAATATGAATGGGGCTAATTGCAGTCAGTAGCGGTTTTCAAACACAGCCCCTTCCAAAATAAAAGGCCTTTCTAGTGGCAGTTACCTTCCCCTCTTGATTAACCAAACAAAAGCGCCTCTCCTATTTATTAAGAGAGGCGCTTTGTCATAATGGTGTCCGTTTTTGGCCGGTTTTCACAAAAACAGGCCAAAAACGAGCAAGCCTTAGTTCCAGCCTAGGCCAATGCCGGCCATGGCGGTTGAGTACTTGGCAAACGTGTACTCGCCGTAGATAGAGAAGAACGCTAGCTTTAAGCGTAGGCCGGCGGTGCCGCCTACTTGCGCATCTTTCATCTTGACCAGGATAGGGTCTACCACGTCGTCTACATATTTAGCGTAAGGCGCGGTGGTTCTGTAAGCTACTACCGGGTACTTGCCCACGGCGTTCAAATCTGTCTCTACGTTGCTGTACCGGATGCCGGCGTAGCCGGTGATGACGCTAACCGTTTTAGAAACGACTAGGCTGGTAGTCCAGGCCTTGGTCTTTAATTCTAAGGCTTGCCCATCATAATAGGTGGGGCTCTGCTGCTGTTGGGTTGCGTACATCTGGTTGTCCTCAGTTAAGGGCACGTCCAGGCCATATGAGCTGGTGAGGTTGGTATAGCCGCCAAACACAGTAATGTCAAAGCCCGGAATAGCGGCCACGCCCGGAATCCATTGTTTTAAGCCGTGCTTTACGCCCACGCCCCAGAGGCTTCCCTCAAAATCATCGGCTTTGGTTTTAGGGACAAACCTAACCGCTACTTCTGTTTCTTTGAACAAGCCTATGCTCACCTGGGCCATCGGGAAAGGCAATACGTCATACCCGGCCCCTGGCGGCGAATTAAAGGACACTACTTCTTCCTCTTGGTTGGTCAAGGGGTTGCGGGTGTAGACGGTAAGTTCAGGACCTTCTCTGTCTTCGCCAAACACGGTAGGCACCAAAACCGGACGGTTGGGATCAAAGGGAGCGCCAGTAGAGGTCCTGATCTGCTTAAGACCCAGCTTGGAGATGTCAAACGTCTTGGCGTCATCTGGCGCAAACACGGCAGAGGCATAGATACGGATGTCAAAACGGCCCGGCTTCATGGCCTGGCCCGAGTTGAACCAGCCGCTGTTCAGGTTATGCCCCAACGCAATACCCGCGGGCTCTGCGTAGGCTCTTACCAGTTTACTGGCGTCTTCCTTGCCGGCTCTAATGAACTCACCCACCTCGTCTTGGGCCTGGGCGGCTGGTGACACCAACACAAATGCCAGGGCAGGCAACGCCCAGAAAGAAAATCTTTGTAGAGTTTTTTTCAACATACAATTAGAATAAAGTCAGAATAAACAGGTACCCGACAGTCTTGCTCTGCCGTGTTAAAATCATGATAAAGAGATATTCTCAAACAGACGAGGGGGAAGACTGTTTGTAAGTAGCCGTTTTTGAGGCATTTATAGAAAAACAGGCCAAAAACGGCTAGGCGTAAAACGTGTCGTAGGCGAATTTAAGGATGATGCCCGTGACCACCACCAAGAAAAGCTTGCGCACAAAACCGCTTCCTTTTGCCAGCGCAATCTTGGTGCCAACCACAGAACCTAGTACGCTACTAATGGCCATTGGTATTCCAATGTGGAACAAGATAAAACCTTTATACCCAAAGTACAACAAAGCAGACAAATTTGTGGCCACGTTCACTACTTTGGCAGACGCCGAGGCTGCTAAAAAGTTAAACCCGAACAGGCCCACAAACACAAACATCAAAAAGCTGCCCGTGCCCGGCCCGAAGAACCCGTCATAAAACCCTATCACCAGGCCCACGCCCATGCCGTACCACACCTCTTTGGCCGGCGCTAGCCGCGGCGCATGAATGGCGCCAAAATCCTTTCTAAAAAAAGTGTACACCGCCACAGCAATCAGTAAGACCAAGATCAAAGGCCTGAGCATCTCTTTATCAAAATGGCTGACTACGCGTGCGCCCAGAAAGGAGAAGACAAATGCCGCCGCCGCCGCCGGCAGAACCGCTTTCCAGTTGATTTCTACGTTTCTGGAGAAACGCCAGAGCGAGACCGAGGTGCCCGCAATGCTGGACAACTTGCCCGTGCCAAACAAAGCTGGGATAGGCGCCGAAGGAAGGAATACGAACAAGGCTGGTAACTGGATCAGTCCGCCGCCGCCTACTACAGAATCAATCAAGCCCGCCAGAAACGCGAACACACACAGGTACAGAATCTCCACTAGTACAAATAGATAAGGCCCCGTACAGAGCCAATTTTTCGCAAAGATTCAGAAAAAGGCCGGGCTTGCCAAAACTGCTCAACAGCAAATTTGTTTTTGGCCTGCTTTACAGAAAACAGCCTAAAAACGACCGCCTACGACGGTGGTTTCTTTGAGGATCTCCTTCTCCCCGTTCAGGCTGAACAGTTCTACTAACAGGATGTAATACCCAATGGCCGCCTTGGTTCCTTTGTCTGTGAGGCCGTCCCACTGCATCAGGTTTTCATTACCGGTCAAGGTGTTGTTAACCAGCTTGCGGACCTGTCTGCCGGAGGCATCATACACGGTCACGTTGGCCACGCTCCCTGACGATACGCCATTGAACTGCAGCAAGAGCACATCCTCTACCCCGTCGCCGTCTGGGGTGAACACTTTGGGTGTGAGTGTGAGTTTTTTGTTTTGAGTGGCGGTTGTCTGTGTTTGAGAGTTCAGGTAGCCCGGCGTGGCTCTCACTGCCGTGGCCGCCGAATGAAAGTTGGCCGCTACGCTTGGTCCGTTGAGTTGAATCCGCTCCAGAGAAATTCCCTCGGGGTCACGTATCAATTTAAAGTGCTGTTTAGCATTATAGGCCACTTCGTCCATCACGGTTTTATCTGGCACCAGAAGCACTACGTTTCCGGCATCGTCATTAAAAGACGGCAGAGACGTCATTTGCAAAAACGTCTCTGTTTTGGCGTTGGGGTAGTGCTCCAGCAGAATCTTGGCACTGGAAGTAAGCACCAGATAAGCATTGGGCGCCAACAGAAACGGCTGACTAGAGATGGTTCTAGCATTGGCAATTTCTCCTTTGTCTCGGTTGGCCAGTTGCCAGTTCTGCAGGTTCAGGTACTTGTCGGTGCGGTTAACCAGTTCCACAAAGTCTACGCCGCCGGTGCGGGGGTTGAACAGAATCTCATTGATGATCACGTCTCCCTTCAGCGCCAAAGATGGCAAAACCAGCGACACCATCTGTTGAGTGACATTGGTATTCCCGGCGCAATCTTTCATGCCCTGCACCGTCACCGCGTATCTTATATTTTCTCGCAAGGGCGCCTGTAAGGTCAACTCCACCTCGGTGAACGTGGCAGGCAACACGCGTACTTGCGTAACAACTACCTCTGGCGTTATCTTATACAAAGACAGTGAGGAAGCAGCCAAGCTATCTAGGGGTTCATCCAACCGAAGCAGCACCTTGTCTGGCGCAGTGGTGGTCGCTTGCAAGAATTGCGGAGCGGTCACGTCTTTCCCTTGCACCGAGTTTACTTTTCCTGGAGATCCGCCTCTTGGGTCTTCAGAGGCTTTCCAGGCAGCGGCTCCCGTACAAGTGGTGTTCACGTCTACCAGTTCCAAAGTCCAGCCTCCTTCCTTCTTCTGGTTATCTCTATACCACGCGTTGGTATAAATCACCTTGTCTAGCAACTGCCCTTGTGCATTGAAAAGCTCTACCTCGTCTCCGGTGTCGTTCAAAGACGGAAAACTGGGCAAACCCACCACTTCGCCAAATGGTTTGTACAAAGCCGTATCTGCGGCTGCGGTTACAATCACGTAGGCCCCGGGCTTTAACAGAAACGTGGGAAAGGTGGCGGTATTAGTGGTGGCGTCTGAGTATTTCCAGTTTTGCAGGTTAAAGGTCTTGTCGCTCAGGTTATGAATCTCGAAGAACTCGGCAGCGGGCAAATCTTGCAAAGGGTTCAGGTCAGGGTAAATCTCCGTGATGCGCACCTCACCGGGTTGGGCGATGGGGCTGTAGTCAAAAGTAGTCTGTAGATTTCTGGCGGTGTTTCCTTGTAGGTCTGTAATTTCTGCCATCTGTAAACGGTTGCTCCCTGTGGTAAAGTCTGAGGAAAAGGCAAGCCGTATGGTACTGGGGTCTACCAATTCAACAGCGTTGGGCAGTACCGCTCCGTTCAAGAGATAGTTCTGCAGGTTCTGTACCGAGGCCGCGGTGATAGGCTCAGAGAATTTTATTTCTAACGACCTTGGGCCGGCTACTTTAGTTTCTAAAAGAGCTGGCACGCCAATGTCCTTGATAGAATAATCATCGAAGTAAAACTTCTGGGCATTGGCTTGGCTGTAGGTGAAGCGCACACCGGTAAAGGCAGACGTGGGATAGCGGGCATCCTGCACCGTGCCTTGGCTCACGTAGTTCTGGCCAGTGGCGCCCATGTCCAGTTCTAAATTCCATAGGTTTGTTTCAGTTCTGGTGACGCGTACTCTCAGCACGTTATTGCTAGTGGCCACGGTTTTATCTGGACCGTTGATGATGCGTACCGCCGTGCCGCCGTCTTTGCGATAGAGGCTTACCTCGTCTTCGGTGCCCCCAATGCGCACAAAATAGCCTTGGTGCGCGCCTTTCAAGTCTTGGTTGTCTGAGGTGAGGTGGACCTCTGCGTAATTTCCCGAGGAAGTGGCAAAGGCCAGTTGCGCGTAGAACTCCCATTGCACCCCCACGGCCAGCGTGTTGGGCGTCATGAGTTGCAAGGTGGTGCCCGTCACGGCGGGGCCCTTGCTTTGCAACTGCTTGGCGGCGTTCACCTGAAAAGAGCCCGCATCACCCGTCCACGCGGGATTCTGCGTAAAATCACCGTCTGTAAACGTCTCCTGTAATTGGGCGCTAGCCGTACCGCAGAGGGCAAACTGTAGCATTATCAAAAGAAAGAGTTGCCGCATAGAATGACCATACTTTAAAAGTGCGTAAAAGTTGGTTTCTTTGCGACAGAGAAATTTCCGTTTTCTGCCTGATTCTCAGAAAACAAGCCAAAAACGGAAATCTACTCAGGCATGCGGCCTCAACAATAAAGCCCATGACCGACATTCATTTTTATAAGTTCACCTTACATGAAAGTAGCTGTAGTAGGCGCCACCGGCCTAGTGGGTGGCGAAATGCTGAAGGTGTTGGCCGAGCGCCAATTTCCGGTTGATGAATTATTGTTAGTGGCCTCAGAGCGTTCTGTGGGCCAGAAAATGTCTTTTGAGGGCAAGGAGTACACCGTCATTAGCATGGACGACGCCATTGCCCAAAAACCCGCCATTGCCATCTTCTCTGCCGGTGGCAGTGTGAGCAAGGAAATGGCGCCTAAGTTCGCTGAAGCCGGTACCACCGTGGTAGACAACTCTTCGGCCTGGCGCATGGACCCTACCAAAAAGCTGGTAGTACCCGAAATCAACGCTTCTGAACTGACCGCCACTGACAAGATTATCGCCAACCCCAACTGCTCTACCATCCAGATGGTAGTGGCCTTGAACCACCTGCACAAAGCGCTTAAAATCAAACGTATTGTGGTCAGTACCTACCAGAGCGTAACCGGCACCGGCAAGAAGGCAGTGGACCAACTTATGAACGAGCGCAACGGTAAAGACGGTGAAATGGCGTATGCCTACCAGATTGACCTGAACGTGATTCCGCAGATTGACGTCTTCACCGAGAATGGTTACACCAAGGAGGAGATGAAGATGATTCTGGAGACCAAGAAAATCATGGGCGATGATTCTATTCAGGTAACGGCCACCACGGTGCGCATTCCCGTGATTGGCGGTCACTCTGAGTCTGTGAACGTAGAGTTTGAGCGTGATTTCACCCTTGAGGAAGTATACCGCATCTTGCAGGAAACCCCGGGCGTGGTGGTAGTGGATGACGTTGCCAACCAGCAATACCCAATGCCCTTAAATGCCCACGGCAAAGATGAAGTGTTTGTAGGCCGCATACGCAGAGACGAGTCTCAGCCTAAGACTTTGAACCTATGGATTGTAGCCGATAACCTGAGAAAAGGTGCCGCTACCAACGCCGTTCAAATCGCGGAATACTTAGTAGAGAACAAGTTGGTGTAAGTATCAGGTTTAGATAAAAAGGGAAAGGCTACCAATTGGTAGCCTTTCCCTTTTTATGGCTGGTTCGTTATTGGTCTGTTTTCTGGAAAAGAGATTGAAAACGGTATTTCTGTTAATGAATCTGAACTCAATTAGTTAGATGAATTAGTATTTGTGTCTGCCTCATTACTAAGGAATTGGACCACTCTAACTTTACCTAAATTATTCATTGCTACTTCAGCTACATCGCAAACATCAGTATCCGGAATACAGGCTTCTATTCTAAAGACGTGTTCTCCATTCGAATACCTCTGGAAAGAAGTTCCAGTAAGTTGAAGTTCTGTATTTTTCTCGAATATGTTTTTAGATAGAATCGATTTGATATACTGTTTCTGATTTTTAAGTATGGTAACTTCAACAACCCTATTGTGACTATGTACAAGGAATTGACCCAAATCATCAGTAGCTGTATGAATTACAGCGCTGTCATTTAGGCTATAATTATTGGTTTTAATCAGAAAAGTATCCTTAAGCTGAACAACGGTGTCTTCTTCAAAAACATCATTGTCAAGCGGCCAATACTCTCGTCGAGTACTCTTGATTGAAGTTGATGAAGAATCATCCAATGCGGGTGAAACATTATCTGAATTTGATTGAGCCGCTCTAACTCCTACATCATTCTTTGAGTTGCAGGAAAGAAATACAATAGTGAAAAGTACAGTTAGGAAGAGCTTTATTTTCATTGAACATTTACTTTACTCACATCCTCCTATTTGTAGCCTACCCCTAATTCGCATCCTGCCAGATAATCCGCAAATCCTTCACTTCCCTATCAAAATCAGGGCAGGTTTCGTCACCGTTGAAGCAAAGCAGGTTGCCTTCGCAGTCATAGACGGAGTTGATGGAGTTGACGCCGGGCTCACAGCTACCAATCACGAAGACGCTGTGCCCGTTGTATTGGCCTTGCTGTACAAACTGGCAACGGTTAGAGCGTTCTAATTCCTGCACGCGCTCCTTCAGCCATTTAATGTTCTCAGTGGGTTTGACTACGTCACAGGTGCGGTTGACTTCTTCCAGTTCACAAGAAGAGAAAGAGATCAAAACAAGAAGGCACAGGAAGTACAGGTGTTTCATAGCAATGGGGTCTTTGCTGTATAGATACCCAAACTGGACGGTAGGTTGCTTTGGCCACGCACCTTTCTATCTATTTTCTGCAAACTACACCTTCACGCATAGAATGCCAAGCTTACTTTCTACTTTGCGCACGCGCTTGCCAAACGAAGAAAGCCGTTTTCGGCCTGTTTTCTGGAAAACAGGCCGAAAACGGCTTTTCAAATAAAAGACGGGTATCCTTATTGGTACTGGATGTACAACGGCACCGGCGTCAGCTTAAGCAGGTCTTTCGGGTCGTAGAGTTTCCAGCCGGGCTTCTTGGTGTCGTTCTTGTAGAAGATCTTGAAACCGGTGTACTGTACGGGCTCTTTCTTGATGTAGTCGTTGTAGGTGCTCTTCTTCAAGATGCGGTCTCCCCAGCCGTCCATGTGCATCACAAACTGAACATTTGGCCGTAACCTGATATTCTGGTAGTTGGTGACCATGCGTTGCGTGAAGCGGTGCACTACCAAAATCTTAGGTGGCAGGTTGTAGCGCTTGGCCACGTCTGCCAAGAAACCGGTGGCATAGTTAATATCTGCGGCATCCACCGTACCTACGCGTCTGCCTGGTATTCCGCCGTTCTTCATGGCAAACTCAGGGTCAATGCCCAGGTGCACCTGCGGCAGTTTCAGCCATTTCTCCAGCCTAGGAATCTCTTCTTGCAGAGTGCTTTGGCCTATTTGAATGTCCAGGAACACAATGGCGTTACGTTGCTTGGCCCAGGAGATGACAGAGTCGGCTACGTGGTCGCTCATGCGAAGACGGTACTTGCCGCCTTTGCCGGGCTGGCCCTGGGCCGTTACCACAATCACGTGCAAGGCAGGCTGTACGGGCGTGGCCGGGTCTACGGCGTTCCAGGTCTTCACCTCTTCGTCCAATTTTTTGAGCATTTGCTTAGGCGGCAGTTCGCCCAAAATACCCATGCGCTTAGACATAGGGTTACCGTAGTAGGCAATGATGCGTTTGTGCGGCAGAATGGCTTTGGTGGCCAAGTCTATGGAGTCTGCCTTGGCTTTGGCGGCCAGAGAGTCTGCTACTACCTTGGCCGCTTTAACCGAATCTGCGGCAGCCGCGGCGGCAATTTCTTTGTCTTGACGGGCCGTCTCCTCTGCGGCGGCTTTAGAATTACAACTGGTAAGGGTGGCTCCCCAGAGAAAGGCCAGGGCAAGGGCCCCTCCTAACTTCAACTTCATGGCCTGCTTTGATTTCATTTTGGTAGGTGCGGTAATCACAAGGGTAAACGAATGAGCAATGGATTCTGGAAGATACCGGTTTTCTGTGGATGTTCAGAAGCCCGCGCATGTTTTGTTTCCACTTTTTTGTTTTTAGCCTGTTTTCTGGAAATCAGGCCAAAAACGCCTCTTACATCTACATATTCCTATATACGCAGTATGGTGCAACATGGAACCGACTCTGGTATTTTTTGTCACTTTAACAAGGCAAGCCACGTACCAGATAAACGCGCCCGGCCACCATACAATCACCGCCGGGGCAGACGTTATAGTAAAAGACAGATTTTGCTGGATAGTCCATCTATATAGGAAAGACGCTATCTTTACAAGAGCACGGCACACCGGTGCCCTACAACCCCAGTACCTATGAAAAAACTCAACAGAGTCTTGTTGATTGACGACGACGAGATTACCAATTATATGAACCAGCGGGTCTTGAACAAGGCCGAGATTGCCCAGCAGATTGACGTGGTGCTCAACGGCGAGGAAGCCCTCAACTACCTCACCGGCGAAGCCCATGCCAACGCCAGCCTGCCTCTGGACCTGATTCTGGTGGACATCAAAATGTCTGTCATGGACGGCTTTGACTTTCTGGCCCAGTACCAGGAACTCCCCGACCACCACAAAGCCAAAAAGGTGTTCACCCTTTCCTCTTCGGCCAGCTTTTATGACCTGGAGAAACTGAAGGAGTTCCCGGACGTGGTGGGCTTCTTGTCCAAGCCCTTGACGCAGGCAGACGCCATGCACCTGGTCAATGAGCATTTCAGTTAACACAAAAAAAGGAGGCCCTCATAGCCTCCTTTTTCGTTTTTAGCCTGTTTTCCGGGAATTAGCCCGAAAACGGTTTACGCAAAATCTATTCTCTGCCTCTGCGCTCAGGGGCTTTAATCACAAACTCCTGCGTGGTCTTAGAGCCGTTGGCTTCTACCTCTACGGTGTATTTGCCAGGCTTCAGGTACAGGCTCTTGTTAGAAGCCGGAGCTACTTTCACGGCCTCGCCGCCTTTACGGCCTTCGTTCAAGGCTTGCTCATAAGCGGTTTGGTTGGCAGGTTCTACGGTTAAGTCATAGCCCACGTAATTCAAGCCTTTCTCGCTTTGATCTGTTACCTGCTTTAATACCTGGCCTTTGTCCGTTTTGATTCTGATGGTAGTGGTGCCAGCGTTGTTCACATAAAATGGCACGGTCAGGTTAGGCGTGAACGTGTCACCATAAGCACCAAATTTCTCTCCCCAACGCTCAGAGTACTGCGGCGCGGTCAACGCGAACATATGCACCGCCTTGCCTTGAATTTCTGAGGTCAACTGCTGTAAATGGGCAATGTTCCCAATAAACAAGGAGCGCCCGTGCGTACCCACCACCAGGTCATTCTCTCTTGGATGGATGGCCAAATCATGCACCGACACCGATGGCAAATCATCACCGCCCATTGCTTGGAATGTTTGTCCTTTGTCCAGTGACATGTACAGGCCGTTGTCTGTGCCTACAAAAAGCAAATTAGGGTTTTTAGGGTCTTCTTTAACTACGTTCAAAGGCTCTTTAGGCAGGTTCTTACCTAGTTGCTTCCAGTTCTTACCATAGTCCGTAGACATGTACAGGTACGGCGTGAAATCATCCCAACGGTAGCCGTTTAAGGTAGCATATACGGTGCCTTCGTTTTCATTCGAAGCCGAGATGGCACTGATCCACATGTCCTTAGGGAGCTTGTCAGAAATCTTGGTCCAGGTATAGCCACCATCGCGGCTTACATGGATTAGTCCATCATCTGAGCCCGTGTACAATAGGCCAAAACGCTTAGGAGATTCCTCAATCACCGTTAAGGTGCCGTAGCCCACGTCACCAGCTCTTCCGCCATTGGTCAGGTCACCAGACAGGGCTTCCATGTTCTCGCCCTTGTTCAAAGAGCGGTGGAATTTGTTAGACCCGAAGTACAGGACATCCTGGTTATGACGTGACAAGAGAATCGGGCTTTCCCAGTTGAAGCGCAACGGACGCTCACCCAATTGGTGCTTAGGCTGGATAGGCATGCGCTGGCCAGTGGCCTTGTTCAGCCTGAAGTAAGCGCCGTACTGTGAGCCGGTGTAAACCGTGTTGTTGTCCCTGAAATCTACCTGCACCATCATGCCGTCGCCACCGCCCAAACGCTGGTATGGGTAACGGCCGTTTTCGGTCCAGGCATTGCTGGCCTGGTAGGTGCTTGGTCCGCCCCAAACGCCGTTGTCCTGCAAACCGCCATACACGTTATAAGGCGTGGCCATGTCTACCGCCACAGAATAGAACTGCCCCAAAGCCTGCGAATTGGCTTTGAACCACGTCTTACCGTCATCATACGTAATATTCAAACCACCGTCATTGCCACTGATTAAGTGACCTTGCTTGGTAGGGCTCACCCATAAATCCTGATGGTCTGAGTGCACGTTGTCGCCTTCAATGTTCTTCCAGGTTTTACCCGCGTCCTCAGACTTGAGCAACGGCACACCCAGCACATACACATGGTCTGGGTTGATAGGCGATACTCTAATCACCCCGAAATAGTAGCCGTAGGTATAGTATAGGTCGTCAATGTAGCCTTCGTGGGTTTTCTTCCAGGTAAGGCCGGCATCGTCTGAGCGGTACACCTGCGCGCCCGTCACCGGGGTCTCAATCATGATAGAGTTGGCGTCTACCAAGAAATCCGACAATGCCACCGGTCTAATCTTATCCGTGCGCACCATCTCCTTCACAGAGCGGGCGGTATAGGTTCTCGGAAAGTTGTTGTCGTCTAAAAAGGTGTTGATGGTAGCGTCATCCAGCTTCAGGAAGTCTTCTTTGGTGAAGTCCTTGAACTGCTCCTTGCGCAGTTTGTTGGTGTTGCTGGCCACGGCCGGCTTCACGTCCTTGCGTAGTTCCTGGTTATCAACACTGGCATAGATGATCTTCGGGTTGCCCGGGAAGATGGTCAAGCCGATGCGGCCCACGCCTTCGCCGGATGGCAGACCGCCGTCCATTTTCTGCCAGGTCTCACCGCCGTTGGTGCTTTTGTACACGCCAGAGCCACTTCCGCTTTCCACGAAGTTCCAGGCCCGGCGCTCACGTTGCCACAAGCTGGCGTACAAGGTATTGGGGTTAGTTGGGTCAATGACCATGTCCACGGCGCCCGTGTTAGCGTTCCCGCCTTTCAAGACGTGCTTCCAGGTATTGCCGCCGTCGGTGGTTTTGAAAATGCCGCGCTCCTGGTTAGGTGAGTACAAGTGGCCCACCGCCGCCACCCAGGCCGTGTTCGGGTCTGTGGGGCTCAGGATAATACGCCCAATGTGATGTGACTCCGGAAGGCCTTTGTGTTGCCAGGTTTTTCCGCCGTCGGTTGACTTATAAATACCTACCCCAGAATACGAGGAACGGCTAGAGTTGCTTTCGCCAGTGCCTACCCAGATGGTGTTGGTCTTCCAGTCCACGGCAATGTCGCCAATGGTCATCACCGCCTGACGGTCAAACAAAGGCTCAAAGGAAATGCCGTTGTTGGTAGTATGCCACAGTCCTCCAGAGGCGTAGGCCACGTAGAAATTGGTGGGGTCTGTAGGCGACACGTCCAAGTCTACCACGCGGCCGCTCATCACGGTAGGCCCCACGTTGCGGAACGCGATGTTGCCGGCAATGGAGTTCTGCTGAAGTTTAAGCCGTTGCTGGTAGCCTTCTAAGCGCTCTTTGGCAGGCGTAAAGGGCGGCTGTTTTTCTTTGTTTTTCTGGGCGATGGCGGGTAGGCTCAAAAAGCCCAGCATCATCAAGGGGAAGAGTGGTTTGCGTAGCATCATGCCTTATGCGAAGACGTCTGTCTTTTGTTAGTTAGGTGGAGTTAGGATGCTTGAAAATAGAGGAAAAGCGGCAGTTAATAAAATAAGCGCCAGCGCTTTCTAAAAGAAAAGCCGTTTTTGGCCTGTTTTTAGGAAAACAGGCCAAAAACGGCTTTGGATATTGGTAGTTCCGTTGCCCTGGTTGGTGGCATCACCAACAAGCGAGACAGGCACCCTTTTCAATCAGAAACTGTATGTTACTTGTTCGTGATAACACCAACTAGGGCGGGCGTTCCTGCTACTTCCTTCAAGAAAGTAGTTGTTATAAGTTCTGTGCCACTTTACTTCTTGTCTGCCGGAGCAGGTGCAATCAATTTCTCCTGGTGTAACTCGCTGTGCCGAATCTGTCCGCCGGTTACGCCTGTCCAGGCCATGACACCGAAGGCTCCCAGGGTCACAAATAAGGTTACCACGGCCCACGTCTTAGGTCGTTGGGAACGGGAACTTCGGCTGGAAGTGGTCAGCAAGCCCATCAAGGCGGCGGCGCCGGCGGCTCCCATCGCCCACAGGGCAAACTCGGCGGCTTCTTCATGGGCCTCAATGTCATCATGGCGCACGCCCGGCAGATGCTCCACCACTTCCTCAGCGGCTTCACCGGTAAAGTAGGCCGGCATGGTCAGCAACGAAACGATTAAGATGGTGGTCATGCCCGCCTTCAGCACCGACACGCTTTTGGTGAAAAACCCAGAGGCCAACAACAGCGCCCCGAACAAGGAACCCAGAATAGGCAAGTGATTTAACAACAGATGATAATGGGCGTCATTCATACAAAAACCGGCAAGAAAAAGTAGCAGTAAAAGAAAGCCTAATACTACACATAAATAGCGAAACCACTATATACTTACCCCTTTTTCTACTTCGGCTTGTGAATGAATTTCAGTTTAGAACGAGTTCTGAGAGCGGTACTTCTGGGCGTTGGCCGGCGACAGTGTCTCTGCAAACTTGAGCAGGGCCTGCCGCGTGAGGGCCGTATTCTCAAACATGCCCATGTGCCCCACGTGGCCCAGGAAGTAGGTCATGCTATTCTCAGGAAGGTGGCACTGTTGCAGAGTAGCTTCTAGCGGTACGGCTGGGTCTTCTTTGCCCGCCATGAAGAACACCGGAATAGGCGTGGTTTTCAATACCTCGGTACGGTCTTTTCTGTCGCGCATGGCCTGCAGACAGCCAATGATGGTTTCTTGCGGCGTGGCCTTGCCAATGGTCTGCATCTTTTCAATGGCGGGCTGGCAGGACACTCTATTGCTCTCTGCGAACAGCGGGGCCACGAACGTCTCCATAAACTTGTCTACACCGTGCTTCTGGATGAACTCTACCGTCTTGTTGCGGCTTTCTTTCTTCTCCTCATTGTCTGCCAGCGCGCTGGAGTGGAACAGGCACAAGCCGTACAATAGGTCCGGAAACTGCTCGGCCACCGCCAGACTCACGTAACCGCCCATGGAATGGCCTACCAACAGGCACTTCTCCACGTTCAAGGACACCAGCGTCTCTTGTACTTGCCGCGCCTGGGCTTCCATAGAATAATCTTTGGGGAGTTCGCTTTCGCCGTGACCGGGCAGGTCTAGGGTGATGATCTGGAATTCATGTAAGAGCGGCTTCACGAAATCGGTCCAGACTTCCTTGCTTTCGCAGAAGCCGTGCAAGAAAACCAAGGTAGGACCGGTACCGGACTGGGTATGGGAAAGAAGATTGGGTGTCATAAGAATTCTGATTTTGACCTGTTTTACGGAAAAGAGGCGAAAAACGAAGAAGATTATTTACCTACTGTTCCTTGTTCTGCCGTTTCTTGGGGCTGGGCCTGGGCTTCTTGCAGGGCCTTGGTCTTTTTCTTGATGCTGTTGTTGGCCATTAAGGCGGTGATGATGGCTACAATAGGCCACTTCTCCAGCACCTCCAGATGGGAGATTGTTTCCTTCCAAGTGATGACCTCGCCGAACAATATCTTCTTAACCGGTATGTACAAATCGATGACCGTATAAATGACCACTACCAACAGCAGTGACCTACCAATAATGATGAGCTTTTCTTGTAGTGGTAGGGTTGGAAGTGGCGTATGTTCTGGCGTTGTCATTGGGTGAAGGTACAAATATTTCCGGACGCCGTTTTTGGTCTGTTTTGGGTAAAACAAGCTAAAAACGGGTTCTTACCCACTGCTCATCTTCTTTCTCTACCTTCCTGCTCTACCGCAAGTTTTTAACTTGTGGTCACTATAGGGCAAGTTTTCAACTTGCGTCTTACGCGCCCACAAACTTACGCAAGTTGAAAACTTGCCCTATTAAAAGCTCCAAGTTTAAAACTTGAAGCAGGCACGTAGCAACAGCATTTCATGTTTGCTACCAAGACACGATAACATACATTTCGATTCGCTGACACCACTTTTAGCCTGTTTCCCTTAAAACAGGCCAAAAACGAAAAGACCTCGCAGGTTTTAAAAACCTACGAGGCCTCCCTCAAATTATATCTTATTGGGAATTATACTCTTACCGGCACTTCCATCAGCTCGCGTACGGTTTGCTCAATGCCTTCTGGGTCAAAACCGCACAGGCGGTGCAACTCCAATTGCGAGCCGTGCTCTACAATCGTGTCTGGAATACCCAGGCGTTTCACTTGGGCATTGTAACCATGATCGGCCATGAACTCTAAGATGGCACTGCCAAAACCGCCTTGCAAACAACCGTCCTCTACCGTCACTACTTTATCATAGGTCTGGAAGATATGGTGCAGGAGTTTTTCATCTAATGGTTTGCAGAAGCGCATGTCATAGTGCCCCGGGCGCAGACCGTCTAGTTTTAAGTTCTTGCAAACGTCTACGGCATAATTGCCAATGTGCCCGATGGTCAGGATGGCTACTTCCTCCCCTTCTTGCACCGTACAGCCTTCTCCTACTTTTATTAGCTCCAGCGGAGTGCGCCATTCGGGCATCACGCCTTCGCCGCGTGGGTAGCGGATGGTAAACGGTCCCATGCCGTCTTGGCTGGCGGTGAACATAAGGTTGCGCAACTCCTGCTCGTTCATTGGAGATGACACCACCATGTTAGGCAGACAGCGCATGAAGGCAATGTCATAAGAACCATGGTGCGTCTGGCCATCGGCGCCAGCAAAACCGGCTCTGTCCAGCGTGAAGACCACGTGCAGGTTCTGCAGACACACGTCATGCACCACCTGGTCATAGCCGCGTTGCATGAAGCTGGAGTAGATGTTACAGAACGGCACCATGCCCTGCGTGGCCAAGCCTGCCGAGAACGTCACAGCATGCTGCTCCGCTATGCCCACGTCAATGGCGCGGTCTGGCATGGCGGCCATCATGATGTTCATGGAAGAACCACTTGGCATAGCCGGTGTCACGCCCATGATTTTAGGGTTCTGCTCGGCCATCTCCAACAGCGTGTGCCCAAACACATCTTGGTACTTAGGCGGCTGCGGCGTGGTGTGGTGTACTTTGTAGATTTCACCGGTGACTTTGTCAAACAGTCCTGGCGCGTGCCATTTGGTCTGCTCTTTCTCAGCCAGGGCAAAGCCCTTGCCTTTCACGGTCACGCAGTGGAGGATTTTAGGTCCGGGTATCTTCTTCAGGTCTTGCAAGACGCTGGCCAGATGATTGACATCATGACCGTCAATAGGACCGAAGTACCGAAACTTGAGGCTTTCAAACAAGTTGCTTTGCTTCAGCAAGGTGGCTTTGATGCCGCTTTCTACCTTAGAGGCAATCTGCTGGGCATTAGGCCCAAACTTGCTGATCTTGCCCAGGATGTTCCAAAGCTCATCGCGCACTTTGTTGTAGGTGCGGGACGTGGTGATATCGGTTAAATATTCTTTGAGCGCGCCCACGTTGGGGTCAATGCTCATGCAGTTGTCGTTTAAAACTACCAGTAGGTCGGCGTCTGAGGCGCCGCCGTGGTTGAGGGCTTCAAAGGCCATACCGGCCGTCATGGAGCCATCGCCAATCACGGCAATGTGGTGACGGTCAAACTCTTTCTTAATCTGCGAGGCCACGGCCATGCCTAGCGCCGCCGAAATGGACGTACTAGAGTGCCCAACGCCAAAGGCATCATACTCGCTCTCCTTGCGCTTCGGGAAGCCCGAGATGCCGTTGAGCTTACGGTTGGTGTGGAAATTGTCTCTTCGGCCGGTGAGGATTTTGTGGCCATAGGCCTGGTGCCCCACGTCCCAGACCAATTGGTCATAGGGCGTGTTGAACACGTAATGCAGGGCCACGGTCATCTCCACCACGCCCAAGCTGGCGCCGAAGTGGCCTCCATAGATAGACACATTGTCAATGATGAATTGCCGCAGTTCTTGGCAGACCTGTAACAACTGGTCCTCAGACAGCTTCCGCAGGTCGGCGGGCGAGTCTATTTTGGACAGTAATTCTCCGGGTTCAATGATCATATGTCTTTCTACTTAGCAAAATCTTAACCAATGAGGTGGCCAAATGTTCTGGTTTCCCCAAAAAATGTAAAAATAGCAAAAATTCTTATCCCTCTTGCCAAGCCGCCCGCGTTGCTTATTTCTCCTCTACGAAAAATAGACGTTTTTGAATAAAAAGCCTGCTTGCTTGTAGCGCAAAAGGAAACGTGTACAACATCAACGGAAAAACCGGCACTGTGTACCTAGACGCGCCCACCGGTCCTGTTAGCCCCGCTACCAACAAAATGACTCCTAGCAACAGCACCTTTTCATAGACCGCAACCCGCTTATTTAACGCGAAGAGAACTAAGGATGCCACCTTCAACAGATTGGCCAGCACCAGAAGAACCAACGCCAGCAAGAAGAAGAAATTGTAATCCTTGAAATACTTGAATAAGCCACCGTAGCCTTCGGTTTGCAAATAACTGCTCAGTCCCGGCCCTTTCTTGATATCCACCCCAAAATAATGCACCAGATCATAGCGTCCCGGGTCCAGAAAGAAATGCACCATGCCTAAAAGGTGGTTCTGCGCATACGTCACCGGTGAATTTAACAACACCTCTACGCTAGCTTTTCTGATAAATTTTTGCCGTTCGGCAAAGGATGGCTGTTGGTCGGCGTTGGTTTCTAAGGCAGTCAAGGCGCTGTCTGCGTAAGCGTAGCCGTGCTCCTTCTCCCAAACCCCAAAGGCATTGTACTGCCGCAGATTTATTTCTTGGATGCTGGAGAAATGGAAATAGCCCGTTCTGTGCTCATTGTATTTTTGGTAGCCAACCGCTACCGCAAGTGGTAGCACTGCATAAAGTAGCAAAAGCGCTCTTTTCTGTTTAAAGCTTAAAAAGACTCCCCAAGCTAGAAACAGAAAGGTGAAAGGATAGAACAAGGGCTTGGTGAGCATGGCTACCATCAAAAAGAAGCCGGCCACCAAAAAATAATGAGGCTGTCCTTTGCGGTTGAAGTGCAGAAGCGCCACAAAATAACCCAGCAACAAGGCCTGCACCAGCATCTCAGACATGACTATGTTGGCGTAAATGACTTGCGCCGGATACAATACTACTGCCGCCAGCAAAAGCACAGGATACTTTCTTTGCAATAGACTCTCCAGCCATAGCCGTTGCACCGTGTACAAAGTGACCAGACTTAGAACTGCCTGTGCCAAAAAAACACCCCAAACGCTATTAGAGAATTGTTGCCAGAGTAAGATAAAGAGTGGGTATCCCGGTGGCCGAAGCGTAAAGCCTTCCAGAATAAATGGTGCTTGCCAGACAGCGCTGTAGATTTCTCCGTGCTCACGCAGGTTCTGGGCTACATTCAGGTATTGCTGAGAATCGGTGAGGAGATAGGCTTGTTGGTGCAGTTGCCAAAAGAAGCCCGCTACGTGTAGCAATACCAACACACCCCAGACCCATTTCTGGTTTCTAGACTCTCTGGTTGATGAAAAAGTTGTAGTGGAGGTCAATCTGGGCTAAGCTAATTTTTAGGGAAAGCAAGGTAGCCAGAATTAGGCAGTCTCCGGTTTTCTGCTTCGTCTTCTTTTTTTTGCCTAATTTTATGTCTTGAAGCCTTAGAAGCAAAGGGGTTTCTATAGGATGCAGACTCGTTTTTGACCTGTTTTCCAGAAAAGAGCCCAAAAACGGTGCTGGCACTTAAAACGCCTTTCGCCTGAACCCACTTCTAACCGAGCTTCCACCGTAAGACGTAGCAGAACAGAATTCGTGAGTTTCGAGATAAAATTATCGCTTTTTGAGGGCCCCTTTGACTTATTGCTCTTCTTTATTGAGCGTGATGAGCTGGACATTCATGATATTCCCATCTCGCAGATCACCAATGACTTTGTAGGCTACATACGTCAGCTGGAGACCATGAACATGGAAGTGGCCAGCGAGTTCATCCTCACCGCTGCCACCCTCATGCGCATCAAGGCCAAGATGCTCTTGCCCCGTTTTGAGAAAGACGAGCAGGGCAATGAGATTGACCCGCGCCAGGAACTGGTCCAACACCTCTTGGAATACAAGCGCTACAAAGAAGTATTAGGCGATTTAAGTCTTTTAGAAGACGTACGACTGCAACAGGAGCGCCGCGGCAATACGGATGAGGAACTAGGCAAGATTGCCGCCAAGCACCAACTGGAGTACGAGCTCAAGGACCTCAACCTCTACCACCTCATGCAAAGCTTTCATAAGGCCATGCAGCGCTACGAGGAAGAGCAGAACCGGCCCAAGCACACCGTCTATACCTATCCCTACACCATAGACCAGCAACGCAACTACATCAAGCACCGGGTGAGCGCCCAGGGTGCCGTGCAGTTCACAGACATATTAGAGGCCTTCCCCGACAAGATTGGCCTTATCTTTAACTTTCTGGCGATTTTAGATTTGCTCCAGCTCAATGAGATTGGCTTGGAGATTGGCGATGGGTTTAATAATTTCCGCATCGTGCCCTTTTCTGATACCCAGCACCTGACCGTCTCTGAAACCAATGGATCTGAATAGAAAGAAACTTCTCTCCTACTTCACGCCGCAGCGCATTCTCATTCCGGTGGTGATTGGCTTGAGCGTGATTGGGTACATGTTCTACCGGGACAGCGCCCAGATGGACTTAACGCCGCTCTACAACGCCAAGCCGTTCTGGCTCTTTATGACGTTTCTGGTGCTGGTGGTGCGGGACTTCGGGTACATTTACCGCATCAGGTACGTGACGGAGAAGTTCTTGAGCTGGCGCAAGAGCGTGGACGTAATCATGCTCTGGGAGTTTGCCTCTTGCGTGATGCCCTCTGTAGTAGGCGGGTCAACCGTGGCTGCTTTTATTTTGAACAAGGAAGGCCTAAGCTTGGGTAAGTCTTTGGCCTATGTGATGGTGACGGCCATGCTGGACAACCTGTACTTTATTGTGGCCGTGCCGCTGGTGTTCTTGATTACCGCCGGTGACATCTTCCCGCAGGTTTCTGCCATGGAATTCTCCGTGACGCAGAGTTTAGAGATTGCCTTTGTAATCAGCTACCTGCTCATTGCTTTCTATGCGTTCTTGATGGCCTATGGCCTGCTCATCAACCCGAAGGCCGTGAAACGCCTTTTCTTACGCGCTACCTCGTTTAAATGGACGCGTCGCTGGAGACCGGGCGCCTACAAGCACGGCAATGAACTGGTATGGGCTTCGCAGCATTTGAAGGGCAGCACGTTCAGTTACTGGATGAACGCCGCCCTGAGCACCGCCTTTGTCTGGACTGCCCGCTACTTTGTCATTAACTGCCTCATTGCTGCTTTCACAGACATAGGCTTCCATGACCACGTGCTCATCTTCTCTAGAAACATGGTCTACAAAATTGTCTTGCTAGTAGCCGTGACGCCGGGCGGTGCGGGTATTGCTGAGGTGGCGTTCCCTACGTTCTTCGGGCAGTTCTTGGGCCGATTCACCACGGTGATTGTTTTGCTGTACCGCGTGGTGACGTATTACCTGTACCTGATTCTAGGTTCTTTCTTCCTGCCTCGCTGGGTATTGCGCGTCTTTGGCGAGCATCCGCAGGACGACGAGGACGATGTTTAAACCCTTGCCTCCGTTTTTGGCTTGTTTTGGGTAAAACAGGCCAAAAACGGAAGGTTATCTTTTCTTCTACCTTTTCTCCTTACTCATGCGGTTTTTAAAAGCCTTTGTCTTGTTGGCGCTTCTGGTAAGTACTTTTACCTCTTCTTTTGCGCAGACAACGCCCACTGATGCCCCTAAGCCGTGGGTGCAGACCTCTTTTCATGGACTCTCCTTGCTGGCTCCCATGGCCTTGCAGAAAATGGAGATTCCGGTGGCCCCAGAGCAGAAGGCCATGTTCCACTCCATGGAGGCCCACATGGGCAACGGTGGCGATTACATGATTTACAGCATGTACATGCACGCCAAAACCACCCAGGTCAGTATTCAAGGTAGTTTACAAGGCGCCATTCAGAATGCCGTCACCCAGCTGCAAGGCACTGATTTCCAGATTGAGTTCATGGAATTGAACCAAGAGAAAAGCGCTCTGCTGGCCACTGCCACGTTCACCAGAGGTACAGACAAGATGATAGTAAAAGGCTACGGCTTCACTGACCAGAAAGGCAAGGCATATATTGTAGCTGGTTTTGGCGAGGACAACCTTAAGATGCACAATACCTTTACCCGTCTTTTGACTAGCATCAAAGTGCAGTAAAGAAGAAATGCTTTAAAGCGAAAAGGCCTCCTGATAAGCAGAAGGCCTTTTTTATGGACAACCTATTTGGTAAAGGAGACACAAAACCTTGACTTTGCAAGATTACATGGGGATTGTTTTATCACCACGCAGGCGATCAGGCAATCATTCCCGGCCCTTTTTTCAGTGAAAAAGCCACCATTGGTGATGGGTGACCGGGTAGTAAGTTTGGTTTATGGCAAGTTTCTGGCCAGGCGTTTCAGGTAGACTAAGTTTTAGTTTTTTACGTATCCAGAGAATAGTCTAAAATCTATGGACACGAATTAAACTACTTTGTCAACCCTAATCCAATTGCTATGGAAACGACAGCAAATAGATCAACTGCCCCCACCCAAAGAATTGGTGTCCGCTACGGTGTGCTTTCGGCCTTGGCCATGATTATCTATTTCATTGTCATTAACCTGCTTGACCTGCAAGACAGTGAATTGGTGCGCTTTGGCAGTAATATCTTTATCATAGGAGCAGTGGTGCTGGCCATTAGGTCGCTCAAGAGAAACTATGAAAACCGCAATAGGCAGACGCCTTACCTACCCGGTCTGGCCATCGGGTTTCTGGTGGGGTTGATTGGCTCAGCCCTCTTTGCAGCCTTCATCCTGATCAATGCCATCTTCCTTGACCCTGACTATGCAGGCGTTTTGGCCACCCAAGACTATTACGGGATTCAACTGCCCCTTATCATGGTAGCGGGATCTGTTGTGATTTTGGGGACGGCCACGGGCGCTATGACGGGCTACATTTTAATGATGGCGTTTGACAATTCTGGCGGGCAGTTTAGCAAGGATGCTTAACATCTTTGTCATTTCCTTAAAAACGTTTTCGGCCTGTTTTCTGCAAAACAGGCCGAAAACGGCACTACCCTGACGGCACAAGCTGTAAAATAAGCGTCAAAAGAGTGACGTCAAGCTTTGTCGCTTTGCCTTCTACGTAAGAAGTATCTTCTCTCAGTAAGCCGCCTTGGTCAGATCCTGTTGGTGAGGCTTTCCTCTGGGCACTTGCAAAGACAAGGTCATCTTTATCTCCTCATTAGATTCCAGCGGCTCCCATTTAGGCATTTTTCTGGCTGCCTTGAGCACGGCGCTGTCTACATCACTTCGTACGGACTTCACAATCTCAAAATTTGTCAAGGAGCCATCTGGCTTGACCACGAAGCAAAACACAACGTTGCCAGAAATGTGCGCCTTTCTGACCGCCACCGGAATCACCAGGTTTCTGTACAAAAAGTCTTCCAGCACCTGGTCGCCGCCCGGGTAGACGGCCATCTTTTTGCTGACGGCCATTCTCTTTCCATACTTCTTATAGTCCTTCACCCCGGCCTCTATGCGCACGGCCAACTTATTCTCCTTGGGTGGAATGGGGCAGGAATAGCCGTCACTGTAGGCGCAATACGGATTATAGGCTTTGTTAAAATCTACCCACACGCTGTCTTCTCCCATGGGAATGGCAAAGTCCAGGTACCGGCCGGTGGCATACGTTTCTTGCCCGGTGGTAGCATCTGTGAACGGAATGAACAGGTAGTTGGCGTACTGTACCTGTTTCATGAGGTCCTGGTTCTGATAGGCGTTCAAGGCTAGTTGCTGGCCGTTCAGGCTAAAGTGAAGTTCGCCGTACTTGACGTATTCTGGCGTGCGCGGGCCGGTGGTGGGCATTTTAAAAACCCCTTCATTGGCGGTGCGCACAAACTTGGCCTTAACACGGTAGGCTTCATTGATTGGATAATACTCCAGGGCTGCGAACGTGGCTTTGTCCTCTGGCGTGAGCGGGGATTTCTCACCGTGCTTGAACACGCTGTCCTCTTGGGCGCGGTGCTTTAAGATTTCTTGATGGTACGTGGAGGAGGTTTGCGCTTGCACCCAAAACGGCAAAAGCACTAATACTAGCAGGGGAAAATATCTTTTCATAAAAACGCATTTGGAACCTAATCAAAGTTACAAAATCAATAGTCATCTCCCCTCTTGCGTTTTTGCCCTCTTTTCGCTAAACCAGCCCAAAAACAAATAGAACAGGTACTACTTACCAGAATAAGCTTACAGCAGGTGTCTTAGTATTTGATAGATACCCTATAAGGAATAGTATACTTAACGCTCACAGCCCTGCCATTCTGTATACCTGGGTACCAAGTGGGCATAATCTTGAATATGCGGATCACTTCTTGGTCAATGCTAGGAGTGAAGGACCTTTCTACTTTAATATTAGCTACTTTGCCTTCGGATCCTACTGTCATAGAGAGTACTACGGTGCCATCCATACTTTCTCGCCTTCTAGAGACATCTGCAGGAACCCTAAAGTTGTCACGTATGAATTTGTACAAGGCTGCCATTCCTCCTGGAAATTCCGGCATCTTCTCCACATTTTCTGTATAAGTGATAGACTCTAAGATAGCAGGTAGAAGATGCTCTTTCCGTAAAATGTACCTAACAGCTCGCTCTTTCGTTAGAAAGGAAGGACTTGGGTTAAGGGCTTCGGCATGGTAGACAAAGTCAAACGTCCCTATCTTGGGATTCTCCTTTTCTATGTAATTGCTGGAGGGCCGGCCAGTAAATACGTCAAAAAGCTTTCCTTCTTTTAGTACGCCAGCTTCAAACAGTTCCTCAAACACCGACTTACCGTTTTTCTGAGTAGCCTTCCATTGACCAATTCTCTTGCCTTCTTTCCAGTTACCGGTAATGTTTACTGTAAAGTCTATGCCTTTTATCTGAGCCCGCATCTTGGAGTACCAAGGGCCCGTGCCATCCTTCACTAGTTGTTGCCCGGTAGTATCATAGAAAGCTAGAACCTTAAAGTCTCCATTCTCCAGGTATTCAACGGTCTGCCAAGGCTTGCCCGAGGCGTAATAGTATTCCCATGTACCCACGGGCTTGTCTTTCAGGAAAATGCCGCGCTGCTCTAATTTCTTGTTGGAGTAACTGGTTTGGAAGGCTCCGTCTTTGCCCGTCTCTAAGTAATTCACCTGCAGTAGCGGTGTGCCGTTGGCGTAAAAATCAGTGACCTTGCCCATGAATTTCAGCCGAACGGTGTCCAAGCTACCCACTCGTATAAAAGACGCCTTCTCTTTGACAGTCACCTGCCAGTTTTGGTCATAAAACATAGTGACCGGTACCACCTGCGGATTTATTTCTTGGGCAATGCTCCTATTCCCCAGAATGAGAAAGAAGATCAGCACCCACACAAAACGAAGATTCATGATGGGATATAAATATGGAATAGATAGCCTAAAGATAATCAACCATTCCGTTTTCAGTCTGTTTTCACAAAACCAGCCCAAAATCGGCAGGCACAAAAAAACGCCTGACACGTAAGCATCAGGCGTTTTTGGGGTATTTTCTAGAAAACAGACTAGAAACGCTCGTCAGCAGAGAAGAAGAAGTCTCCTTCAATCTGGGCGTTCTCATCAGAGTCAGAACCGTGTACGGCGTTGGCCTCAACAGACTTAGCGTATTGCTTTCTGATGGTACCGTTCTCAGCCTGGGCTGGGTTGGTGGCGCCAATTAAGGTACGGAAATCCAACACGGCGTTGTCTTTCTCTAAGATCATGGCCACGATAGGGCCAGAGCTCATGTATTTTACCAGGTCACCATAGAACGGACGCTCCTTGTGCACCTCGTAGAACTTTCCGGCACGCTCCTCTGTCAGGCGCGTCTTTTTCATGGCTACAACTCTAAAGCCAGCCTCTTCCATCATTTTAGTGATACCGCCAATGTGGTTGTCCTGCACGGCATCTGGTTTAATCATGGTGAACGTTACGTTTCCAGCCATTTTTCTTATTATTTAACAGTGATTGACTAATTGAGACGCAAAATTAGCACAATTTGGTAAAAGTCTTTGTTCTGCCTGATAAATACCCCAAATGAGGCCTTTGTTTCCCTTGGGCTTTTATTTGGTTTGTACTTTTATTCTTCTGAATTTTGCATCTTATACCCGCATTTTTTCTGACGCGGGTGGAGCGTATACAATGCAACAAATCAACGAGCTACGAGAGCTTTTGCAATCGCCTAAGAAGATCATGATCACCACGCACCATAAACCGGATGCGGACGCGTTAGGATCTTCACTGGGGCTGGCAGGGTATCTAAAGAAAAAGGGCCACCAGGTAACGGTGATCACCCCCACAGACTACCCCTCCTTCCTTAACTGGATGAGCGGCAACGATGAGGTCCTTATTTACAGCCACCGCACAGACGCCCAGGCTAAGGCCATCATCAATGACGCCGAGGTGCTGTTCTGTCTGGACTTTAGCGCCTTGAGCCGCATCAATGAACTGGGCGGCTACATACGTGAGGCCAAAGGCACTAAGGTCCTGATTGACCACCACCTGGAACCAGAGCCCTTCGCCGAGATCATGTTTTCCAACACCAGCGCAGCGGCCACCGCAGAACTGGTCTATGAAGTGATTAGAGATTTAGGCGATGAAGAACTGATAGATACCGCCATTGGGGAGTGTCTGTACGCCGGCATCATGACCGACACGGGTTCCTTTAGACATGCCAGTACTACCCGTAACGTGCACTTGATTATTGCAGATTTGTTGCACAAAGGCGTAGACATCTGTAAGATTCACCGCAACATCTATGATAGCTACTCAGAGAGCCGCCTGCGCTTTTTGGGCTACGTGCTCAAAGACAAACTGACGGTGGTGCGCGAATACAATACCGCCTTTATTGCCGTTACCTCAGAAGAACTAAAGCAATACAACTCCCAGACCGGTGACACCGAAGGCTTGGTAAACTTTGCGCTTTCCATTGAAGGCGTGCGTTTTGCCGCTCTGTTCATTGACCGCACAGAGGCTGTTAAGATCTCCTTCCGGTCGGTGGGCGACATTTCTGTGAACGAGTTTGCCAGAAGTCACTTTAGCGGGGGCGGACATAAAAATGCTTCGGGCGGAATTTCTTATCTTTCGCTGGCCGAAACCGTGGAGAAGTTCCAGAGTCTGTTGCCGCTCTACGCAGAACAATTAGCCAAGTAACCAACCAAATAAGATTTACACTAATTAAACCGATGTTAAAAAAATCAATCTACCTATTGCCAGCCTTGGCAATAACCCTTTTTGCCCCGTCATGCAAGAACCTGGGCAATGACTCATTTCAGAAGACCGCCTCTGGCCTAGAATACAAACTATACGCAGCTGGTAAAGACGGTGATTATGAGGTAAAAGACGCCGCCAAAGTAGACACTACCAAAATGGGCAAAGTGATGACCTTTGAGATGGAATACCGCACAGAGAAAGACTCTTTGCTGTTCAGCACCAAAGACAACGCCATGCCTATCCAGATTAAACTGGTAGAGACGCCCAACAAAGGCAGCATTGAAGAAGCGTTCTTGTTGCTAGACAAAGGCGACAGCGCCGTGTTCAAGATCAACGCAGACACTTTGTTTGCCAAGACCTTCAAAGCACCACTTCCTCCGTTCATCAAAAAAGGAAGCTTCCTGACGTTCTTCGTGAAAGCGGTGAACCTGCAGACAGAGCAAGAGGCCATGGCCGACTATCCTAAAATGATGGAAGCGCAGCAGAAGGCCATGGAAGCCAAAGCCTTAAAGCAAGCGCCAATTGATGACAAGCTGATTCAGGAGTACATCAAGAAAAACAACTTGACTGCTCAGAAGACAGCTAACGGTGTATACTATGTCATCTCTCAACCAGGTACTGGTCCTAACGCTACTGCCGGCAAGACAGTGAGCGTACAATACAAAGGCACCTTGCTGAACGGCAAAGAGTTTGATTCTTCTGCCAAGTCTAACGGTGGCAACCCAATTGAATTCCCGCTTGGCCAAGGCCAGGTGATTAAAGGCTGGGAAGAAGGCTTGCAGCAGTTCAACAAAGGCAGCAAAGGCATCTTGTTGATTCCTTCGCCAATGGGTTACGGTGCCATGGCCCGTGGAGCAGACATGCCGGCTAACTCTATCCTTCGTTTTGACATTGAGTTGGTAGACATTAAGAACACGCCGGTGAACCCAGCGGGTCCTGCCGGTCCAGGTCTATAATCCTTAACATCATGCAACAGTTGGTAAGAAAAAGCGTGCTGTGGCAATTGGTTTTGTCTTTGTGTCTTGTCATGACTTTGCTGAGCTGCAAAGATGACACTAACCCATATGACAATTTTGACGCGGCCGCGCAAGCAGAGTTTGAAGACAAGCAGATCAAGGCCTACCTGCAGGAATTTATGGGCTTAACAGAAAAAGACTACACCCGCACCGCCTCTGGTCTTTATTATGTGGTTAAAACCGCAGGAAATGGTGTAAAACCGGTGAATGGCCAAGAAGTAGAAATGCACTATGTGGGCAGGTTTGTAAGTGACAGTCAAAAATTTGATTCTTCTTATGACCGCGCCAAGACGTTCAAATTTATTTTAGGCATTGGCAAAGTAATCAAAGGCTGGGATGAAGGTGTTTTACTGATGAGCAAAGGTGAAAAAGGACTTTTGCTAATTCCATCGCACTTAGGTTACGGACGTTATGGTAGCGGCTCCGTTCCTGGCAATACGCCTATCATGTTTGACGTGGAGTTGCTTAACTTCTAATCACACGTAAGTTTACAAAAAGAGGCCACCTAAACAGGTGGCCTCTTTTTTTGTATAATAACCCTGGCTTTCTGGCTTATCCCATTTGGATTGCTATTATAGTTGCTCTATCTAACCATGATAGCCAAAACCGCCCTTTGCTGGTGGGAGATTGTAGAAACAAGAGAATTGGCACATCCGTTTTTGGCTTATTTTCTAGAAAACAGCCTAAAAACGAAGTCCCTTTGGAAAGCGCCGCCTTCAGCCTACTCTACACTCAAGACCTCAGACAAGACCGCCAAAGACTTAATTTCGCCCAGATTGGCTACGTGTAGTTGAAAGTACTGTACCAATAGTTGAAGCAGTTCGCGGCGGGCGCGGCCGTTGGGAATGTTTGCGGCCACGCCATTGTGGAGCAATTCTGCCAGATACGGCTCCAGGCGCTGCAGTTGCATGACGCTGTTGCCCAAGGCAGTAGATCCGCCGGTCTCAAACGCAATCTGGCTAATGAGCTCATCTGCAGAAGAAACCCCGAAGCCCAGATACCCCGCCAACTGCAGCAGAAACGCCAGATGGAAGTTCTCAAAGCCGGCCGGGGCCTCATCAAAGGCAATGATGGCCTCATGCAGAAACTCAAACAGCGGCCTATTCTCTTCTTCCTCCTTCACGGTACGGGCCACCATCTCAGACAAGAACATCAAGATGCTGCTCTTCCTGATGTCATAGGGCACAGAGGAGAACGGGTGGCTGCACTTGTACTCTGAGATGCGCGTCAAACCACCCTTCGCCGAAGGGTACACCACCATGTCCAGCAAGGTGAACGGTTGGAACAAGGCTATCCTAGACGCACTACCCTTCTTGCGTACGCTGTTGACTATGTAGCTCTGCAGGCCCAGCTCCTCGGTGTAAATGCGCACAATAATGGAGGACTCCTTGAACTTGATGAAGTTTAAAACAATGCCCCGGGTCTTTATCAGCATGCCAAATGTGCTATAATTTCAAAACTGAACTTGTGGTTGTACGCCATGGCTTCAAGCTTGGCATTTTCAGGCTATTTTCCAGAAAACAGGTCAAAAACGAAAACCTGCGGTAAAGCTGCCATTTCTGACAACAGCTATTGTACGGCTATTTTGGTGGAACAGGTCTCAGCGCCATCATCAGAACCAGCCAGCACTACATACACGCCCGGTTTGGCTTTGTTACCCTTGTAGTCGCGGCCGTTCCAGGGGAAGGTACCGCCGTTGGACTTTCCTTCAAAGACCAGTTTGCCGCTGGCGTCTGTTATCTTCACCCAGCCGTTATTGGGCAAGCCCGAGATCCCAATAGAGCCCGCGTACCCCACGCGTACGGGATTAGGAAACACTTGCAGGCAGTCTTTACTCACAGCCTCAGTCTTGGTCGCAGCGCCTCTATACGCGGCAATGCCAGCCTCGGTGCCAATGAAGACTTCGCCGGTTGCGTGGTTGATGGCAATGTCTCTGATCTTGTCTGAAGGCAAAGGACTGTTCCTGGTGGTGAAGTTAGAAATCATCTCCTCGCCGGTTTCATTGAACAGCCACACGCCATTGTCAGTGCCAATCCATTTGCGATTGCCACCGTCTATGGCAATGCTGCGCACCACCTGGCCCTGCAGCAATGGTCGCCGTTCATAGATGGGCAGATAGGCATTGGCTGCGTTAGATGAAAACACGTCTGCCCCACTGCTGAACACGGCCACGCCTGCGCCCGTCCCTACCCAGATTTCGCCTTTGTTGTCTACGGCCAGGCTGTATACCTGCGGGCTGGGCAAACCACCCTCGCCGGCAGCGCCCAGGTAGCGGTACGTTTTATCCAAGTCATTGTAGACTACCAGACCCGCGCCCGGGGCATTGGTACTCACGGTGAGCCATTTATAGCCCTCGTTGTCAATCACAATCTTGTCCAGCGCATTGCTGAACTGAAAATTAAACGGATGTGCCTTCCAGGTGCCATCCGGAAGCAGTTCAAACAAACCTGCCGCATTGGCTTGTTGGTTTCTATTCACCACCCACAAATGGCCTTGCGGGTCTACGGCTAGACTAGTGATGCGCACAAAATCCTGATTACCGGGAATGGCGCTCCGTAAGGGGCTGTTGGTCTCATTATACAGCGTCACCTTGTTCAGTCCGTCCCATTCCAGGAGACCGCCGCCGTAGCTAGCCAGGTAGAACTTACCCGTCACGGGATTACGCACAGCCGCTACCAAGTCACGTACATTACTCGGGAATTGTCCACCGCTAAACCTGTTATAACTGGTCCACTGCCCGTCCTGGTATTGATAGAAGCCTGCGTTGGAGCCAGCCTGCAAGTAGGATTGGTTAAAGCCTCCGCCCAGCACCGTGAGGGTATTATTCTCAGCGTACAAACTAAACACATCCACAAAGGCCGGACCGTTGGGCGCGAAGGCCTGGGCGCTGTTGTTTTTGAGCTGAACTAGTCCATTCACGTAATCAGCTACCCAGAGGCTACCGTCCTTGGCCGGAATAGCCATGCGCGCCGAGGTGATGAGCTGATTTGTATAGACCGTGGCTTGGCCGTTGGCATTAGCTTCTACTACGTTGGGGCCACTGGCCAGCACCAGCCTCACGCCGTTGGTTTCAATGGCCGCAAACTGATTGTCTGGGGTAGAGAAAGGCGCTCTCTGCCAGGTATTGTTTTGGTATTGGTACAGCCCGCTGCCATTCACGCCCACATACACCTTGCCTTGAAAAGCCGAAATGGTTCTAGCATTGTCTGTGGCCTGGGCAGGCAAACCTTGAGCTGCGGTGAATCTTCGCCAGGCTCTGTAATCCAGCAAATTGGCGTTTTGGAGGGAGGTCGCCATCACGCCCATAGACGAGGTGATGAACAAACTGTCTTTGAGCACGGTGGAACTGTAGACTTGCACGCCCTCGCCCTGCGGGCCCAGGTTGGAATACGTGTCCTTTACCTCCAGCTTCACCAAGTCTACCACCACCAACCCGAAGGACGTGGATAGATAGGCCTTCTTCTGATGCGTATAGAGATGATGAATGGTCTTAACGCCCGCCAACTGCTTTCGCAACAGGTCCGTGATGTTCTTAATCTTGCCGTCCTGCACCAAGTCCAGGTTGGTGTTCTCATACGCTACCACCAGCGTCGCCGAGGCTGAGTCATAGCGCACGCTGCTTAGGTTCACGTCACTGAAACCATCGGTGCGGGTTAAGACTTGTAGCGAGTTGTCTTCTTTTAACAGCTTGAAGAAACCATCCTCCGTGGCGACATAGATGGAGGTGGGAGTTTCGGTGAGGGCCTTGGCGCGGTTGTTGGGCACGTGCAAGCGCCAAGAACCTATGGGCAGAGTAGAACTTTGCGCCTGCGCCGCGAAGGCTAACACCCAGGCACAGAGAAAACTCATCCAGAACTTCGCAGAAGAAAGCACCATATGTAAAGATACGCAGATTGCCTTCGTTTTTGGCCTGTTTTCTGGAAATCAGGCCAAAAACACTAGTGCCACACCAGCATGGACAAGATGCCCGTCACCATGATGCCTTTGCAGAGCCAGCTCAACTGGGCAAAGTCGCGCTTGCGGTCAGCGTAGAATAGTTGCCGAAAGAGCACCAAGGACGGCAACACCACGCCAATGAACAGATAGACTACCAACAGCTTGGACTCCCACTCATGCGCTATCACAAAGCCCGTAAATAACCAGAAGCAGAGCAACAGAAAGTACAGCACCCATTTGGTCTTGGGCAGCCCAAGAACAATGGGCAAGGTCTCACACCTAAAAGAGGCATCGCCCTGCACATCTTCCATGTCTTTGACAATCTCTCTAATCAAGGTCATCAAAAACGCGAAGATACCGTAGGCCCAGGCCGCTAGAGACGGCTGCCCCGCCTGCAAGGGCACCACCAGCACCATGGCTGCCGCCAGCAAAGCCACCGTCATGTTACCTACCAGCATACGCTTCTTCAACTGCGCCGAATAGCCCCACAATAGCAGTCCCGTGCCCAAGTACACCAAGCCAATGCGCCAGCCCAACAGCGTTCCCAAGGTGACACTGGCCAGCGACAGGTATAGGTGTAGCATCATGGCCTTTCGGCGGGTGAGGCCTTTGCCTACTATGATGCGCTCAGGCTTGTTGATGCGGTCTATCTTGAGGTCATAGTAATCATTGATGATGTAACCAGAGGCGCCAATGCAGAACGTAGCTAACAGCAGAATGCCAAACGGCCAGGTGAAGGACTTGGCCAGACTACGCTCCGGAAACACCAGGCATAGGCGCACTAGTACCTGCGTGAGTAGCATGATGACCAGATTGGGGAACCGAATTAGGGACAGGAGACTCTTCACAGCGCAGATAAACCCAGATAGGCGGGCAAGGTACGGCAAAGGGGCCACAAATGAAAAAAGCCCCTAGACCAGGGGCTTTTAGAAGAGTTCACAAAATGGGTATGCGCAAGCGGTAATTAGAGTTTCTTCACGTTTACCGCGTTAATGCCTTTTTTACCTTCTTTGGTGTCGAATTCCACTTTGTCATGCTGTTGGATTTGGATTCCGTTGAGGCCTGTCACGTGTACGAAGAAATCCTCATTGGTGCCTTCTTCGGTGATAAAGCCGTAGCCTTTAGACTCGTTGAAGAATTTTACCGTTCCTGTTTTCATAAGAAATTAAAAATTGAAAGAATGAATGATATTGTAAATATATGATTTCTTTCAAAAAAGCCAACTTTCTTTACAATAATTTGAAAACCAAGAACGTTAGTGGAAAAAATCCCCTCTACCAGCGCTTTTGTAGCTTCATCACCATCTCAATCAATTCTCTGGCGGCGCCTTTTCCTCCTTCGGCGGCGGCCACGTACTGGCTAATGTCACAGATGTCAATGGCCGCGTCTGCCGGGCACGCCGAGATTCCGCAATATTCCATCACTTCTAAGTCTGGCATGTCATCACCCATGAACACCACCGTCTCTGGCTCAATGCCATAGTAGTAGAGGTAGTTCTGGCAGGTATCCAGCTTATTCTCCACTCCCAGGTAAATGTCCTTGATGTCCAGCTGCTCCAGACGCTTGCGCACGCCCGGCTCATTGCGTCCAGAGATAATGGCCACTCGGTACCCTTTCTTAAGCGCATGCTTAATAGCATAACCGTCTTTGATGTTGAAAGACCGCGCCTGCTCTCCCGTAGAAAAGCACATGAGCGTGCCGTCTGTGAGAACGCCGTCTACGTCAAAAATGAAGGTGGATATGTTCCGGAAGTCTGGAAGCGCTTGCATGGCAAATCTGGCTAAAACAGTCTATTGATTGTCTCTCCACTCATACACCCAAGCGGCCTGGATCTGCTCCAAGTGACCCTCGTTGGCCTGCTCGCGGGTGCCTTCAAAGTTAGGCAAGGTCAGAATCCACTCCAGCAAGTCGGTGAACCTGATGCGGTAGATTTTGCTTTCACCAAACTCATCGCCAAACTTCTCATAAAGCGCCATGGCAATGTCTTCATGGTCTGCCCAGTTGATAGGCGGTTCATATGATTTATTCATAATTTCTAATGATTAATAGTAATGATTAATGACCAGTGACTAATGATTAATAGGCAATGAATATTGATGAATGACCAATGATTAAAACAAACAAAAGACTAACATGCTTTTGTGTTTGATCACCCACTGATTATTATTTATTATTCATTAATCACTATTCATTAAACCTAGTGTCCTAGGAAATCTTGCTTAGGAATGGTGATGACCAAGTCTTGGCCGCCTTGCACCACGCACTGGCAGGCAAGTCTGGAGTTGAGGCGCGGGTTGACGGCGCGGTCAATGAAGTCCTCTTCCTTGTCGGTGATTTCGGGGAGGTCATCCATCCCGCTTTCAATGTAGACATGGCAAGTACTGCACCCACAGACGCCTCCACAATTGTGCTGTAACTGTACGCCGTTGTTAAGGGCTACATCCAGCACAGACTCTCCTTCGGCTCCCAGATGAGTTTCATCTGGTTTCCCGTCTTCGAACTTATAAGTAATATTGACGACTTTCATTCTGGGGCAATGTTCATTAAGGGTGCAAAGGTAGGCATCCTGCGGCCCCTATCAAAACCAGAGGAGTTTTGTCTTCGGTATCAAGAAGGCAATCAGTCGTTTTTGGCTTGTTTTCCAGAAATCAGGCCATTTTCAGAAGCGGTGGTTTGAATGCTTCGGGTGAGGGTCTGGTACACTTGCTGGTACTGCGGGTTGCCGGCCAACAACTGCAGATGCGCCTGAATGGTATTCTTGTCATTGCGTTGCGCAGGCCCGGTCTGCACCGTGAACGGCGGAAACTGCCTGGCTTTCTCCAAGGTCTCCTGCATAAGCGGCTCCAGCAAATGCCCAGGCAATTGAGCTTTCTGCAACAACTCCTGCGCAATACCCCACAGATGGTTGGTGAAATTACACGCGAACACGGCCGCCACGTGCAATTGCTTTCTGGCCTCGCCCTGCAGGATTACTACCTGATTGCTTAACAGTCTACCCAGTTCCTGTAAAATTCTCTCGTTGTCTGGTCTTTCAGCTTCTACACAGATGGGGATGGTTTTCCAATCCACGGCCTTCTCTTTACTAAAGGTCTGCAACGGGTAGAAAACGCCTTTTCTTACTCCCGGAATTGCCTCAAGGACTTGCAACGGCTGTGCTCCCGACGTATGCGCCACCAAGACATTGGGTGGGAAAACCGCTTCTCTAGTTAACTGCTCCAAGGCTTGGTCTGGGATGGAAAGCAAATAGATATCCGCCGGCGGCGCCAGGGTGAAATCAACCTTAGTGATGGTTTGACTTTGGACTTTGTTTGCCAACTCTTGCCCGTGCGCCTCAGTGCGGCTGTATACCCAGACTATTTCTATACCTGCCGCTTTTAAGCCCATGGCCAAATGAGTACCTACATTGCCCGCGCCTATGATGGCCACTTTGGGTAAGCCGGTGGAAGTACTTGAAAGCGAGTGTGCGTCTGGTTGCATGCTGGAAAATAGCCTCTTTTTCTGAAAACTCGGCAAAAACAGGATTTGTAAATAGAAAGAGGGAGAACAGTTGCCTGCTCTCCCTCTTGTATCTCGTCACTAAAACCGCTTAAGCAATCTGCTTTTCACGGGTGGTAGTCTTTTTACCAGCCACCACTTTACCACCTTTGGTTTTGCCGTCATGGTAATGACGTACTATGGCCATGATAAACCCGATGGTCATAATGATGGTACCAATCCACAGGAAGCTGATGAACGGTTTCTCCATGGCCTTCAGGATGATGTAGTCCTTCTGGGTGGTGTTCACGCCAATGGTGATCTTGCCTTTCTCTGGATTGATGCTCAACAAGAACAGACGCATGCCCAGGTCTTCAATCTCCTCGGGGACCTGTCCTACCTGGCTCTTGTTACGGATGGCGTAGATAGGATGCGCGTGGTACGTACGGCGTTCGCCCATTACTTGCATGTCTGCTTGCACGGCAATGTCGCCCGGCTTCAACTGCAACAGCAAGGTGTCTTTGGCTGGCTCAATGCCGTTCAGCACCGCCACGTAGTCATTCACGAAGATGGTGTCGCCTATCTTCACTTCAAACTCTTTCAGCTCGCCCCACTCCTTCTCCTCATTAGGGTCTGGAATAGTAGACACGTGGGTGTACAAGTCTTTGCCCGGCATCATCTTCACGTCCGGCGAGGCCAGCAGGCCCATCTCTGGGTTCACCTGCGCGCGTGGGTAGAGCGTAAAGACTTCACCTGATTCTTTGTGTTTGTATTCCACCTGATAATACGTGTTCTCTGGAGACACCAGGTCTACCGTATCACCGGTGTTGTAAATAACCTCGTCACCGTCTTTCAATGGTCCGCGGGCTACAGCTTTGTACTCATCTGCCAATCTAAAGAGCATCTGCTTGTTCACGTGCTCAGAGATGTTGTCCACTTCTAAGTACTGGCCTTTGTAGGTCACAGTGTAAGGCCCCATCTGCGTAGCGTCATTGCGCCACAGCAACACGTTGTCCCGGTTAATGTCATCGCCAAACTCACGGGCATACACCATACCTGACATGTTCTTGGAGATGATGTTAGAATACCCCGCGGAGAACAAGATACCCAACAGCATTAAGGCAACCCCAATGTGCGCCACGGCACCACCGGCAATAGCCACTCTAGACTGCAAGAGCACAAACAGTACCCGCAGGTTACTGAAGAAGGCGTATAAGCCAGCCACCAACACTATGATATAAACTGGGTTGTTGATTTTCTCTGCAATACCCAGAACGCCCATCTTACCTAACAGCAGAATAAGCGCGGTGAATAAGGCGGTGAAGATGAACGGCAAGGTGAACACGTCAGAAATTTTCTCGCCGTTGTTCTGCTTGCGCCACCATAATAATTGACCAGTTCCTGAAAGAAGCGCGATGCCCACGCCCATCCACAACTGGAACTTGGTGTAGTGCGCAATCTGGTCGGCGGGTAAGGCTACGTTGGTTTTCACGCCAATAAAGCCCATGAAGGAATTGTATACCGGGATAGACGTAGTCACTAATACCTGGAAAGCGCCCAAGCAAAGAACGGCCGCGCCAATGAACACCCAGAACTCGCCGTTGTAGGTGGCAATCTCTTTTTCAGTGGCCGGGATGAACTTCCAGCGGTATACCAATAGCGCAATAGACAGTACTAAGAATGCCGCCAAATACGTGAACAACTGTCCTGACAAACCTAAGTCGGTGAAGGAGTGTACAGAGGCATTGCCCAAGATACCGCTACGCGTTAAGAAGGTAGCATACAGGATTAACAGGAAGGATGTGATGAACAAGATGAAAGTCGCGCGCAGAGCGGTTCTGCTCTTGCGGTAGGCAATCAAGGTATGAATGGCACCTATCAGCACCAGCCACGGAATGTATACCGCGTTTTCTACCGGATCCCAGTTCCAGTACCCACCAAAATTCAAGGTCTCATACGCCCAGTAAGCGCCCATCATGATTCCAAGACCCAAGATACCCGCGGCAAACAGGGCCCAAGGCAAGGCAGGCTTCGTCCAAGAAGAGTAGTCTTTCTTCCAGAGACCGGCAATAGCAAAGGCAAACGGCACCAAGGTAGCGGCGAAGCCCAGGAACAAAACCGGCGGGTGAATCACCATCCAGTAGTTCTGCAACAGCGGGTTCAGGCCGGTACCATCCTTAGGCACGAAGTTAGGGTCCATCTGGAACACCGGCGCGTCTGTCATGAAGTCCCGCATCAAGATAAACGGTGAGCTACCCAGTTTGAAGTCGCCTAAGACCACGCCCAGAATCATGGACGTCAAGAAAATCTGCACGAAGGAGAACACAGCCATCACCGGGCTTTCCCACTTCTTAGAATACTTGATTAGGATAAGTCCTAAGACCGCATGCCAGAAAATCCAGAGAAGGAACGAGCCTTCCTGGCCTTCCCAGAAGCAGGAAATCATGTAATGCACCGGCAAGTGATTGCTAGAGTGGCTCCAGGCGTAATGGTACTCGTAGCGGTGCTCGTAGATGATGTTGAACAGGGCAAAGATAATTCCCACCACGGCCAAAGCGTGCACAAAGAAAGCTCCCCGGGCCAGCTTGCGCCAAGATTCCTGATCTGCTTCTAAGCTGTTGAGCCTGGAAGCGAAGAAGTAAGCAAAAGAAGACACCAATGCGGCCACAAACGCGACAATCACACTGATATGCCCAACATCACCAATAAGAGTGTTAACCATGATGGTTAGTTAAGAATTAAAAGTTAAGAGTTAAAAGTCTATTGAGACTAACATCGCCCTTCCCTATCACTAAATTATAATCTTCAAATTTGAGAGCTAAGCCTGAGTGAAATCCACTCTTAACTTTTAACTCTCAACTTTTAACTAAAGGCTAGCCGTTTTGCCTTCGGCCTTGACTTCGTTTTCTGTGTATTTAGAAGGACACTTGAGCAGGATCTTGTCTGCCACAAAGGTCTTGCCCTGCATGTTACCGGTGATTACCACTTGCTCAGAACGGTCAAAGTCCTGCGGTTTGGGATTGTAGTACACCACTTGTTGCTCCACGCGGTTGGTGTCTACCAGCACGAAGGAGAAGTAGTTAGGGTCAATCATAGGGTCATATTGCATGCCTACAATGTGCCCTTTGGCGTCCTTCTTCAGGCGGCCCACCACGTGCACTTTGGTGTCATCGCCGTCTTTGGCGCGGGCCTGAGCCTCAGTGAAAGGCACGTACACGCTAGCGTCAGAGGCCGTAGACATGATGATGGTGATGGCCGCGGCGATAATCAGGATTCCGAAAATGTGTATTCTTTTCATGGTTGCAAGAGCTTGGACGGTGTTTTCCGCCTACCTAACACTACTTACTGTAAATTAAATCCGCAGAAGCGGCACTTTTAAAACAGCCTTAAAAAAAGGTTGTCGTTTTTGGCCTCTTTTTCTAAAAACAGCCCAAAAACGATTTTATTGCCTTAGTTCCCGCTCCAGTTTGGCTACTTTTCTATCCAAGGAAATCAGATAAAACAAGATGCCCAACAACACGGTCACCAACACAGCCACCACAATGTAAATCTTGCCATCCTGGCGCATCACATCGGCCATCTCTGGACCAGAAGTAGTAGCCGTGGTAGATGTGGTTTCTGTCTGGCTTTGCGCCATCAACGGGGTTCCGGCGGTAGCCACCCATGACAGGAGCACTACCAAAATCAATTTATACACTTTCATAAATGCGTTGCTTCAAAAGTTCAAGACGGGCTTTCACGGTCATCATCCAAACACCCAACAAGGTCCACCCTAGTACCGCTGGATAAAACACTACTCGTAGGCGAGCATCCAGGTCATAAGAGTTAAAGCCTGGGTTTCCGCCGTTGCCGGGGTGTAAGGAATCTGTAAGCCTGGGCAGGATGAATAACAAAGGAATCAAAGCCGCAAACGCGAAGATGTTGTACACCGCGCCAATTCTGGCACGTTGCTGGTAGTCCTGGAAAGAACCGCGCAGAATCAAGTAGGCAAAGTAAATCAACAGACCAATGGCCGAGGCGTTCTGCTTCGGGTCATTGCTCCAGAACTCGCCCCAGGTAAAGCGCGCCCATTCCATGCCGGTCACAATGCCCAGCACGCCAAAAAGAATACCAACCTTAGCCGCTTCTACCGCCATCACGTCATTCTTAAGCGACGGGGTACGGAGGTACTTAATGGAGTACACCACTGAAACCAGCAGAATCAGGATCATCCCGAACCACATGGGCACGTGAAAGAATAGGTTGCGGATGGTCTCATTCAAGATGGCCAGTCTAGGTACCTCGGTAAGCATCCCTCCCACCACGGTAAACAGGAGCAAGGCTATGGTCAGCCATTTCCACCAGGATAGTTTCATTCTTCTAGTTTAAACCGTTGCTTAACTGCGCCACAAATACGGGAACAGGATGTAAGAAACAGTGACAACAATCATATTAATAGCCAAAACAGTCAGGGCCTCATCCAAACTCAAGGAGCGGTCCAGGCCGTCAATGGCGTTCTTAGACATTCTAATCAGCATCAGGAGCATGGGCACCATCACCGGAAAACTCAGCACCGCCATCAAAGTACCCGTGTTGGATGCCTTGGCCGCAATGCCCGAAATCATGGTCAGCGACGTAGCAAACCCAACTGCTCCCAGCACAATGGCCGCCAGAAACATGGTGATGTCCTGCACCGGGTTGCCAATCACCACCGCATAGAACACAAAGCACAAGAGCGCCAGCACCAGCATTAGGGCCGTGTTGTACAGAATCTTAGCCAGAATCACGCCTTGCGGACTCACAATGCTGTAATAATAGAGCAGGCGTCCCCTGCTCTCCTGGGCAAAGCCCTTGGCAATGGCGTTCACGGCGGTAAACAGCAGAATCACCCAGTACAAGGCATTCCAGACCGGCACTTGCAAGCCGCCAAACTGCAAACTGAAGCTGAGGTAGCAAATGAACACCGTACTGCCCACGTACAGGAGCATGCCATTGAACGCATACTTCTGCCGCCATTCCAGCACAAAATCCTTTTGCATCAAGTAGATAACCTCTTTCAGGAGCACGTTTTTCTTCTTTGGGGCAAAGGTACAACACAAAACCATGGCGCAAGATGATTTCTGTCATTAATCACAGAGAGGCAGGTTGGTTTTTAGGTTACTTTCAGGAAATCAGGCGAAAAACGAGGTGGGTGGTGAATGGCTGGTTGGTGATTGTCAGTTGCTGATGGAGGGGTTCGGCAGCTTATATTGCACATTGCCTGCCGTGGTTGGTGTTGTCACCAATGACTGAGACTGCCGCTCCAATTGCCATTACTCTCTGGGAAAGACTTGGTGCACTTCCGTTGGCTGTTCTCTTGGCAATGCCGTCTGCTCCGGTGCGCACCACCTTTCTTGTTGCATTTTGTCCGCTAAGCGCTCAAGGCCGCGGGGCCTCGTCTTGGCCCTTCGCACTGCTGTTGTACTCTGGGCCTTTGGCCCCGCCCTGGCGGGCGACGAAACAACAGAGGCGCTCAGTACCAAGACTGGTTCTGGTTCCAGTCCTGTGTAAGCTGGATGGTTGGTTCAGGTGGTTGTAGGCAAAGTCCGTCCCTGTCGCTGCAGAGGCACGCGTGCCAAGGCACGGTTGTAGCCATCTGCTGTCCCGTGGGCATGGTTCAAGTCTTTGACTTGAATCCATGATCCCAGGCAGTTTTCAACTGCCCTGAAGCGCTGGCTTCAACCGGCGCATTACGTCCCCCTTTGAAGTCGAAGATCCCGGACTTGTTCCGGGAGGGGTAGGGGGATGACGAGGGCGCTTGCCTTGTGAACGGCCGTCGCTTAAAAGACCTCGTAGCGTCCAGCGGGACCTGCGAGCGTCTGCGCCAAAGACGTACAAAAGTCGTTGACTCCTCTTTTTAGAAGGGGCTGGCGGTGGTAATAAATCAGGCAGAAGAAAGCAATGCGTAGGAGACAAGGCAGAGCCTGGTCTCTACAGAAATTCGGAATTCACCATTAGTCTGTCCCCTGACAGACCGACGCGCATCTCCTCTCTACATTGATTTTCTTAGAAGACACGCCTCAGCTCTTCTTCCTCAAAGTGAAGGTACTGGGCTAGTCCGTTTTTAGCCTGTTTTCTGGGAAAGAGGCCAAAAACGGCCTGCACTGAATTACCGCTTACCGCACTTCAGCTTTGAAGACTTCGGCGTAGTGGTCTGCCAGGCGGGTGGGTTCTGGGAGTTTGTGCTTGATGGCGGTTTCCAGGGCGAGGGCGGCGGCAGTTTCCTGATCCATGAGATGACCCGGCGAGACGAACACGGGTTTCACTTTATCTTTAGTCACCAGCACCGTTCCAATCTGCTCCACTTTGCTCATGAGCGGCGAGGTGCTTCCTTTAACGGGCGCGGGTTCTTCATACTTGCCCGTGAGCACTTTCTTGGCCACGCCCATGGTGGGCTTGTTGAGCAACACACCCAGTTGGCTGGCAATGCCCAGACGCCGTGGGTGCGCAATGCCATGGCCGTCTACCATGATCAAGTCGGGTTTCTGTTGCAAGAGGGCGTAGGCTTTGAGCAGGTTGGGAGATTCTCTGAAGGCCAGAAACCCTGGGATGTAGGGCAACTCCACGTCGCCGTAATGGTACACTTTCTCTACCAGCTCCAGCTCTGGGTACTTGAGCAAGACAAACACAGACAGAATCTTCTCGCCAATAAACGAAGAGTCGCAACCGGCCAGCCATTTCAATTTAAAGTCTGGTTTCTGAATAATGACCTGTTGCCGCAATTCTTCTTGCTTGGCGGTAAGTTCTTTGACAAGGATAGGATCTGGAGCAGGATGTTGCGCGTACCAAGCCATTCTTAAAGAGTTAAGAATTGAAAGTTATGAGTTAAGAGTTTTGTCGTTTTTGGTCTGTTTTGGAGAAATCAGGCCAAAACTAAACCACTTTATGACTGTACGGCAACAAGCCCGTCAAGATATCTTAGGGTTTGGGAAAGAAGGGAGATTTGGCGCAATGCCTTTTTAAGCAGAAAGGGTTCCAGCTATAAAGAAAGCAGAGAAATTACCGCCGGGAGCAAGCGCTTTTCTAATTTGGTCATAATGTCCTTTCAGGATGACAAATGTGAGGAAGAAAGTCTTGCGTCTTGTGTCTATTCTAAGCACTACAAGGGATCATCAAATCAATAAACAGCACGCGCCATTGGCCATTAATTTGCGCGAAGTGAAATTTAAAGCCCGATGCGGTGTGCAGGACGGTCTTGTCTACCAGCAACTGAATCTGAGCGATGGTCTTCTTCTCGGCGTCGGGGAGTTCTGTGTACTGGTAGGCCGTATTTTTTCTAAAAGCGTCGGCGTCTGCCACAAAACAGCCTTTCTGGGTGTAGGGCTCCTCTCCTTCGCAGGTGACCTTGGGCAGGGCGGCTATTTCTTGCAGGTCACAGCGCTTAAAATACTCTTTGATGGTGAAGAACGGCAGATTCTGGTAGAAGCGCTTGTACTGGCGTATGTCGGTGACCTTGGTAAACTGCGGCATGGCGCCGGGCGTGTCAATGATGTAAAGGCCGTGCACGGGATCAAGGTATTGGTTAAAGGCCTGGGCGTCTCCGTTCTGAATGCTCTGGTTAAATGCCTGGAACATGACTTTAAACCCCGCCAGCTCCTCGGCAGAAGATTTTTTGACCACCTCATCCTGCACGGCGTTCAGGGTATCTTGTTGCAGCACGCGCGCCGAGGCATCTGTCACGGCCACGGGATTGGCGGCGGTGTCCATGGTGGTGGCCGTGTCTGGGGCCGTAATCTCTGTTGAGGTTTTGCTTTGGCAACCGGCCAGCCCCAACATCACGCCCAAGCAACAATAGATAAGAGTCTTCATAGAGATGATATACGGAGTGCCTGAAAAAGAAGGCTTTTCAATACTTATTGAGCGCGCTTAAGGAATACTTTGAAGGTACTTCCTTCTCCTACGGTACTTTCTACTTCAATCTTGCCTTCTGCGTTATCTAAAATCCTCTTAACCATGTAAAGCCCCACGCCAGAGCCTTCTACGTGGTCATGGAACCGACTGAACATGGTAAACAGCTTTTTCTGTTGTTTACCATTAATGCCCAAGCCGTTATCCTGCACTACCAGCACCACGTAGTCGTCTTCGGGCTGACAGCTGATCCTGACCACGGGATTTCTGTCCAGGTGCCGGTACTTGATGGCGTTAGACAGTAGATTATACACCACGCTGCGCAGGTTCTTCTCTGAGAAGGACACCATGGCATCATCCCTGAGGTCTGCCTCAATCTGTGCGCTATGTGACGCAATGATTTGCTGCATGTCTAGCTGCACCTCTTGCACCACGTCCTTCAGGTTAACGGTTTGGGCCGCCCGGTCATGGTCTTTCTGCAGTTTGGTGATCTCTGTAAGGCTGGCAATGGTCTTCTTGAAACGGTCAATGGAGTTTTGCATCATCTTGATGATCACCTTGACTTCATTCCCCTCCAGACTCTCTTTGGGCAGTTCTACCTGCAGCTCCCGTAAAAGCATCTCTATGTTAGAGATAGGCGCCTTGAGGTCATGCGAGGCCGTGTAGATAAAATTATCCAGGTCTTTGTTGGTGTGGGTAAGCTGTTGGTTGGCGTCGGCCAGGTCCAGGTTGGCCAGGCGCAGGTCTTCATTGGCGGCGGCCAGTTCAACGGCAATGGCGCTAGCCTGTTGGGCGCTGGACTCTATTTTTAAGCGAGCCTCTACCTGGTCGGTTACGTCCGTGACCAAGGTATAGAAACCTAACACTTCGCCGCCTCTTACGTCTGGCACATAGTCTGTCTTTATATGCTTGACAAAATCTTCGCGGTAGGGCATGGTGGCCTCAAAGCTAAGGCGCTCTCCGGCCAGGGCGCGGTCCATGTAGCCTTTGGTGTTATTGTAGGCTTTTTCACCCACCACGTCCTGCACCCGGCGGCCCAGCAAATCCTCAGACTTGATAGGAAACCATGCTTCATAGGCTTTGTTGGTGAAACGGTAAACCCGGCTCCGGTCCAGGTACCCAATGAGGACCGGCAAAGAATCTGTGATGAGCCGCAGGTTGTTGGCGTTTTCTTCTACGGCTTTGCGTGCCGCCACCTGCTCTGTCACCTCAATAGCGAAGACCAGCACGCCGTCTACTATGCCTTCTTCGTTGGTTCTGGCTTGTTGAATGTACCTGAAGTACCTGTCCTCTAAGAAGCCATGGGGCGAGGTGAAGGGAATGAGCAATTCTGGCTCTTCATGGGTGATACCCGTTCTATACACTTCTGAGAAGGTCTCATACGCCTTGTTATGTCCAATCTCTGGCAGGGCCTCTAAAATGGGCTTGCCCAGAAGCTCCCTATCGGGGAAAAGGCCTGCGTACACCGGGTTGACTAGTTCATACACCAGCTCTGGGCCTGCTAGTATGCAGATGGCCGTGGGCGCATCCATAAAGAGCCTTTCAAAGCGCTGGCGTTGGCGCTCGGCATCGGCCTGGGCTTTTTGCACCTCCTGGGTGCGTCTTTCTACCCGGGCCTCCAGTTCCAGGTTAAGGGCTTTCAGGTCCTCGGCGCTTTTCTCTACTTGTTGGCGGGCTTCTACAAAGGGCGTTACATCCAAGGCAAAAATGAACATGCCGTTGATCTTGCCTTGGGCGTCATAAAGGGCCTGGTAGATGAAGTTCCAGTAAATGTCCTCTACCGGCTGGTCTTTGTAACGGGCTACGGGTATTAAGATTTCCTTGCCCTCAAAGGTCTCGCCGGTAGTGATGACGTGCTGCACAATTTCTTCTATGGGCTGCCCCTTTAGCTCTGAAAGGGCTTCAAACAAGGCTAGACCCAGTAATTTGCGTCCCGGAAACAACTGCTGATACGCGTCATTGATTTCCTTGAATTCAAGATTTGGGCCTTCCAGAACGGCCATGGCCGCCGGTGCCTGGGCAAACAGGCGCTCTAACCTAAGGCGTTGCTGTTCTACCTCGGCCAAGGCTACTTTTTCCCTTTCTTCGCTTTCCAGTAAGTTCTTTTTAGATTTCTCTGCCTCTGTGACGTTGGTGGCCTCGTTCAAAATATAAAGCACCTCTCCCCTTTCGTCTAAAATAGGCGTGTTGAGGATAGACCAATACCGTTCTATAAAAGAGGCCGAGTGGTTGGGATCTGGGATGTCATACCGCGTCACCTCCATCTGGTGGGCCTGTTTACTAGCCAGCACCTGTTGCAAAGAAGCTCTCAGCTTTACTGAAGAGAGAGACTCGCCGGCTTCTGGATTGTCTGGAAAAGCGTCAAACACACTTTTCCCGAGCAGTTGCTCTCTGGTTAGAAGCGTTTCATTTAAATAAGCTTCAGTACACCCTAATATTTTCAAAGAAGGCGAGAGCACAAGAATAGGGTTGTTTTGTGCCTCAAAAATCTTCTGAAACGAAAGCGCCTCATTAAAAGAAGCTGTAGGGTTGGGGGAAGTGGAGAAATCAGTCATGTACCGCTGAGAGCTGATGTAGCAAAGGAACTCCCTTTACGTGGTTACCAAAGATAGGATTAATATTGAGCTTAAAGCGCAGAAAAGACCTTTTTAACGGCCATGGATTAAAGTTGTCAGCACCAGGGTTCATGCCACAAACAATAGTCGCAAAGGTCGTTTTTGGCTTGTTTTGAGGAAAACAGCCCAAAAACGAAAGACCAGTTTGCCTCTTAACCTATTCAGGTATTTATTGTTTAGAACAGTTGGTCTGCAGATTAGTGCGTATCAATTTTCACTTATATTTGCCAGTCTAACCCTTTGCCAACCGTACAGGGCTTAGACGTGCGGGTAACAGGTTTGCGCGCAGGGCACATTACTTAACATACACTACTATGGCAAACACATCAAAAATCATTTATACCATAACAGATGAGGCGCCGGCTTTGGCCACGCACTCGTTCCTGCCTATTGTAAAGGCATTCACCAAGGCGGCCGGCATTGAGGTAGAAACAAGAGACATCTCCCTGGCGGGCCGTATTCTGGCTACCTTCCCAGAGAACCTGACTCCTGAGCAGAGACAAGCCGATGACTTAGCAGAGCTAGGCGAACTGGCCAAAACCCCGGAAGCCAACATCATCAAATTGCCTAACATCTCGGCCTCTGTGCCGCAGTTGACGCAGGCCATCAAAGAATTGCAGAGCCAGGGCTATAACATTCCAGACTATCCGGCAGACCCGAAGACCGACGCCGAGAAGGAAATCAAAACCCGCTACGGCAAAGTGTTGGGCAGTGCCGTGAACCCGGTCTTGCGCGAAGGAAACTCTGACCGCCGCGTGGCCGACGCCGTGAAGCAGTACGCCCGCAAGCACCCGCACTCCATGGGCGCCTGGACATCAGACTCAAAATCACACGTAGCCCACATGACCGACGGTGATTTTTATGGCACTGAGCAGTCAGTGACCATGGACCAAGCCACCGAAGTAAAGATTGAGTTTGTAGCCGCCGACGGAACCACCACTACCCTAAAAGACAAACTGGCCCTGAAAGCCGGCGAGGTGATTGACTCATCGGTGATGAGCAAGAAAGCCCTGCGCGCGTTCTATGAGAAAGAGATCGCTGATGCCAAGGCATCTGGTATTCTATTGTCTCTGCACCTGAAAGCCACCATGATGAAGGTCTCTGACCCTATTATGTTTGGTCATGCCGTGACGGTGTTCTTCAAGGACGTGTTCACCAAGCACGCCGAGGCCCTGAAAACCGCCGGTGTGGACCCCAACAACGGCCTGGGCGATGTGTACAACAAAATCCAGTCTCTGCCCCAAGACCAGAGAGAAGCCATTGAGGCTGATTTGAAAGCGGCCCTAGAGAACGGTCCGGCCCTGGCCATGGTAGACTCAGACAAAGGCATCACCAACCTGCACTTCCCTAATGACGTGATTATTGACGCCTCTATGCCGGCGGCCATTAGAACGTCTGGCAAGATGTGGGGCGCCGACGGCAAAGCCCATGACGCCAAGTTCATGATTCCAGACCGCAACTACGCGGGCATCTACCAAGAGGTGATTGACTTCTGCAAAGAGAACGGCGCTTTTGACCCTAAGACCATGGGCACCGTGCCTAACATTGGCCTAATGGCCCAGAAAGCCGAAGAGTACGGCTCACATGACAAGACCTTCCAAATGACTACCAGCGGTACCGTGCGCGTGGTAGATGCGGCTGGCAATGCCTTGATGGAGCACAAAGTAGAGGAAGGCGATATCTGGAGAATGTGCCAGACCAAAGACCTGCCTATTCAGGACTGGGTGAAACTGGCCGTGACCCGTGCCCGCATCACCGGCGCGCCTGCCATCTTCTGGCTAGACCCGAAGCGTGCGCATGACGCCAACCTCATCAAGAAGGTAAACCAGTACCTGAAAGACCATGACACCAACGGCCTGGAGATTAAAATCATGTCTCCGGTAGAGGCCATGCGCTACTCATGTGAGCGCGCGGTTGCCGGTAAAGACACCATCTCTGTGACGGGCAACGTACTGCGTGACTACTTAACGGACTTGTTCCCGATTATTGAACTAGGCACCAGCGCCAAAATGCTTTCTATTGTGCCGTTGCTAGACGGCGGCGGACTGTTTGAAACCGGTGCCGGTGGATCTGCACCTAAGCACGTACAGCAGTTCGCTGAGGAGAACTACCTGCGCTGGGATTCACTGGGTGAGTTCCTGGCCCTGGCCGTATCGCTGGAAGACCTGGCTTACAAAACCAAGAACGACAAAGCCGCCGTGCTTGCCGAAACCCTGAACCAAGCCAACGCCGAGTTCCTGGAGAAAGACAAGTCGCCGGCCCGTAAAGTAGGCGGCATTGACAACCGCGGAAGCCACTTCTACCTGGCGCTTTACTGGGCCCAGGCCCTGGCTGAGCAAACCAAGAACGAGGAACTGAAAACCCGTTTCACGGACCTGGCCAAAGGCTTAACGGAGAACGAAGAGAAGATTGTACAGGAGCAGATTGCGGCCCAAGGCAAACCCGTAGACATGGGTGGTTACTTCCACCCAGACACGGCCAAAGTAGAGAAAGCCATGCGCCCAAGCGCCACGTTGAATTCTTTCTTAGACCAGTTCTAGGAGGAAGGTAATTTTAGAAAAGGAAAGGCCGCTTGGGAGAAATCTCAAGCGGCCTTTTTGTTATTAAAGATGCACTTTGCTATTTCAGATTTACCAATCTGAAAGCTCTCTGTCGGGGATTTATCAATCCCCTTCTTGAGCAAAACGGGGATTGATAAATCCCCGACAGATGGATTCGGGATTGGTAAATCCCGAATAGCAAGGTACATCAGCAATAAATACTAAAGAGCAGATAGCAGATTATTGGTAATTCACTATACGTACGTACACAAACGGACGCCTACGACATACACCTATTTAAAAACTTTTCCCCGTTATGGGCTTTAAATACAGTTCTGGTGTCTGCACGGTTATCTCAGCTTTCTTGTAGTCTTTCAAGTTTCTGGTTAACAGTACAGTAATGCCTGTTTCAATGGCGGTGAAGTACTGAATGGCGTCCTCAAAATCAGTGAATTTAGAATGAAGCGCCAATTCAATAATTTTATCATCTACTGCCAACACTTTGACCAAAACTTTAAACTTGCTCAAAATCCGTCTGGCCTCTGCAATGGAGTACTGCCTGGACAACAGGTAATTCAAATTAGAGAAGGAAAGCGAAGACACATATAAGGTAATTTCGCCTTTGTCTGCCATGGTAAACAAAGAAGCCGCATAGGTGTAATGCGGGTCTCTTTGGGCCAAAAGGTCCAGACACACGTCTGTGTCAATGAAGATATCAGCCATTCAAGTATTTATCTGCCAGGTAGTCACCGTAGTCCTTTTTCAGGTCATGCGTTTTAGGGAGAGACAATACGCCAGAAAGGCTTTTCACCAACGGCGAAATTTCTGCCTTGGCCGTTTCTTCTTCTGTTACCCGATCCAGGTAGGCCTCTATCATTTTAGACAAACTAGTCTTCTTGGAAGAGGCATATAACTTGGCTCTCTCAATAATAGCTTTGTCTAAGACTAACGTGAGCTTGGTTTCCATACGTGTAAAATTATACAATTCTATACGTGCAAACAAGAAGCGAGTTATGTGCGCGGTTGATAGTTTTGCAAATCAACAGGCTGGCAACATAGTTCAGGAATTGAATTTACACCAGGAGCAGATTGGGACCCAAGGGAACAAGCAGGAAAGAAAAAGCCGGTTAAGAGAAGTCTCAAGCGGCCTTTTCCATAAGTCCCTTTCTTGTTGAGTAGTTAATACCCATCCACATTATGCTTCGCAGACGTTTCATTAGCTAGACTGTCTCTGGTATTTTTCTGAACGGTTATCGCAGCGAATAGGCTCAACAGAAAAGACATTCCGTAAAAACCTTTCTCGCTCAGAAACAAATCTGCATTCCAGAGCCCTACGGTAAGTAGTACCAAGGAAACGATGGTAGAGAACCAGGCAAGTCCATAATACATACTAGAAACCGGAATACCATCTAATTGGTCACGCACACTTTTTTGCAGGGAGATGGCTGAGAACAAACCATACATAAGAATGGTGAAGTAATACCCTTTTTCATTCAGCATCATGTCGGCGTTCCAGAGGCCTATGATGTAAGCACTGATACCCGTAAGTAGAACAAAATAAGAGGCCGCGGCAAATACGTTTGATGGTTTCTGATTCATCTTTGTTTTTCGTTAAATGATGAATCAAAGGTAGAGTGGGCCTCAATCCTTTCTTTTGACATTTGTCAAAAAGCGAAACGCTACACTTGGCTTCTTATTCTGCTCAGCGTTTCCTGACTAATACCCAGGTAAGAAGCCGTTTGTCCAAGCGAGATTCTGTGAAGGATGTGTGGCGAATTTTCTATTAGCTGTTCATAGCGCTCTTTAGCCGTTTTAAACTGCATGGCCATAAACCGCTCTTCCAGCCGTATGTAGTACTGCTCATTGATAATGCGCACAAGCCGCTCCAGGTCATGATGCGCATCAAACAACAGGTGCAAAGCTTCATAACTAATGCTCCATAAGGTAGAGTCTTCTAAAGCCTGTATGTTTTCTACCGCTGGCTTTCTAGAAATAAAGCTATAAAAGGACGTGACAAAATTATCCTCAAACCCAAACCAATAGGTAATCTCTTTCCCGTCTAGGCTATAATACCCACGTAGACAACCTCGCTCAAGAAAGTATAAGTTGTTGCATACCGTTCCTTCTTTTACTAGAAAGGAATTTCTTGGAATCTTGATTTGGGTTAAAGCATTGGAAAGGGCCTTCCAAGCTTCAGAAGTGATAGGATAGTATTTTGATATGCAATTATACAATGCATTCATTTTGAGACTCTTTTGCTATGGATATGAGTAAGCCTTTACTGATTTGAATGAGCGGCAATACCCAAACCCCACATTAAATTCTTTCTTATTCTAGTTTTAGGAAAAGGTAATATTACAAAGGAAAGGGTGCTTGGGAGTAATCTCAAGCACCCTTTCCTTTGCAATATTACCAGAGAAAGAACACAATCAGATTGTGGTCTTTTAATAGCACTTAGCTTTAAAACTTTAAAAGAAGTCATATCTACTTTCAATTCTCAACAGTCCATTTAGCACAAAAAACTATATATACTGCTCCCTCTAGGCAGACCATATTTTCTTAATTTGCTCATAAAGATATTCACTTCTACTGATAATTTGTTCTTCGTCCCAAGTAGATTTACTTTGGAAATAGGTATTAAGTACTGCTGTTGATTGACGACCAATTTCTTGCTTCTTAATATCAAATGAAGAATTACTTACACTTGGGTTCAAAGAACTTGTTAGAATAGTTAGATTGCCTATTGTATGAAGCATTTTATTTCTATTCTCAATTTTATGGTACTTGCCATTTTTATCATCCTCAGTCATTACAGCATGAACTGAGATATTAAAATCATCTTCTGATATAGCCTCGCCACCTAGTGGCCAATATTTAAACCAATTTTGAGGCAGTAGATGCTCTATGGTCAGTCCAGTATTTAAGAATTTAACTTGTTCCTGTTTGTTACCACGGATAGAGTGTTCAACTTCCAATAAAATATTTGAAATACTCCTTGACTTGTTCTTTTCTTCCCTATACAAAGGCCGTTCAAGTAGTTTCTCTAAAAGTATATTATCTGTTGGCCACAGATTAGTTTCAGACGTTTTTGAGTTCAATAATTCTTTGAAAGAATCTGCATCTTTATTCTTAGTCAAAAACTTTAAATATTCTAAAAAGACATTATTATAATTTTTTGTAGTATAACCACATAAGAATCTCCTTGTAATGTAAGAGTCTAAATACGAGTAAATTTTATTTTTATTTTCAATAGTAATATCTGAATCACCCTCAATGTACAAGATAAGTGGATAGACGGTGGATATATTCATATCTAAAAGACGTGATGCCAGTCGGTCAAAAAATGTATTCCCCTCTGGCTTTACAATTCTTTTAAATATTTTACTATATGCATTTAGTTCCGCTAATTCTTCTTCTACATTTTGAAAATTAGTTTGGTTTATTATAAAAAGTTTGTAGAAATAAAACACTTGGTCATATCTTATTTCTGCTTGAAGTTTAAGTGTTAGATAGTCAATAATGAAAAACTGCAAATTCCTCTCAAAATATCTGCCTCTACTTACCTTTTCATGCCATTTAAATTTTGATTCAGAATCGTCAAATTCATCCCAATACTTTTCATATATTTTATCTAAATTTTCTTGGTTACTATTTGCTCTCATAAATATGTAATTTCTTATGAGGTCAGTTTCTGTCAATGAAGCCCCGCGACCATTCATTGTTTCAAAAATCATTTGAGGGTCATCATTTTGAGTTAACCCTATTTCAACAAATTGAAAATCCCTTTTTAATACTAATAGAAATTGTGTTATTAAGTCAGGCAAATGGCCATCGTATCCAGAAACTAAATTATCTAACTGGTCATAGAAAAACAGGTATGCTCCCAAAAGCTTATTTCTGCCCTTAGCAACCTGTCTATATGTTTTATGCCCTATACCATATTCTGACAAAACAGGCAACACAAGTAACTCATTTATTTTTTCGTATGTATTCGAGATAATAGTATTGAATATTTCTTTATTGAATTTTGTTGGCTCCAACTTGAATTTCTGCAATTCATAGTCCTGGTCTCCATACGACTTTTCATTAAAAAGAAATTTATCTAATTCCTTAATTAGATTTTCGTCTCCTAAATACTTTCTACATATTTCTCTAAATGAGGCGATAAAAATCTGAAATGTAGTAAGCCTTTGTTGACCATCTATAACACTGTATGACGAAAGCGTACTTGTTGTCGTATTTTCATGAAATAGAACAATTGAGCCTGTGTAATGAGGATGGATTTTCTTTTTGGCAAGCCTTTCATTGTATTTATTAACAAAATCTTCCCACAAAGGCATTAACTGTTCCTGCTCATTCCAAACATAATGTCTTTGAAAGACTGGAATTCTAAATCTGATTTGCTTATTAAAAAGTTCTTCTAATAATGGCTTGCCTAAGTTCATATTATTTATTAATTATTTAAAATATCTGTATTTATACTCCTGAGCTTTCATACAATCAATATAAGGCTTATACCAAGCCATGTATTGATTGTATTTTTATATTTGAATAATCTAGTACCCATAAAACACTCCTAATATTCGAAGATAAAATATATTATTGATTATATATATACTTTTTTTGATTTAATTATCCTTATCAAGATTGTATAAACCTTATATATTCAGTTTGCTTTCTGTAGACATTTACAAAAGGAGAGTATTCAGCATAATTAAAAGATAACAACCTTTTCCCTACAGAAATTATTACAGCTAACATTTTAGTCCGCTATCTGGTTAAGATAAAAATATAACTTTTTTCTATGACCAATCCCACCTCACCCAACACCCCAACCATCATCCTCGCAGGAGCCACCGGCCACTTAGGAGGCCTCATTGCCGAAGAGTTGCGCAAAAGAGGCGCGCACGTGCGGGCTTTGGTGCGGGTGGGAACCGAGGCGGGCAAACGTTCTGCCTTGAAAGCCCTGGGCGCCGAGGTGGTGGAGGTGGACTTCCAGAATGCACCGGCCTTGGCCCAAGCCTGCCAGGGTGGGGCGTGTGTGGTAAGTGCTTTGTCGGGTTTGCGGGACGTGATGGTAGACACCCAGACCCAACTTTTGAACGCGTCTGTACAGGCCGGCGTGCCCCGGTTTATTCCCTCAGACTTCTCCATAGATTTCACCCGGCTGGCCTACGGCAAGAACCGCAACCTAGACTTCCGGAAAGAATTTAGTGAGGTGCTGGACAATGCGCCCATTGCCGGGACCTCGGTCTTGAACGGCATGTTCACAGACCTGCTCACGGGCCAGGCGCCGGTGGTGCTGTTCCCATTAAAGCGCATCCTGTTCTGGGGCAACGCAGACCAGCCCCTGGATTTCACCACCATCGCCAACACCGCAGAATATACCGCCCTGGTGGCCCTGGACCCCAACACGCCCCGCTACCTGCGCATAGCCGGTGACGTGCAATCGCCTAGAAGCCTGCAACACGTCGCCAGCCAAGCTACGGGTCATCCCTATAAACTCTTGAGAGCTGGCGGGCTGGGCGTCTTGAACGCCATGATTAAAGTGACCAAGACGCTTATGCGCAATAACCAGGAAGTGTTTCCGCCGTGGCAAGGCATGCAATACCTGCGCGACATGCTCAGCGGAGAAACCAAACTGCCATCTCTGGACAATGACCGCTACCCCGGCATGCGCTGGACCAGCGTGCAAGAAGTGCTGGCCACTAAAAAGTAAAACCCGTTTTTAGCCTGTTTTCTGTAAAACAAGCCAAAAACGGGTGCTGTTTTTCTGCCGGGCAAGACTATCTCCCAAGCCAGCCAAATTAGCGGTTGGCCACAATGGCAAACTTCTGGTGCTTGGTATCCAATACCAGCGTAGTCCCCAAAAAGAGCTTGTTGCCCGTCATTCCGCCCATCCCCGAGAACCGCATCAAGGTGGTATTGATGAAACTCATGCCTTCCATGTAGGTGGCTTGCTTGATAGGAATCTGCGTTTGGCCGAACGTGGCCGTTTTGCTGGTGTTGACGGTAAACGCCGTGAGGGTAGTGCCCCATGAATTCACCTTGGTGGTGTCGGTACGGCTTCCTTGGTCGGCCAGTTCTTTCCAGGTAGATTGGTTGGTGAGCAACTCATAGGCGCTGGCGCCGGTGTCAAACATCAGCTTGGTTTCTTTGCCGTTGATGGTAGACGGGAGCATGACGCGTCTGTTCTCAAATTCAAAGTCCATCATGGGTGTAGACGCCGGAATCTCTTTGGGCAGTTGGTCGCCCCAGAAGATGACGCCTTTGCTGTAGTCAATGGCCACCACCTTGTTCTCAATAAAGTCTGAGCCCAGCGTGCCAATCACTTCTACCTGAGTAGTGTCTTCCCAGTTAATACCAGTGGTACCGTTGGCCAATACTTTGACTTCTGATGCTGTCACCGCCAAGTTGCCCACGTTAAATTTCAGGTCTTGCAAAAATGTACCGTTCTCTTTTTGGTGCAGGCCGTAGGTGCCGTACTTTTTCTGAAGCGCCTCTACTTTGCTTTGATAAAACAGCGAGTACGGCGCGCCGGTGTCTAACTGCATGTAGAACTTCTTAGAAGAACCCGGCAGGGTCACGGGCACCAAGAGAAATGCGTGGGTATCATTGGCATCACCGCGCCATACAAACGGAATGTAATGGGCCTGGTTGGCCATGTGCAGTTGGTTGGCTGGCGGGGCAAACTTCTTCTTGAAGTAGAAGCAACCTCCTACCGAGCTCAGGATAAACAGGACAACAAAAACGAGGGAGAGTCTTTTCAGCAGTTTCATAGCAAGTGTTTTTTTCTTGCAATGTTAGGGCAGATACCGGCGCTTGAACACGCCATTCTTACGTCATATGCCCGCCAAACACGCGCTAAGGCCCTTTTTGCCTATGACATTCTTACGCCACTCGTGAAAAAGCTTGTATCTAGAGTCTTTTACCCGAACAAATAGAACCCTACGGAATAGAGATTTTGACTGGTTCTCAGCTTGGCCGCGCCGTATAAAATGGCCACAATGTTGAGCGCATAGAAAAAGAAAAACGTCCCGAGGACCAGAAACCCTAGCTTCACCTGGAAGTAATACGCCAGTGCCAACTGCACGCCCAAAGCCAGCAACAAACCCAGGTGCATGCCCACACACCACAGCACCTGAAAGTTAACCACCCGCGCGCCCAAGACCCTGGCCTCTGACCCTTCCGGTTGTTTCCGCCAGAGCCACAAGGGCACCAAAAAACCCAGGTACGGCAACACCAGAAACGCGAAGGACGCGATGTTCAACTGTTGCAACCACATCGTCAGCGCCCCTGGCGAGGTAGCCATTGGCTGAACTTCGGGCTGGGCCACCTCCTGCTCCACCGCCACCGGTAAAGACGGCGCTTCGGCTTCCTCCTGTCCGGCAAATTCCTCCACCGGTTTCCCCAAGGCCTGCGCCAGAGATTTCAAGGTATAGCCCCGCGGGATGCTCTTGCCTCCCTCTATCCGTTGTATGGTCCTGAGGCTGATTTGCGAAAGGTCTGCTAAGTCTTCCTGTGACAAGCCTTGGCTCTTTCTATAGGTGGTGACTTTATCAGCTAGGTTCATGGGGTTCAAGCAGAAGATGGGTATTGGATTCTTCCCTTAAAAGTAAGCAATAGTGGGTAGTGGTTTTTGCCAAGCCTGTAAATTCTCCTGATATCATTAAGCGTTTTTGGCCTCTTTCCCAGAAAACAGCCTAAAAACGCTTTATAGAAAATATAGGAGGGCTCAATCTTACTTCCGCCACTGTGTGTTCTGAGCCTGGCAAGTTTATTTAGAAGCCTGCAATCTGGGCGTCAAGCCAGTTCGTAAGTTCCTACATATGAACCACTTAAACTCATCTTGCTATGAAAACAAACAAACATCTTGCCTTCGGGCTTTCGGGACTTCTCTCCATTTCCCTGTTATTTTCTTCTTGCTCTACAGATGAGCTTGAGACCCTGGCTCCACAAAACGCGACGGCTATTAACCAAGCTAAAAAGATGGACAGCCCCACCCTGTTTTATGCGCTTACCAATATGAATCAGTTGGTGAAGTACAGCTCCAACCAAACCATACAGGAGATGAGCGCGGTTATCATCACCGGCTTACAAAGCGGCGAGAGCCTCTTGGGCATTGATTTCCGGCCAGCCACGGGCCAACTGTATGCCGTTAGTAACCAAAGTAGATTGTATGTGATTGATCAGATGACGGGTGCTGCCATGGCTATAGGTTCTCAGCCCTTCTCCCCTGCCATTGAGGGCACAGAGGTGGGCTTTGACTTTAACCCGACGGTAGACCGCATTAGGTTAGTGACCAACACAGGCCAGAATCTTCGTTTGAACCCCATCACAGGAGCGGTGGCTGCCATTGACGGTGATTTGAACCCAGGAAACCCGGCGGTAGTAGCCGCGGCCTATACCAACAGCATGGCCGGCGCTACGTCTACCACCCTGTATGACATTGACGTAAATACAGACAAGCTTTACATTCAATCTCCTCCTAACAGCGGTGGGTTGGTAGAAGTGGGTAGCTTGAACGTGCAGGCCTCCGGCGAAGGCGGATTTGACATTTCCCCAGACAACTCCATGGCCCTTGCCGTTTTGTTTGGCCGTGGCGGCGGAGACGCAGACCAACAAGAGGACTCAAACGGCAACAAATACCGGTTCTATTCTATTGACCTGCAGACTGGAAAGGCGAAGAACCTGGGCAAAACAGACCGCGCCGTAATTGGTATTGCCATCATGCCAACTGGCAACTAAGCCATTCGTTCTCTCTTGGGTAGTTTCTACAACCCACCCCATCTTAAACAAAGAAGCCGTTTCAATCTAGTTGAAACGGCTTCTTTGTTGAGTGAGCATCAGCAATAGACTTTCTTTTACTGAGATGAGTATCCTTTAGTGGCAACTGCCATGATACCTTGGCCAACTTTGCTTGTACAAGGAAGATTCTACTATTTCCCCGCCTCCAGGCTTTTCAGCTTGCGTCTGGTGTCTGCTACTTCCTCTAGGGACAACGCCTTTTTAAAAGCTTCCATGGCTTTCTTCTTATCTCCTACCGCCACGTAATAGTCGCCCATAGAATCATAGAGGTTGCCCACGGCGGGGTAGTTTTCAAGGTTTAATTTAAAGAACTGATAGGCCTTGTCATACCGTTTTTCGCTTAAAGAAATATAGCCCAGCGTATTCACCGTGCCCATGTCAGGCAACACTTGGTATTGTAACAGAGCAGACACGGCACGGTAGTGGTTTTTGATATAGTCTACGGTGATGGTAGCATCTTTTAAGTCCTTGTCTAGCGCATAGGTTTTGAAAAGATACCGCAGGGCGTCGTACTGCGCCGGGAACGGCACCGAACCATGGTTGTCTTCTGGGTAGTACTTCCAGGCCCAGGCCAGGTTCTTGCTCTTTCTGAGCGTCTCTCTGAACAGCAGGTGATTTCTCACATTATGGTTGCCTTGCGTTTTGTCTTGCACCACGCGCACGGTATCCATCCCCTTCTCCATGGTGTTGGCCACCGCATAGAAGAGGCTTTCACTGGCGTAGTCTTTTTGGGTGAGGGCTTTCTCGGCCTGCTTCATGATGAGTTCCTTGTCCCACCAAATACTAGGGTCAATGGCTACATACGACGTAAACAGGGTTGGCTGGTGTACCAGGGCCTGCAAAACGGTCAAGCCACCCAGGGAGTGCCCCACCAGCATGCGGTACGGCTGGGTTTGGTAGCGCTTTTCAATGTAGGGCATCACTTCCTTTTCCAGGAAGGCCATAAAATTGGCCCCTCCGCCCGATGTCTTTAAATCATTGGCCGGCTCGCCACTGGCCCAAAACGGATAATGGGTGGGCGTCAGGTCGCGTACCCGGTCTGGGCTTTCAATGCCGACAATGATCATTTCGGGCATCTTGCCTTGTCCGCTCACGTAGTCCACCGTGCCGGCCATGGACATAAAAAAAGCCTCGCCGTCTAACAGGTACATGACTGGGTAACGCGTTTTCGCGCCGTCCCCAGATTTAGGCACATACACCCACAGGGTTCTGTCTTCTTTTAAGATAGCCGAATGAAGAATCTGCTTGGTGCCTATAGTGATGGGAGCATCAGGCTGTTTAGCAGTTTGTGCAAAGCAAAAGGTTGGAAGCAGTAATAGAAGGGCAAGAAATACTCTCATGAGAGATGAAGGGGAAAGAATGGGTTGTGGGCTTTTATAGCAATAATGCCTCTAAGGTAAACGGATTACTTAGCACAAGCTTAAAGAAAGACTATATATAATTCTGATAATATAATAAGGAGGCGTTCAAAGGAGAGGGAAATGGCGTAATTGGTCACATGCCTACTTAGACGCAAACAAGAAAGGCTATCCGTTTTTGGCCTGTTTCCCAGAAAACAAGCCAAAAACGGATAGCCTTTACTCCGACAGTGATTACACTTGGCTACTTTTTAAAGCTCTCTTGCATGGCGGTCTTCACCAGCGCCTCATACTCTAATAACGCAGGAGCGCCCGGCTGCAGGCCAATCAAACAATGAATCTGCCCTGCGAAGCACTTATCCCAAACCTTCACGCCGGCTTTTCTCAACTTAGAAGCATATAAAATACCGTCCTCGCGCAGAGGGTCAAACTCGGCGTTGATGATGACCGCCGGCGGCAAGCCAGATACATCTTTGGTGAGAATAGGCGAAACTTCTGGGTTGTTGTACTGGTTGGGCGCATATGTTTCTACCGCGAAGTAGCAGGCGTCTTTGGTCTGGAAGTAGCCTTTGGCATTCTGCTGATACGATACGGACGTTTCCATGTGCTGGGGCCGAAGGTCCACCGGCAGACCATTCATCACCTGAAGTTTTATCTTTTTGGCGATGCCTTCCTTCTTGGCTTTCTGGGCGATGACTGCCACCAGGTTGGCCCCGGCGCTGTTGCCTAGCAGGACAATTCGGTCAGTATCTCCGCCCAAGCTTTTGCCGTGCTGGGCTACCCATTTAAAGGCATTGTAACTATCATTGACCGCCGCCGGGAATCTGTGTTCTGGTGCCACCCGGTAATCTACGGCCACCACCACAGCTCCATACGTTTTAGACTCCAGCCACAAGGAATGCTCCAGGCCCGGCAACAAAGGCGAAATGAAGCCACCGCCATGGTAGTTGATAATAATAGGCGCGTTGGGCGTTTTAGAGGCATTGAACACCAAGACCGAAATGCTGTCTGCCGTGATCTTCATTCTTCTGACGTCTTCCTGGGGATAAGGAATGGCGGGCGGGCCGGCAAACTTAATCTGCTCCATGGGCAGGGCCCTCAACTGGTCCAAGGTCAAATCCTGATACCCTATCATTTTCAGAAAACCAGCCACGTTGGGGTCCAGCACCCGCGTATTGCAGGCCTGCGCCAAAACCTCAGACGTAATAAAAAGAGAGAACAGGCTTAGACAGGTGAGCAGAAAGAATCTCTTCATGGAGTTTTTCTTTTATATGTAGCATTCCATCCGGCATTATTACAAAACGCTTTAGAATAAGACTCAAGAAAGAAGAACCGCCCAGTTCTCTTAGCTTATTTATATAGCCTTTAAGCTATACCTCCTCTCGTTTTTGGCCTGTTTCCATCAAAACAGCCCAAAAACGAAGAAGGGACAACCAGCCGTCGTCCCTTCTTCACATTGGAATTTCTATTCCCTTACTTTTCATAGGTATAAGCCGCACAGCAACCTTCCCTTACACGTAAGTTACCATTCACTATTTCAACATAATCCTCCCAAGAGTTGCCATCAAACTTGATCATATCTTTTGGTTGCTTAGGATTAGTATTGATTGAAAACAAATCCCTTTTAATTACATAAGTGCCTTCCTTATGATACCCATTCCCTGTTGAAACATAGGTTCTATCAGGATTTAAGATGAGTGTTCTAGTTCCCCTGGGCATCGGATACGGATAGCCGCAATTGGGAGGCCCACCATTAGAGCCACAGGCAATGGCGAACCAGGTACCGTAAAACTTCTCATACCTGTCCTCCTCCTCCTCACACCCTAGCAGCAAAGAGAGAAGGAAGAGATAGGAAGTCTTAAACAGCAGATTTGATTTCATCTGGCAAAGAGATGTATTGGGCAGTCAAGCCTCCTAGTTTTCTTTAAAGTTTGTTGAAAAAAGAAGTCTCTTTATGCGCCTGCCTTATACGCCTTCATCCCAATCTTACTTCTCAATGTCAGTAAGCAGGCTTTCCATATCGGTTAAGATCTTGTTGTAGGACCTTAGCACCCAATAAGCGAAGGCCAGAAACACCGCCGCTCCTACCGGCACCAGCACCGTCCAGAGATACGGAATCTGAGTAAGGTCTTTGCCTTGAATGGACGCTAGCACGGGCAGAGAAACAAACAACAACACCAGGCCTAACAACACGTTGATTTTCTGTAGCCGCTGGAACCTGATCTTCTGCCGGGCAAACGTCTGGATGGTTTCTACATACGTCGCCACTGAAATGTTCACACCCCTAACCGCGCGCACCGAGGCCAATGATAAAATGGGTAATATCAACAGCACTACAATGGTTAAGACGGCCAGGACCTGCATCCAGAAGCCCTCAATTCTGGTGAGGTGCACGCTCACGTACCCGGCGGCGGCGTAACAGACAAAAGTGCCGGCCAACTCAGAATACTTGATGCTGTTCAACCTAGCGTGATACCTCTGGCGCGCTGTCTGCTCTACCAGATGAGTGGTTAAGATATCTTGTTTTTCTACTCGCTGGCTTAGGTTTGCCCAGGCCTGTTGCATTTCTTCCAGTTCCATTATGCAGGTTGTTTAACTAGTTGCGTTCTTAGTTTTTCTTTGATGCGCGAAATCCTGGTGCCCACGTTGCTAGGCGTGATTCCCACAATGACGGCAATCTCCTCGTACTTCTTGCCTTCCAGGAACAGTAGGATGATGCCTCTATCCAGCAGGTGGAGGCTCTGTATCTGGGCGTACAGCTGTTGAATCTGCTCCTCCTCGGTCTTATCATAACTTTCTACAAACCTATCAGTGTCCAGTTCCAAGGGAATGGTGCTGACCCTTCGCTTGGTTTGGTTTAGATAAGCAATAGCGGTGTTCAAGGCCACGCGGTACATCCAGGTGCTCAGCTTAGACTCCTGCTTAAAGGATTCATAGGATTTCCAGAGCTGGTACACAATCTCCTGTTGCAGGTCGTTCCGGTCATCTGCAGAATTGGTATACATAGCCGACACCTTAAAGATCAAGCCTTTATTCTCTTGGATGACGCGGGTAAACTGCTGGTGTAGGTCCATCTAAAAATCAATCTTCAGCCCATTAGTGTAGCAAGGCACAAGAAAATCACAGGCACGGGAAGAATTATTTTCAGGGCAGGAGAAATAGGCGTTTTTGACCTGTTTTAGTGAAAACAGGACAAAAACGGATGTAGGCTACACTGGGCGCAGTGCGCTTTAAGCGGTGAACGGAAGGAAATGGAAGAAACGTTAAACTTGTGTACTCTGCTTTCTCATCAGCTTAGAGACTACAAATAAGAAAGCGGGCCTTATGACCAGATAAATCACGGCGGTAATCAAGGAAAGAATAAGCCCAATGCCCGTTGGTAGAACCGCCCCGAAGGTGAAGGTCATCCCCAGCACAAAACCCAGTAGACACTGCGCACGGTAAACCGGAAGAAATAAGGCTAAGGCAAATACGCCCAGGAGCATAAAGCCCGGCACATTCGTATTGCCCAGCGTAAAGAAGACGGAAAGGACCACGCCAAACAGCAAGGCCCCGACAAACCCATAGAGGACGTGTTGCATTGATAGAACTGTATTAGAATGCGCGAATACCCTTTTTTCTATGCGGTATAAGAGAATCCACGTCAGGACAGGCAACAGAAGCGCTCCCCACCAATTAGAGAAAGACGGCAAGGTTTCATCTGCCAGGATATGGTGACTGGGCACGCCTCCATTGTACTGCTGATAACTCAACAGCGCCCAGATGACTAGGGCTACCAGCGCCGTAAACCAAATTCTTACCCTAAAAAAAGATGCCTTGCTCATAGTCAATTCTTAAAAGTGTTAAAATTTAGTTACTGTCTATGAGTCGCAGGGGAGGCTTACTTATTACTCGTCTTCTGCTAATAATTCATAGCATTGTACAAACCATTAATGTATTGGAGCGGTTTAATTGTGTTTGAGCTATTCTAAGGCATCTCGGCTTGATGTAAACTTATATTAGATGAGCACTTCATAAGTTTTTTAGCCACATGGTTTTTAGCCTGTTTTCCCCAAAACAGGCTAAAAACGAAGAAGGAGAAACCAACGGCCTCTCCTTCTGCAATATCTGTTCTTCTATGAGTTCTTAGTAAGGCATTTTCTCAAGCTTGCTACCTTTGGCCAACTGAAAAAACGACGACTCCAGTTTCATGGCCTTCACCGCAGTAGCCGTAGATTCAATGGTCATCATCTCTGTGTCTGCTGACATCTTTAATGGCACCGCTTTGGCCTGCTTTAGGTACGCTAACCAGTTGCCATAATTATGCTTCGTAAACAGGGTGTAATCCAAGGGTAGCTTTTGGCTGAAGTAGTATTTCTGCACGCCAGATTTGCAGGTCAGAATCAACTCATCACAAAGGTATCCCAGAAAGGTGGCGGCGCCTTTGTTGATTTCGGTTTTCAGGATATGGTCATCATCTGTGCGGGCATCTACCCAGTACACAGAGGGCGTGTTTGACATTTTGCTGTACATGAGCGTATCCTGGCTTGGGTAAAGTTGCCATTGCACCAACTCACCGTTCATGATAGACTTATAGCTACCTCCTTTGATGAAATACTCTTGGGTATTGCCCATCATGGCGGCAAACTGCGCATCCGTTATTGCAGGATTCTTGCTTTTGTACGTCACATTGTACGTGATCTTGCCTTCAAAACTCTGCGAAAAAGTAGCACTAAATAACAAGGTAAAGAATAAGGTGGATAAAATTTTCTTCATGTACTAAAGGGTTTCGTTTTTGGCTTATTTCTCTAAAAGTAGCCCAAAAACAGAAAAGGAGCAACCAACGGCCTCTCCTTCTCCAAAATCTAACGTCTACTATCTAGCTACTAACGTCTAACCAATCCTAATACCCGAACAGCTCTTTCAAGGTCAACTGCTTCACGGTGCCGTACTTGGCCAGTTCCTTGAAGTTGAGTTTGTCTTTGGAGCCAATCACCAGAATGGTCTGGTTCTGGCCCTTCACGAACTGCTGTTGAAAGGCTTTGATCTGGTCCAGGGTCAGGGCGTCCAGGCTTTCGTAGATGTCACGTCTAATGTCATGGTCAATCCCCAGTTTGCGGGCCTGCTCATAGTTCATCAGGATGGCCGTCTTGTTGATGCGCTCCGTGGCGATGCTGTTGCGTACCGAGGCTTTGGCGTTGGCGAAGTTGGCTTCGGCGAGGGGTAAATCATTCAGGAGCTCCTGCATGCCGGCCATGGCTTCGGGTAATTTATCTGACTGTGTGCCTATGTAAGAGAGAATGTAGTTGGCGCGGTCTTTCTTGCTGGCGTTGGCAAACCGGGAGCTAGCGCTGTACGCCAAAGCTCTGGACTCGCGTAGCTCTTGGAAGACAATAGCGCCCATGCCTCCGTCAAAGTACTCGTTGTACAGCCTAATGGTAGGTACCAGCTTAGGATCATAGTTGAGCGACTTGGTCAGGAAAAGCAACTCGGCCTGCACCATGTTGTAGTCGGTCCAATAGACTTGGCGTTTGGTGATGTCCAGTTCTTTGAAAGGCTTCTCGGCGGGCACGGGTTTTAAGGTAGCCGGCACAATATGACCCGTGTTGAGCGTGGCCGTGATGGCTTGCAACTCTCTCGGCCCGTAGTACAATACGCGGTGCTGGTAGCTAGGAATACTCTTGATCAAAGACACCAGTTCCTGCGGTTTCACCTTCTTCAGTTCCTGCTCAGACAAGAGGTTGGTGAACGGATTCTTAGGGCCGTACTTGGCGTAGTTGACCATGGCCACGCTGTGGATGATGTTCTTGTTGAGCTTGGCGTCTTTGCGGTCTTTCAGGATGCCAGCCACTAAATCACTCAAAGCTTTCTGGTCTGGTTGAGGATTCTTCAAGAGGCTTTCAAACAAGTTCAAGCCCTGCTCCATGTTTTCATCCAGGCCAGACAAAGACACATAAATCTGGTCCTGCCCCGAAGACACGTTAAACGAGCATCCAATCTTGAAGAACTCCTTCTGCAGTTCCTCGGCAGAGTATTTGTCGGTGCCCAAGTATTGCAGGTAGTTCACGGCCAGGCCCAGTTTAAGGTCATTGTTGGTGCCCATGTCCAGCACATAGTACAGATTGAACAGGCCGTTCTCCTTGTTGCGCGTGTAGTACACCGGAATACCGGCCTTCAGTTGTCCCTGCTGAATGTCTTTCTTGTAGTCCACAAACTCAGGCTGAAGATCAGACACTGGTTTGCTGGCCACCGTTTTGTAGTAATCACTCTGTGCCTCGCGGTTGGCGGGCACGGGGGTGATGGTAGGTTTCTCTACCTTCTGGGCATTGGGGTCTTTGCCGGTGCGCTTGTAAATGAGGGCGTAGTTGTTGCCGTAGTAGCGGTTAGCCACCTCCATCACGTCCTGCTTGGTGATCTTGGCAAACTCGGCGTCCTGCTTCACATAGTCGGCCCAGTCCTGGCGGGCAATGAACGCGTCCACAAAGGCCGTGGCGCGGGCCTCGTTGCTTTCATAGGCTTCCATCTGACTGATTTTGTTCTTATTGACGATGGCCGGAATCAACCAGTCCTCAAAAGCTCCCTTCTTGACCAGCTCAATCTGCTGTAGCAACAGATCCTTCACTTGGTCCAGGCTCTGTCCTTGGCGCGGATTGCCTGACAAGAAGTGCGCACTGTAGTCATTGTAAATCTCGGCGAAGGAGCCTGCGCCCAAGGCCGCCTGCTTCTGGTTGATGTTCAGGTCAATCAAACCCGCCTGGCCGTTGCTCAAAATCTGACTGATCATGCGCAACACCAAGGCGTCTTTAGATTTCACCCCCGGGAACCGGAAGCCCAAAAACACGCTCTCGGCGTCTGGCCCTATCACCTCTTTGATTACCGGTGCCGTCAGTGGTTTCTCCTGCGGAGCGTTGTACATCGGGTCTGCCTTCTTCCGCCACTTTCCAAAATGCTCATCAATAATCCTGATGGTCTGGTCTGGGTCCAGGTCCCCGCTCATGGCAATGGCCATGTTGTTGGGCACGTAGTAGGTATCAAAGTACTTCTTAATCTCCGTAATGGACGGATTCTTCAAGTGCTCTACCGTGCCAATGGTGGTTTGCGTGCCATACTGGTGCGTAGGGTACAGCGCCGCGAAGGCCGCTTCAAACACCTTGTTGTTATCTGAGTCCAAGGAACGGTTTTTTTCCTCGTACACTGCTTCCAGTTCGGTGTGGAACAAACGCGGCACCATCACGCTCAGGCGCTCAGATTCCAGCATGGCCCAGCGTTCTAGTTGGTTGCTCGGGATGTCTCCGTAGTAAATAGTCTGCTCTACCCAGGTACTGGCGTTGGAGTTCTGCATGCCCATAGACGCCACCAGCTTGTCATACTCATTGGGAACGGCATATTTGGCGGCCACGCCCGAAATGGAGTCAATCTGGTGGTAGGTTTTCTTGCGGATGGCCGGGTCTTTCTGGGTGCGGTACAGTTCATACAGCGCCTCTATCTTGGCCAGCTCCTCTTGCTCCTTCTGCCAGTTGGTGGTGCCCAGTTTGCTGGAACCCTTGAACGCCATGTGCTCCAGGTAATGCGCCAGGCCCGTGGCATTGGCCGGGTCATTCTTACTGCCAGCGCGCACTGCTATGTAGGTCTGGATGCGGGGCGCGTCTTTGTAGTCCGTTAGATAGACCGTCAGGCCGTTGTCCAGTGTATAGATGCGGGCTTTGAGCGGGTCGTTTGGGACGGTGGTGTAGGTGTATTCCTTGGCTTTTGGCGTAGCGGTCTGCGCTTCGGGCGTATTGGTTTGCGCTGTTGGCGAAGGCGTGCTGGTTTTACACTGGGTAAACAGCATTACGCCCAAGAGTGAACAGGCTATGAGTCTTTTCTTCACAGGGATAGGATTGAATGAAATTCTACTTAAATAAAACGAAAAGCGGGAAATTTATTGTCTTTGGCAGTTATGGAGGGCAATCAACTACCAGCCATAGACAATCACCAAGGGAGTTCGTTTTTGGCCTGTTTTCAGGAAATCAGCCTGTTTTCAGAAGGAACCTGCAGCCGATGGGATAATAGTTCTAGTGTTTGCAGGGCCTCGTGCTCATGGCTGGTGCGTAGTTCATAGGCGGGTTCATCTGCGGTGGCATATAAACCCACCGTGTACCATTTCACCAAGGCTGGTTCCTCGCCCGGATGGTCATGGCCTGCCGGGATCATGTTGGTCGTCAATACCACGCGTTCAAACACCGGCAAGGGCGCCCATTGGCCAAATTTAATCCCAAACATCAACAAGTATTCCCGCACCCGGCCTTGCTCAAAATCCAGCTGGAAGCCATGGTGCGTAAACTTGAACAAAACTCCAAGAATCAAAAGCAATACCCCCACAGCCAACATCTGCGTCTGGTTCACCTCCCCGGTCCACCACCAGGGACTGCTTACCATCAATGCGCCTATCACCAATAACCCATACCCAGCGTAACTGAGCGAGCCAAAGAAAGAATCTGTTTTGCGGTCAAAGATGTGGGGCATGGAGGGAGGATAAAAAGTAAAGGAAACGCTGTGAGCTTGAGGTGACAGCAACGGACAAAGCTACTCCCTTTTTCTCTTTTGTCATCCTGAAAGGATCTTGGGAACAAGCTAGGTAGGCTCTATCCTACCTCATCTTTTAATGGTGGGACTGAAATAAAATACAGGGTATCAATCATGAATGTAGTAACAATCTGTTTCTTCACCCTCATCCACCATAGAGACTAAAACAGTAAAAAGCGCCTCAAACGCTCTCTCTTTTCTTGCGTCATCCATTGTGGGTAGACTTATTTCAGTATCAGGAACTTTAAGTTTATCACCGTCTAAGAGCTCATTATCCTTCAAGTACGCTAGCAAAGTAATGACATCTTCATCTGGCACTTCATTTTCTGTCTTGTGCAAGATAAAATCTTGTCGTTCTTCTGGGTCTGCAATGTCATAAATAACGGTGCCAGACACAAATTCATCGTTAGTAGAATTCCATAGCAATTGGCTTGCACCCAAGGCTCCAAGAAATGCTTCTAGAAATCTTTGCCGTTTATCCATCGTCGATATTTCTGCGCAATCATGCGTGTAATAACTGCTTACCTAGCTTGCTCCCAAGATCCTTTCAGGATGACAAGAAGAGAGTAGAGCGACTGGTTTTATCTATGAAAGATGTAGAAGCCCTTGCTACACAAAAGCTACTCTCTTCTTAGAAATCAGTATCCAGCCCGAGGCGGTTTTTCAGCTCCAATAACCCCGGATAGAGTTCTGACAAGTAATTGAATCGGTCTTGCGAGGTGTAGAGATTACGGCCGGTGTTTTCCTGTTGGGCTACTTCAATGTTCACTTGCAGACGGTTGTGTCCTATGCCTTGGCGCAGGTACAACAACAGTTCTGGTTTAAAGGAGTTGAACTCGGCTACCTGCACATCATTCTCCACGGTCAGGCGTACCTCGGCGCGTTCCACGTCAAAGGTCCAGTCGCGGTTCATGATGGTGTACTCCAGGGTGCGGTCCGTTTGCTTGACGCGGTCCACGTAGACCTGCCACAAACGGCGTAGTCTCTCCTCATTGATGGCAGGCAGGGAGCCGGGCACGTAGGCTTCGGTTTCTTCTTCCAACACGTCAATGGCGGGGCCCGCCGAAGCCGCTACTTTTTCTTCTATATTCTTGAGGCTGGGCAATTTGGACAGTTTGCGACCAGCCAACGGAGACGAGATGGGTGCGCGCAAGGGAGCGGGCGTGACCACCGGCGCGGCAGGCGCTATCATAGAAGGCACCGGCGAAGGCGCCTCTTCTGGATACGTGTCAAAGATAGGATCCTCGCCAGCGTCCATGTCTGAGGGTGCCGTGTTATGGTGCGTTTTTGGGCTGTTTTCTTCAAAACTACCTAAAACTGCGGGCGCCGGAGCGGCCGCTACTGGAGCAGGAGTTGGAACAGGAACAGCAGTTGCAGGAACCGCGGGTGCGGCTACGCCGGAACTTCCATTAGTTTTTTTTTTGACGTCCCCGGTAAGAGAGACGTCTGAGGCCAGTTGCAAGGCTTGCGGCAAATGCGCCAGTTTCATGAGCAATAGCTCTACGTGCAGGCGCTGGTTCTTGGCCGCTTTAAAGTTCTGGTCGCAAGTGCCCACCAGATTCAAGCCAGATAGCAAGAAACTCAAGCTGGCTTCCTGCGCTTGCTGGGCGTAGCGGGACTTGATGTTCTCAGATACCTCCAGCAACTGCACCGTCACTTGGTCTTTGCACACCAACAGACTTCTGAAGTGGTCCCCAATGCCTAATATGAAGTTATGGGAGTCAAAACCGTTTTTCAGGATCTCATCATACAGCAACAAGGTGCCGCTCAGGTTCTGCGTGAGCAAATAGTCGGTCAGCCTGAAGTAATAGTCATAGTCCAGAATATGGAGGTTCTGTACCGTGGCCTTATAGGTCAAATGATTACCCGAGAAGGTCACCATCTGGTCAAAGATGGAAAGCGCATCGCGCAGGGCGCCGTCTGCCTTCTGCGAAATCAGGTGCAGGGCGTCTTCCTCGGCTTCAATGTTCTCTTTGCCCGCAATGTTGCCCAAATGCTGGACCATGTCTTCAATACGAATGCGGTTGAAGTCAAAGATCTGACAGCGGGACAGAATAGTAGGGATGATTTTATGACGCTCCGTAGTAGCCAGAATGAAAATGGCGTAGGACGGCGGCTCTTCCAGGGTCTTCAGAAACGCGTTGAAGGCCTGGTTAGAGAGCATGTGCACCTCATCTATGATGTAGATTTTGTACTTGCCCGTCTGCGGCACATAACGCACCTGCTCCACCAGACTTCTAATGTCATCTACCGAGTTGTTAGATGCGGCATCTAGCTCATGGATGTTGAAGGAAGAGCTGGTATTGAAGCTTTTGCAGGAGTCACAGACGTTGCAGGCCTCTACCTCTGGCGTAATGTTCTCGCAGTTGATGGTCTTGGCCAGAATACGCGCGCACGTGGTCTTACCCACTCCCCTTGGCCCGCAGAACAAGAAGGCCTGGGCCAAATGGTTGCTGCTGATTGCGTTCTTTAAGGTAGTGGTAATATGGTGCTGGCCCACCACACTGTCAAAGGTGGTAGGACGGTATTTTCTAGCCGATACAACAAAATTCTCCATCGCTCTACAAAGTTAATCTATTCTGATTTGTTTGCGCAACGGAAAAACGGAGCGGCGCACAGGTTCTTGATTTTGTGCAAGGGCAGATTCGTTTTTGGCGTATTTTAGAGAAAACAGGCCAAAAACGAGAGAAGAATGCTATTTGGTGGCAAGTGTATAGTGCAGGCCTAGAAGCAAGCTAGTGGAATTGGGATTATAGTTGCCCCAATTATAAATATCGTATAGCCCTCTGTTGTGACGAATCTCCGCACTAACATTCAAAATTGGGGTGATTTCTTTATAATACCCTATACCTCCTGAAATTCCATAGTCAAACTTTTCCCACCCCATAGTCTCGTTTCTACGAGCAGTTTGTTTCTCTGCCTCAGAACTGCTCTCAAACGTTATTTGAGATAGAAGCCTGCCTATATATGGACCTGCATTGAGAAAGATGCCTGACTGAAGAATGTCCACCCCGAGTAAAAGCGGAAGTGTTAAATAATGGAAATGTTTTTTTTGATTGATTTCTTCTTGTGTTTGTCGACCATTGTACGGAAGGATGGCATGTGCTCCATACCCTTTATTTTCATAGAGCAGGTCCACCTTAAGAAAGAACTTGTTTAGCTGATATTTAGAAGATAAACCTGCCGACCACCTAATATCACTGCTAATGGTAACATTACCATAGGGAACATCATCTCTATCAAAAAACACGTGGCTGGGTCCTGCTACCAGTCCTAGTTGCAAGGTACCAGGCGTTTGTTGCGCCATACTAGAAACCGAGGAGGCGAAGAGTAAATAGAGAGCTAGGATTAAATTTTTCATCAAATGCGTTTATATTGAACCCTTAAAGATAGGTCATGGCAGTTTAATATAGAGAAGATCCTATAAAAAGGATTAACTGGCTACGCATTGGCCTAACTTTCCTCCATATTAGGGCAACCACGAGGGATTGCCCCTACCTAAAAGGCCACTTCACAAAACTCACCTGCCCCATGGCGTCCTTCTCATACTTGGCCAGGCAGTGTTTTTGGTATTGCGCGTCAAAATTGTCTTGGCCCGGGGCAATGGTCTCTGGGAAAGGCTGGTTTTGCAGGAAGAAGTAGATTCTGGTGGTGCCGTATTTGGTGTGCGGCATAAACTCGCCATACTGCTGCATCTGGTCCCAGAGGGTGTCCTCAACGGTGACGGCGTAAATGCGCTGAATGGGGCCGGTGTTGTTCTCGTTTCGGTAAAAGGCTACCTCGTTAAATTCGCCAGAGAGGTCATCTATGCTGGGCTGGGTGAAGGCGTCTTTGATAAACCAAATCACTAACAAGGCGCCCAAGGCTATTAACAGGTATTTTACTTTTTTTCCGGACATGCTACTACTTTCTAAGGCACCTAGGCGGCAATGCCAAATGCCAGGCAAAGGTAGCAAATCAAGTCCAGGTTATTTAAAGCCCACAGTTGTGCAGGCCTTGAACGTAAAAATCCCCACGGAGAGGGGCCTGCTACCAGGTCATCTCTCCGTGGGGATTCTTTATAACAATTATAGCTCTCTACTTGGCAGGGGTTGTGTTACCAGCCGATGCGTTTTTCACCAAGGCAAGCACGTCACCTTCTGGCGTCATTTTGAAATCTGCGTAACGCAAGAAGGATTCCTTCTTAAGAACCTCGGTTAAGTTGGCCTCAAACTCTCTCTCAATTTCTGTCAACTTAGTTTCAAGACCGGCTTGGTCGTGGCTGTACTTGGTCAAGGCTTCCGTCATCTTAGAGATGCGGGCAAGGTTCAGTTCCTTCACCTTGATGTACTCTAACTCATTGAGCCTTAATACCTGCAACATTTTTTTTGAAACCATCGCTGATGTCTTGTCAGCCTCTGGGTTACTCTGCGCAAAAACGGAATTAACAGTACTAGAAGTGCCTAACAGGGTGATTACCAACAGGGTGCTAAAGAAATTTTTCATGACGCTCTACCATTAATTAGAACAATAGTAATATAATATTGGCTTGAATCATATAATTATTATGATTTTATTTTTAACGGTTCTAATAATAATTTGGTTGTCCTATATAGAAAGTTCACTAGAATTAGTTCTTGCCTTTAGTTCAGACAAAATGAGAGATAACATTTTCTACAGGATTTAGTACATGCAATACCACCAGAGAAAGGAGTAGAGACACCAGAAGCCCCTATTCTGCCCTACAAGTGGCAAAGACGCCTTTCCAAAAGGCAGAACCTTTTACATTTCAGAGCTTTAGAAGATTATGGAACTTGACGATATGGCCCCCGAAGTGGCCAAAGAATTTTACCCGCAGGCCCTGCAAATGCTGCATGAGAGCGGACTGCCTTTCTTGATGGGCGGCGGCTTTGCCTTACGTCAGTATACCGGCATGCAACGCGACATGAAAGACATGGACGTTTTCTGCAAAGCCGGCGACTGCCCGCGCCTGCTCAAGATTTTCTCTGATGAAGGCTTCAAAACCGAACTGGTAGACGCCCGCTGGCTGGCCAAGGCCTACAAAGACGGCAAGTACGTAGACTTCATTTTCAACAACCCGGCCAGCAACATGCCCGTCAACGATGGCTGGTTCAGGAGAGCGCCCGAAGGCACCGAGTTTGGCGTGCCGGTCAAATACATCTCTGCCGAGGATCTGTTCAAATGCAAAATATACGTGCAGAACCGCGAGCGCTATGACGGCTCAGACCTGAATCACTTGATTTTAAGACACGGTGACAAGATGGACTGGGAACGCATCCTGCAAACCCTGGAGCAACACTGGCAATTGCTGCTCATGCAACTCCTCTCCTTCCAGTTTGTGTACCCCTCAGAACGAGACATCATTCCAAGAGACTTGTTTGACGAACTGTTGCTACGCGCCAAAGAGCAGTTTGACATGCCACCGCCCACAGAGCGCGTGTGCCGTGGTCTCCTCATTGACCAAACCCAATATGCGCCGGCCGTCACTGAGTGGGGCTTTAAGGCCATGACCATCATGACTATTTAGTTATTAGTTGATCGTTACAAGTTGTTCGTTCCTAAGACTACATCTTTAAACAACTGACAATCAACAACCAACAATTAAAAGAATGGAGCAAAACCCTAACACGCCCCCGGCCCCAGACACGCCTCAACCGCAGCAACCGCTAGCCCCTTATCCGCAACCGGTTCCTGCTCCTCCGCAGGAAGCGCAACGCCCCACCCGCATTGCCGCCGTGGGAGACATCCATGTGCGCGAAACGGACAAAGGCAAGTGGGTGGACTTTTTTAGGGCGGCCAGTGACCAGGCAGACGTACTGCTTCTCTGCGGCGACTTAACCGACCATGGCTACGCCCGCGAGGCCGAGATTCTGGCTGATGAGATGCGCGCCTGCACCATTCCTGTGGTGTGCGTATTAGGCAACCATGACCATGACAAGAACGAGCAGGACCAAATCAGAAAATGCCTCATAAAAGACAACGTGCACTTTCTGGACGGTGATGCCGTGGTGATACGTAACGTGGGCTTTACCGGCGTAAAAGGCTTTGGCGGCGGCTTTGACCACCACATGCTCTCCATGTTTGGTGAAACATCCAACAAAGCCTTTGTACAGGAAGCCGTGGACGAGGCTCTCAAACTGGAGGCCGGCCTCTCCAGACTGGATACAGAATACCCAGACGTGAAGAAGATTGCCCTGCTACACTACTCTCCTATCAGGGCCACCGTAGAGGGCGAACCCGAAGCCATTCATCCGTTCCTGGGCTGTTCCCGGTTGGCAGAGCCTTTGAACCGACAGAACGTCTTGGCCTGCTTTCATGGGCACGCGCACATAGGCACGCTGGAAGGCGCTACCTCGCATGGCGTAAAGGTATTCAACGTAGCCAAACCCATTTTGCAGAAAGCCGGCTTTGCCATGCCGTTCTTCCTGTTTGACGTGTAACCCACATTAAAGAGAATCCTGTTTTTGGCCTGTTTTCCGGAAAACAGGCCAAAAACAGGATTCTTATTTTCTCTCCATCCTTATTTCGAAATTCTGCCGATCCTACTGAAAACCGGGAAACGTACCAGCAATTCCTCCTCTTCCTTCCAGACCTTTCTTATTTCTACCATACAAGCATCCACTGGATTTTCTCCGTGCTTTTGAATGAAGGCCTGCACGCTAGACCAGGTGTTCAAATAGCCTTCCAAGTCTGCCACCGTCCAGGTCTGTTCAATGGCTCCGGTAAAGGATGGCAACTCTTCCAACGGAAAAGGCAACGTGGCATAGGCAGCGTCAATGTGCTTGCGTTCAGCGTCCCAGTACGGGCCAATAACCTGCGTGTAAAAATGACGGATGATGGCATCTATGGCGGGTGTAATGGAGAGCAGACCGTAGCCCCAAATGGCCAGGATAGCATTGGCTTTGCCCACGCGTTTTACTTCCCCATAAAACGGTTCAAAATTAAACCAATGCGCAGCTTGGCCTACTGTGATCAAGTCAAAGGAATTGTCAGCGAAATTGGTCTTTTCTGCAGGCAGCAATCGGTATTCTATGTTGACCAGCGCAGGTGCTTGTTGTAATTGCTTTTCACTTATGTCGGTGGCTTTGATGTGGGTAAAGTGCTTGGCCAACTCTACCGCTACTTGGCCGTTGCCAGTGCCGCAGTCCCAGGCACATTCCCGAGTCGGCACCAAACTTAACAGAAAGTTATAAAGTGATTGAGGATACGTGGGCCTGAACTTCTTGTAAAGCGAAGCTTGCCTGGAGAAATTGTCTTTGGGAGCGGTCATAGGAACAAAGTAAGTATTTGCGTTTCTTTAAATGTTATAAAAGAGGAGTATGCCATTTTGCTTCCCATTATTCAGGAATCAAAGAAAAACCCTATTTGTTCTAATCTGAAGTTAGAGACTTGCCAAAAGATTCAGTAATTTGAAACCTTATTCCTATCCTATATTCCATCCCATGAAACGCACTCTTCCCTCCAAAACGACCATTTTACTTTTTGCTATTTGCGTTACCGTGCCTCTTCTCGCGTTCACTATTCGCCCTTCAGATTGGATTAGACAGCACCTAGATCAGAGGTTATCTATTGAATTTCCGGGGACTCCTACTGAAAAAACAGGATCTGGCTCTAGCCACAGTTTGTACTTTATCAAATCAACCGATGCAGGCTTTATAGCAACTGCCATTCATTATAATAATCAGCCAAGCCTCAAACCCATCACCAATCCCTACCAGTATTATGTCAGTTTGATGACCTCTCAGATTAAAGGGGCAAATGGCACATTGGTAGATTCATCTTCTTTCACATTAGACAATTATAGAGGGCTTGAATTCTCTTTTTCGGCAGCGCCTCCGCTTGGCAAGTATCCAATCACGTTTAGCAAACGGGTAATTTTTGTTGATGGACGGGTATATCAGGCGCAATACACACCCATTTCGCATCTGCACAAACCAAGTAAAGAGAGAATCAGAAAATTCTTTGACTCTATGCGTCTTACGCATATGTAAGATTAATCAAAGCAACGTAGATGTACAGAGATGGTATACAGCCTGAACGTACAGGTGTTAGCCTTTTCCCTCTCTATGCCTTACCTTTACATCTTAACCAGAATCTAAAACTATAGTCAATATGGCCAACGGATTTTTCAATGTTCCCATTCCGGTGAACGAGCCTGTGAAGAGCTACGCTCCGGGCAGCAAAGAAAGAGAAGAACTTCTCAACACATACAATGAACTGCGCGAACAGCAGTTAGACATCCCCATGTACATTGGCGGCGAAGAGGTACGCAGCGGCAAGACTGCTACCATTGCGCCTCCGCATGATCATAAGCGCGTGATTGCCAACTTCCACCAGGGAGACGCCAGCCACGTGCAACAAGCCATTGACGCCGCCTTGGCCGCCCGTGAGCAATGGGCCAACATGCCCTGGGAAAGCCGTGCCGCCATCTTCTTAAAAGCCGCCGAATTATTGGCCGGTCCTTTCAGAGCGCGCATGAACGCCGCTACCATGCTGGGCCAGTCCAAGAACGCATTCCAAGCCGAGATTGACGCCGCTTGTGAGCTGATTGACTTCTTCAAGTTCAACGTGAAGTACATGACCGACATCTACAAGATGCAACCCGAGTCATTGCCTGGCATGTGGAACCGTTTGGAGCACCGCCCGCTGGAAGGTTTTGTGTTCGCTTTGACGCCGTTCAACTTCACCTCTATTGCCGCTAACCTTCCGGCCGCACCTGCCTTGATGGGCAACGTAGTGGTTTGGAAGCCAGCCAACACGCAGATCTACTCGGCTAAAGTGATCATGGACCTGTTCAAAGCCGCTGGCGTGCCAGACGGCGTGATCAACCTGGTGTATGTAGATGGTCCGGTGGCAGGTGACGTTATCTTCAAGCACCGTGATTTCTCTGGTATCCACTTCACTGGTAGTACTGGCGTGTTCAACCACATCTGGAAGACCATTGGCGAGAACGTGGGCAACTACCGCAACTACCCACGCATTGTGGGTGAGACCGGTGGCAAGGACTTCATTGTGGCGCACAAATCAGCGGATGCCAAAGAGGTAGCCGTAGCTATTACCCGTGGTGCCTTTGAGTACCAGGGTCAGAAATGCTCTGCCGCCTCAAGAGCGTACATTCCTAGCAACATCTGGGAAGACGTGAAGGCCTACGTGATTGAAGACCTGAAATCATTGGAGATGGGTGACCCGCAGGACTTCGGGAATTTCATCAATGCCGTAATTGACGAGAAGTCTTTTGACAAGCTGGCCAAATACATTGACGCCGCCAAGAAAGACAAAGGCGTAGAGATCATTGCCGGTGGCAACTATGACAAGAGCAAAGGCTACTTCATTGAGCCTACCATCATCGTGGCAGAGGATCCGCAGTACGTGACTATGTGCGAAGAGCTCTTCGGGCCGGTGTTGACCTTACATGTGTATGACGAGAACAAGTTTGAGGAGACCCTGGAGCTGGTAGACAAAACCTCTCCGTACGCCTTGACCGGTGCCATCTTCTCTAACGACCGCTATGCCATTGAGATTGCCTCTAAGAAGCTGAGCCATGCGGCCGGTAACTTCTACATCAATGACAAGCCAACCGGCGCCGTGGTAGGCCAGCAGCCGTTTGGTGGATCACGTGCGTCTGGTACCAATGACAAGGCCGGCTCTATGTTGAATCTGTTGCGTTGGACAACCGCCCGTACTATTAAAGAAACGTTTGTACCACCAGTAGACTACCGCTATCCATTCTTACAGCGCGGAAGCGCCGCAGAAGGCGCCATCTAAGCGTTTTTAACCTAATTTCTAGAAAACAGCCCAAAAACGGATCCCCGTTCTTGGGCTGTTTTCATTTAGGGAAAGAACTGGCGGGATTCATTGATATCTAAGGTTGGTAATTGCCCATAAAAAAGCCCTTCCTCTAAAGAGAAAGGGCAGTTGTTTGTGTAGTTTGGATTGGTACTGTAGACTAAATAAAGTTCTCTACCTGCTCCCTGAAAGAAGCTCTAGCAGATGAACGTTTGCGTTGCTTCTGAGTGCGCACGTCATCAAACGCATCCGCTATCTGTGGGTCACCAGAGATGTAGTTGATGGTCAAGTGAAACGCCTGTGTAAACTCAATGCGGTTGCGGTTGTTATCACACACCGGCAGCTGCGCTTCCAGGTCAGATACGCTGGCTCCTTTAGAAGGCATCAAGTCATATTTCTCCAACACCTTCTCTAAGAAAGCCTTGTATTGTTCCTGGGACGGTCTTCTTAAGATGGTCTGCCCCAAAAAGAAGCTGTCATCCTTAAAATGAAGACACTGCGTGACGCGTACAGAGCCAATAGAAGAAGAGTAAAAAAGGATCTCATGTCCTTCTACCTCCATGTCACGGTGAGCATGTAAATCTGGTTTACCAAGGGTCTGTCTTGCCTCTTTCAAGGTAGTGCCAAACTCCACGCCTCTGAAGGTAATAGCCAGGTCAGAATTCTCTGCAACCAACTTATTATCAGTGACCATGTTCAATAAACTTACAGCCGTGCGGGGGTAATTTACTCTATCAAAATATTCTTCCTTAGTAGAGCTCGTCTCGTATCGTTTTTTAGACTTTCCCGATTTAGACTTATGCCATAATAAACCAAACATTGCTGATATTTTAAGTAAATGCTGTATTTAACTGTTTTGTGCTTATATATAAATGCCTGTCACAAGGCCAGTATAACATTGGCTACACTCTTGCTATTATACATTTTAAGCTAGTTACCACGCCTCAGGCAATCTTCAAAGATATTCCTATAAGATTATAATAACTTCTTACTTGGATGTAATAAACTAGTGAAAGAAAGCTATTACAGTCCTAAAAAATATATTTAATTTACTATATACCATTCCTTATATAGTAATAAAGCTGCATGACAAAAATACACAATACCTGGCTGGCATTAAAATCTAGCCTACACCTCAACTTTTAGTATTATCCATTGATTCCCAAAAAGCCTTCCCTTAACTAGCGCACAAAAAAGAAGGAGCCAAACAGAGTAGCTGACTACACCTAGTTGGCTCCTTCTATACAGCAGGATGCTTATTGGTTTTTTTATTAGGCTTATCCGGCGCGGCGTTTCTCTTCTTCGGCGCCGCCGGTGCGTCTGCGCGATGGGGCCACCTGGCTCTTACCAAATCTGTAGGTAAAGCTCAACGTGGCCACGCGGGTGTCTCTGCGCTGATAGAAGCGCTCTGCGTAAGAGGTAAGCTCAGTAGTGGCGCGGGTCTTATTAGAATAGAACACGTCAGATACATTTAACTTAAGACTGGCTTTCTTTTCCAAGAACTGCTTTTGCACGCCCACAGACAGGAATCTTACCGGCTCTACGTCTAAGAAACCATAAATCTCACGGGCCCGATAAACACCTATCACTTCGGCTGACCAGTCTTTAGGCAACAGGAACGAGTTGTTGGAGTTGAGGTTGAACGTAGGACGTCCGTTGCGCAGGTTGGTGTTGGCCAGATTGCCTTGGTACAAGCCGTAGTACATCTCCAGGTTATTGGTACTGGTAAACCAACGAGCAACAGTGATTGGCACAGACATGGTCACGCCGTAGTAATCCAGTTGGGCCAGGTTCAGGTCCTGTTGCCTCACCACGGGTCTTCCGTCACCAGTTAACTCATCTGTTGGGGAAAGCACGCTCACGATTACGTCTTTGGTGCGGCTGTAGCTGAGTTTGGTCACAAACTTCTGCAACAAGGTATGCGTGAACTCAAAGGAGTACGTGAGCTGTGGCTTGAGCGCCGGATTCCCCTGTGAATAGGTAGTATGGTCCAGAAGGAATCTGAATGGATTGAGCTGGTTATAGGTAGGCCGGTCAATGCGTCTGCTTAAGGAAAGGCCCACATCATGCTTCTCACTAACCGTATAACCTACAAAGGCGCTCGGGAAAAGTTGGGTATAGTTTCGGTCAAAGGTATCATTGGTAATCAACTGCTCCCCTTCAGCTTGGGTATTCTCCACTCTGAGCCCTAGTTGCAAACTCAGTTTAGCCCACTTCTTGTTCACGTTTACGTATGCGGCGTTGATGTTCTCTGAATACAGAAAATGATTGCTGGTGCCTGCCAGGTAATCATTTCTGCCTTCTGATCGGTCAAAGAACTGCAGGTTGTTATCTGCCTTCACCAAACTGCTTTTTAACCCTAGTTCTAAGTTAGCTTTTACCGAAGGCAACGGCTGTGCATAGTCTACTTTGGCTGAATAAATATCCAGTCCGCCGTCCAAATCACCGAACAAGGTAGAATCAGGGGTTGGGCGAGGATTGTTTATAAACGCGATGTTGATGTTTTGAAGGTCACGGGTCTGGAAGGAGGCATAATCAACGTCGGCAGAAATCTCACGGCCTGTGGTGTCAATGGTATGCTTCAGGTTAAGGTTAAGCGCCTGGTTGTTCCGGTTGGTTTCGGTAAAACCGGTGGTGTTAAATCCGCTCACGTACTGACGGCTGGCATTCAGGACATCGGCGGTGTTGTTGACCGTGCGGTTAATGTCTGTAAACGCCCCACTTCCAACAATGCCTACAATGGTCTTAGGCGAAAGATTATAATCCAAACCTACTCTGCCGTTGTGCCCGTTGATGATGTGCCCGAACACGTTTTTCTGGTCATAGACATTGGTAAGCTCTCCCGACTTAGGTCCTTCAGTATCTGACTCAACGACCGTAAAGAACTCACGGTATAGATCAAGCTTGTTGATGTCATTGCGGTGCACATAGTTGTAAGAGCCAAAGACGTTCACGTTTCTGTTGCGGTGGTTTAACTGCAAGCCTTGGTTGGCCTTCGGGAACATACCCATGCCTGCCGAAGAGGAAAGCGTCCCGTTGGTACCCACCCGGTTGTCCTTCTTCAGCCTAATGTCAATGATTCCCGCATTACCTGCCGCGTCATACTTAGCCGAAGGGTTGGTGATCAAATCAATCTTGGCCACGGTGTTGGCCCCCATACCCCGTAGCATGTTGGCCAGCTCGGCACCAGACATAGGTACCGGCTTGCCGTCTACCATCACAATCACGCCGGTTTTGCCACGCATGCTTATGTTGTCGTTCTGGTCAATGTTCACGCCGGGCGCTTTCTCCAGCACTTCCAGCACGGTGCTACCGGTGGCGGCAATGCTGTTCTCCACGTTGAGCACCGTCTTATCAAAGTGTTGTTCCACCAAAGGCTTCTGTTGCTCAATCTTAATCTCCTTCAAGGCCACCGCGCGTTCTGGCATCACCAAATCGCCCAGGTTCATATTTTGGCGCAGTTGAATAGTATTAGACTGATACGTAGCGTAGTCATAGTGCGTGGCCATGAGCTTATAATCGCCCGCCGGCAGGTTGCTGAAGGTGAAGGAGCCGTCCTCAGCGGAGACCTCTACTTTCACCAAAGTCATAGACGGGTCTTTCACTAATTGAATGTTGCCGGCCAGCAAGGGCTCTGCCTTGGTACCTGTTAGCTTGCCTTTCAGCTCAAAGCGGTTGGCGTCCTGGGCCCAAGCCGGCGCCCAACTTACCAAAAGGAGGAAGAGAAGCGTGAATAGTTTGTCTTTGTGTTTCATTGTATGTGTACTTGTAATCAATAAATACTGGTGATTAGGTGAAGCTCTACTGAAGGGCAACTGTCTGTTATGGAGTTAAGCCGTTCAGTTTCACCACCTTGGCAAGGGTTATGCCAAAATAACAAGTAATTGAACTACAGTTAGTTACAAAACACCCCACACCAATAAGTGTATAAAACCGGACACTTTCCACCCATAACCGAACAGCACTTGGACGGTTGCGCACGGCTGGTAGACGCTAAAAAAGTTTTTACATTTTTGGCCTCCTTTCCAGAAAATACCCCAAAAACGGCCTTCGGCAGAACAAAGGAGATTGTGTACCTTTGCCCTTTGTTTTTGCGACTTATAGAAAGAGAGATACCATGCTTCGTTCACACACCTGCGGCGAATTGCGCCTTGAACATGTTGGCCAGGAAGTAACCCTGACCGGTTGGGTACAGAAATCACGTGACAAAGGCGGCATGCTGTGGGTGGACCTGCGCGACCGCTACGGCATCACGCAATTGATGCTAGAGGAAGGCGTTTCTTCTCCAGAAGCCCTTACCCTGGCGCGTACCCTGGGCCGCGAGTTTGTGATCAAAGCCACTGGCACCGTGATTGAGCGCGTGTCTAAAAACGATAAGATTGCCACCGGCGATGTAGAGATTAAGGTAATGGACCTTGAAATTCTAAACCCTGCCAAACTCCCTCCTTTCCTTATTGAGGACGAGACCGACGGCGGCGATGACCTGCGCATGAAGTACCGCTACCTGGACCTGCGCCGCTCACCGGTGCGCAAAAGCCTGGAACTGCGCCACCGCATTGGCCAGCAGACGCGCGCCTATTTAGACGGACAAGGCTTTATTGAAGTGGAGACGCCGGTGTTGATAAAGTCTACCCCGGAAGGCGCTCGTGACTTTGTAGTGCCTAGCCGCATGAACCCTGGTGAGTTCTACGCCTTGCCCCAGTCCCCGCAGACCTTTAAGCAGTTGTTGATGGTGTCAGGCTTTGACAAGTACTTCCAGATTGTGAAGTGCTTTAGAGACGAAGACCTTCGTGCTGACCGCCAGCCCGAATTCACCCAGATTGACTGCGAAATGTCCTTCGTGACGCAGGAAGACATCCTGAACACCTTTGAAGGTTTGGTGAAGCAATTATTCAGAGCCGTGAAAGGCATTGAACTGCCAGACTTCCCTAGAATGACCTACGCCGATGCGATGCGCCTGTATGGTTCAGACAAGCCAGACACCCGTTTTGGGATGCAGTTTGTGGAGCTGAATGACGTGGTAAAGAACAAAGGCTTTAAGGTATTTGACGATGCCGAGCTGGTGGTGGGTATCAACGCCTCTGGCAGCGCCCATTTCACCCGCAAGCAACTGGATGAGCTCACAGACTTCGTGAAGCGCCCCCAAGTAGGTGCCACCGGTTTGGTATACGCCCGCGTGCAGGAAGACGGAAGCGTGAAATCAAGCGTGGACAAATTCTACTCGCCAGAAGACCTGCAACTATGGGCGCAAGCCTTCAACGCCCAGCCCGGCGACTTGCTGTTAGTCCTGGCCGGCGGTGCTGATAAAACCAGAAAAGCGTTGAATGAACTGCGTCTGGAGATGGGCACCCGTTTGGGCATGCGCGACAAAGACACGTTCTCTACGCTGTGGGTCCTGGACTTCCCTCTCCTGGAGTGGGACGAGGAAAGCAACCGCTACCACGCCATGCACCACCCGTTCACTTCGCCCAAACCAGAGGACATGGACCTGATTGACACCAACCCGGGCGCCGTGCGCGCCAACGCCTATGACATGGTGATTAATGGTGTAGAAGTAGGCGGAGGTTCTATCCGTATCCATGACCGCGCGGTGCAGTCACGCATGTTCAACCTGCTAGGCTTCACGCCAGAGGAAGCACAGGCCCAGTTCGGGTTCTTGCTGGATGCCTTTGAATATGGAGCGCCTCCACACGGTGGCATCGCTTTCGGGTTTGACCGTCTTTGTTCTTTGTTCGGTGGTGCAGACTCTATCCGTGACTTCATCGCCTTCCCTAAGAACAACTCCGGCCGTGACGTGATGATTGACGCCCCATCACCTATCGCGCAAGCGCAGTTGGATGAGTTGCAGATTGACGTGAAGTTGAAGGGTTAATTGTTGATTGCTAATTGTTGATTGTTATAAAAAGCCCTGCGGAATCCTTTTTCGCAGGGCTTTTCGTTTTTAGCCTGTTTTTGTAAAAAGAGGCTAAAAACGGTTCTTGGCCAAGACGCTACTTGTTTAGTCATGAGTCGCGAGTCGTGAGTCTGAAAGAGCTCCTGTCCTCCCCCTACTCCTCCCGGAACAAGTCCGGGATCTTCGACTTCAAAGGGGGACCAACGCGCCGGTTGAAGCCAGCGCTTCAGGGCAGTTGAAAACTGCCCCCGTCATGGGGCCAAGTCGAAGACTTGCACCATGCCCACGTGAACCAAGATCAAACAGACCGTGCGCAGCACGAATGCCTCTGCAGCGACAGGGACGGACTTTACCTACAACCACTTAGGCCACCAATAAACCCTTACAGGACCGGAACCGAAACCAGTCTTGGTCCTGAGCGCCTCTGTTGTTTCGTCGCCCGCCAGGGCGGGGCCAAAGGCCCAGAGTACAACAGCATTGCGAAGGGCCAAGACGAGGCCCCGCGGCCGTGAGCGCTTAGCGGACAAAATGCAACAAGGCTGTGACTTCGCACCGGAACAGACGGCATTACCAAGGAAACAGCCAACGGCGTGCACCATCGTCCACTAAAGCAAATCCCCTTAAATTCTTCGGTTAAGCTATAATGACCAATTGCCATTTTCAGCCTAATTCCCAGAAAACACGCCAAAAACGACATCACCTACCAAAAAACTATATACTCTGCCATTCACCCCACCCAACAACCGCTCATCATTTTTCCCTTCCCCAGCGTGAACACTTCTCCCATATTTGTATCAAGCAATCGCACTTAAAAATTCTAACCCATAAGAAACCATGAAAGCAAAACTAACCTCTCTCCTCGCGCTGTTGTTGTTCATCACCCTCACCGCGCAGGCCAAGGCCCCATCCTTCAAAGTAGTGAAAACCGGCAAGGGACCGGCTATGATTCTAATTCCCGGCTTGAACTCTGATGGTGAGGTATGGGACGAGACCGTCAAGCACTACCAAAAAAGCTACACCTGCTACGTACTGACCTTACCCGGTTTTGCGGGACAGCCGGCTATCCAAACAGACCACTTCCTGAACACCGTGCGCGACGAGATTATCACCTACGTGCAGGAGAACAAGCTCAAGAAACCAGTGTTGGTAGGGCATAGCTTAGGTGGGTACATGACCCTCGCACTGAGCGTAAAAGCGCCTGACCTGTTTGGGAAAGTGGTAGTGGTAGACGGACTGCCCTACATTGGCGCCGCCCAAAACCCAGGCGCCACCGTGGAAAGCATCAAACCCATGGCCGATCAGATGAAGAACTCCATGGCTAAGATGAGCCCCGAAATGCAGAAACAACAGGAGGCCAGCTACGGCGTGACCATGGCCACCGACTCGGTGCACATCCAAAAAGTGATTGACTGGGGCAGAAAGTCTGACTATAAAACCACCGGACAGGCCATGTATGAAATGTACACCACCGACTTGCGCAAAGACATCGCCACCATCAAATCGCCGGTGCTGGTACTAGGCGCCTGGTATGGGTACAAAGGGTACGGCGTGACCAAGGAGTTAACCACCAACATGTATAAGACACAATTTGCTAACTTGCCTTCCGCCGAAGTTAAGATAGCAGACACTGCCCGCCACTTCATCATGTATGATGAGCCTGCCTGGTTGTTTGCACAAATGGATGCCTTCTTGAAGAAATAAGTAACCGCACGGTTCATGTCTAACACACGTCAACATAAATGGTATTGGGTCTGTCAGGTAACTGGCTGGACCCTTTACTTTTTCCTGGGTCTGTTCATTAGTTATAATTTCTTCAAAGGTTCGGCCACCATGTATGGCATCCAGCTCACTGGTGCTTTCCTGTTTCTGGTGGTGACACACTTGCAACGTTATCTATCTAAGAAATACCAATGGCAGAAATTCTCCATTGCCAAGCTAGCCGCTTTAATCCTGCTCTATAATGCCGTTTGCTCTGTTCTGGTCCAATTGCTTACCTACAGCCAAATGGTGGTTAGCGGGATGTATACCTGGAAGCAGATGGAATTCCCGATTCTGTTGTTGTATTCCGTCAACGGGATTGTAGTGCTGTCTGCGTGGTCTTCTTTCTATTTTGCGTTCCAGGCAATCAAGCGCTGGAAAGCCAAGGAAGTAGAAACGCTTAAACTACAACTGTCTTTGAAAGAGGCTGAACTGGAAGCCATCCGTTCGCAACTAAACCCTCACTTTCTGTTCAACAGCCTTAACAACATCCGGTCCCTGGTGCTGGAAGACCCTTCCAAGGCCCGCGAGATGATAACCCGCCTGTCGGCCATGATGCGCTACGTGATTGGCTACAACCGCAACAACCTGGTGAGCGTGGCCGAAGAGCTGGAGTTTCTGGACCATTACGTGGCGCTGGAGAAAATCCATTTCGAGGACAAGCTGGCGTTCTCTTCTGAAGTCCCGGAAGACTTAAAATTAGCTTCCATTCCGCCTTTGGGCATTCAGTTGTTGGTAGAGAACGCCATCAAACACGGCATCGGGACGCAGGCTAAAGGAGGTCAAATTGTGCTTTCTTTGCACCGTCAGAACGGCTATTTACAGGTACAAGTAGAGAACACCGGTAGATTGGGCGCCTCGTCTGCCCCTGCTGGCATCGGCATTCAGCGATTGCTGGAGCGCGTCGCTCATTCGCTGGACCAGCCCGGCACTTTCAATTTACATCAAACCACAGACACCAGCGTGACCGCCACGCTCACGCTTCCTTTTAAAAAGTATGAGAATCTGCATAGTTGAAGACTCACGGCTGGCGCGCCTGGAGCTGAAGCACCTGCTCACCAAATTTCCAGAATTGGAACTGGTAGGCGAAGCCGAGAACGCCGAAGACGGCATTGCCTTAGTAGAAGAACTTCGGCCGGATTTGCTGTTTCTGGACATCCATCTGCCCCAGAAAAACGGCTTCGAGTTGTTAGAGGCACTAGAGCTCATACCGCAGGTCATCTTCACCACGGCCTATGACCAGTACGCCCTGCAAGCCTTTGAGCGCAACGCCCTGGACTACCTCATGAAACCCATTGAGGAGAACCGCCTACGCCAAGCCGTAGAGAAAGCCCTGGCTAAACAAGTATCCGCCAAACCTGCCGTGGCCCCTGCTCAACTGAGTGAAGACGACCGCGTGTTTGTGAAAGACGGCGAGCGCTGCTGGTTTGTGGCCTTAAAGCAAGTGCGCCTCATTGAGTCCAATGGCAATTACGCCCTGCTCTCCTTTGACAACGAACGCCCCTGCATTCTCAAGACCCTGAACTACCTGGAAAGCCGCCTGGATCCCAAGGTGTTCTTTAGAGCCAACCGCCAGCAGATTATCAACGTGAACTACATTGAGCAAATTAACCCGTGGTTCAGAGGAAGCATCAAGATCCAACTCAGGGGCGGTGAGGAAGTGGAAGTATCTAGGAGACAGACACAGGTGTTTAAGGATTTGATGAGTTTGTAAAAGAGAAGCGTTTTTGGCCTATTTTCTGGAAAACGGGTTGAAAACGAAATTCGGTCTAATCTAGCTTATCCATTTACCACGCCCGGATTCTCCCCTTGAGGGGAGTGCAGAGGGGTGTTTACATAGGAGAGCCGATGCTTAAAGGGCTCTTGACGGTGTTACCATAAAAAGTCATTGCAATATCTTCAGTGTAAAAAGAAGATTCAGCAGATTTAGACACCCTTCTGCGCTCCCCTCAAGGGGAGAATCTGCCCGTAGTCACCTTTGCTCGATTTTGGCCTACTTTCCAGAAAACAGCTCAAAAACGACAAAAACAGAAGAGGCGCTCCATGAGCGCCTCTTCTGTTTAATATCAAGAATATATTCTGCTTAGAGTAAATCGTTGAACAAGCCTGGTACTACGCCCATCAGCACGGTCAATACCACCAAGGCTATCAAAGTAAAGCTGGCCAAGGCGTCAACAGTAATGCGCTCGCCGGCTGGCTCCTTCATGTACATGGCAATAATCACTCTGAAGTAATAATAGATACCCACGGCAGACATCAGGATAGCCACCACAATCAGCCACAGCATGTCTTGCTCCAAGGCGGCAGAGAAGAGGAACAGCTTCCCGAAGAAACCGCCCGTCAACGGAATACCCGCCAAAGACAGCATAGCAACAGTCATCACAAAGGCCAGCAGAGGGTTGGTTTTACCTAAACCGTTGAACGCTTCATAGGCATCTGATTTACGCTCATCTGCCACGTACTTTAATATCCCGAAGGCCGCGATGGTGGCTACTGAATAGGCAAGAGAATAGAATAAGATAGCGTTCTCAGAACGGTCATTGAAGGATGTTAAGGCAATCATCAGGTAGCCCGCGTGCGAGATACTGGAGTAAGCCAACATACGCTTCATGCTGGTCTGCGCCACAGCCCCAATGTTACCAATCAACAGGGTCAGGACGGTAATGGCTACCACGGTTGGGAACCACTGCTCATACACCCCGCCAAACGCCGCCGACATCAATTTGTAGAAAGCCGCAATACCCGCGGTCTTCACCACGGTAGACATGTAGCTTGTAAACACGGTTGGCGTGCCTTCATACACGTCTGGCGTCCAGAAGTGGAAAGGCGCAGCCCCTACCTTAAAAGTAATCCCTATCAACACCAACAGGAGACCCATCAGCAACAACGGTGCGCTGCCGGCGTCAATGTTTCTGGCAGCGTCAGAGATGGTAGTCAAGTCAAAAGAGCCGGTGGCCCCGTACAACAACGCCACGCCGAACAAAATGATACCCGTGAAGAAAGACCCCATCAAGAAGTACTTCATGGACGCCTCATTGGACAAGATGTTGCGCTTGTCTGAACCGGCCAGGATGTACATGCTAATGGACATAATCTCAATGCCAATGAACAGCATCAACAGGTTCTCATAGCCCACCATCATGATGCCGCCCACCAAAGAGAAGAGCATCAGAGAGTAATATTCAGCTAAATTACCGTCTTCGTCGCGGCCGTATTTGCTGGAGAACGGGAGGATGAACAGCGTGGACAAAATCATCACCGCGGTAAACGCTATGGAGAAGTTGTCCATGGTGAACATGTTGTTGAAGTAGGTCTGGGGATTGTTCCAGTCCAGTAACGTAGCACCTAAGGAAACTGCCAGAAACAGCATCACCATAGGCATGAGTACCTTTTTAGATTTCATGAACCCTAAGAACAGGTTCACAATACCAAAAATAGAGAGTAGAATTAATGAGGTCATGTGCAGGTAATTTCTCCTGTGTATATAATATCGTCGCTAAACTTAGCGGTTAATCACGTTCAGCAACTGCCCAATGGCCGGTTCAGAGATGTTCAAAAACGTATTGGGGTTCAAGCCAATCCAGAACACCATAATCACCAAGGGTACCAACACGGCTTTCTCGGTGAAGGTCAAATCTGTGAAAACATCGGTGATGTGGTTGGTCTCCCCAAACATCACGCGCTGGAACATGCGCAACATGTACACGGCTCCCAGGATGATAGTCAGACCGGCCACAGCACCCATCCAGGCATTGTACTGGTACACGCCCATCAAGAGCAGGAATTCACCCACAAACCCATTGGTCAATGGCAAGGCAACAGCGCCTAGCATCAAAACCATAAAGCAAACGGTCAGGAACGGTGCCTTCTGCGTGATACCACCCATGGCGGCAATCTCGCGGGTACCGGTGCGCTGTTGAATAATGTCTATGATGAAGAACAAGCCCACCACGTTAATACCGTGGCTCAGCATCTGTACCATCACGCCTTGCAAGCCCTGCTCGGTTAACGTGAACAAACCAGCGGCAATCAGACCAACGTGCGAGATGGAAGAAAACGCAATCAGACGCTTCATGTCATGCTGACGGATGGCGATGATGGCTCCGTAGACAATCCCGATGATTGCTAGAACGATGGCTACTGTAGACCACTGGCTTACGCCCAAAGGTACTACCGGCAACAACCAACGTAGCACGCCATAGATACCCATTTTCAGCATGATACCAGACAGCAACATGGTACCGGCGGCCGGAGCCTCAGCGTATGTATCTGGTTGCCAGGTATGGAACGGGAACACCGGCATTTTAATAGCGAAGGCAATGAACAGAAACCAGAACAACCAGCTCTGCGTGCCTGCATCTAATACCAATTGATAGAAAGCCGACAATTCAGAGGTGTGCGTGCCCGGCGTCTGGAAGTACAGATACACAAACGCGGCCAGCATGAACAACGACCCGAAGACCGTGTACAAGAAGAACTTGAACGTTACTCTAATTCTGTTCTCACCGCCCCAAAGACCGGCAATGAAGTAGATTGGAATCAAGGCCACCTCCCAGAAGAAGTAGAACAAGAAGGCGTCTAAAGCGGTGAACACACCAATCAAACCCGTCTGCATGAACAGAATCAAGGCATAGAAAGACGACGGCCGCTCATAGTTGTGCCTGAACGTGGACAGGATGATTAACGGCAATAAGAACACCGTCAACAACATTAGCAATAAGCTGATGCCGTCCATACCCACTTTGAACACGATGCCCGCAGAGGCAATCCACGGAAGGTTAATTAAATACTGGGCTGAGCTGTCTGCTGGATTGAAACCAATCCAAGCGTAAATACCCAAAAGCAATTCTACCAAGGCTGCGCCGAAGGCTACTTTCTTGGCTCCCTGTCCTTTTACCAACAGTACCAGCAGTGCGGCCACAGCAGGCCATAAGATTAATAATGCGGTTAACATGTGTGGCCTATCAGATAATAAAGTTCAGCAATAAAATTAACGCGATGCCCAGCACCATCATCAGGATGTAAGAACCGGTGGCCCCGCTCTGCACAAAGCGCAAGGTGCGCCCGCCACCCAAGGTGGCCTTCCCGAATCCGTTCACGATTGGGTCAATCAAGCCCTTCTCCACAAAGCGGTGCAAGCCCGTAGACATAGCCATGACAGGCTTTACAATGATAGCGTCATACAGTTCGTCCACGTAGTATTTGTTGTACACCAGCTTGTGCAACGGTGACAAAGTGGCTCCTTCTTCTGCAGGAATAGACTTCTTCTTCCCGTAAATCATATAAGCCAAAATGATAGCGACAACTGCCACAGCCACAGAAACTGCCATTAGCATATATTCTGTCTCATGGGATAAGTGGTGTGCTTCAAAAGCACTTGGCACAGCTCTTCTGGCCAGCTCATAAATAGGCGACAAGAAGTTACCCAGCATATGGTTCTGGCTGAAGACCGCTGGCAAGCCCATAAATCCGCCAATGGTAGAAAGGATGGCCAGGATAATCAATGGAATGGTCATCACGGCCGGCGACTCATGCAAATGCTTGCGCTGTTCCTCAGTGCCTCTAAACTCCCCGAAGAAAGCCAGATACAGCAACCTAAACATGTAGAAAGCCGTCATGAACGAGGTTAACAGACCAAACGCCCACATCACTTTGCTGTGCACAAACACATGCGCCAACAACTCATCCTTAGAGAAGAAACCGGCAAACGGCGGAATACCAGAAATAGCCAGCGTTCCAATCAGGAAAGTCAGGAAAGTGATAGGCAATACTTTTTTCAGACCGCCCATTCTGCGCAAATCCTGCTCTCCAGACATGGCATGAATCACGCTACCTGCACCCAAGAATAGAAGAGCTTTGAAGAAGGCGTGCGTCAATACGTGGAACAGAGAAGAGGAATATGCCATCACGCCCAACGCCAGGAACATGTAGCCCAACTGACTCACGGTAGAGTAAGCCAATACTTTTTTGATGTCGTTTTGGAAGAGACCAATGGTAGCAGCAAACAAAGCCGTAGCCAAACCAATGATGGCCACAAACTCAAGCGTGTCCGGTGCTAAAGTATAAAGCACGTTTGACCGTATCACCATGTAGATACCCGCCGTCACCATGGTAGCGGCGTGAATCAAGGCAGACACTGGGGTTGGACCAGCCATCGCGTCCGGCAACCACGTGTAAAGTGGCAACTGGGCAGACTTACCCATGGCACCCACAAACAACAACAAGGTAATGGCAATCACTACGCCATCGTTTACCTGGTTCAGCTGAGAGGCTTGATTGAACACCTCGCCGTAACTCACGCTTCCGTAGGTGATAAAGATTAAGAAGATACCCAGCAAGAAGCCCAAGTCACCAATGCGGTTGATGATGAAGGCTTTCTTAGCGGCGTTGTTATACGGTGTTACCTTGTTCCAGAACCCGATGAGCAGGTACGAGCAAAGGCCCACGCCTTCCCAGCCCACAAACATCATCACGTAGTTCGCGCCCATCACCAAAAGGAGCATGGAGAACACGAACAGGTTCAGGAAAGAGAAGAATTTACCGAAGTTCTCATCATGGCTCATGTAGCCCGCTGAGTAGATATGAATCACAGAACCCACGCCCGTCACCAGCAACAGCATCACCAGGGACAACTGGTCAATCTGGAAAGCGAACGGAATCTGCAGGTTGGCTACGTTAATCCAGTCAAAGATTTGAGTAGTGTACGGACGGTTGCCATAGCCCTCAAACCCGAAGAACAGGTACAGAGACAGCAGGAACGAGCCCAGGACAGAGGCACAGCCAATGAGTCCCGCCAGCCCTTTCGGCAATTTCCGGTTGCCTAGCCCGTTAATCAGAAACCCGATGAACGGCAGGAGCGGAATCAGCAACGTAATGAGACGCATCTCAGAATTGTTTGCCGGCAAAATAAATTCTTGCATTTGGTAAAGGTATATGAAACGGTATTCTTTAACAGATTCAGGCAGAGACTACACGTCTGTCTACCACTTCAATTTGTTCAGGAAATGTATGTCTGTGGTGCGCAGGTTGCGGTAAATCATCACAATGATGGCCAGACCAACCGCTACTTCGGCGGCGGCTACCGCCATGATGAAGAATACAAAAATCTGTCCGTGCGGGTCTGAGCGGTACGCTGAGAAAGCAGTGAGCAACAAGTTCACAGAGTTCAGCATCAACTCAATGCACATAAAGATGATGATGGCATTACGACGAACCAATACGCCCGTAACCCCAATGCAAAACAGCATAGTGCTGAAGAACAGGTAGTAGTTCAGCGGGATGGTTCTGATTACCTCAGGTATCTCATTCATGGTTTTTGTATTCGCAGGAACTGCCTTGCCCGGGCGCGTGAACGGCGGCCAAAGTTATTCCCATTTTTTGGTAAATCCACATTAAAAGGCGCCTACTTACTAGGTGCCTGTACTCTGCCTCTGGCGTTCGTGCTTGCCGTTTTTGGCCTGTTTTCCCGAAAATAGCCTAAAAACGAGAAGCGGTCTGGCAAGAAAAAAGGACAACATGCATAGCTGTCCTTGTCCAGCGCTTGTCTACGCCTTAGAATCTGTTTTGCTCGCCTGGTTCGCGCTTGCCCAGCATCACGGCTCCAGCCATAGCAGCCAAGAACAACACAGACGCCAACTCAAACGGCAACAGATAATCTCTGAACAACACCTTGCCCAGGTTCTCTACCAGACCTACTTGTGAGTTGAAATCAGAAGCGTAGCCAGCGGTTTCCACGTCTTTCAAGGCGGCAATCATAATCACCAACAGGACGCCTCCGGCAATGGCGGCGGCAAACTTGCTTAAGTTAGACTTGTGCTCTTCGGTGTCTTCGCGCATGTTCAGGAACATGATCACAAACAGGAACAACACCATGATGGCGCCCATGTATACAATGAAATTCACGGCGGCCACAAACTGGGCGTTCAACAAGATATAGTGGCCCGTTAAAGCGAAGAAGGTCAAAATCATGAACAGGATGCTGTACACCGGGTTCTTAGACACTACCACACCAATAGCCGCGAACAAGGTCAAGAAGGCTAAAAAGAAGAATAAATTTCCAGTCATTTTATAGATGATTAGCGAATCTCGGGGCTTGGGTTATTGGTTGTTTCCGGTAGCAGGCATAGGCTCCACCAAACGGTCTTTGCCGTAGATGAACTCATCACGCTCATAGCGGGCCGGTGCCGTCTTGTCGTTCTGCAGGAAGATGGCCGCCTTAGGACAGGCTTCCTCACAGAGGCCGCAGAAGATGCAACGCAACATGTTAATCTCATAGCTCACCGCGTATTTCTCTTCGCGGTACAAGCCTTCTTCGCCACGCTTGCGCTCACCGGCCACCATGGTAATGGCCTCGGCTGGGCAAGCCACGGCACACAGACCGCAGGCCGTGCAACGCTCTCTCCCCTTCTCGTCACGCTTTAACACGTGCAAGCCCCGCCACACCGCACTCATGGGGCGTGTCTGCTCTGGGTAGCTGATGGTCGCCTTCTTCTTGAAGAAGTGACGCATGGTAATGGTCAAGCCCTGAAAAATAGCCGGCAGATACATTCTCTCAGAGAAGTTCATCGGTTTCTTTTCCAGCTTCTTTGCTCTATTACTTAATGATTGCATATCATTCTAGTCTTTAAATAGTGGGTAAGGCTTTTCTAAACAGAGAGCCTTACATCTCACGGCAATTGCTTCTTATTGGAAGTACTCTTGCTTGAACAAAATAATGGCCGCGGTCACAATCACGTTGGCAATGGACAATGGAATCAAGATTTTCCAGCCAAGGTTCATCAACTGGTCATAACGGAAGCGTGGCAAAGTCCAGCGCACCCACATGAAGAAGAAGATGAAGAAGAAGATTTTTCCAAACAAAGCTACGGTGCCTAACAAAGTCACGATGTTGTGCGGCAAGCCCATGTCATACATGAACGGGAAGTTATAGCCACCAAAGTAAAGCGTTGCCATCACAGCCGAAGCCACGAAGATGTTCACGTACTCGGCAAACAGGTACAAGCCCATACCCATAGAGCTATACTCGGTGTGGTACCCGCCAATCAGTTCGGTCTCACACTCAGGTAAGTCAAAAGGTACGCGGTTGGTCTCTGCAAACGCACAGATGATGAAGATCAGGAAGCCCAGCGGCTGGTAGAAGATATTCCAGTTCATGCCCGAGATACCAAACAAAGGCTCTCCCTGCTGACGCGCCATCTCGCCTAAAGACAAGGTTGATGTCACCAGCAAAAGAGCGATGATGGACATACCCATGGCTAGCTCATAGCTGATGTTCTGCGAAGCCGCTCTAATGGCTCCTAGCAAAGAGAACTTGTTGTTAGAGGCCCAACCACCAATCATGATGCCGTACACACCCAAGGCCACTACGCCAAAGATGTACAGAATCCCGATGTTCACCTCAATGGCCTGCACGTTAATGTACTGACCGTCAATCAAAATACTGCCGCCAAACGGAATCACCGCGCTGGCCATACACGCTGTCAACATAGACAGGGACGGCCCCAAGATGAACAGGAACTTATTGGCGTTGGCCGGCACGAACTCCTCTTTAAAGAAAAGCTTCACCGCATCTGCCAACGGCTGAAACAAACCCAGCGGACCCGCCCGGTTTGGCCCAATCCTGTCTTGGATGAAGGCGGCCACCTTGCGCTCCGCGTAGGTAGAGTAAGTGGCAATTAATAAAGTGACCCCAAACACCGCCAAGATGATGAGGGCTTTTACCAAAAATACGGTTGACTCCATTATACTTGTCTTCCTAGGTTAAAAGGCGTGCTTTTTAAATCTTCTTCGGTGGACCCTGGCAAGTTAGGTACCACTGGTACGTTCAATACCGGCAACTCATAGTGGTTAGTGGCAATGACAGAACGCTGGTCAATGTGACGAGGTCCTTCAATGGTCCAATCCTGCGGGTCTTTGTGATCAAAGCGACACTCGTTGCAGATGAATTCCTGCACCTCGCCGTACTGGTCCTTGCGACCCGTCACACGCAATACATCGTTGCCGCGCATCCACAACACTACTTTACCAGAGCATTTAGGGCAGTCACGGTGCGCATCCATAGGCTTGGTGAACCACACGCGGTTTTTGAAACGGAAGGTCTTGTCTGTCAAGGCGCCTACCGGGCACACGTCAATCACGTTACCAGAGAATTCGTTGTCAATCACGTTCTCAATGTAGGTACCAATCTCAGCGGCATCACCACGGCCTAGTACACCATGCACACGCTTCTCAGTAATTTGGTCAGCGGTGTACACGCAACGGTAGCAAAGGATGCAACGCGTCATGTGCAGTTGAATCAACGGCCCGATGTCAATTTTATCAAAGGTGCGGCGCTCTTCTTCATAGCGGGTACCAGAGGTACCGTGCTCATACGCGAAGTTCTGCAAGTCGCACTCCCCGGCCTGGTCACAGATAGGGCAATCCAGCGGGTGGTTAATCAACAGCATTTCCACCACGCCTTTGCGGGCGGCCAATACGTCTGGGTTGGTGGTGTTTTCTACCACCATGCCGTCTTGTACCGGGGTAATGCAGGAAGCCACCAGCTTAGGCATAGGGCGCGGGTCTTTGGCTGAACCAGCCGCCACTCTTACCAAGCAAGCCCGACACTTTCCGCCGCTTCCTTTTAAAGGAGTATAATAGCACATGGCCGGAGGAACCACTTCGCCGCCTATTTTACGGGCCGCGTTGAGGATGGTAGTTCCCTCTTCTACCTCCACCTCTATGCCATCAAAAGTTATCTTTACCATTTCAATGTATTGTTGATTGCTGGTTGTCAATTGTTACTGTCAATCAGCAAATGGCTATTTAATCTACTGCTCGTTTTTGGCCTCTTTTCTAGAAAACACGCCAAAAACGAAAACCTTATGCTAAAACAGAGGCGTTTTTGTTGAACACTGCCCCAGGAGAAGTTGCCTGCTCTGGATGTTTCACGTGCCACTCAAACTCCTCTCTGAAGTGACGCACCGCTGCCGCTACAGGCCATGCCGCGGCATCCCCTAGTGGACAGATGGTGTTTCCTTCAATCTGCTTGGCAACGCTCACCAGCAAGTCAATGTCATGCATGTGGCCATGGCCGTACTCAATGCGGTGCAAGACTTTCTCTAACCAACCGGTTCCTTCACGGCATGGGCTACACTGGCCGCACGACTCGTGGTGGTAGAAACGGGCCAAAGTCCAAGTATGTCTTACAATACAAGTCTGGTCATCCATCACGAAGAAGCCGCCAGAGCCCAACATGGTACCCGTGGCAAAACCTCCGTCAGACAAAGACTCATAAGTCATTAATCTATCCTCGCCAGCGGCGGTTTTCAAGATTAAGTCTTTAGGCAAAATTGGAACCGAAGAACCACCGGCAATGACGGCTTTCATGTCACGGCCTTTCCAGATACCACCGCAGTATTCGTCTGAGTAGATGAACTCCTCTACAGTGATGCCCATTTCAATCTCGTACACACCAGGGTTGTTGATGTTACCACCAGCGGAGATCAATTTGGTACCGGTACTGCGTCCCACGCCAATCTTGGCATATTCAGCAGCGGTGTTATTCACAATCCAGGGAACAGTGGCAATGGACTCCACGTTGTTCACCACGGTTGGGCAACCATAAAGGCCCCATACCGCCGGGAAAGGTGGCTTGTTACGCGGGTTGCCGCGCTTGCCTTCCAGAGACTCCAGTAAAGCAGTCTCCTCGCCGCAGATGTACGCGCCACCGCCTGGGTGCACGTGTAAATCCAGAGAGTAACCGCTACCCAGAATGTTCTCACCCAAGAAACCATTGGCATAGGCCTCGGCGATGGCTTTTTCCAGAATGCGCAGGATGTACATTAACTCCCCGCGTATGTAGATATAAGAGGTACGGCAACCTAGGGCATAGCTAGAGGTAATCATGCCCTCTACCAACAGGTGAGGCAGTTTTTCCATCAGATAGCGGTCCTTGAAGGTACCTGGCTCAGACTCATCTGCGTTGCATACCAGGTAACGCGGCTTACCTTCTGGCTTGGCCAAAAAGCTCCACTTCATCCCCGTAGGGAAACCAGCACCACCACGGCCTCTCAATCCAGAGGTTTTCACTTCTTCCACCACTTCCTCTGGGGTCATGGTCTTTAAAGCTTTCTCTACAGAAGCGTAGCCGCCGTGCTTGCGGTACACGTCAAAGGTTTCAATGCCTTCAACGTTGATATGTTCAGTTAATAATTTTCTTCCCATGGTTTCTTCACCGTTGAAGCTTTCAGGTCTTCCAGCAACTGGTCTGTGCTGGCAGCGTCCAAGTTCTCATAATACTGCTCTCTCACCTGCAACATTGGGCCGGTACCGCAAGAGGCAAGGCACTCCACGGTCTTCAAGGTGAAGTTGCCGTCTGCACTGGTCTCTCCTACTTTGCAACCCAACTTGTTCTCCAGGTGCTGAATCAACTCATCTGAGCCGCGTAGCATGCAAGGTCCCGTTCGGCAAACCTCCAACACGTGCTTGCCTACCGGCTTCAGGTTGAACATGGTATAGAACGTAGCCACCTCATATACCTCAATAGGCTCAATGCCCAGGATTTCGGCTACTTTGTCCATCGCCTCTGGGCTTACCCAGCCGCCAAACTCGGCCTGCGCAATGTGCAGGATAGGCAACAACGCTGACTTCTGACGGTCTGCCGGGTAATGAGATAGGTAGCGCCGAATCTCGGCCATGGCCCCCTCTGAGAACTGTACTTCTTTTCTTTCTACTGTTTGATCCATTTGGTCAATGGTCGATATAAAGCCGCCTCACAGCAGGCTTGGGAAAATGTTTCTGTTATAAGAACCGCTTAGGCGTCAAGCTCACCGGCAATCACATTCATAGAAGAAAGGATCACGATGGCATCTGACAACTGCGTGCCCACCACCATTTCTGGGTAGGCTTGGTAGTAAATAAAACAAGGTCTTCTGAAGTGCAAACGATACGGCGTGCGGCCTCCGTCAGACACCAGATAGAAGCCTAGCTCCCCATTACCACCTTCTACTGAATGGTAGACCTCACCTACTGGTGCATCAATCTCGCCCATCACAATCTTGAAGTGGTAGATCAAGGCTTCCATGCTGCGGTACACCTCTTGCTTTGGCGGCAGAAAGAACTCTGGCGCGTCTGCGTGGTAAGGTCCCTCAGGTAAATTGTCTAAAGCCTGCTGAATGATGCGCAAACTCTGCCAGATCTCCTCGTTACGCACCATGAAACGGTCATAGGTGTCGCCTTTGGTACCTACCGGAATATCAAACTCAAAGTCTTGGTAGGACGAGTACGGGTTCATGACGCGCACGTCATAGTCTACGCCAGCAGCTCTCAGGTTAGGGCCTGTGAAACCGTAGTTCAAGGCACGCTCTGCCGTGATGGGGCCAACGCCTTCCACACGGTCCACAAAGATGCGGTTGCGGTTGAACATAGTCTCAAACTCGCGCATCACAGCCGGGAACTCAGCCAGGAACTTTCTGATTTTTTCAATGGCCAACGGAGAAAGGTCACGCTCCATGCCGCCAATTCTACCCATGTTGGTAGTTAAGCGGGCACCGCAGATCTCCTCGTAAATCTCATAGATTTTCTCACGCTCCTGAAACACGTACAAGAAGCCCGAGAAGGCGCCCGTGTCCACGCCCAAGATAGAGTTACAGATCAAGTGGTCCGCAATACGGGCCAGCTCCATCACAATCACTCTAATGTACTCAGCGCGTTTTGGAACCGTTACGCCCAACAACTTCTCTACCGTCATCCACCAGCCCATGTTGTTGATGGGTGAGGAGCAGTAGTTCATGCGGTCAGTGAGCGGGGTGATTTGGTAGAACGCTCTACGCTCGGCAATCTTCTCAAAGGCCCGGTGAATGTAGCCAATGGTAGGCACGCCCGAAACGATCTTCTCGCCATTCATTTGTAGAATGTTCTGGAAGATGCCGTGCGTGGCCGGGTGCGTAGGACCTAGGTTAAGAGTGGTTAACTCCTGTACAAAGGTGTCTGTGGTGTTTAACTCTGTTGTTCCTGTTGTTGGTTTGTCTAACTCCATAATGGCTGTTAGGGTATGCGGCAAAACCGATGACCGTGCTTTTGCGCAATCATCGGTTTAGGCCTTCTATTATCTTCCGAAGAAGGTATTAATCTTGTCTTCGCGGGTTTGATCCTCTAGCGGGAACTCCTTACGCATGGGGAACACCTCCATCTCTTCCACATTGAGAATGCGAATAAGGTTAGGGTGACCCTCAAATCGGATGCCGTAGAAATCCCAGGTCTCACGTTCCATCCAGTTGGCGGTGGCGTACAGGTTGGTGGCGGTTGGCACCACGGCATCATCCTCAGAGAAGAAGATTTTAAGGCGAAGGCGCACGTTGTGTACCAAGCTGTGCACGTGGTAAATCACGCCTAGCTCCTGGCCCTTGTTATCTGGGTAATGGATTCCGCACATGGTGGTGAGGAACTGGAACTGCATCATCTCATCATCATACAGTGCCTGTAGAATGGGGATGATGTTTTCACGGGTGGTGGTCACAGTGACCAGACCGTAAGGCTCCTGGATATCAAACACCTGGTCCCCAAACTTCTCTTGAAGCTTTTGGATGAGGAGTTCGTTGGTAAGTTCGGACATGCCTATTTAATGTTGTAAGAAGCTAGTAATGCTTGATATTCTGGTGAGTTACGGCGGCGCAGGGACTCGTTCTCAGCCAAATCCTGAATACGCATCAAGCCATCCAGAATCTGCTCTGGGCGCGGCGGGCAGCCCGGCACGTACACGTCTACCGGTACTACGCGGTCAATGCCCTGCAATACGCTGTAAGAGTCAAAGATACCACCGCTGCTGGCGCAGGCACCCACGGCAATCACCCAACGGGGCTCGGCCATCTGCTCATACACCTGCTTTACCACCGGTGCCATCTTCTTGGCAATGGTACCCATCACCATCAGCAAGTCTGCCTGGCGCGGGGAGAAGCTGGGACGCTCAGACCCGAAACGGGAAATATCATAATGAGAACCCATGGTGGCCATGTACTCAATACCGCAGCAAGACGTGGCAAACGGCAAAGGCCATAAAGAGTGCTTACGGGCCATGCCTACCACCTTCTCAATAGAGGTGGCAAAGAAGCCAGCACCTTCAATGCCCTCTGGGGCATTCACCAGGGTAATATCGCTTTTGTTATCGCTCATGTTCGTTTTTGCTTAGTTTTCTGGAAAAGAGGCTAAAAACGCCTGCTCTCTAGAACACCTGTAAGCTTATAATAGTTTGTTAGCGGCGCAGGTAAAATGCAATTCTATTCCCACTTAAGGACGCCCTTCTTGAGCACGTAGAAAAAGCCGGTCAAAAGTAAGCCCATGAACACCAGCATCCACACAAAGCCGTCCATTCCCAGATATTTGAAGTTGACCGCCCAAGGGTAGAGGAAGATCACCTCCACGTCAAAAAGTACAAACAGGATGGCAATCAGGAAATATTTGATGGAGATAGGGGCACGGGCATCGCCTTTAGACTCAATACCGCACTCCCAGGAAGCGTCTTTTACTTTGCTGTGGCGCTTAGGGCCAATGAGGTGCGTCACCACCATGGCAAAAACCACAAAGCCCAGAGCGGCCGCGAACTGAATCACGATGGGCAGGAAATCGCCCGGTACATATTGCGCAGTTGCTGTCGGTTCCATAATAAAGCAAATTAGGTGGCAAAATTAGGCACTATTACCTAAGATTCAAAGGAAAATAGAGAATGCTCACTGAACCGAAGGATACTGCTGCCCAGACTTGGCTTTTTCTTAAATCTTCTTTGGCAAACGATATTCCTTTTAGAAATAATTAAATATTTCCGGCCTTGGCTGTTATTATTCTCAAAAAAATTCTTTCTTTACATAGTAGAACATGAATGTTCTCATAAGGTTTAGCGGTCTCCCCCTCAGACGCTACGCTTTCCCTGTTTGAATTATTAAAGCTTTCTTCAAACATGGCAAAAGCCCGGTTATTTTAGCCGGGCTTTTTCTCTGCCCGCCGCGCATTTGAAAAGCTGCTGTTTTCTCCCCTACCTTTGCCCCGCCTTCTTCTGGAACTTACCGGCCTGGTATTTGCTTTTGCCAGCGTGGCAACAACACCTTTATATAAGAACATGAACAAAAAATATCTCATAGCCCTCCTCCTGCCCTTCTTATTGGCCTTTGACGGACCAAAACTTAAGAAAATAGCCATTACCAAGAACGTGAGCCTGGCCATACCAGAAACGTTTGCCGTGATGCCAGATGACGGCATTGCCCGCGAGTACCCTTCGGCCCGTAAACCGCTGGGCGTCTTCACCAGCCCAGACGGCCAAATAGACATTAGCGTCAATCAGCGCCCCAGCACTTTCCCGGAGGGAGACGTGAAGATGATGCAGTCTTTTTACAAGGCCTCCATCCAACGCATGTTCTCTGAGGTGAAGTTCATCAAAGAGGAAAGCCAGAAGATCAACGGCCGCGACTTCTTAGTGTTTGAGTTTGTGTCTACCGTAAAGGACGAACGCAAGACCCAGCAATTAGCCCCGGTTAGAAAGTACACCATCATCCAGTACACCTTCTTAAAGGACCAGATGCTCATCTTCAGCTTTAACGCCCCGGCGCAATTGCAACCGCAGTGGCAGGAGACCGCCAAAGCTGTGATGGCCAGCGCCCAAGTCAAGTAGAGTATTCCGTTTTTGGCCTCTTTTCCAGAAAACAGGCCAAAAACGCCTTTGTAACATAGCAGAACGGGTAGCGGTAAAAAGAGCTACCCGTTCTCATTTAACCCAACCCAGCCGTGCTCAGTGTACACTCAGACGAACATTTCATGCGCGAGGCCTACAAACAGGCCCAATATGCTTTAGAAGAGGGGGAAATCCCGATTGGCGCCGTCGTTGTCTGCCAGAACAAGATCATAGCCCGTGCCTATAACCAGACCGAAAAGCTCAACGACGTCACCGCCCACGCCGAGATGCTGGCCTTTACCGCCGCCGCCAACCACCTGGGCAACAAGTACCTGCATGACTGCACCTTGTATGTGACCGTAGAACCCTGCGTAATGTGCGCTGGGGCCAGTTATTGGTCCCAGCTTAAGCGCGTAGTCTATGCCGCGGCAGATGAGAAGCGCGGCTACCGCAGATTGGGCGTGAACCTTTTGCACCCTAAGACCGAACTGGTGGCCGGCATCCTGGCCAACGAGTGCAGTCAGCTGATGTCTGATTTCTTTAGAGCGAAAAGAATTTAGATTAACTTTGGCGCAGTCCGTATGTCTATACAGACATCATTTATTGTACAACCTTAACCTGTAAAACTATGCCATTTGAACTTCCGCAACTTCCGTATGCGTACGATGCGCTTGAACCGCACATTGACCGTCAGACCATGGAGATTCACCATACCAAGCACCACCAGGCCTACACGACCAACCTGAACAACGCCATCCAGGGCACTGACAAAGAAGGTCAGACCATTGAGGAGTTGTTGCGTGATGCGGCCAAGACGCCAGCAATCAGAAACAACGGCGGCGGCTATTACAACCACAACCTGTTTTGGACCATCTTGAGCCCGAACGGCGGCGGCAACCCAACCGGTCCCGTGGCCGAGGCCATTGAAAAGGCATTCGGGTCTTATGACGCGTTCAAAGAAGAATTCACCAAGGCCGCTACCACCCGCTTTGGGTCTGGCTGGGCTTGGCTATGTGCTGTTGAAGGCGGCGGGCTGCAAATCTGCTCTACCGCTAACCAAGACAACCCCTTAATGGAAGGCGTTGACTCTTGCGGCGGCTTACCCATCCTAGGATTGGACGTTTGGGAGCACGCGTATTACTTGAAATACCAGAACCGCAGACCAGAGTACATCACAGCGTTCTTCAACCTCATCAACTGGGACGAAGTAAACAACCGTTACGCGAAAGCCAACGGTTAATCAATTCTGCGTAATTTAATAAGAAAAGCCTCACTGCCAGCAGTGGGGCTTTTCTTATGCGCCATGAATTCCAGGATGGATGCGATATGAAAAGTCGTTTTCAGCCTATTTTCCAGAAAAGAGGCTAAAAACGATTACACCGTTTGACAGCTGGCGCAGTATCCAGAAACCCAGCAATTCACCTGCTCTGCTTTGTAGCCCTGGGGCAGGGTAAGTTTCACCTGCTCTGGCAAGCATTCCACCCGCAGGCAAGTCACGCATTTGAAATGGAAGTGGTCATGGGTGTGGTGGTGCTTCTCACAACTGCGGCACAGCGCGAAGTAGTATTTGCCGTCATCTGAGACGATGCGGTGCGTAATGCCGTCCTCGCAAAAGCGGTTGAGCACCCGGTAAATGGTCACCCGGTCAGCCTCACCCTTCAGTTTTTGCTCAATCATATCTTGGCTCAGGGCAGAGCCCGCCGTCTGCAACAAAGACAAGATGGACTGCTGGGTGGGGGTGCTTCGTCTCTTCATAAATTTTATTAATGCAACATTGTTGCAATAATATAAAACATCTCTACATTTGCCAAACCTATTTCACGGTGAACACCGCCCACGGCTTGATTACTATGACAAGTACTCTTCAGCAATATGGCCCTTATTCATTTGAAGTAGCTTATGAAACAATAGCATTATGGAAGAGAGAAAAGACTTTGACGCCATCATCATTGGGGGAAGCTACGCGGGCCTGTCGGCGGCCATGGCCTTGGGCAGGTCGCTTAGAAACGTGCTGGTACTGGACAGCGGACAACCTTGCAACAGACAGACGCCGCACTCGCACAACTTCATCACCCAAGACGGTGAAACGCCCGCGGCCATTTCCCAGAAAGCCAGAGAACAGGTACTGGCCTACCCTACTGTGGTGTTTAAAAACGCCTTAGCCGTACACGCCACCGGAGAAAACAACGCCTTTGAGGTAAGTACGTCAGCGGGTGAGACCTACACGGCTCATAAACTCCTTTTTGCCACCGGCGTGAAGGACCTCATGCCAGAGATGAAAGGCTTCGCAGAATGCTGGGGTATCTCCGTGTTACATTGTCCGTACTGCCACGGCTATGAAGTCCACCACCAGAACCTGGCGGTTTTGGCCAATGGGGACATGGCCTTTGAGTTTGCGCGGCTCATCTCCAACTGGTCGCCTTCCCTAACCGTGCTCACCAACGGCAAAAGCACCCTCACCGCAGAACAAGGCCAGGCTTTAGCACATCACCACATCCAGATAGACGAACGGGAAATTAAGGAATTGGCGCATGTACAGGGAAATCTACAAAGCGTAGTTTTCAATGACGGCACTACCCTCCCATTGGCCGCCGTTTTTGCCAGACCGGCTATGACGCAACATTGCAAGCTTCCAGAAGAATTAGGCTGTGTCTTGACTGAACAAGGTTTTCTGCAGGTAGATGAGTTCTTTAGAACTACCGTGCCTGGTATTTATGCCGCCGGAGATGCCACCACCATGATCCGCACCGTCTCTGTGGCTGTGGCCGCCGGTACCAAAGCCGGAGCCATGCTCAACAAAGAACTGATTGAAGAACGTTTTTAGCTTGTTTTCCGGAAAACAGGCCAAAAACGCCTACCTAATAGTTGGACACTTCGCTCCAAGCCGCCTTTGAACAGGTTTTTCCAAGATAAAGTCGTAATATAGAATCTAATATATGTGACGGGATTCTATGGAAATTGTACTGCTTGTAGTGTTGCTGGTTCTGCTGGTAGTGGTTGGGAACCGGTTGGTCAAACGGCTGGACCAGCAGCACTACACCTTGCAAAAACTACAAGACGAGGTGCGCTTGCTACGCGAGCAACAGGCTCAGAAACCTTCTGCACCGTCTTGGGATGCCGCTTCCTTTGCCGCTAAACGGGACACGGCTTCTACCAGCACCCCGGTTCAAAAAACAACTCCCCCGCCTGTTCCTACACCCGCCCCGCTTCCGCCGCCGCCTCCCAGACCTACCCCAAAATCGCCGGTGTTTGAGCCGTACGTGCCTGAACGCCAGGCTACGGCGGCTTTCACGCCAGTGTCCGAAACCGAATCTGAACCCCGCAAAAACATCTTTTCTTCCTTCACAGAGAATCTGGACTGGGAGAAGTTCATTGGGGAGAACCTCATCAACAAGCTGGGGATTGCCATTCTGGTGCTGGGCATCGGGTTCTTCGTGAAATATGCCATTGACCAGGACTGGATAAATGAGATAGGCCGCGTAGCCATTGGCCTCTTGGCCGGTGGTGCCTTGATTGCGGTCGCCCACAGACTACGCGTGGAGTACAAGGCATTCAGTTCTGTGCTGGTGGGTGGCGGTATGGCCATTCTGTATTTCACCATTGCCATTGCGTTTCATGAGTACCAGCTGTTCAGTCAGACGGCGGGGTTTTTGTTGATGGTGGCCATTACGGGTTTTACCATTTTCCTATCCATTGCCTATGACAGGATTGAATTGGCGGTGCTGTCCCTGGTTGGCGGCTTTGGCAGTCCGTTCATGCTCAGCACCGGCGAAGGCAATTACGTGGTGCTCTTCAGTTTTATTCTGGTCTTGAACGTGGGTATTCTGGTGCTGGCGTATTTCAAGAAATGGAACTTGCTCAACCTCATTGCCTACGTTTTCACCATCATTCTGTACGGCGGTTGGCTGGGCACCCAAGTAGTCTCAGTGCCCAACGCCCCGTTGGCCGGCGCCCTGCTCTTCGCGACGCTCTTTTACCTGGTGTTCTTTTTAATGAACATGGTCTACAACCTCAAAGAAAGCAGGCGCTTCACCGCCCCCGAGATTCTGGTCTTGCTCAGCAACAGCTTCCTGTATTACGCGGCGGGCATGTACATTTTGACCTATCTGGGCCAAGGGCAGTACCAGGGGCTCTTCACCATTCTGTTGGCGGTGTTCAACTTTGTCTTCGCGTTTGCCTTGTACCGCCGCCAGCAGGTGGACCGCAACCTGGTGTATCTGCTCATTGGCCTAGTGCTCACGTTTGTGAGTTTGACGGCACCGGTGCAGTTGGAGGGCAATTACATCACACTGTTCTGGGCTTTGGAGGCGGTTCTGCTGTTATGGTTGTTCCAGCGGTCGGGCATTCAACTGCTCAAATCAGCCTCGGTGTTGGTGCTGGGTTTGATGGTGGTGAGCCTGGCCATGGACTGGATGGGGTATACCATCACCAGAACGCAACTGTCGCCGCTTATCAACAAACTGTTCATCACGGGCGCTGTGGCCGTGGTCGGATTGGCGGGCACCTGGTGGTTGCTGGGCAAAGAGGAAGTCAGTGCACAGCAGCCCAGGTTCTGGCACCGCTACCGCCAACTGGTGGGCACGGCGTTGGTCATTTGCTTGTACCTGGTGCTGGTGCTGGAACTGGACCACCAATTGAGCTATTCTTCTTTAACCGGAAACGCCCAGACACTGGTCTTAGGCTTATTCCATTACCTGTACTTATTAGGCTTGGTCTGGTGGGGACAGCGCCGCGGCAACCCTGTGTACCAATGGGGCGCTTTGGCGTTTTCACTGGCGGCCATTCTTTCCTATCTGGTCATCCTGCACCCCACTACCATAGAAACCCGCAACGCGTATTTGTTACAACAAGGCGAAACGATGGCCTCCTTCCTGCTGCACTATCTGCCATTTCTGCTGATTCTGGTGTTGCTGGTGGCTATGGTGCGTCTGCTGCAAAGGATGGTGGGACTGCACAGCAGGCTGGGAAAGATTGGCTTATGGCTGGTGAGTTTTGTGGCGGTGTTTTTAGCCTCCGCTGAACTGGAGCACTGGTGGATGATCCTATTCTTTGAGGCTAAGACTGGCATCTACGCCTTGCAGGAACATATCAGAAAGATTGGCTTCCCTATTCTCTGGGGCGTGGCTTCCTTTGTCTTGATGGCCTTGGGCATGTCCAAAAAGCTGAAGACCTTGCGTATCATTTCGCTCTCCTTGTTCTTCCTGACCTTGGTGAAACTGTTCCTATTTGACATCAGGGGCATCTCGGAGGGCGGCAAGATTGCGGCCTTCATCTGCCTGGGCGTCATCCTGCTGGTGGTGTCCTTTATGTACCAAAAACTCAAAAACCTCATTCTTGTTGATGATGCCCATGCGCCTGATTCTTCCTCTCCTTCCCCAGAAGCGTAGCCTGTTTCTTCTGGCCTTTTTGCTGGGTTGGACGTCTGCCCAGGCCCAGGACTTCGGCTGGAAGGCGACCTTGTCTCCTGTGGCTACGCAAGGCTGGCACCGGGTGCTTTTGCCTGCCTCCGTGACCGGGCGTTTGCAAGCGGGTTTGGAAGATTTGCGACTCTATGGCACAGACGGAAAAGAAGTGCCTTATCTCTTGCAGACCGAAGAACCGGTGCAGTACCGGACCCTTTTCAAGCCCTACCAGATTCTGCGCTACACCCGTCAGCCCGGCGGCCTTTCTGAACTGCTCATCCACAACCCAGAACAACGGAGCATCAACAACATCAGCCTGCTCATTGGCAACGCCGAAGTCCGGAAAACGGTGGCCTTGAGCGGCAGCGACAACCAGCAGGATTGGTACGTGCTTAAAGAACAGGACGTGCTGTACGCCATTAAAAATGAGAAGCAGACCGCCGAGGTCAAGTTGCTGGACTTCCCGCTGAGCAAGTACCGCTACTTCAGGCTACAGCTTAACGATTCTGCCAGTGCACCGCTCAACATCTTAAAAGCCGGCTACTATGACACCTATTCTGAGGCCGGCAAATACACCCGCATTCCCATCCAGCACTTCTCCCGCAAAGACAGCACTGATAAAACTACGTACTTGAGCCTAGACTTCGGGCAAACGGTGCACCCAGAGCAATTGGTCTTTTACATCTCTGCTCCCCAATTGTATTACCGCGAAGGGAAAGTGATTCTGGGCGAACGCACTGACGGTTCGCGTCGCCAGAGAAAGAGACGACGACGCAACAACACACATCTTATTTTTGAGCCATTCACCCTGCATTCCAACGCACCAGCCCAAGTCAACCTGCCCCGCCAGAAAGTAGAGCGTTTGGTCATCCAGCTTCAGAACGAAGACAACCCGCCTCTTAGAATTGACTCGATGCAAGTCCTGCAATTAAACCGATACGCCGTAGCCCAACTCCAACCCAACAAAGCCTACACTTTGCGTTTTGGAGATGAAGATGTAGAAGCGCCTAGGTATGATTTACAGTTCTTCCAGGATAGCATCCCGACTAATTTGCCTATTGTTACGGTTCAGCAAATCACGCTACTCAAAGAGCAAAAGCCTAAATCACAAGGTTCTAAGATGCTCATGTGGGCGGTAATTGGCGTAGTGGCCATTGGCTTGGGTTATATGACCCTGCGGTTGTTGAAAGATATGGATAAGAAGAAGAAAGTATGAGAAACATGAAAAGTAGTAGCCTCTTTTTAGTTGCCGCATTGTGCTTAATATTTAATCACGCCTACCCCCAGAGCCATCAACCTTTTATTGTTACATATGATACTTATCCATTCGATTTTCCTCTAAAACACATGGTAGTTAGGCAACATCAAGAAGTTGCTTGTCATGACTTCCTTAAAATTACCCAAATCACTAATGGTTATCTTGATTCTCTACAACATAACCCTGAAGAGGGCTTTATTCTATACATTGTTCCAACTGCTCCAGGGCCAGTAACAGTTAAGGCGATATGTACCATTATTGAAAGTGGCAGAAAACACCTATCTGAAGTAATAGCCACGTTTAAAGCCCTTGCACCTCCCCTTATTGAAGTGGAACTTCCCAAACAAAACATATTAGCCAGTAAGCTAATTAAATTTCAACTATTTAATTCACAGACAGGTGAACTAGCAGAAAACAGGTATCAAATTAGCCAGTACTTTGATGTAAAAGTCTTTGATAAAAAACACCAGTTGGTCGGAATTATTCCTATGCAATCAGGTTCACCTATATCGCTTAAGTTTGGCAATAAAATAAAATTCAAAAAAGGCTTTACACTTCTATTCACCTTACCAATTGGAGACGAAGTAACCGGAGTACTTTTTAATTCACGAGAAATAAAACTAACACTGTAAATCGTTTTCAGCCTAATTCCCAGAAAACAGGTCAAAAATGAGAAAAGGGCTTGGTTGAAATTTACAATCCCCTTTTATTTAGATAATCAGAAAGCCTTTCAAACTCACCGCAAGTATCTGGCGCGAAGCACAGAATTATCTTATCATCGGTTAACTCGCTAATTTTAATTCTTACGGCAGTCGATTCATCTTCTAGGAAAGAATAGCCATTCTTAGAAAGCTTCCTGCTTTTTAGAGTTAGAGTTTTAGCCTTTGAGTCAAGCTCATAAAGACCTTTCTCAATTACTGGAAAATTGGCTTTCCCATAAAAGTCATTGAAGACAAAGTATTTGCCATTTGGCAATAATGTAAGCACGTCAGGGTCTTCAATGAATTTCTTACTGCCCACATAGCCCGTTAATATCCACTCTCCTTCTCCGCTATCGTTTCTTGGTTGCATCCGTTTGACTGCCATCTCTACTTCTGCACTATCTAGCTTTTCTTCGGGCGTTAAACCTTCTAAGACTGGTTCTTGTGCCGTGACCGGTGCTTCCTGCATGGTAGAGTCTACCTGTACTGGTTGTTCTTGAGCAGTGGAAACTTCAAATATTGGTTCTGCCTGTTTGGTGGTACATGCAGTCAAACTAATTACAAAAAGCAGTATGCAAATCCTTACCATGAGTATAGATTATGATTCGATGTTAGAAAGATATCAAATATCTAGTAGGGAGATATTTTAATTGTGAAGTTGCCCAACTTACAAATTGAGCAACTTCATTTTCAGCCTAATTCCCAGAAAACAGGCCAAAAACGCGCACCACCTATCCAAGCAATGGCTTTTTTGCTTAGCTTCAGACACTCAATCCTATACACTACCTAACAAACTAGAATCTCCCATGAAGAACCCTTTCCCGCAACGGTTCCTGCGCCAGTCCATGCCCGTATTACTGGGCGGATTGCTCTTGTTGCCAGCCTTGCCCAGTGAGGCGCAACAGAAACCTGCCACTTCTAAAACCACAAAGTCGAAAGCCAGCAAAGAAGGCTTTGATGAAAAACTATACAATGCTTTGACCTGGCGCTCTATTGGGCCATACAGGGGCGGACGTTCAGGCACGGCGGTCGGCGTACCGGGCCAGCCCAACTTGTTCTACTTCGGGGCGACGGGCGGTGGCGTTTGGCGCACCAAAGACGGCGGTTCCAGCTGGGAGAATATCTCTGACAAGTTCTTCGGGGGTTCTATTGGCGCGGTGGCCGTAGCAGAGTCTGACCCTAACGTGATTTACGTGGGCGAAGGCGAGAAAACGGTACGTGGCAACGTGTCCTCGGGCTTTGGTATGTGGAAGTCGGAAGACGCCGGCCTTACCTGGAAACACATCGGTCTGAAGGATTCTAAGCACATTCCGCGCGTGCGCATTCATCCTAAAAATCCTGACTTGGTCTACGCGGCCGTATTGGGCAATATCTATGCGCCCAATGACCAGCGAGGCGTGTACCGCTCCAAAGACGGAGGTAAAAACTGGGAGCGCGTGCTGTTTGTAAATAAAGAAGTGGGCGCCTTTGACCTGACTATTGACCCTGTGAACCCGCGTAACCTGTATGCCACCACCTGGCGCATGCAACGCACACCGTACAGCTTATCATCAGGCGGACCTGGTTCCGGCATCTGGAAAAGCACCGACGGCGGGGACACCTGGAAAGAACTGTCTAAAAATACCGGTTTACCGAAGGGTACGTTGGGCATCATCGGCGTAGCCGTTTCTCCGGTGAACAACCAGCGCGTGTGGGCCATGGTAGAAGCTGAGGACGGCGGACTGTTCCGGTCAGATGACGGCGGACAAAACTGGGCCAAGCTCAACGATGACCGCAACCTGCGCCAGCGCGCCTGGTACTATACCCGTGTGACGGCAGACCCTAAAAATGAAGACGGTGTGTACGTGCTCAACGTGGCTTACCACCATTCTACAGACGGCGGAAGAACCTTCAAAAACTACATGTCTCCGCACAGTGACCACCATGACCTATGGATTGCACCCGAGGACCCGAAACGCATGATTATTGCGGATGACGGCGGGGCGCAGGTGAGCTTTGACGGAGGCCAGAACTGGAGCACGCCAGACAATCAGCCGACGGCGCAGTTTTACCGCGTGGTGACAGACAACGCCTTCCCGTACCGCATTTACGGAGCGCAACAGGACAATTCTACCGTGCGCATTGCCCACCGCACCACCGGCCGAAGCATTGGCATGCATGACTGGGAAGAAACCGCAGGTGCTGAAAGTGCGCACATTGCGGTGGACCCCACCAACCCAGAGATTGTATACGGCGGTAACTACGGCGGTTTCTTAGCCAGAGTAGACCACAGCACCGGTTTTGAGCGCACCATCAACGTGTGGCCAGACAACCCCATGGGTCACGGTGCCGAAGACTTGAAGTACCGCTTCCAGTGGAACTTCCCTATCTTCTTCTCGCCCCACAACCCCAAGAAGATGTACACTACGTCCAACCACTTGCACGTGACCACCAATGAAGGGCAGAGCTGGCAGGATATCAGCCCAGATTTGACACGCAATGAAAAGTCTACCTTAGGGCCGTCGGGCGGGCCTATCACCAAGGACAACACCAGCGTGGAGTACTACGGTACCATCTTCGCGGCCGCGGAGTCACCCGCTGAGGAGAACGTGATTTGGACCGGCTCTGATGACGGCCTGGTGCACGTAACCCGCGACGGCGGGAAGACCTGGAAGAACGTGACGCCTAAAAACATGCCTGAGTGGAGCATGGTGAACAGCATTGAGCCTCACCCAACCCAGAAAGGCGTGATGTACTTCGCAGCCACGCTGTACAAGAAAGGAGATTTCCAGCCTCTGTTGTTCAAAACAGATGATTATGGAAAGTCTTGGACTAAAATCACCAAAGGAATCAATGAGAACCACTTCACGCGCGTGGTGCGTGTAGACCCAAAACGAGCTGGCTTGCTGTATGCGGGTACTGAGTACGGCATGTATGCGTCCTTTGACGATGGCAAGAACTGGCAACCGTTCCAGCTGAACCTGCCGTTGGTGCCCATCACTGACTTGACTATCAAAAACGACAACCTGATTGCTGCCACCCAAGGTAGAAGCTTCTGGATTATTGATGACTTGACGCCTCTGCATCAGTTGAACAGCACTGTGGCCACCAGCAAAGTGCATTTGTACAAGCCCATGCCTAGCTACCGCATGAACGGAGGCAATAATGCCAACCCTAAATTGGAAGGACAGAACCATCCGGGTGGGGTCATGATTCACTATTACCTGGCGCAGAAACCAGATTCTGCTACTACCGTGACCTTAGAATTGCTACAGAAAGACGGAAAGCTGATTAAGAAATACGCCAGCAACGCCAAAGACCGCGCCTCTAAACTGGACGTGAAAGACGGTATGAACCGCTTTGTCTGGAACATGCTCTACCCAGAGGCTTCTAAGTTTGAAGGAATGATTCTGTGGGGAGGCGGTACGCAGGGACCAAGAGCCATTCCGGGTACTTACACCGCGCGCCTGACGGTGAACGGCCAGAAGCAGGAAACCGACTTTGAGATTCTGCAAGACCCACGCAGTAAAACCCAGCCAGCGGACCTGAAAGCACAGTTTGACTTCTTACTTTCGGTGCGTGACAAACTGACTGAGACCAACGACGCCATCAGCAAGATACGTGAAGCCCGCACCCAGATTAACAGCGTGACGTCTAAGTTCCAGGGCCGTGAGGACATGAAAGATGTGCTGGCCACTGCCAAGGACTTGAACAAGCGCATGACCGAAGTAGAAGAAGCCCTGTACCAGACCAAGAACCGCTCAGGTCAGGACCCTTTGAACTATCCTATCAAGCTGAACAACCGCCTGGCCAACGTAGCCTCTCAGGCGTCGCAGGGAGATTACCGCCCAACGGAGCAACAGTACGCATTCCAGAAGGAAATCACCGCTGAGATTGACAAGGAGTTGCAGAAGCTGAACCAGGTGTTCACCAAAGAACTTCCAGCCTTGAACCAGCTTATTAGAAACAAGAACGTAGACGCCATCATCATTAAAGACACTACCAAGAAGGAAGGTCTGTAAGCCTGTTCTTATTTTCATCTATTGCAAAGCCGATGCCTCACCCGCATCGGCTTTGTAATTTTTGGGCTGTTTTCTGGAGAATAGGCCAAAAACGTATTGTTTGCAATTGCGGGAAATACGCATATATTGCATAAAGCTAATGCTTTGCTTGAGGGGCATTTACACTATTGATTGTTAAGCCGATTACTTCCTCAGGCATCCTTAAAATTGCAACTTTTGTTCAACCCGAGGCTTCTCTAAACAAGCTTCACATACCAAATTAGGAATATGTCTATGATGAAGGAATTCAAAGAGTTCGCCATGCGTGGCAATGTAGTGGACCTGGCAGTGGGCGTTGTGATTGGAGCGGCCTTCGGCAAGGTGGTTACTTCTTTTGTGGAAGATGTCTTGATGCCCCCGCTAGGTGTACTCTTGGGCGGCGTAGATTTCTCTGACTTGAAAGTAGTCTTGAAAAAAGGCGTACAAGATGCCGAGGGGAAATTCTCTGACGTGACCTTGAACTACGGTAACTTCATCCAGAGCCTGATTGACTTCATGATCATCGCCTTCGCCATTTTCATGGTAGTCAAGCTGATGAACTCTCTCAAACGCAAAAAAGCAGACTCGCCGGGCGTACCACCCGCGCCTACCAAAGAAGAAGTATTGCTCACTGAGATTAGAGACGCCCTGCGCGCACCTAATAAGCCAACTTTGTAAGTTCCTTCTATTGACCTAATGCAAGAAAGTCCCGTCCGTTTTTATGGTGAATTCTAAAAAACACCTTAAAAACGGACGGGGCTCAATGCCATTATATGAGCTAAAGCAGTTCTACCTCTTCCATGCACACAGAGGCAGGAGCCATGAGGCTTAACTGCAGCGCCAGAAGGCCTTTTTTAATTTGGAAGCCTCTCTCCATAGATGCCTCTATAAACACCCTGGCGTCCTCTACCAAAGCATCTAACAGTGGTCCCTGAAAGGTAGATGCAACAAAATACGCGTTATCTTCTTGCAGCAACCTAGCTAGTCGCTCTTGTTGCTGAGGGAAAAGGCAGTTTGAGTAAATCTCATTGGGTAGCAACGCTTTTAGCCTTTCCTTTAGCTTGTCTTCTTTCTGCTTTAGTATAGCCGTGTATTTTAAGGCCGCCTCTACAGACATGGACGTGTTGTAAATGGGATAAAGCGCTTCCATTATTTCTTGGTACAGCGCAATGTCTTCCTCCACCTCTGCATTCACTGCGAATAGCTGGGCATATCCAGCGTTTAACTCCTCAGACCGTTCGGCTTGGCTGGCACTGTGCAAGAAATACAGATAGGCCTCCTTGTCGGCCTGTTGCAACTTTTCTTGGGCCTGCTTTAATTCCAGCTCTAATTGGGCCAGCACCGGTGCTATCTCTTTGACGCTGTATTTCTGACCATCAAAATCAAACGTCTTAATATCTGTTTCTTTCCTGGAGATAGAGGTAGCCAGGTCTACATCCTGTTGCAAGGCAACCACCTGCTTGGGTAGTTGACAGGTGGCATCATTGAACACCTCTGCAAATGTCTTTGATGGCACGTTGTCTACCGCTTCTTCTAAAGCAAACGCAGAAATATTGCGGTCATCATAGAATCCATTGTACACTTCGCCTAGCTCTCTGGCCTTCTTATCTTCTAAGAACTTTGCATAGAAGCCTTCTGCTGATACCACCTGTGGCTCTTGCTCAAATTTAACGTCAGCAAACAGATGGGCTGTCATTTGTTGTTGCACTTGCTCTGCGTCCTTAAACAACTCCCAGGCAGACAGCGGCATTTCTTCATGTGGAATGTTCAGGGAAACCAAATGCGCTTCGCGGTCATCTGTACTGGGGTGGGACGCCCATTGGTCTTTTATGAATAACCTACTAGGATTAAAATACACCGAAGCCGCCGCCGTCACCTGGGGCAGACCATGTTGCATAGGAATATGGTGTTGGTCTGCAAAAACAGCCATCATCTGGCGGTGCTGCGGATAGATGTTGTCTGGCTTCAGGTTAAGGGGTAGCCAGGAATTATAATAACTGATAAGGCTTCCATAACAGAGGCCGGCCGCATCTGTGCGCCTTAGCGAAGTCACCAATGGGTCAGAGCCGGTCACAAAGGCCGCCACGGCGTCTGCATGAAACTCCATTTCTCTGGAAAGGCTCATATACGGCTTGTTCACCAGCACATAAGTCTTCTGCAACACCCACTGGATGCCTTGCACCACCTTAATGGTAAGAGCCGCAAAAATGGCGAAATAGCCACTGGCATTAGACCATTTGTCTAAGGCTCTGGCGTAGCCGTCATTGTCATACAGCATGTTATAAATGGCTTGGTTCACGTTGTAGACATAGCTTCCCAGCTTCATGCTTCGTTGCGAAAAATGCCCAAACTCATGCGCCAGAACTGCCTTAAACTCGGTAACATTCAATGAATTCACCACGCCCAGACCAATCTGCAGGTTCTTCTGCACAGGAAAGAACATACTCCAGAAACTTGAATCATAAAAAACGCAGGCATTCACCTCTGGCGATAGGTAGATTTTCTTCGGGAAGGGCGTCTGTGTTTCAGAAGTTATCTTTCTGATAAAAGCGAACAACACTGGCTGCTCTGCCTCCTTTATTTCAATCAAGCCAGACCGGTCTACCTTATGGCGCTTAAACATGAACTTAAGCAGGAAGAAAATGACCATCAGCCCCAGTCCCACCAATCCTAACCCCAGCATTATGGTTATAAAATGGGTTAGGACGCTAATGAGCAGGAAGCCCCCAATACCACATAAAATAGCCAGAAGCACGGCGCCTGCCATAAGGCCCACATACACCAAGAAGAACAGAAAAATGGCACCGGCCACCCTACCTACTTCTTTCTTGAATGTAGCAGAAGGTTGCACCACGCGCTCGTCCACGCCCGTAGGCATTGCCGGATAAGGAAAAGAAGACTGCATATAAAGAGGATTTACATGCTTAATATAAGAAAGTCTCTATTGGTAAGCGCCACTTTCACAGATTTGTAAATTTTACACCGCAGCTTTGGCAAACTCTCTCGTTTTTGGCCTATTTTGAAGAAAACGGCCCAAAAACGAAATCTTATAAAAACAGAAAGCGCTACCCAAGGGTAGCGCTTTCTGTTTTTATAAGATCAGAAGAACACTTACGCTTCCTGCTGTTGGTCTTTGATGGCGAGCTGTCCGCAGGCGGCATCAATGTCTTTGCCGCGGCTTCGGCGCACGTTCACTTGCACACCTCTGTCTGCCAGGTAGCGCATGAAGGGCTCCAGGCGGGCATCCTCAGACTTCTGGAAAAGACCGTCGCCAATGGGGTTGTACTCGATGATGTTTACCTTGCACGGAATGAGCTTGGAGAACTCCAGCAGCTCCTTGGCGTCTTCAATGTTGTCATTGAAGTGGCTGAGCAAAATGTATTCATAGGTGACCTTGCGGCCAGACTTGTTGTGGTAATAGACCAGCGCTTCTTTCAAGGCCTCCAGTGAGTTGGTCTCATTGATGGGCATGATTTCATTGCGCTTCACGTCATTGGCGGCGTGCAGAGACAGGGCCAGGTTGGCTTTGATGCCGTCATCGGCCATCTTCTTGATCATCTTGGCAATGCCGGCGGTAGAAACCGTGATGCGGCGCGCAGCCATGTTCAAGCCGTCTGGCGCGGTGATGCGCTCAATGCTCTTCATGACATTGGCGTAGTTCAGCAAAGGCTCGCCCATGCCCATGTACACAATGTTGGTCAAAGGGCGGTTGTAGTTGCCTTCGGTCTGCTCTTTGATGCGCACCACCTGGTCATAAATCTCGTCTGCGTTGAGGTTTCTAATGCGGTCCATCTTGCCGGTGGCGCAGAAAGAACAGGTCAGGGAGCAACCCACCTGGCTACTCACACAGGCAGTCATGCGCTTAGGGTGCGGAATGAGTACGCCCTCTACAATGTTGCCGTCATATAGCCTGAACGTGGATTTAATGGTGTAGTCCTCGCTCAGCTGGCTGGTGTTCACGGCCACGCTGTTGATGGTGAAATGACGTTCCAGCTTCTCGCGCAGGGGCAAAGCAATGTTGTTCATCTCTGCGAACGACGTAGCCGTCAGCTTCCAAATCCACTCATACACTTGCTTGGCCCGGAAAGGCTTTTCGCCCTGCTCGGTCATCCATGCCTTGAGTTGGTCTAAGGAAAGCTTTCTAATGTCCTGGCGGTTCAGAATCTCTATGTCTGGAATCAAAGTGGTACTCATACCACAAAGGTACAAAATATCTTACGCTTTAGTTTCCAGGCGCTCCCTGGCTTCTTGGGGCACCGATTTTAATTTTCTGATAGTGTAATCAAAGCACAGCATACCGGTCTTGGCGTGGGCCACTTCTTTGCCGTTCTGGTTGGTGAGCAGGTACACCAAGTCAAAGCCGTACTTGTTAAAATCCGTGGCCGCCACCTGCACCGTGAGCGTGTCGCCGTAGAAGCCTTCGCCTTTGTAGACGATGGCCACATCACTCATAATCAAGCCCGCGCCCGCCAAATCCAGCTCTGAGTAGCCGTGCTGCTTCAAGAACTGAACACGCGCTTCATGCAAGAGACTCAACAGCGCGTCATTGCCCAGATGCCCGCCGTAGTTCAAATCCGTGATTCTAATGGGCAGTTGCGTCTGGAAGGAATAGCTGGCGGGGAGGTCAATCTGAATACGGGCCACGTTCTGTTAATTAGTAATTGATAATTAAGAATGGGAAGATACGAGGGAATTGGGGAAACCGTGAAATAGTGATGAGGCGTTTTTGGGCTGTTTTCTGGGAAAGGGGCAAAAAACGAAGCCTCGGCTCTCACAAGGAGAACCGAGGCTGTCTGTAAGGCATTAAAGCAGGCTACAGCTTCACAATCTTCTTGGTGCGCACGTTGCCCTCTGCGTGTATCTGCAGGATGTAATTACCAGCGGGCAGGTTGTCTACCCGTATGTCTTGCAAGGCACTGGTTCTGCTCAGCTGGGCGATCAGCATCTTCTGACCGGTGAGGCTTATCACGTGCAAGGTGCCGCCGGCCATGTTGTCTAGTTTGATGGAGATTCTATCCTGCACCGGGTTAGGGTACACCACGTGCGCCAACTCCAGCTCTTTTCTGGCAGAGAGGATTGTTTGATAGTTGCTGTACACGTACCGCTCAGCGTTCACGTAGGTTTTATAGGTGGAGTTGGAGGGGTCTGTATCATACATCTGCATTATGGTCTCGGTGATGTCATTGGTGGAGTTATAGGTATGCAGGTATTTCATGCCCCAGTTGATTACCCAGGCGTTGTTTTCCCTTATCTCATATTGGTTAAGGGTTTCATTGCCCTTGGCATCAAACACCACTACATCACGGCTATCAATCACCCAGGCGTTATTCACCCATTCATACCATGTTTCTATGTAACTGCCGTTGTCCTGGAAAGCCGTGCTCCGCTTGTCTACATTCACCCAGGCGCCGTTCACAAACTCCTGGTATTCACTGGCTATGACATTCCAGTCTCTCCAGTGGGTGGTGCTGGCCTTGGACGCCTCATCCCATACCATGTTAACCTCTCTTTCATCATTCACCCAGGCAGAACCTGACCATTCCTGCTCTGTGACGGTGGTGGGCAGGGCGCTGCCGCCCGCGTACTCTATGATTGTTTTCTCTTCTGGCACCCAGTTTCCGTTCTCCATTTCATAATACAGGATCTCAACGGGCTTTCCGGCGGCATCATAGCTGTAATTTTCCTTCTCTACATTCTTCCAGGTACCCTCCTCGTAGCTTTGGTAGATTTCTTGGCTAACTCTGTTATTGGTGACGGTGAGGATAGACTTGTTCCCGTACTGAAGCGCCCATGCGCCGTTCTGCCAATAATAAAACAGGTACTCGGTTAGTTGCTTGGTGGCAGGATCATAGGCAAACGTGGTTTTTGTCTGGTTTGTGTTGCTAGACCCAGCAGTGGTGATTTCTTGCGTCACCTGCCCGCTTGCGTTATAGGTATAGGTGTATTTGTAATTCTCATTCCAGCCATTTGATCCCCAGGAATAGGACACGGCATTCTGCGGTCTTCTGACCGGGTCACCCGTCCGGCGACTTGACAAATTGCTCAAACCTACCCTTTGTGAGGCGTCCTTTCTAAGGGCTGCCCCTTTCTTAGCCGCTTGGTGGGCTCTAGAAGTCTTCTTGCCTTGCGCTAGGCTGGTCAAGGCCAACGCCAGGAACAAGATGCCAAGTACCAGGATTTTGTGCCAATATGAGTTGGCTACATTCTTTTTGTAATAGTTTTCCATAAGGCATGTAGTTAACAAGAGAAGTATATTGCTTACAGTAAGCCACTTACTAAATGTATAAATACTTTAATATTAAAAACACTACCTACTTTTAAGTAATATCAGACTAAACTGACTCATATTATTTCATTGAAATATCCAGCTAATGCCATGCTTTTACAGTACCGTTTTTGGGCTGTTTTCTGGAAAAGAGCCCAAAAACGGCTTTACTTTTGCAGGCTTTTGCTACTTTCAAGATTCATTAGCCTTTGAGAACCGTGAACATACCCGCCCTACAAAAAGGAGATACCGTTGGCATTGTGTGCCTGGCCAGAAAAGTAAGCCTGGAAGACATACATCTGGGCGTGCAATTGCTGGAAAGCTGGGGGCTGCTGGTGGTGCTGGGCAAAACCATTGGCGCCGAAGACTATTACTTTGGGGGAACCGATGAACTGCGCACGGCAGACTTCCAGGAGATGCTGGACAACCCAGACATCAAAGCCATCTTCTCGGCGCGCGGCGGTTATGGCACTACCCGCATTCTAGATGCGCTGGATTTTAGCACGCTACAGGAAAAACCGAAGTGGATAGTGGGCTTCAGTGACATTACCTCCCTACACTGCCACTTACACGCGCTGGGTTTGGAGAGCATTCACGGCACCATGCCCCTGCTCATGGGCCAACCAGACACGCAGGAAGCCGACGAAACCCTGCATCAAGCCTTGTTTGGCGAACCTCTCGCCTACGCACTTCCAGCGCATGCCCAGAACGTAGAAGGCACTTCTGTAGGGGAGCTGGTAGGCGGTAATCTGATTCTGCTCAATAACATTGTGGGCACAGCCTCAGATATTGACTACGAGGGCAAGATTCTGTTTTTAGAGGACGTGGGCGAATACTATTATAACGTAGACCGCGTTTTTGTACACCTCAAGCGCCTAGGCAGATTACAAAAACTAGCGGGCTTGGTCATTGGGCAGTTCTCAGACATGCAGGACACGGCTGTACCGTTTGGCCGAGACGTGACGGAGATAGTGTTGGAACATTGCGCCGGGTATGGCTATCCTATCTGCTTTGACTTCCCGGTGGGGCACGTAACCAGAAACCTTGCCATGATAGTAGGCCGCGAAGTGACGTTGGAAGTGACGCCTGCTGGTGCTTCATTGACGTTTGCCTTTACGCAGGCCTAAAAGCAAAACTCCGTTTTTGGGCTGTTTGCTGAGAAACAGCCCAAAAACGGAGCTATGAAATATCTGATTTTATAAAACCTGCTTACTTCTCTGACTTGACCACTTGCAATACTGTTTGACCAACCGCTTTTAACGTATTCTTGTCAATGATTTGCATGTTATCCGCGTGGCGGTGGTGGTACGGCCCGAAGTACCCGTCCGGGCTGGTAGAATCATAGGCAATAATATCAGCCATCGGGATTTCTGCATTTTGGATGACGTAGTAGTGGTCATCTGTAATGCTGGGACTGTTTACAAACGGGAAGTAGTCTGAGAAGCCCATGCTATGCGCCGTCTTCCAGATGTTGTCCACCACGTTTTTGGCGTAGGTTCTACTGATTTCCTCCTGCGCGAAGCGTGAGCCCTTGGCACCTACCATGTCCAGAAGAATGCCGTACTGCGCTTTGTAGCCAATGGGCATCAGGTTCTTGGACCAGTGTTGCGAACCCAGGCAATAGGTGTCTGGAATGTAGTCACCGGCGTCATCGGGTTGACCATAATCTTCCCCGTCAAAGAGCATGATGTCCACGCCTATATTTTCAGCTAAAGGATTAGCTTGTAGTTGGCGAGCGATTTCTAAAAGCACACCCACGCCGCTGGCGCCGTCGTTGGCCCCGTCAATGGGTTTGTCGCGGTTCTGGGTGTCTTTGTCGGCTACGTGGCGGGTGTCCCAGTGAGCGGCCAACAGGATTCTGCGGGACGCTTTGGGGTTAATCTGCCCCATGATGTTGCGCAGTTCCAGCGTCTTGCCGTCATAGGCCTTGGCCGTGAAGCTCTGCACCTGCACCGTCGCCCCGAAACCTTTCAGTTTGTTAATCAGGTAATCACCGCAGGCGCGGTGCGCGGGTGTGTTGGGTACGCGCGGCCCAAAGGCCACCTGGTCGGCTACGTATTGGTAAGCCGAGTCAGCGGAGAAGGCGGGTGGTGTCACGGTTGCGGTTTTAGTGGCAGGTTCACCAGTCTCTGTAGCGGCCGTATTCTTGTCTTTGCACGCGTACAGGTTGGCGGCCACTAACAGAGCCAGTGCCGCTACTTTCATGTTATTCTTCATAAGCCCAGTCAATCCCGGTTTTCATATCTTTAATGACAATGCCTTGCCCTTTGAGCTGTGCCCTAATTAAATCCACCTTGGCATAGTCTTTCGCTTCCTTGGCTTCTTTGTAGAAACTGAGCACCAACTGGAGCATGTCCATGGCATTAGCGGTCTGTTCTTCTTTTAGGCCCAAAATATCTTTCACCATGGTCTGGTAGGCGGTGCGCATCTGCTCAAATACTTCTTTGGAGATGGTCTCCAGCTTGAAGCCGCCCGTGAACATGCTGTTGATTTTCTTGAGCAGGTTGAACAAGGCCGCAATTACTTTGGCGGTGTTCAAATCATCATTCAAACTAGTAAATAATTCGGCTACTTGCTTCTTGATGTCCTCTTCGGCTTTGGCATCAATTTCACCAGCAGTTTCTGGGTACTGTAACTGCTCCAAGATGCGCAGTCCGTTCACTACTTTCAGGAAGCCTTTGCGAGCGGCCTGCAGTCCTTCATTGCTGAAGTCCAGCGTGCTACGGTAGTGCGCCTGCAAGATGAAGAACCTGATGGTCATGGGGCTATAGGCCTGTTGCAATACCTCATGCTGGCCAGTGAACAACTCGCCCAGCGTAATGAAGTTGCCCAAGGATTTGCCCATCTTCTTGCCGTTGATGGTGATGAGGTTATTGTGCATCCAGAAGCGGGCCGCGTCTGAATGGTTGTGGCTGGCCTGGCTTTGCGCAATCTCGCATTCATGGTGCGGGAACATCAAGTCCAGTCCGCCGCCGTGAATGTCAAACTGCGTGCCCAGGTATTTTCTACTCATGGCCGAGCACTCCAAATGCCAGCCCGGAAACCCTTCTGACCAAGGCGAATTCCAGCGCATGATATGGCTAGGCGAAGCCTTTTTCCAGAGCGCGAAATCCAGTGGCGAGCGCTTCTCCTCCTGCCCTTCCAGGTTGTCGCGGGTGTTGGACAGCAAGTCTTCTATCACGCGGCCAGACAGCTTGCCGTAGTTATGCTCTTTGTTGTAAGCGGGCACGTCAAAATACACCGATCCATTGGACTCATACGCCAAGCCGTTGGCCAGAATCTCCTGAATCATCTCTATCTGCTCAATGATGTGGCCTGAGGCGCGCGGCTCAATGTCTGGCGGCAATACATTCAGGCTGGCCATGTCTGCGTGGAAGCTGTTGGTATACTTCTCCACTACTTCCATGGGCTCTAAGTGCGCGGCTTTGGCTAGTTTCTGAATCTTGTCTTCGCCGAAGTCTGCATCGTTCTGCAAGTGGCCCACATCTGTGATGTTGCGCACGTAGCGCACCTTGTAGCCCAGGTACTGCATATAGCGGCGCAACACGTCAAAAGTGATGTACGGGCGTGCGTGGCCCAAATGCGCGTCGCCGTAGACGGTAGGCCCGCAGACGTACAAACCCACGAACGGGCTGTGCAGGGGTACAAAGTTTGACTTGTCGCGGGTGAGCGTATTATATAAAGACAATGGGTGTTGCATGGGGCAAAATTATAAAACTTACTGGTACTTCTGCCAAGGCTTGGTTGAGCTGGTATGGCCCAGTTGGTTTACGTTAGGTTAGTAAGCGTTTTTGCCCTGTTTTCAGGAAACCAGGGCAAAAACGGCATTTGTAATAAGTTACTCTATTCTTCTATGGCTTCTTCTTCGGGACGCTTCTCCAACACATACGTGCTTTCCAGCGGAAAATGGTCAGAAAAAGAAATATGCTTCAATACGTCAAACCGCAGCAACTGCATGGTAGGACTAAAGAACTGGTTGTCTATGCGCAGAGGAAGCTTGCCGTTGTAGGTAAATCCAAAACCGCTTCCGCCCTCTTCAAACGCGTTGTCCAGATGCCGGCGCAGTTGCTGGTAGGTGTAGGAACTGGGCACGTCGTTGAGGTCTCCGCAGATTAAAACCGGATGCGGGCTTTCCTGCAAATGCTCTATGAGACGCTGTACTTGATGGCTACGGGCAATGAAGCCGCCTTTTAGCCTTCGGGCAATGCCTCGACCTTTGGTTTTAAACGCAGCCTCGCTTTCTACGGCTTGGGCTACTTCTTTCTCCTCAATGCTCATAGACTCCAGGTGCATGTTGTAGACCCGCAGCGTGTCTTTGTTGGGCAATTTCACATCCACAAAAATGACTTGGTTCTTGGTCGGTCGGTCAAATTTCACGCTGCCTTTGTGCACGATGGGATAACGGGAGAAGATGGCCATCCCAAACTCAGCGCCCACGTGGTTCACCAGTGCTTTGCCAATATAAAATTCTTTTCCCTTGCTGGTTCCTATGCGCTTTTTAGTGTTGTACTGCTTATCGCTTTTGTCATGGTAGAATTCCTGCAGGCACAGAATATCAGCGGGATGGTTAGCTACCCATTCCAGTTCGCGCTCTGGCAATCTTGGGTCATCTACATGAAGATGCTTATATGAGTTAAAGACCCGCACGTTGTAACTTAACACACTCACGCGCTGTTGTTCTGGGTGAGGCTCTGCGTCTGGGGTGTTTAAGGTGAAATAACGGGTGTGCTGGCTCCAGAAAAGGACAATCAACAGCAAAGGCAAGAGCGCCATGAGCGGTCTCTTCCAAAGCCAGAGCAGGCCCATGAAAATATTAAAGAGCAGGGCCCCGGGCAGAGACATGGCAATGAAGCCAGCCGGCCAAAACACATGCGGGGGCACGTATTGACATAAAACCCCTACCAAAAGCCAGCCCGTAGACAGCGCGGTCAGGAAAGAAAGAAGCGTCTTCAGCACAAAAAAAGAATTTCTAGCAGGAGTAAACCTACGCAAAAAATCCGGAGAGGGCTTGCCCCTCGTACATGAGAAGCGTTTTTGGCCTGGTTTGAGGAAAACACCTCCAAAACAGAAGCTGTCCTTGGACCCTCACACAGACCTGCCAAACCGCACCATCGTTTTAAACTTGGTGATAGTTACCAGCTTTTGGAAATTATACCCTAATTTTGCAATCTAACACTTTTAACAGTACAGCTATGATGCTAACTAACATTTTGGCGTTTATCGGTAACCTGGGCACCGGCGAGATGATTTTGATCGCGTTGGTGATTCTTCTTCTTTTTGGCGCAAAGCGTATTCCAGATCTGGCCCGTGGCCTAGGCAAGGGTATCCGTGAGTTCAAAGACGCCACCAATGAGATTAAATCAGACATTGAGAAGTCGGCTAACACCAACGACCGCCCCAACAATAGCGGCCCATACAATCCAAATCCTAACGCGGGTTATACCCAGCCGCAGAACCCTGCTCCTGGCGCGTACAACAATGACCCTGCGGTAAATCCAAACCCAACTACTCCCAACAACCCCAACGTTTAAGCATGCACTACACATCCCTTGACGCTATCCGTGAGGAGATAGGCCGAGGCTCGCTCACCTGTAAAAAACTGGTAGAGCAGTACTTGCAGAACATATCAGAAAAGCGCCACCTCAATGCTTTTTTAGAAGTGTTTGAAGAAGAAGCCCTTCGGCAAGCCGAGGAGGTGGATGCTAAACTAAAAGCCGGCACCGCCGGCAAGCTAGCAGGAATGGTCATTGGCCTGAAAGACGTGCTGGCCTATGAGGGCCATGCGCTCCAGGCCTCTAGCCAGATCCTGAACGGTTTTAAGTCTTTGTACACGGGCACCGCCGTGCAGCGCCTGTTGCAGGAAGACGCCATCTTGATTGGCCGTCAGAACTGTGACGAGTTTGCCATGGGTGCCTCTAATGAGAACTCTTCTTTTGGCCCCGCGCTCAATGACGCAGACAATACCCGCGTACCGGGTGGCTCCTCTGGGGGCTCTGCCGTGGCCGTGCAAGCGCATCTGTGTTTGGCCTCTATTGGCTCAGACACGGGTGGTTCTGTGCGTCAGCCAGGCGCTTTCTGCGGCGTGATTGGCATGAAGCCCACATATTCCCGCATTTCGCGCTACGGTTTGATTGCCTATGCTTCTTCTTTTGACCAGATTGGGGTCTTGACGCACAGCGTAGAGGATGCCGCTCTCTTATTAGAAGTAATGGCGGGCGCCGATGAGTTTGATGCCACTGTAAGCCAGCGCCCGGTGCCGGCCTACAGCCAGAACCTGACCTATGACCGCCCTGCGCGCATTGGCTATATCAAGGATTCCATTGAAAGCCCAGGCTTGCAGCCCGAAGTGAAAGACGCCGTGATGGGCGTGATTGACAGGTTGCAGGAAGAAGGACACACCGTAGAGGCCGTGGACTTCCCGTACCTGGACTACATGGTGCCCACCTACTACATCTTAACCACCGCCGAAGCCAGTTCTAACCTAGGCCGCTATGATGGCGTGAAGTACGGGTACCGCAGTGAGAATGTCACGGACCTGACCTCCCTCTATAAGAAGACCCGCTCAGAGGGCTTCGGTGAGGAGGTGCAGCGCCGCATCATTTTGGGCACCTTTGTATTGAGCGCAGATTACTATGACGCCTACTACACCAAGGCCCAGCAGGTAAGACGCCTCATCAAAGACAAGACAGATGAGTTGCTGAAGCAATATGATTTCTTGATATTGCCTACCGCCCCTACCACGGCTTTCAAGCTAGGCGAGAACACCAAAGACCCGTTGGCCATGTATTTGGCAGACATCTTCACGGTGCAGGCCTCGTTGGCGGGCGTTCCGGCTATTTCGTTACCAATTGGGCAAGACGCTGCAGGCCTGCCAATTGGGGTGCAACTGATGACAAAAGCGTTTGGCGAAGAGCAATTGTTTGCCTTCTCTAAGCAACTGATGGACCACCAAAAAACCGTTTCTGCTTAATGCGCATTTCTACCCTTCTCACTGGCTTTTTATTGGTAGCAGGACTAGGCTTTACGGCCCAAGCCCAAAAACCCATTGGTCCAGAGGCACCTATTGTAGAGTTGAAGGACTCTTTTAGAATGCCCTTGGATAGCGTGGAGTTTATTCCAGTAGAATCCAATGAACTCATTCAGGACCGACTGAGCTGTCTGGAGCAGGAGATTCCGTTGGAGTTCAACAAGCACGTGAGAGGGTTGATAGACTATTTCACCATTAGAAACCGCAAGTACACCCGCCGCATCCTGGAACGCGAGCAGCTGTACTTTCCTATGTTTGAGAAATACTTGGCCAAGCACAACATGCCAGATGAGCTCAAGTATTTGGCGGTGGTAGAGTCAGCGTTATTGCCTAAAGCAGTGTCTTCGGCCAAGGCCGTGGGGTTGTGGCAGTTTATGGCGCCTACGGCCAATGACTTCAAGTTGGTGCAGAACTCCTATCTGGATGAACGCATGGACCCCGAGAAGTCAACCGAGGCTGCTTGTAAGTTCCTGAAGTCTTTGCACCGCATGTTCGGGTCTTGGGAGATGGCTCTGGCTGCTTACAACTGCGGACCAGGTAACGTCAGAAAAGCCATCACTCGGTCTGGCGGAAAGAGAACCTTCTGGGAGATTTACCCATACCTGCCCAAAGAAACCCGCAGTTACGTGCCTTCGTTCACGGCCATTGTCTACGCCATGAACCACGCGCCTGACCATAACATAAAGCCAGATTCCATTCGCAAACCAATTGCGGTAGATACGCTGATGTTAAGCCAAGGCGTGGACTTGAAACTACTGGCCCAGCAACTGAATCTGCCGGCCAACCAGTTGGTAGACTTAAACCCTGCCTTGCGCAAGCCTTTCTTGCCAGAGACGGTGAAGAACTTCCCGCTGCGCATTCCTGTGGCTTCTAAACCGGTGTTGGACATGAACCGGATGGCTATTTTGGATTCTGCCCGTTACAGAGCGCCAATTCAAATGATGGCACCGGCTTCTTCTACCATGGTAGCCAAGGCAGAACCTACCGTACCCTCAGACAGCGCAACCAAAAAGACCTATTACACCGTGCGCCGAGGCGATACCTTGGACAAGATTGCCAAAGCCAACGACGTTACCATTGCGGAGTTGAAAGCCTGGAACAAGTTGAAAGGCTCCACCCTGCTGGCCAGTCAGAAACTAGTCATTGCCCAGCCAGCCGCGCTAAAACCAGAACCTGAACTGAAGTCTGAGTCTACCTTGTTGGCTTCCGCTGAGACAGCCGTAGAAAAGGAAACAAAAGTAGCCGGGCCTAACGCTGATAGTACTCCTAAGGAGAATGCGGCCACCGCTTTAGTGGCTCAGAAGAAACCCGCAGCTAAAACATCAGAGGCGGCCAACAAAGAAATCTTCAAGGGAGGCACCGTACACCACGTTCAGCCCGGTGACACGCTCTGGAACATCTCCAAGCGCTATAACAACGTAAGCGTTGACCAATTGAAGAAGGCCAACAACTTAAAAGACAACGAGATCAAGCCCGGCATGAAACTGATTGTAGGCTAATCTATTTTTATAGAGTTCAAAGGGCATCTCGGACGCACGTCTGAGATGCTTTTTTTTGCTCCATTTGAGAAAAACAGCCTAAAAACGGAAAGTAGACAAACCGCGTTTACCTTTGCGAAACCGAAAAATCTTAACAATTTACGCTTTACACCAGCGCCTGCCTCTATAAAGGGCAATCCCGCTGATTTTTACACATTACCACAGGAGAAGAAGGATATGATTAAAATCAACAAGGAAGACGCCCTTAATTATCACAGCCAAGGGCAGCCCGGGAAGATTGAAGTGGTTCCTACAAAGATGGTGAGCACGCAGATGGACTTGGCCCTGGCCTATTCGCCGGGCGTGGCGGAGCCCTGCAAAGAGATTGCCGCCAACCCAGAAGACGTCTATAAATACACCGCCAAGGGCAACCTGGTAGGTGTAATCTCCAACGGCACCGCCGTGTTAGGATTAGGCAACATTGGCCCCGAAGCCTCTAAGCCAGTCATGGAAGGAAAAGGCGTACTGTTCAAGAAATTTGCCGGCATTGACGTTTTTGACATTGAGATCAATGAGACTGATCCTGATAAGTTCATTCAGATAGTAAAGTCCCTGGAGCCTACGTTTGGCGGCATTAATCTAGAGGACATCAAAGCCCCAGAGAGTTTCAAGATTGAGAATGCTCTGCGTGAACAGATGAACATTCCCCTCATGCATGATGACCAGCACGGCACGGCCATCATCTCCAGCGCCGCCTTGTTAAACGGTTTAGAACTGGTAGGCAAGAAAATACGTGACATCCAGATGGTGATTAACGGCGCGGGTGCTGCCGCCATTGCCTGCGCTAAGTTATATGTAGCCCTAGGCGTGAAGCTGGACAACATCGTCATGTTTGACAAGGACGGCATCATCAACCCGCACCGCAACGACCTAGATATTTACCGGGCACAGTTTGTGACCATGCGTAAAATCACCACGCTGGCAGAAGCCATGAAGAACGCAGACGTGTTCATTGGCCTGAGTGCCGGCAACGTGCTGAGCCCAGACTTGGTGAAACTGATGGCACCAAATCCCATCATCTTCGCGCTGGCCAACCCAGACCCTGAGATTCCTTATGAGGTGGCCATGGCCACCCGCAAAGACTTGATCATGGCCACAGGCCGCTCTGACCATCCTAACCAGGTGAACAACGTACTGGGCTTCCCTTACATTTTTAGAGGAGCGTTAGACGTGCGTGCTACGGAGATTAACGAGGCCATGAAGCTAGCCGCCGTGAAAGCCTTAGCAGAACTGGCCAAAGAACCGGTACCCGAGATTGTACACAAAGCCTACAGTGACAATACCATCTCCTTCGGGCGTGAGTATTTGATTCCTAAGCCGCTGGACCCGCGCCTAATTACCGTGGTGAGCCCGGCCGTGGCTAAAGCCGCTATGGACTCCGGCGTCGCTAAAAACCCGATCACCAACTGGGAGCGCTACCATCATGAGCTACAGGCCCGCATTGGCATCAACCAGAAGTTGATGAACCGTGTCATGAACCAGGCCAAGCAGAATCCTAAAACAGTGATTTTTGCTGAGGCGGACCATTACAAGATTCTCAAAGCGGCCCAGATTGTGCTGGACCAAGGCATCGCCACCCCTATCTTATTAGGAAACAAAGTGCGCATCAAGGAGCTGATGGAAGAATACAAGCTGGACTTGCAGGGCTGCCGCATTGTAGACCCGGTAGAGGAAGATGCCAAATGCGAGAAGTACGCGCACATGTTCTATGAGAAGCGCAAGCGCAAAGGCGTGAGCCTGTTTGACGCCCGCCGCCTTATGCGCTACCGCAACTACTTTGGCTGTATGATGGTGGAGACCGGCGAGGCAGACGCCCTGATATCTGGCTTGACTCGTGACTACTCTAAAACCATCCTTCCGGCCCTGCAGGTTATTGGCGTAGAGGAAGGCGTGAACAAAGTGGCCGGCATGTACATCATCCTAAGCAAAAAAGAGCCGTTCTTCTTTGCAGACACCACCGTAAACCTCAACCCAACCGCAGAGGAGATGGTAGACATCATTGGCTTGACTGCCCGTTACGTACGCTTCTTTGACACAGATCCACGTGTGGCCGTTCTTTCCTACTCCAACTTTGGCTCTAGCACCGGGCCAATTCCGGCTAAGACCAGTGAGGCTACGAGATTGGCCAAGCTTAAATACCCAGACTTGCTGATTGACGGCGAGATGCAGGCCAACACCGCCCTCAACCCTGACTTGCTACGCGAACACTATCCGTTTAGCGAACTGGCCAATGACGGTGCCAACACGCTTATCTTCCCAACGTTAGAGGCTGGCAACATTGCCTATAAGCTGTTGCAAGAGATGGGCGGCGCCGAAGCCATTGGTCCTGTCTTGATGGGTATGCGCAAGCCAGTGCACATTTTACAGCTAGGCAGTTCTGTGCGGGAGATTGTAAATATGGTAGCTATATCTGTGGTAGATGCACAAACATCCAACGGGAAACTATAAATTGTACCAAACGTACTGCGTTAGTTAGCAGAGGCCATTTTCTGCGCTAAACAGCATTTTTTTATCTGCGTTTTTGGCCTGTTTTCTAGAAAACAGGCCAAAAACGCAGATGTTTATTAAAAGCAACACCAAATCCTGACCCTTTACCTGTCAACCTCAGCCATATGATCGCTTATATAGACGGCCGTCTTGCCCACAAAGATCCCACATACGTCATCATTGACGTGGGCGGAGTGGGCTATGAGTTGCGCATTTCCTTGAACACGTATGGCTCCCTGCCAGAAGGCGAGCGCTGCCGCTTGTTCACGCACCTGGCCATCAAAGAGGATTCACATACGCTCTATGGCTTCTCTGATTCTGCGGAGAAGAACGCCTTTTTGCACTTGATCTCCATTTCAGGAGTAGGGCCTAATACAGGCCTCATGATTCTTTCTTATTTGACGGTGCCCGAGTTACAACAGGCCATCGTGCGCGAGGATGTGCGCACCATCCAGAAGGTGAAAGGCATTGGTGCCAAGACGGCCCAGCGCATCATTCTGGAACTGCGTGACAAGTTTAGAAAAGGCTTGGGCGCCGAGGGGCTGCATGTCTCCTTTGAGGCACACAATACGTCAAGAGAGGAGGCGTTATCTGCTTTGGTTACGCTGGGCTTCGCCAAGAACATGGCAGAGAAAACCTTAGACAATATTATAAAACGCGAAGGCGCTGGGCTAACCGTGGAAGACATGATCAAGCTTGCCCTCAAATCATCATAGGCCACCTTATTTGCATTTGTGTTTACTAGAAGAAGAAAGCCTTTCATTCTTGCCTCTGCCGTAGGATTGGTGTCTTTGACAGCGTGGCTGTCTCAAGCCGAGCCTCATCAAAACACGTCTCTACGCGACTGGAAAAGCCGCCTACAGACCATTACCACCACCCTCGCAGAACAAGTAGAAAAACAACAGCCGCAAGACACTACACAAATAAAATACATCCCTTCGCGCCGTCCCAAGCTCCAGTTCAAGGACCGCGCCGGAGACCCTTTTTCCAATACCTTTTCCACTACTCCCCTCATCCTGCCGCCGCCTTCTAACTTAAAGATAGAAGTGGTGCCAGATGACAGCCTCAAGCGTTACCAGATACGGGAACAGTTGGGAGACCTGGAGTACCGCACGCCTAGTACCATGACCTTTGAGGAATATTCACGGTACCAGCAACGCGAATCCATTAGAAACTACTGGCGCACCAAGTCTGCCACCCTGGATGAGCAGAACCCGGCCGCGCCCAGCCGCCGTCTGGTGCCGCGCATTGACATTGGGGGCCGCACCTTTGACCGTCTGTTTGGCGGAAGCTTCGTAGACATCCGGCCCAATGGTCTGGCCACGTTAAAATTTGGGGCGCTGTTCAACAAGAATGAGAACCCGGCCATTCCGTTGCGCCAGCAGAGCGTGGGGGATTTTGAGTTTGACCAGAGTATTGCCCTCAACATTGACGGCCGCATTGGTGAGAAACTGCGCATCACGGCCAACTGGGACACCAAGGCTAACTTTGATTTTGAGAACAACTTAAAACTGGAATACACCGGCTATCCAGAAGAAATCATTAGAAAGATTGAGGCCGGTAACGTAAGCATGCCGCTCAACAGCTCATTGATTACCGGAGGGCAGAACTTGTTCGGTTTAAAGACGCAGTTGCAGTTAGGACGCTTGTCAGTCACTGCCATTGCCGCCAACCAACGCGGGAGCATTGACCAGGTGAACATCCAGAACGGCGCCCAGAACCGCAACTTTGAGATTAGGGCAGACGAATACGATGCGGACCGTCACTTCTTCCTGGCGCAATTCTTTAGAGGTAAGTATGACCAGTCATTGAGAAACCTGCCGCTGGTTAACTCCGGTATTGTAATCCGCCGTCTGGAGGTGTACATCACCAATGACAACCGTACTACAGAGAACCTCCGGAACATTGTAGCCCTCATGGACATTGGAGAGGCTGACCCGTTCAGGGACCGGTTTGACACCAACCAGCCTACCGGGGCCGCCGCCGGCAATAATCAAAACAGTCTCTTCAACGCGGTAAAAGGCCAACGCAACAACAACCAGGTAGAAAGCGCCTTAGACGCCCAGGGTCTTCAGAAGACCGTGGACTATGAGCACGTGCGCGCCCGCCGCCTAGATCAACGTGAGTACAAGTTCAACCCACAGCTGGGCTACATCTCGTTGAACTCGGCGCTGTTGCCAGAGCAGGTATTGGGCGTGGCGTTTGAGTACACCTTGAACGGCCGCACCTATAAAGTGGGTGAATTGCAGGATGACTATCAGAACGTCACCGAAGACCAGGTCATCTTCCTGAAGATGCTGCGCGCTACCAATCCTAGTTTGCAGTTTCCTACCTGGGACCTGATGATGAAGAACGTGTACGCACTCAACGCCAATCAGATAGAACGCCAGAACTTCCAACTCAACATTATCTACAAAGATGATGAGACTGGCGCCGATTTGAACAGCTTGCAGGACGAGTCCCGCATTAAAGGCGTTCCCCTGGTGCGCGTGTTCAACCTGGACAACGTCAATACTAATAATGACAAGCCCGCCGATGGTAACTTTGACTTCATGCCGGGCATCACCATTGACCCTGAGAACGGCCGTATCTACTTCCCAGAGGTGGAACCATTTGGTTCTTATTTACAGAATAAACTAGGCACCGGCCCCCAAGACCCTCTCACCGAAAAATACGTCTTCCAAGCTTTGTATGACTCCATTCAGACAGATGCGCAGCAGTTTTCGGCGAAGAACAAGTTTTTTCTACGCGGCCGCTACCAAGCCTCCAGCACAGATGAGATTACGTTGCCAGGCATTAGAATTGCCGAGGGATCTGTGGCAGTCTATTCTGGTGGCACACGTCTTGTAGAAGGCCAGGATTACCAGGTGTTCTATGACTTAGGCCGCGTAAAGATCCTGAACCCCAGCTACCTCAACAATGCCAACAACCTGCGGGTGACGTATGAGAAGGCAGACATTCTAAACGTGCAACCCAGAACCCTATTGGGTGCCCGATTTGACTACCGCGTAGACAATGACCTAATCATTGGGGCGACGGTGATGCACCAGGGCGAACAGCCGTTTATTAACCGCGTGAGCATTGGCGATGAGCCAACCAACAACACCATCTACGGCATGGACATCAATTACCGCCGTGATTCCCGCTTCCTGACCAACCTCACTGATAAGCTCCCCTTCCTGACTACCAAAGCTCCCTCCACCGTGACGTTGGGAGCTGAGTTCGCGCGCTTGGTGCCTAACACCACTGAGTTTGAAGGCGAGGACGGCGTTTCTTACATTGATGACTTTGAGAACGCAGAGACGCCTTATTCCTTGGGTGGCTTTAATACCAACATCTGGCGCCTGGCGGCTACCCCGGCTCCTATTGCCAATGGAACGTCTGGCCTGGAGACTGCCTTCAAACGCGCCAAGATTGCCTGGTATACCATTGACCAGATTTACTATACACCTAATGACCTACGACCGTCCAACATCACCAAGGAGGAACTAGAGAACCATTACACCCGGGGTGTGCAGCGTAGAGAGTTGTTCCCTAACCGTGACCCCGAAGCCAGCAATACCTTTGAGTATACTTTTGACCTGGCCTATTACCCAGCAGAACGCGGGCAGTACAACTACAACCCGGGCTTGCTAGGCAACAACCGCCTGCCGGGTGACCCACGCCAAAACTGGGCCGGCATTAGCCGTGAGATTTCCTTTGACAACAACTTTGACAACGCCAATATTGAGTACCTGGAGTTCTGGATGCTGGATCCGTTCATTAGCGGGGACCGTGGTAGAATAAATGACGGCGAAGGCAATAATACCAACAACAGCACTGGCGGCGAACTGATTTTTAACCTGGGTAACGTCTCTGAAGACATTCTCAAAGACCAACGCTACCAGTTTGAGAACGGCCTGCCCACAGATCCGTCACAACCCACCACAGACCCTACCATCTGGGGCCGCGTGACCCGTAACCAGTTCCTGACAGACGCCTTTGACAACAACCCAAGCTCCAGACAATTCCAGGACATAGGGTTAGACGGTTTAAACAACGCAGATGAACGCGCCTTCTTCCAGGGCATCTATTCTACCTTAACTGACCCTTCTGGAGATGATTTCAAGCACCACCTGGATGCGACGTATGATGACCGAAACATTGGCATCTTGGGGCGCTACAAGAACTTCAACGGCATGGAGGGCAACTCGCCGGTCAACAGCAACTTGTCTTCTTACGCGTTCCCAGACAAGGAAGACCTGAACCGGGACAACGTCATCAGTGACCTGGAGCAGTACTATGAGTACAAACTGAACCTGCGTCCCTCTACCATGAACGTGGGCCAGAACTACATTGTAGACAAAGTAGACACGGTAATCAACAACACCAACGTAAGCTGGTACCAGTTCAGGATTCCGGTGCGCAAGCCTACGGGCTCTGTGGGTGGCATTCAGGGGTTCAAGTCCATTCGGTTCATGCGTATGTACATGACGCAGTTTGAGCAGCCGGTTGTGTTGCGTTTTGTGCAGATGCAGTTTGTGGCCAACCAATGGAGAACGTACAATTCGGTACTCACCAACGGGGCACCTTGCTTAGACTGTGGGACAGATGCAGACAACTTCACGGTCTCTACCGTCAACATTGAAGAAAACGGCGAGGTAGACGCAGGCACCATCCCGTATGTAGTACCTCCGGGAGTGGAACGCCAACGCGATTATTCTTCTGCTAACAACCGCCGCCAGAACGAGCAGTCCCTGCAACTGTGCGTGGAGAACCTGAGAGACAACTTCAGCAAGGCGGTGTACAAGAACGTGTCACAAGACATGCTCATTTACAAACGCCTGAAAATGTACGTGCACGCGCAAAGTTCCACCGGCACCAGAGACGGTGAGATGGTAGCCTTCCTGCGCATTGGCTCTGACTTTACCCAGAACTACTATGAGTACGCCATACCGTTGCAGATAACGCCAGAAGGCACCCAAGACCCTAACATTATCTGGAACGAGGCCAACTTCATTGACGTAGCCTTTGATGAGTTTGTGCGCGTGAAATCTGAACGAAACCGCGCCGGATTTGACCTCACCAAGCCTTACAGCCTCACGGTGAACGGCAAGACCATTACGGTGGTAGGAAACCCAGACTTCTCAGACGTGCAGAGTTTGATGATTGGCTTGCAGAACCCTACTACCGCAGACAGAGCGTCGCATTCGGTATGTCTATGGTTGAATGAGCTGCGCGTGTCTGACTTTGACCGCAAAGCCGGTTGGGCGGCTACCGCCAGAGCCAACGTGAAACTCGCTGACTTCGCCAACATCACCGCCACGGGTTCTTATACCACCGTAGGCTTTGGCGGCATTCAGGAAAGAGCCGCCATGCGCTCCAGAGAGAACACCGGCCAGTTTGACATCAACGCCAACATTGCCGCAGAGAAGCTCTTACCAGCCGGTACTGGTCTAGTAGTGCCTCTGTCTGTGCAGTATGGTACCACGGTGGCAGAACCACGCTATGACCCACTAGACAGAGATACCCCGCTAGACACGTCCCTGGACAAGTTTGGCGAAGGCGAGGAACGAGACGCCTACCGCAAGGAGGTCGTCAGTCAGACAACTACCAAGAGCATTAACCTGTTGAACGTACGCAAGGAGAAGACCAACCCAGAGGCCAAATCACGTCTCTACGATGTTGAGAACCTTTCCTTCTCCTATGCCTACAGCGAGATTCTGCACACCGACATCATCACGGACCGCAATTTCTCCAAGAGCCACCGCGGGGGCGTAGCTTACAATTACACGGCCTCACCGAAGAGCTACACGCCATTGGCTAAAATAGCTGCCTTTGAGTCACCGTACCTGCGCTGGTTAAAGGAGTTTAACGTGACTTTGTTGCCAAGCAGAATTGCCGTGCGCGCCGACCTGGACAGGAGCTACAATGAGACGTTCTTACAGGGCCGTAGCAGTCCGTATGCCTTGCCAGACACGGCCGGCATTCTGCCTACGTACCAGAAAACGTTCTTCTTCAACCGTATCTATGACGTAAAGTGGGATTTGACCCGTAGCCTAAGCCTGGATTACACGGCCACCAACCGCTCGGTGATTGATGAGCCAGACGGACGCGTGAACAATGAGATTGACTCTCTGCGCTACAAGAACAAAGTCATTTGGCATAACCTGAGACGCTTTGGCCGTAATACCAACTTCAACCAGGTGGTGGCCATGACCTACCGGTTGCCCTTGGACAAGTTCCCGCTTACAGATTGGATTAGCGGGGATGCCCGGTATGAGGCTGGGTATACCTGGACCTCGTCTTCTACCGCTTTGCGCAACAATGACACCCTGCAACTGGGCAACACCATTGAAAACAACACCCAGACCAGCTTAACGGGTAAGATTGATTTGGTGCGTCTCTACAACAAGGTAAAGATCTTGAAGAAGGTAAACGAAGCCACCCCGCAACCAGGCTTGCGCGCCACCAATACTAAAACCGTGGGCAGACCGGGCACCGCTGCGGCCGCAGACACTACCCAGAAACGAGATAGCAAAGTCTTAAACGGCATCCTGCGCACTTTAATGTCTGCCAGGTCCATCAACGTGACCTACGCGAGGACCGAGGGTACCTTGCTACCGGGCTTCTTGCCGACAGCCCGAAATTTCGGGTTGGCGGATGGCTTTGGCGCACCTGGCTTGGGCTTTGTCTTGGGCAAGCAATACAATCTAGATGAACTCTATAACCGCGCCGACCGTGAGAATTGGTACACGGATAGTAGCCAATACCTGAACACGCCATTAAGCTCTCTGTCTTCTACCAACATCACCGCCCGGGCTACCATAGAACCATTCCGTAACTTCATCATCACGCTGGACGGGGCCATGAACAAGTCTGAGATTGACGAGGTGTACTACAGAAGAGACTCCGCCAAGGTAGTACAGCGCCAGAACCCGTTCACCACGGGCTCTTACCGCGTGTCCTTCATTGCGGTGCAGACCTTATTTGAATCTAATTCTGGCAACCGTTCTGCGGCATTTGAGAACTTCATCAGAAACCGCGCCACCGTGGCCAGCCGCCTCAATGCAGTCAGCCCGAATGGGGTGTATGGCTTGAACTCACAAGATGTCTTGATTCAATCTTTTGTGCATGCCTACCAAGGCAAGAGCATTGATGGCTATGAGGCTGAGCCTAGCGATCCGTTTGATGCTATTCCGTTGCCCAACTGGCGTCTGGAGTACAATGGTCTGTCACAGGTGCCGTTCTTCCAGAAGTACTTCAGCTCGTTCACGTTAAGCCACTCGTACCAGTCTAACTTTACGCTGGCCAACTTCAGCTCATCGCTGGACTACCAGTTTGAGCCGGCCGGTTTCCCAGACAGAGTCAATGACTTAGGCGAGGTGATTCCGTATCACATCATCAACCAGGTGTCCATCACGGAAACAATGGCGCCCTTGATTGGTATTAACTTCAGGACAAAAGGCCAGTTGACGGGTAGAATGGAATACCGCACCGAGCGCGCCTTGCTTTTGAACATGACCAACGCGCAGGTAACCGAGAACGGCGTGAAGGACTACGTAGTGGGCATCGGGTATAGCACTACCAACTTTAGAGTGCCGTTCAGGATTGGCGGCCAGCGCAGAACTTTGGAGAATGAATTGACCATGCGCCTGGACTTGACCATCAGGGATAACGTGACCATTCAACGCACCATTGGCGTAGATTCTAACGGCGAAGAATACCAGAACAACCTGGTGACCAGCGGTGGCTTGCAGGTGCAGTTACGCCCAACCATTGACTACGTGGTAAGCCAACGCCTGAACCTGCAGTTCTACTTCACCAAGAACATCAATGACCCTAAAGTGGCTAACTCGTTCAGAAACACCATGACCGAGGGTGGTATTCAGCTTAGATTTAGTTTATCTGACTAAGCATTGCCTCCAAGCCAAAAAAGAATGTATTTTTGAAGCAAACTTAATCACATACCACATGAACTTTCCAGCAGAGCTAAAATACACCAAAGACCACGAGTGGGTAAGAATTGAAGGCGATGTAGCCTACGTAGGCATCACAGATTTCGCGCAGCGTGAGCTGGGTGACATTGTATATGTAGACATTGACACGCTAGACAAAAACGTAGCCAAAGACGAAGTATTTGGTACCGTTGAGGCGGTGAAAACTGTTTCTGACTTGTTCAGCCCCTTGAGCGGCCAGGTAATGGAAATCAACGACAAGCTTGACGGCAACCCAGAACTGGTGAACTCAGATGCCTACGGCGATGGCTGGATGATCAAGATGTCCATTGACAATGCTTCTGAAGTAGAAGAGCTTCTTTCTGCCGAGGCGTACAAAGAACTGGTAGGAGCTTAATTGCAAAACTGGGTGCGTACACGCTATTATGCACCTGCGCTGGGGTGGGCAGTGGTGATCCTAATTGGGACGCTTCTGCCCGCCAACGCGCTTCCGCCCGCTCCTGAGTGGGACTTTCTCACCTTTGACTCGCTGGTCCATGCCATCATCTTCGGCACCCAGCTGTTTCTTTTGCTTTGGGCTTTGCACAAAGACCCATCGGTGACTCTCTCTTCTCTTACTATTTTTCTTGCCTTCTTAGCCGTCGTCAGCTTTGGCGTGGGCACCGAGTTCTTGCAGGGCGCCATGCCGTTTGGCCGGGTGACCAGTCCCGTAGACGCTATCAGCAATGCCGTGGGCGGCGTGTTTGGCTTAGCCTTCTGGGGGCTGAGCCGTCGTTTTTAGGCTATTTTCCGGAAAACAGGCCGAAAACGGAAATTGCGTATCTTGTAGCCATGAAACGGCTTATCTTCTTTCTTCTAGCTTTCAGTGCCTTACCCGCTTTTGCCCAGGACATGCAGCGCGTGCGGAAGACCATTGCGCAACTGGCTTCGCCGGAAATGCACGGCAGAGGCTACGCGTTTAAAGGAGACAGTCTGGCCGCCAGTTATCTACAGCAACAATACGCCAGCATTGGCCTCAAGTCTTTTGCCGGTTCTTATTTGCAACATTTCACCCTGCCCGTCAACATCCTGGACAATCAGTTAAGCCTGAAGATTGATGGCAAGGTATTGACCCCGGGTGTAGACTTTCTGGCGTACGCCGCCTCTGCCCCTGGCAAAGGTTCTGGCTTTGTCTACCCCATTGACACCTTGTTGTTACAAGACCCAGACGAAGCCCAGACTTTCCTGACCCAGAACCTACGCAAACAGGTATTGGTGGTGCGGCAGCGACACTTCCAGGATCTGATGAACCTGCCCGAGCCGTTCAAGAAGAATTTGCAGAAAGCTGCGGCGGTCATTGTCTTACAACCCGGCACCAAGGTGATGGGCACGGTGCGCAGTTTCCAATACCCAATGCCAGTGCTAGAAGTATTAGAAAGCTCAATGCCTGCCAAAGCCAACAAAGTAGAGTTTGCCGTGGACGCGCGCTTGGAGAAAAACTACCGTAGCCAGAATGTGATTGGGTATCTGCCCGGCACCAGCAAGCCAGATTCTTTTCTGGTAGTGACGGCGCATTATGACCACGTAGGCCGCATCGGCAAAGAGGTACTCTTCCCGGGGGCGCATGACAACGCCAGCGGCACCGCCATGCTCTTAGAATTGGCCCGCTATTACGCCCAGCCTCAGAATCGTCCCGGGTACTCTATTGCCTTCATAGCCTTCGCCGCCGAAGAAGCCGGTCTGGTAGGCTCTGAGTATTATACTGAGCATCCGCTGTTCCCGCTAGCCAACATCAAAATGCTCTTGAACCTGGACCTGATGAGCACCGGCGAAGAAGGCATGATGGTGGTGAACGGCAGTGTCTTTACCAAGCAGTTCAGCCTGCTCCAGCAACTCAACAAACAGCACCAGTTTCTGCCTACTTTGAAAGTGCGCGGCAAGGCGTCTAACTCAGACCATTATTTCTTCTCTGAGAAAGGCGTTCCTTCTTTCTTCTTCTATACATTAGGCGGTACCACTACAGAATACCATCACCCCAAAGATACCGCCGGCACCTTGCCCCTGACCAAGTTCAAGGAAGTGATAGGCTTGATACAGGCGTTCTTCAAGGCTTTGTAAAAGCTTCGTTTCAGAAAAAATACACCTTCCGTTTTTGGCCTGTTTTCTGGAAATCAGGCCAAAAACGACGTGCTTTTCTTTGTTGATTCAGGAGGTGAGGGTCTTATAAAGAAGCGAGATGTCATTATCTGCGCCGGTATACAGGCCTGTATTTAAACCGATAAGTAGTTCTGCTTGTTGGTGATAACACCAACAAGGGCAAGGGTTATTTACTATTTTTAATCTAAAAACTCTTCCAACTAAAAAAAATTAGGCACCTCAACACTTCCACTTGGTCGCCATTGTTGGTGTTATCACCAACAATCCATCTCAGGTCCTGCCTCAATAGCAGTCTATACTAAAAATCCGTCGGCTCGTTTTTAGCCTGTTTTACAGAAAACAGGCTAAAAACGAGCCGACGGATTTCATTAAATAGTCTACTTAGAAAGAACGACCCGGCGCACGGTCACGCCTTTTTCTGAGGTTACTTTCAGCAAGTACAACCCATTTGGCAGTCCGCCCAAATTCACTTGTAGAGGCTGGCCTTTGGCAGTTCTGGAGACGTTGATGGTTTGTAGTTCTTTGCCCAATGCATCTAATACCTGCACAGAACTGATGGCTACTTCTGAAGAGGTAATCTGCACCAACTCAGTGGTAGGGTTAGGGGCAATCTGGACAGATTGCAAGGCTATCTCCTCAGCGGTGCCCAAGGCATTGCCATCTACTTTCACATCATCCAGGTAGAGGTTGTTCTCAAAGTCAGTGGTGTGCTTGAACTTGATGATGGCGGTTTTGGCGTTACTGAAGGCAGAGAGGTCAACCGTCTCCAGACGCCATTTTGAGGTGCCATTGGGTACAAATTCATCCTCCATGTAATACGGTGTCACGGTGGTCAAGGCCTGGCCAAACTTCTTATACACGCGCTGGTAGGTGTTACCGCAGTCTGTAGACACCAGCACTTCTAAAGTGTCTGAGTAGCCTGTTTTGGAAAGCAAGGCATACGCCAACTGGAACGTGAGCCTGGGCGCAGCGCGCGACGTCAAGTCCATGGCCGGTAATACCAGTTCATCTATTGGCCCATTCTCAGGATACTCAATGTTCTGCATGAACGCCGAGGCGCTTCCGGTAAAGGCCGCCTTGGTAGTACGCTGCCAGGTCAGGTCCTCTTGCGGGTTGTTTATGCGCCAGCCCGCCGGCGGGAACGTGGCATCTTCAAAGCTTTCTAGCAGCGGCAAGGCATTGCCCTGCACCTGAAAGTTGACCGTCACGGTGTTGTTGCTACTGTTACCGTCTGTGGTTTGTCCGTTGCTAGACAGAATGGTAACGGTTAAGGTGTGCGCCCCTGCCGCCACAGACTGGCTAGGCAAAGAGATTTCTTGCGTGGTAAATGAGGCCAGATTCCCCGTCCAGGTAAAGTTTTGGGCCACGCCGTTGTCAATTTTGTATTGGAGTTGCACGTTGGTCAAGGCCGAAGACCCGCAGTTGCGCAGATACACCACCGGTGCCACACTGTTGTTGCAGACAATGTCACTGGGTGCCTTAAAGCCAATCAAGGCACCGTCTAAGGCCGGCACCTGCGGTACCACGCAACCAATAGAGGACAACAAGCCGCTTCTACTTGAGTTAAGCACCGCCTGCATCACGTTCTTCTGCCCCGTGGTGAACAGGTTCATGCAGACATCATTGGTGTAGTCCATGTAATTCATGAACATGTCACTGGTGTTGCTGCAACTAGCTTTGGGGAAGATGGGGCAACCGGTGTTTTCTTCCTCCTGGGTGGGCGTGTCCAGTACCTCATCGTCTCCGCAGCTTTCATCGCCCCAGATATGGAACAGGTTGAGCCAGTGGCCTACTTCATGGGTGGTAGTGCGGCCCAGTCTATAAGGATTCAAGGCCGTGCCCGTAGTCCCGAAGGCCTGGTAATCTATCACTACGCCGTCTGTGGACGCCGGCCCAGAATTAGGAAACTGCGCGAAGCCCAGAATATTGGCATCATTAGAGAAGTTCACTACCCAGATGTTGAGGTATTTCTTGCTGTCCCAGGCACTCTTTCCGCCTAAGCCGTCAAACTTCATAGAGTCAGAAAGACCAGAGAATTGTTTGACTGTGGTAGCAGTTCTGGTGATGCCGTTGGTGGGTTCGCCGTTGGGATCTTGCTTGGCCAGACAGAATTCTATCTCGGCATCGGCGGCCACGCCCTGGAACAAAGCCGGCGTTTTGTTGGCATCTGCGTTCAGGCGCCTGAAATCCTTGTTCAGGACGTCTAGTTGAGATTGGATCTGGGCCTCAGAGATGTTCTGCGAGTTGGTGTTGTAGAGCACGTGCACCACTACCGGAATGGTGACCACCTGCCCTAAGACCGGTTTACCGTCCAGTTGCTTGTAGTCTATGCGGTTTACGTTTCTGGCCTGCTGCTTGAGTTGCGCGCGCAGACCCGGCCTGTTCTTCTCTAGCAGTTGCACATACTCCATGGTGGCGCAGGCCCGGGACTGGGCAAAGCTTGCGCCCACGGTCATGCCTAAAAGACAAACAGAGAAGAGTAAATTTTTAAGCATGCGGGCGTTTTTAGGCTATTTTCCAGAAAACAGGGCAAAAACGAAAAAAGGCTTACAGAATGTTGTTGAGCTGTTCCTTGATTTTCTCCAGTTCCTCCTTCATCTCCACCACCAAGTGTTGAATGGTAGAGTCATTGGCTTTAGACCCGATGGTGTTGATCTCGCGGCCTATCTCCTGAGAGATGAAAGCCAGTTTCTTACCGGTTGGTTCCGGCAGGTAGACGGTTTCTGTGAAATAATGCAAGTGGTTGATTAGGCGCACTTTCTCCTCGGCAATGTCCAGTTTCTCAATGTAATAGATCATCTCCTGCTCAAAGCGGTTCTGGTTGAAGGACTCAGAAGAACTCAACTCCTGCATGTGCCCCTGGATGCGGGTCTTGATCTGCTCCACGCGGCTAGGATCGTGCTTTTCCACCTCGGCCAGCAGGATTCTGATGCGGTCAATGTAGGAGATGATCTCATTGGTGAGTGCCTTGCCTTCATCGTTTCGGAAGACAACCAAACGATCAATGGCTTCCAGCAACAAAGGCGTCACCTGCTCCCAGTTCAGGTCTTCGGTTTTGTCCTCTACGGTGTCTGCCTGTAGCACCTCTGGCATCTGCAGGGCCAGCCTGAACAAGTCTGGGGACTTGGCGCCCAAGTTCAAGGCGGCAACTTCCAGCTCTTTGTAGTAAGTCTGCAACAGCTCTGTGTTAATGCGGTTGCGACCGGCGGAGGCTCTGTTTCTAGATACCTCTACTGATAGGTTCACCTTGCCGCGCACCAAACTCTTACTGACGATGTTTCTGATTTCCAGCTCCTTATCTGATAGACTGCGCGGCAGACGCACGCTCAGGTCCATGGACTTAGAGTTCAGTGACTTAATTTCTACGCAAACGGTAAATGATTCGGTCTCCAACTGCGCGGACCCAAATCCTGTCATGGATTGTAGCATAACCTCTTCTGGAAAAAGTATTTAATAGGTAAAAGTACAAAAATAAAGGTATTTAATCGTTGATAAGATAGAGAGTGAACATTGGCCGTTTTCTGGCTGTTCTAGCTTAGTATTTTCTTTATCTTTGAGCCATGAAATTTGGAGTTGTCGTTTTCCCGGGGTCCAACTGTGACCAAGATGTAATTGATGCTCTGCGCCATACCACGGAGCAGGAAGTTGTACGGCTGTGGCACAAAGACCATGACCTGCAGAACTGTGATTTTATAGTGTTGCCGGGTGGCTTCTCTTACGGAGATTACCTGCGCTCTGGTGCCATTGCCCGCTTCTCGCCTATCATGCAGGAGGTGGTCAAGTTTGCCAACAGCGGCGGCTACGTGTGGGGCATTTGCAACGGCTTCCAGATCTTGACGGAGGCCGGTTTGTTGCCAGGCGCCTTGCTGCGCAACAACAGCCAGAAGTTCATCTGCCAGAACGTGTACATCACGCCAGAGAACACGGACCTGTTGCCAACCTCTCTATTAGAGCCCGGCAAAGCCTATAAAATTCCGATTGCGCACGGCGAAGGTCGTTTCCATGCAGACGCAGACACGCTAAAACAACTGCAGGACAACGGGCAGATCATGTTCCGGTACTGTGACGCCAACGGAAAGGTAACCGAAGACACCAACTGCAACGGTAGCGCCAACAACATTGCCGGTATCTCTAACGCTGGAAAGAACGTGTTTGGCATGATGCCGCACCCAGAAAGAGCCGTAGATCCTGAGCTGAACAACACTGACGGAAGGCTGATGTTTGAGGCCTTACTCCAGACTGTAAAAGCCTAAACAAACCAGATACTTTTTAAAAGCAGAACGGCTTCTCTATTGGATAGAGAAGCCGTTCTGCTTTTAGGCGTTTTCGGCCTGTTTTCTAGAAAACAGGCCGAAAACGGATTTAGAAGTCATAGCCCATGGAGAAGTATAGCTTAGGTCCTTCGCGCACCAAGTCTTTCTCTCCCCAGGCAATGTCAAAGCGGCCGTACACGCCCAACAACGTAGTTCTCACGCCGCCGCCGTAGCCAAACATGAACGGGTTCCTGAAGTTGCGCACAATCACCTCAAACGGAGGGCGCGGCACGGGCTGGGTATTCACTGAATTGTCCTCGCTGAACGGGTTACCTGAGTTGTAGGCCGTACCGGCGTCAAAGAAGCCCGTCAGTTGCAGGTTCCGGAAGAAGCCCGAGTTGATAGGCCCTTCAAACAGGTACTGGAAGACCGGCAGGCGCAGTTCACTGTTCCAAAGCACGTAGCGCGTACCGTTGCGGGCGTTGTAGTTGAATCCGCGCATTGGTGTGGCAAAGTCCAGGTAGAAGAACTCGGCTGGGTAGGTGTCTATGGTGAGGTTATTGTCAAAGATAGGAGTAGCATCCTGATCGGCGGTGAGCCAGTTGTCTACCCCGCCTAACAGGTACTTTTTGGGTGCTGGACCAAAAGAATGTCCGTAGCTCAGGCGGTTGGCCCAGACAAATTCCTTGTGGATTTTCTGGTAATGGCGAAGGTCTGCGTAGAACTTGCCAAATCCGGTTGATGCGGCGCCTAATCCATACATACGGGTTACGCCTACTTTCATGCGGGTGCCCTCACGCATGTTCATACCGGTCACCACAGAGTTGTCATAAACTAGTTCGCCGCCAATGCCGGCAAAGTCCAGCACTGCGTCTGGCACAGAGAAGTTCTCAATAACCGTGTAGCGTATGTTAGAGTACCGCGGCAACACTTTTACGCTAATGGCGTGGGTCAACGGATAGCTGAACGCCGGGAGAATCTCATGCTTGGAGAGTCTTCTAATGGCGCCTCCCTCATCAATGAACACGCTCTGCTTCTGATAGCCCACGCGGTAGTCGTAGCGGTTTTTGAGGTTAGAGTATTCTGCGTAGAAGTTGGTGGTACGTAAATCTGTGAGCGCAAAGACGCCGCCTCTAATGCGGTAATCCTCAAACAAATCGGCCATGCCCACCTCCATCACAAACCCGAAGCCTAGCAACGGATCTGCGTAAATAGAAGAGACGATGTTGTTCACGCCGAAGCGCAGGTCATAGGCTCTGGAACGGCGCAGGTCTAATGAGTCTGGAGAGCCCAAGGCCATCACCGTTCTGGGTTTGGCCGGTGGTGGAGTCACGACAGGAGTTGGCGGAGTAGCCAGACTGTCTGTGGTTACAGTAGTAGAGTCTGATACCTGCGCCATGGCCAGGGAGTCTAACCGGGCGCGCGTAGCCTGGGCCGCGGCTAACCGGTCTGCTTCTTGTTGGTTTCTGCGCTGCAAGTGGGCCTCTAAGATGCGCTGCCGCTCTGTCTTGAACTCTGTGCCCACCGGCGTCAAAGCCTGGCCTTGGTACAGAAACGGGTATTCTTTGGCGCGGTCCAGCGCTACAAAGGCTAGATTGCCCGTACCCGCATGGTAGTCAAAGGCTTTGATGTTCTGCCCAAAGTTAGTCACGCGGTTAATGACCCCGGTGTTGATGTTGTGTCTATACAATGACCGGATGCCGGACTCTTCCCCCACGTATACCAGTTCCTCGGCAGAAATCCCCTTGGGCATCTCTTCTTTGGCAGGCGTGGAGCTTAGCTGCCAGAACCTTTGAATGGTAGCCGTTGGGTCATACAGGTAGATGTCAAAGTTGTTGTTGGTGTTGGCAAACTTGCCCTGCGCGGCCTGCAAAGAATCTGCCATGCGGTTAGAACTGAAGACTATCTTGCCCTCGGTGCCCGGCAGGAATGCCGGCTGCAGGTCATCATAGACGTCGTTGGTGAGTTGGCGGGCCAGGCGGCTGCCCCTAAACAGGTACAGATCCGTCTGGTTGTTTTTGACGGCGCTCATCACCAAGAACTGCCCGTCATCTGAATAGTCAAAACCCGTCATCTGGCTGTAACCGCTCAGGCTGATTTCATTGTTCACCCCGCCCAATAGACGCTTGGCAGAAGCAACGGACCTGAAGTAGCGCTTGCTGGCAGATTGCTGGTGTAGTTTCAAAGCCCCCTTTCTGTAGTCTGAGATGCCAATGACGGTCTCGGACTTCCAGGCCAGCATGGGCACCGAGCGGTCTGTCTGTTGATTGGGCACTTTGTAGCCTCCCCGGTAGATGAGCTTCTGGTTTCCGCGGTCAATGTCGCGCACAAACACTTTATACGCGCCGCGATCATACATCACGTAGGCCAGTTGCTTGCCGCTGGGGCTGTACACCGGCTCTGAAAATTGGTAATGGCGGGCGTTGATTTTTCTGAGGCGGTGGTCCTTGTCTGCCGTGGCCAACTGTCCTTCTGTAAAGGAGTTCATCTGCAAATAATAGCCAAACCAGTTTTTTTCAAACTGACGGTACGGCATGTTCAAGCTGCTGGCAATGCCAATCTCAATGTCTCTGGTGATGCGGGTGAGGTTGAGAATGTTCTGGATGGCGGCGGGCCCATGCCTTTCTGTGATGTAATTCCAGATGGCCTGGCCGGTCATTTTTTGGTTGCGTGCAAACAAAGGATCTGCGCGGCGCCCGCCCGTCTTCAAGATCATGTCCCGCACGTAGTTGTCCATCTCCACGCTCCAGCCTTCAGAGATGTATGCGGCGGCGCCAGACACAAACCAGTCTGGCAAACGCAACAGGTAATTACTCTGGATGACTTCTTTCAGGCTGCCGCCATACATCATGTCAGAAATCAATAGCTCAGAAATGCGGTAGCTGATCTGGCGCTTCAAATCGGCTTGAGAACCTTCATAGGGTATCTCAATCTTGGTTTTGATGAACATGCCGTCATTGCCGCCCTTGTATGGGTCATCCACCAGGCCAATGTTGCTCTGCTTTAAGTCAGAGACAGAGTTGTAGACAATGAGGGTGATCTTGGAGTAAGGGTAGTAGCCAATGAGAGACGTGATGCGCTTGAGTTCCTTCTCTGCGTGCTCTGCGGCGTGCTGGGCCAGTTCTGTGCCACCCTGGGCATAGTACACGTTAAAGTTGGGCGTGCTGTAGTACTGCCAGGCAAACCGTTTGTACTGGATGCGGTTCTTGCCAAAATCATCTGGACTGGTAGCCTGGGCCTGCGCGGCATGGTTGCCTCCTAGTCCTAGAAGCACCAGGCAAAGCACACAGACAAAGCGCGTATAGAGTTGACTCATATGGTTGACTTAGATGCTAAATATAAAGGAAAATACCGGGCAATGTCTACCTCCCTCCAAAGCGGCTCCTGCCCTTCTAATAACCCAATCAATTGTTGCGCCAGCAAGGGAGCCATTAAAACGCCTTTAGACCCCATGCCGTTGAACACCGCCAACTGCGGTAGTTCTGGATGAAGGCCAACCAAGGGTTTACGATCACGCACGGCGGGCCGTACTCCTACATACTGTGTTGTGACCTGCAAAGGTTTCTTTATTATATCCTTTGTTTTATGAACCAGTTCCTGCAGCCCCTCGGGCGTGGTAACTTCCTCTAAATCACGCCAATTATAGGTGGCTCCAATTCTGTATTTTTCTTCTCCTAAAGGAACAACGTAAACGGCTTTGTTATAGATATAGGGCGCGGCAAATCCTTCAACAGAAATGTCCAGAATTTCGCCTTTGTTCAAAGAAAAGGGCAACCACTTAAAGTACGGATTTTTGACCGCGCCGGCTCCCTCGCAGAAGATGATTTTTTTGGCCTGTACGTCTTGGTATTTCACTCCGTCTGGTAACAGCTCTAACTCAGAAAAGTTAAAGGCTTCCCTGCGGATGGCTTGCCGCTGGGACAAGGCCTCTTCCCGTAACTGCAAAAACTTACGCAGTTCTACATAACCGCCCTGTTTGATGAGCAAACCGCCCAGTTCCTGGTGGACGTCATCTGAGGGCGGCAACTGCAGATGCGTGGCTTCAATGTAATCGTCCCAAATAGCCTCGGCAGATTTGCCCATCCAGGTGTTTTGCTCCTCTGGCGTAGAGAACAGTTTTAAGATGGGTTTCTGATGGAAGAAGGGTGTATGGAACACCTGAGATTGCTCCTGGTAGAATTGCTTGGCCTCGGGCAGGAAGGCGTCTACCTGCCAGCTTTTGGCAAAGCGCTTGCCGGCTACGGGGTTGATGAGACCAGCGGCCACCCTTGAGGCGGCATTGGGTTTGTTGACATCCAATACCAGGACCGTTTTTGCGTTCTTTTCCAGAAAACAGGTCAAAATTGCGCCGGCCAGGCCGTGGCCTACTACCATGTAATCATAAATCATATGCCAAGGTACGGCTTGTGCCGCTGAAATCTGTAACTTAGCCCCTTCAAAATGTGCGCAGGCACCTTCTGTTATGCAAATCAAGAGCTTTACGTTTAATCCTTTCTCTGAGAACACCTACGTGTTGTATGATGCCACCAAAGAATGCGTGGTGATTGACCCCGGCTGTTCCAACGCCCAAGAGGAAAAACAACTAAAGGATTTCATCCAGACTGAGGGGTTGAAAGTGGTACGCTTGCTCAACACCCATTGCCACATTGACCACGTGCTGGGCAACAAGTTTGTGGCAGACACCTACGGCGTGCCGTTAGAGATTCATGAGGACGATTTATCTGTTCTGCGCGCCGTGCCTACCTATTCTGCCGCCTATGGTTTTCCTATGTACGCAGAGCAGCTACCCGAGAAATTCTTGAAGGAAGGCGAAGCGGTAACATTTGGCGATACGGAACTGGACGTGATTTTTGCGCCGGGCCATGCGCCGGGGCACGTGGTATTCTACCACGAAGCCTCCAAGAACCTGATTGGCGGTGATGTGCTTTTCCAGCGCAGCATTGGCCGCACAGACTTGCCCGGCGGAAACTACGAGACGCTCATCCAAAGCATAAAAACCAAACTCTTCACGTTACCTGATGATGTGACGGTACATCCAGGACACGGCCCAAGCACCACCATTGGCGAAGAGAAAAGGCATAATCCGTTTTTGACCTAGTTTCTGGAAAACAAGCCAAAAACGACCACCAGCCATTCATCACATGAAAAAACACCTTCCTAACTTTATCACCTGCCTGAACCTGCTCTGCGGCTGTCTGGCCATCACGTTTGTTTTTCAGGGGCAGTTAGTGGGCGCCGCCTATCTGGTAGCCCTGGCGGTGTTCTTTGATTTCTGGGACGGCATGGTGGCGCGCATCTTGCATGTGCACTCAGAGATTGGCAAGCAGCTAGACTCTCTGGCAGACATGGTGTCTTTTGGCGTGGTGCCGGGCATGGTCATGTTCAAGCTGCTGGAGAAAAGCGTGCAGTCCGGCTACTTTGGGCTCACCTTGGACACGTTGTTGCCTTTTGCTGGTTTTATCTTGACGGTTTTCTCTGCCCTGCGTCTGGCCAAGTTCAACCTAGATACGCGCCAGACAGATTCGTTTATTGGGGTGCCTACGCCTACCACCACCATGCTCATAGTGAGCTTTCCGTTGATCCTGGCCTTTGACACCTACGGCCTCACGCCCATCATCTTGAATCCTTGGTTCTTGCTGGGCATCACCGTGCTGTTTTCTTTCCTGCTTATATCTGAGCTGCCGCTGTTTGCGCTCAAGTTCAAGAACCTTAAGTGGGAAGGCAACCAGATCCGTTTTATCTTCATGATCTTGACCATAGTGTTGCTGGCTTGGCTTAACTTTACCGCGGTTCCTTTGCTGGTGGCCCTATACATTTTGTTATCGCTCATAAAACCTTCTTCTATATGAAATTCACTGCCGAGATTGACATCATGCCTCATGCTGAATTATTAGACCCTCAAGGAAAAGCCGTGATGCTGGGACTGGAGCATTTGGGACTGGAGCAAGTGTCTGATGTGCGCATTGGAAAGCACATTAAACTGCAACTTGAGGCGCAGGACGAGGCGGCCGCCGCCCAGAAAGTAGAAGAGGCCTGCAAGAAGTTGTTGGCCAACATGATTATGGAGTCGTTTTCTTACCGTCTCACAGCAAACTAAGCAGACCGTTCTGTTGCCAAACGCCCCTATCTGGCTGAACCTATGCTATATGGGCTGTGTTGCGGAGTGAATACCTTTACCCCGCGTACATGCACCTGTTTAGAAACCTACTGATAGGCCTTTGCCTTTGGGTGTTTCCTGCTGCGGCTGTTTTTGCCCAACAGGAGGAGCCCCGTACCATTACCTGGCGTTCAACACCTGCCACTGGTACTACAGGCAAATCTATTTCTACGCATCCAACCTTTGAGGAAGCCTCCTACAGTCAACCGGGAGCGCTTCCTTTTTATGATTTTACTATTCCCGGTGTTGCCGTCTCCTCGGTTGAATTCACGCATCAGGAATTTACGTCCCTGCCCTCTTCGTTTTTGGGCTCTTTTCCTAAAAACAGCCTAAAAACGGACATCACGCCGCAGGTAAGCACGGGTACCTCCAATAGACAGACTATTAGCACCGTTTCTTTTCAGCCGTATAGGTTGAATGCGCAGACCGGGGCGGTGGAGCTATTGGTGAAGTTTAGTTACAGGTATAGAGCGGGTAGTCCTCCAGCCCCAGCTAGCAGAAAAACAGGCGGTGCGGTTCCTCAACCTTTGAGAGGAAATGTAACGCGGTCTGTGTTGAGTTCTGGCGAGTGGTTTAAGATTGGCGTACCGGCTACGGGTATGTACAAACTAGACCGCGCCGCCTTGCAGAGCATGGGCGTGAACGTGCAGAACCTCAACCCCAGATTCTTGCGGCTCTTTGGCAACGGCGGCGGCATGTTACCCCAAGCCAACAGCGCCCCCAGACCCGATGACTTGACGGAGAATGCCATCTGGGTAGAAGGCCAGCAGGACGGCGCCTTTGATGCCAATGATTACCTTCTTTTCTATGGACAAGGACCCAGCACCTGGGCAGTGAGCACAGCCGGCGGGGCACCTTTTGTCCATTCCAAAAACCTGTTCAGTGACACCACCTATTACTACTTAACGGTTGGGCCCACAGAGGGAAAACGGGTGGCTTCCAGAGTTTCTGTGCCCGGCTCATATCCTGTGGTGTCCAGCTTTGACGAGCGGTGGCACCATGAGGTGGACAGCAAGAACATGATTCAATCGGGTAGGGAGTGGTACGGGGAAGAGTTTAATGCGTTTACCCAACAGAACCCATTCACTTTTTCTGCGTCTGATTTGGTACCGAGCAGCCTGCTTTATCTCTCCTCTGCCGTGATGGGTAGCTCCCCAGAAACCTCTTCGTTTAAAGTCTCTTTGAACGGTTCAGTATTGGGTGAGCATTTCATGCAGGGCTATGACGCGGGTGACCCCTACCATGACGCTGGCTTCAATAACTCTAAAACCTTTGTTCAGAACCTTAACAGCCTCGCTTATTCTGGAGAGTTGGCGGTTTCATATGCCTTTCAGCCAGGCAGAAGCTCTTCAGCGGTGGGCTACTTGAATTACTTTTCTTTGTTTGCGCAGCGGCAGTTGAAGTTGTACGGCTCGCAAACTACCTTCCGGTCAATGGCCAGTTTACAACAGCCCGTCACTACGTATCAAATTGGGAATGTACCTGCCTCGGCACAAATCTGGGATGTGACCAATGTGACAGAACCGGTGCAGCAGGTGTTTGCCGGTGGTCAGTTTTCGGCCACCAGCACAGAGTTGCGGGAGTTCATTGCATTTACCGGCAACAGCTTCCCGGCTCCTGCCTTCATTGGGAAGGTGGCTAATCAGAATCTGCACAGCTTGAACACGGCCGGCGATTTGGATTTGGTGATTCTGGCGCCGCCTGCCTTCTTGCCCCAAGCGCAACGCCTGGCTGCGCACAGAAGGTCGCGCAACGGCTTACAAGTAGAAGTAGTGTCCTTGCCGCAGGTGTTTGAGGAATTCGCCTCGGGACAGCGGGATTGGACGGCTATCCGGGATTTCATGAAGATGCTGTATGACCGCAGCCAGAAGCAGGGTGAGCAACAACTGAATCTGTTGTTGCTGGGAGACGCCAGCTATGACCCAAGGTTTAGAATCAACGCTTCGGCGCATCTTGTACCTATTTACCAGTCCAGAGAATCGTTGCATCCGGTGTTTTCCTATTCTTCAGACGATTACTTCGGGTTACTGGACGCACATGAGGGAGAATGGTCTGAGACCAATTTCTCTGCCCAAGAAATGTTGGATATTGGCATAGGGCGCTTGCCGGCCAAGACATCTGCCGAGGCTGATTTATTGGTAGATAAGATTCTAAAATATGAAAGCGAGGCTTCTAAGGGCAACTGGCGCAACCGCTTAGTGTTCCTGGCAGATGACGGCGAGGTAAACGAACATTTAGGGGATGCGGAGAACCTGTCTGCCTACGTGGAGAAGAACCATCCGGCATATCTTTCACAGAAACTGTACTTGGATTTGTATCCGCAAATATCTGTGCCTAATGGCAAGCGTTCACCAGCTACTAACAAGGCCTTACAGGATGCCATTGAAAAGGGGGCTTTGCTTGTGAATTATACGGGGCATGGGAACGAGGTAAGTCTGGCTGATGAACAGATTCTAACCATCAATGAGATTCTGGCCTGGAAGAACCCTGACAAGCTGACGTTTCTGCTCACCGCTACTTGTGAGATTGGCCGCTATGATGACCCCAGAAGAAACTCAGGCGCAGAGACAGCCTTACTACACCCTGGGGGCGGTGCCGTGGGCTTATTGACCACCACGCGGCCAGTGTATTCTGATGGTAACCGTAAACTGAATATCAGTTTCTTTCAGGCTGCCTTTACGCCGTTGGCCTCTGGTGCCATGCCTACTTTAGGATACCTGACGCGCTATACCAAAAACAACAGCTTGTCACAGGTAAATAACCGCAACTTCGCGTTGCTGGGAGACCCTACCATGCGACTGGCGTATCCGGCCTTAACTGTGGCGGTTACGCACGTAAACGGCAAGCCCGCTTCTACCGCCACTACAGACACTTTACATGCACTGTCTAAGGTGGTGTTGCAAGGGCAGGTAACAGATGCACAAGGTCAAATTGCACAGGCTTTTCAAGGCAAGGTGCATGTGTCTGTGTATGACAAGCCCAATACTATCTCTACCCTAGGCGATCAAGACCCTGTCAGGAAGGTAACCATACGGGATAATCTTCTTTATGACGGCATTGCCAGCGTACAGAATGGACTGTTTCAAATCACCTTTGTCGTGCCTAAGGACATCAATTATCAGATTGGTCAGGGCAAGGTGCACCTCTATGCCTTATCTTCTACTACAGATGGCAACGGAGCATCTTTTGTGCCAGTGGGCGGAGCAGATGCTCAGGTGGCAGCAGACAATTCCATACCGCAGATTCAGTTGTATATGAATGACGAGTCATTTGTGTCTGGTGGGACGACGGGGAGCAATGCTGTGCTCTTGGCTCACCTCTCTGATGAGAATGGCATCAACACGGCCGGCGCGGGGATTGGCCATGAGATAACGGCTATTCTGGATGACAAAACCTCTGACCCATTGGTACTAAATGATTTTTACACCGCAGATCTTGACAGCTACCAATCTGGCAAGGTCCGTTACTCTTTAAAGAATCTGTCACCGGGGCCGCATTCCCTGCAATTGAAAGCTTGGGACACGCATAACAATTCTGCGCTGGCTCGTATAGAGTTTATTGTTGCTTCTACAGAGAAGTTAGCACTAGACCATGTTTTTAACATCCCCAATCCGTTTTTAGAGAAGACTACTTTCCATTTTGATCACAATAGGAGTGGTCAGGAATTAGATATACTTATTCAAATATTTACCGTATCAGGTATATTAGTGAAGACGCTCCATGGCACCAGCACCGGAAGCAGTCATTTTTCTGACCTTACATGGGATGGCAGAGATGATTATAATGGTAAATTAGGGAAAGGAGTATATATTTATAAGGTGAATGTCCGTTCTCGTGTAGACGGGTCTTCTACCTCTACGTTTGAAAAATTAGTCTTACTGAAATAACCACCTACGCTATACCAATCTATACCACATGAACCATACCATGCTCAGGTCTACCTTGCTTTGTTTTCTACTAGTGGCCACGTCTGGCCTAACTGTGTTGGGTCAAAATTCAATTGGTCAGAATGTAGAAAATTACCGCCCAATTACCACCGCGGTGCCAGTCTTGTTAGTAGCGCCAGATGCCAGAGCAGCGGCCATGGGTGATGCCGGCGTGGCCACTTCTCCAGACGCCAACAGCCCTTACTGGAACCCAGCTAAACTGGGCTTTCTAGAGTCTGATTTTGAAGCTTCTTTGTCCTACACTCCTTGGTTAAAAGAAATTGTCAATGATATGTACTTGGCCTACCTGTCAGGTCACAAAAGGCTGACGCCTAATTCCTCCATCGCTGTTTCCTTGATGTATTTTGACCTAGGTGAAATTGTGTTTTCACAAACGGGCACAGACCAGCAACCCTTTAACCCAAAGGAATATGCAGTAAGCGTGTCTTATGGCCAAAAGCTTAGTGAAAACTTGAGCTTGGGCGTAGGAGCTCGATATATTCGTTCCAACTTGGCTGGCAACACCAATGTAGTGAATCCAAGCGGTAACTATGAGTCACAACCTGGCAACTCTGCCGCTGTTGATTTGGGTATCTATTATACAAGAGATTTGAGCATAGGGAGTAAAAATGTTAACCTAGCGTTGGGTGGTAACATCTCTAACCTAGGCGCCAAAATCTCTTATAGCACTGCCGGAAGAAAAGACTTTCTGCCTACTAATTTACGCTTAGGAACGGCCTTGACCATGGAGATGGATCCTTACAACAAAATCACCTTAGCCATTGATGGGAACAAGCTCTTAGTGCCATATTCTGCGCCAGAGGACGCCTCTTCCAATGACCAGACCAATGTCTTTGCTGGAATTTTTAAATCATTTAATGATGCCCCAGGTGGTGCAAGTGAAGAGTTTAAAGAAATCACTCTATCTACTGGTTTAGAGTATTGGTATGATAATACCTTTGCGGCCCGCGCTGGTTACTTTTTTGAAAACGAGTTAAAAGGCGGCAGAAAATATCTATCAATGGGATTAGGTATCAGATACCAACAATTTGGACTTGATGCGGCTTACTTAATTCCAAATGAGCAGAATAACCCATTATCTAAAACTTTGAGATTCTCTTTACATTTCAAGTTTGACGGGCAATAATAATTTTATATGAGTTTGAATCGTACGGTAGCACCAGGTATTCTTGACACAGCTGATATTCCTTTACTCATCCCAGAGGTAATTACAACCAACTCTGGTACGGTTATACATATCGCTCATAACACAATTCAACCCATAGCACGGGTTGAATTTGTGTTTAAAGCGGGTAAGTGGTTTCAACCTAAACCCGCAATAGCATCACTAACAGCAAAAATGTTGTTAGAAGGGACCATTACTAGAACAGCCAGACAAATTGCAGAAATGGCTGACTTCTACGGGGCAACCTTAGATGTATCCCATGGATTTGATAGATCTACGGTTACCTTATACTGTCTGTCAAAATTCCTAGGGGATTTGATTCCTTTAGTATTAGAAGTCATTCAGGCTCCTTCTTTTCCTGAATACGAATTGGTGTTACTTAAACAAAGGTTGAATCAAGCACTATCTGTAGATAAGCAAAAAAATGGTTATTTGGCATCAGAGGCGTATTCAGTAAAACTGTATGGTGCTAATCATCCCTACGCAACTTTCATTTCTGAAGAAGAGATAAATGCAGTTACATTGCAGGAGGTAAGAGCCTTTCATGCCTTACACTACCATTTACATGATTGCCATATATTTTTAACAGGAGACATATCTCCCTCAGCCAAAGAACAAATATTACAGGCAGTTCACCATGAAACTGTACCCCCCTTAAAACCTAACCAAGCACACAAAGAACTAAGTAGTAAACCGGTCAGCACATCATTGGTGAGAGTAACTACTAAGAATACCTTACAAGCAGCCTTACGGGTTGGCAATGAAGTTATATCACCTTCCCATCAAGATTTTCCAGCCCTGTATTTCACTACTCACTTATTGGGTGGATATTTTGGATCCAGACTGATGAAAAATATAAGAGAAGACAAGGGGTACACGTATGGCATCTATGCTTCCTTATCCACAAAAGAGCATAGCTCAACCTTTACCATTGGCACTGAAGTTAAAGGAGATAAAACTCACGAGACAATTGCTGAAATAGAGACAGAGTTAGATAGGTTAAAACAAGAACCTGTTACAGAAGATGAAATGCATACTGTGAAAAAGCACCTAAGCGGTAAGTTTATCTCTGATGAGGCAACTCTATTTGATCAAGTTGATAGGTATAAATCAACGGTATTCTTAAAGTTAGCTCCAGACCATTATCATGCATTGGTTAAATCTTTCTTAGATATGACACCAGAAAGAGTTTCAGCAACCGCTGCAAAGTATATATCTAAGGAAAACTTATTGTATGTAGTTGCAGGAGGGAATTAAAGAGATATTTATATAAACAAGAAAGGCTCCGTATACGGAGCCTTTCTTGTTTATATAAATATCAAATGAGGAAATTCCAACAAAGTTAAATAAAAGTAGAGGTCAACTATAAAGAATAAGGACTTCTATTCATAAGAAAAACAAATTCAGATACTGTTAGTAGGAGAATCTACCTTTAGGGAGTGTGAAAAGCAAGGGGGAGCCTTTACCTGGGCATGGTTAAAAAGCAAGAGCC